>CAZZMZ010000009.1:0-63799 GCA_964655445.1 uncultured Mariniplasma sp. | reverse complement strand
AGAAAGGAAGCTATATTCAGTATCAATCAAATGCTACATACTGAATATACAAGATATATCATGTTTGAAGATATTATTATAGCTATTTTTATATTGGCAGGTTTAACGCTTTTAGTCATTATGCCCAATATAAAAATCATTAGAGAACACGAAGTCTCTATTGTAGAAAGATTGGGTAGATTTTCTAAAATATTAAAAGGTCCTGGTATATTTATGATCATACCTCTCATTGATCGTACAGTAGAAACCATCTTTTTAGGTAAAAAAACATGGGAAGAAAGCTTAGAAGATCAAGAGTCTAAAGTTATTACCTTCAAAATAGATTACATCATCAAAGACCCAAAAGCATTTTGTTATATCACGCTTGATGCTGAAAAGGATTTTAAGAAAGATATCAAAGAGTTACATCTCTCATTATTAAAAGATGATATCCATATAGAACTGCTCAATGAATATGCACATCCATACGGTATAGAAATTATCAATTATGTGATTTTGTAATATAAAATAATTTTTTGTAATATCTATTGTATTTTTCATAATTCGGTGTATAATGTAAGTGTAAGGAGTGATACTATGAACATTACTTGGTTTAATGAAAAGCCCAAGGATTGCGTCGTTACACTGGCTGCTGGTAACATCACATTAAATAAACCAGCATCCTTATACTTTGAGAACGCATATAGCGTTATGCTAGGTATTGAAAAAGAAAAAAAACTGATTATCATCAAACCACTATCAAAGGCTGATGCACAAAGACATGATATCCCGGATAAAAACAAATATAAGATAACAGTTCGAGCTTCATACAGTCGTGTCACAAACAAAGCTTTTATGGAAGAAATCAGTGAATTTGCTGGGATTGATTTCGATAAGGGTACACATAAGTTTAAATCTGATTGGGATCCATCGCATCAAGTACTCATTGTTGATTTAAAGGAGGCAGTCTAACATGCAAGATTATATGATTTGGTTTTGGCTGGGATTATTTGTCGTGGCTTTATTTGCTGAGCTTGTCACTTCAGATATGATTAGTATTTGGTTTGCACTTGCTGCATTACCATCCTTTGTTTTAGCCCTTGCTGGTGCACATTTGATATGGCAAGTAATCGTGTTTATTATTATTGCTTTTGCACTTCTGCTTTTTACAAGACCTGTCGTAAAAAAATACATGAAAACCAATGAAATCAAAACGAATTCAGAAGCACTGATTGGCACAGAAGGCATATGTATTAAAGAAATTACACCTGATACCATAGGTCGTGTCAAAGTACGCTATATGGAATGGTCAGCCATTTCAAAAGAAACCATATCTCTCAATGAAAAAGTTAGAATTCTTGACATTGAAGGTGCGAAATTGATTGTTGAAAAATTAACATAAAAAGAAAAGAGGTATATTATGAAATTCTTATTAACACCTGTATTAGTTTCAGCGGCTGGAGTCACAGCAATTATTGTTGGTATTATTATTGCATTTGTGATCTTCGCATTAAGTTTTAGACTTGTCACTCAGACAAAGACTGTCGTTGTAGAAAGACTTGGTGCATACCATAAAACACTTGGTGTAGGTATTCACTTCATTATTCCAATCTTTGATCGTGTTGTAAGAACTGTATCACATAAAGAGATTGTTAAGGATTTCGATCCACAACCAGTTATTACAAAAGATAACGTTACAATGCAAATTGATACCGTCGTTTTCTTCCAAATTACAGACTCAAAACTATTCACTTATGGTACTGAAAACCCAATGCTTGCAATTGAAAACATTTCAGCAACCACACTTCGTAACATCATCGGTGATCTAGATTTAGACCAAACACTTACATCACGTGATCTGATCAATACAAAGATGAGAGAAATTCTTGATGAAGCAACTGATGCATGGGGGATTAAAGTCAACCGTGTGGAAGTTAAAAACATCGTACCACCTAAAGATATCCGTGAATCCATGGAAAAGCAAATGCGTGCAGAACGTGAAAAACGTCAAACCATTTTGATTGCAGAAGGTGAAAAACGTGCTGAGATTTTGAGAGCTGAAGGGGATGCTGAAGCATTACTTCTAAGAGCTGAAGCAAACAAAAAAGAAAAAATCCTTCAAGCTGAAGGTGAAGCTGCTGCAATTTACAAAATTAAAGAAGCTGAAGCACTTGGTATTAAGCTCATTAAAGAAGCTGCAGCTGATCAAAACGTCTTAACACTTAAATCTTATGAAGCACTTGCACAAGTAGCTAATGGTCAAGCTGTCAAGCTTGTTGTACCAACAAATCTTACTGACTTAGCTTCATCCATTATGATGGCTGCTGAATTTGCCAAAGAAGAAAAAACAGCACCTAAAAAATAAATCGATTTAAGTAAAGGTTCTTATGACTCCTCATAGGAACTTTTTTTTGCTATATGGATTGACAAATTATTAAAACGTGATAATCTAGTATTGTAAACTAGATGGAGGTAATTATGAACACACATATCGAAGATTGGATAAAGAAAATAGAAACCATACATTTACCTAGATGGGACGAACTCCCCAACCTATCTTTATATCTCGATCAAGTCTTAGAATATGTCAATGATCATGTAGGTGTTGTCTTTATTAATCATAACGAAGCACATGACAAAGTACTCACATCTTCTATGATAAATAACTATGTTAAAAATCAAATAATGCCTGCACCAGACAAAAAAAGATATAGTAAAAACCATATCGCATTTATTATCACCATTACAGTTTTAAAACAGGTCAGCAATTTAAATGATGTGAGCCAAGGTATCAAGCATCTTACTTCTGTCTTAGGTAAAGTTGAAGCTTATAATCACTTCATTAGCTTTCTTGAAAACGCACTTAAGGCATCAATCCAAGAGTTTAGACAAGAAGAAAGTATTAAATACTTTGAAACACCTGTTGATATGAATTTATTACCGCTTAAAACAGCAACAGTCGCATTTGCATCGATGATGATGTCAAAATATCTTATGAAGCATCTTTCAACTCATAAAGGAGAAAAGAAATGAACGAAAAAATCGCAGTACTCGCCGATTCAGGCTCTGATTTAAATCACATCAAAAAAGGTTCCCCACTTTTTATTTTACCACTTAGAATCATCATAGATGGAAAGGAATTTGTTGATAAGAAAGACATCACATTAAAAGAGGTTCTATCAAAATTAGATGATCATCAAGTAACTACTTCTTTACCTAGTCCTAAAGACATATTAGATACATTAGATGAGATCAAAAAACATGGATATACACATGTCATCTGCATACCTATTTCAAAAGGTTTAAGTGGTACAATGAATATCGTCAAACAAATCACAGAAACCTATGAAGGTTTAACAATTGAAGTTATTGACACAAAAAATATTAGTATGGGTAGTGGCTATAGTTCCGTTGAAGCTTTAGAACTCATTGAAAAGAATATGAGTTTCAATGAGGTAGTTAAAGCAATTAATGAAAGATTGTCCTTAAAGAAAGTTTTCTTCACTGTTGAAAAGCTCACTTATCTTAAAAAAGGTGGGCGTATTGGACTGGTTGCTGCAACCGTTGCAGAGCTTTTAAAGATAAAACCAGTCATTACGTGTAATGAAAATGGTATCTATTATACCGTTAAAAAAGAACGTGGCTACCAAAGGGCTGTAAAACAGCTCATTGAACAAGTAAAGATTTTTGCTGACCAAAGTGAAAGCTATGATATTACACTTCTTAATAGCAATACAATTCTTGATTTGGATACACTTATTAAAGATATTAAAGAGAGTTTACCTCATACAACAAGTGTAGATGTATCAAATATCACACCAGCTTTAGCCATTCACACAGGTCCTGAAGCACTTGGTATTGCAATTTCTCTTAAATAATAATAAAACAAACCGGACGAACTTATGATCCGGTTTTTTATTCCTTAATAAGATTGAGCAACTGAACATTATTATAGATAACTTCTTTGCCTAATTGTTCAGAAACAATGAGACCCTCTTTTTCAAGTAGTTTTAAATATTTTGAATTGATACCATCTTCATGTACAGTAATATTAATGTCTTAGTTACGCCATTTTTAATGAAAGCAATACGACACTCTCAACGTGCGTGGAGTATATCTGATTGCTCGAAAATTTGTCGGTTCGTGTATGTCGGAAACATATTTTTAGCCATTTTATGTTCCCCAATTCCAGACTTTTTCTGGTGTGGGAACATATTATATAATATAACTAACATTAATGATGAGAAACATATTCATTTGCTTACACTCATTTGATTTATACTTCGATGAATTTCTACTTTTTATTGAGGAAATTGAATTGTTATCTTGCTTCCATGTCCAACAACACTATCAATTTGTAAATTTGCTCCTAATCTTTGAACAATATCTTTTACGAACTGTAAACCCAAACCACTACCTTTTTCGTTTAATTTCATTGCTTCTACTGAACGATAAGGTCCTTTTAAGATATTTAGTATTGTTTCATTGGTCATTCCAATCCCTTCATCTTCAACAACCAATTTTCTGTTTTTATTATGAACAGAGATTGAGATATTTGATTGAGGATTCGAATAATAAAAAGCATTGAATAATAGATGTTCAATTAAACGCTCTAGATCTTTATCAGAAATATTAATTGATAACCACTCTAGTTCGAGCGTTATAGTAATTTGTTTACTTTCAAATATTTCTTTGTACTTATTTGCATATCTGTTAATAAATAGAGAAACATCCTGAATATATGGTAGTTCAACATAGTCAAGTTCGATAAACTTAGGAATTAGGTTCATTATTTTAACTGTTTCTACTTGAATGTCCAAAAATACTTCTTTAGTTGGATTAAGTTTTTCATTAACTAATGAATCAGCATATATTCGGATAACTGATAGGGGTGTTTTGATATCGTGCGCAATACTCTTGATATGAGACTCATAAACGGATCTTTGTTTTTCTCTTTGAATTTGACTATTCATTAGTTGAACGTGCAATTGCTTTATTTCTTTGTATGAGAAAACCGAACTTTCTGTCTCAATATGGTTTAAATCCAGCCTTAACTTAGTATTTTCATTCCTCAGAAACTTATATAAAATATACATACCAAAAGCAAACAATATAATGGAGGTTAAATTTAATCCAATGAATCCATAAAGAATATCTTTACTTAATTTAGAAGACTCAAAGTTGACAGCGATATATCCAAGAAGAATGTCATCATAATATACAGCTTCATAGTTTTGCAATTTCGCATCAATATCATTAGAGAAAATGGTTTGCTCTGTAATGTTTTTGAAATGAATTGTTACATCATTATTATGTGTATAGTGCTCCAAATATATGATTAAAGTTCCGAAGTACTCTTCAGTAGATAGATGAGCAGTCATATTATATAGTGCATCGTACTGTCTTGCAATTTCTTTTTGATATTGGTTATTTGAAAATAAATAAAAGGCAATATTCAAGATAAAAATGGTTGATAAAAAAATGATGAGAACGGATTTAAAGATTTGTGAAACAAGGAGGTTCTTTATACTATTCATCCTTTACCCCCACAAACTGATATCCAATACCATAATGCGTTTTTATATATGATAGTTCGGAAGTGAGATCTATTTTTTTTCTAATGTTTTTTATGAAAACGTCAATTACACGGTCATAAGCATCACTATCCAAAAAACATTGTTCGATAATCATGTCTCTAGAAAAGACAACGTTAGGATGTGAAAGCAAATGCCATAAGACATCATACTCATACTGTGTTAAATTGATTAATTGATTGTTCACTAAGACCTCTCTGCTTAATGGTAGAACTTTTAGATGTGAATGATTAAATGTGTAGAAGATTGGATGATTAACAACAAGTCTTTTTTCTACATTTTTGAGTTTAGCCATCACCTCCTCAATTGAAAAAGGTTTAATCATGTAATCATCAGCTCCAAGTGTGATGACATCGACACGATCTTTGATATCAATTTTTGCTGATAATACAACAATATAAACATCTGACACTTTGCGTATTTGTTTGATTAGTTCTTCTCCTTGTATTCCAGGAAGCATTAAATCTAAGAGAATAATATCAAACTTTTCATGATGAACTGCTGCAAGTGCTTCCTCACCGTTATATACTTGTTTGACTTCATGTCCATCATTACGCGCATACATCGCTAATAACTGATTGATCTTCGGATAATCTTCAACAATTAATGTTTTCATTCAAATCACTTCCTATGTGAATATTATACAACAACAAAAATATGGGTGAGTATGTTTACCCACCCACAACTTCTTTATTCATTCGGCTGAACCAGATTTGATAGTTGATTAACTAAATTTGTCTTAATTTCATTTATGCTTTCAACTAGTTCTTGAACTGATAGATTTGACAAATCCAAATTCATAATAGCTTCCGCAAATGATAAGTCCAAACTATCTCTTTGGGCATCACTCGAATGAATATACAACCATTCATAAGTACTAGCATTATTCTGGTAACCACAATTTGCATATGGATCATTTCCACCATACCCCATCATGTTACCGCCCATCATGCCAAATCGTTGGGTAGAATACTCAATCTGAACATCATCTATGATATCCGATTTAATCTGCTCAATGATTTCAACAACCTCTACAACAGTTTTTTGTTGAATATCTGTGGTTATTAACTCATTAGCAAAACCAGAATCTAATTTTTCTTGATTATCAGTAGATAGATGAAGATATATTCTTTCAAAACTATAAAGACTGTAATTTGATCCCATCATGCCATGTTGGCTTAAATTTAACTCAAGAATATCATTACCATTATCGCGTGAATATGCATTTACAGCCCCCATTGATAACATGCCTAAAAATGCAACTGTGATGGTTAGTCCGAAAGCAATCAAACCTTTTCTCATATTATTTATCCCTCAATTTTTCTATTAGTTTTTCATATTCATCAATTGTAATCTCACCTTTTGCAAGTCGTGATTTTAATACCTCAATTGCTTGATCGTGTCTGCATTCACTGCGATAACTAAAACCATTTAATGCGAAGTAAATCACACCAATCCAAAATATACCCATAGCTAACATACCAAATGGCATACCCCAACCTCCCACCATATGACCATAATATGGATAATCACTATTGTCTGCCCACTGTGGTGAAAAATACCAGAATGCGATAGCAACTATAACCAATAATGCAATAAAGATTCCTAAAAAGATACCTTGTTTTTTATTCATCTTATTCACCTCGACTATATAATACCAAACAATTATGAATATAAAATGAATGTAAAAATATTATTGCATTTTTATATTACCATGATATAATGTACTTGTATACCCCTCCCGTGGTGGGGTTAAAGGAGGAAACTATGAATCAGTTGCATCAACACAACACAAGACATTTGAATGAGGAAAAAATTAAACAGTTATTAAAAACCGGGCGAGGTCAAGTGGAAGGCATACTAAAAATGTATGAAGAAGGAAGATACTGTGTAGATATCTCAAAACAGATACTATCAGTTATTGCTATGCTTCAAAATGCTAATGCATTAATATTAAACGATCATATTAGTACATGCGTTACAGAAGCTATTTTCGAACAAAAAGGTAAAGAAAAAATTGATGAAATCACTGAAATTTTAGTGAAATACTTGAGGTGAGGTCTATGATGAAAAAGAAATTACTAATCAGTTTTTCCATATTTATAGCATTTATTGGACTTATTGCTTTTGTAGCCGCAAATTCACCAAATCGAAATGATTTCTTGGCAAAATATGATCTAGAGGGTATGACGGTAAAAGAAATAGTAGCCTATTTAGAGAATGATTTGAATGAACCTACAAATTTTAGTGCAGCGATTACTGGAACAAAATTGCTTCTAGGTGATTCTCAACAGCAAGTGGAACTAGAACTACCCAATGGACAATTTTATCTCTCATTTGCGCCTTATGTCAATCAAACACATCCTTGTGCTAATCATAATTTAGTCACCTGTCGAGGAGAGTTAAAAAACAAATCGTTTGAGGTAAAGATTGTTGATTCTCAAACAAATACTGTCATCATTGAAAGAACGATTATAAGCAGTTCAAATGGATTTGCTGGTATTTGGTTACCTGAAAATAAACGTTTTCAAGTCACCGTATCATATGGGAATTTAACTGCAACTGACGAAGTTTCAACTTTTACTACATCAAATACATGTCTTACAACACTTAAACTAGCCTAAAGGAGGCAAATTATGGACAAACATGAACACAATCATCATCATCACAAAGTAGATAAGGATGAGCATATCGATCACAACAAAGTAGGCATGAATCATGAAACACAAGATGCACATAATCACCACCATGAAGAAATTCATCATCACCATCACGAAGATGGTCAAAAGCATACTGAACATCAAAATCATGATAATCACCACGACCATCATGCTATGATGGTTAAAGATTTTAAAAGAAGATTTTTAATTTCACTTATATTATTAATTCCAATTTTAACGCTATCACCTATGATTCAAGAATTCCTTGATTTAAATCTAAGATTTACTGGAGACTTATACATTCTTTTGATACTCAGTACAGTGTTATTTATTTATGGAGGATCCCCATTTTTCAAGGGTACATTTGAAGAAATGAAACAGAAAGCACCAGCCATGATGTCTCTCATTGGCCTTGCTATTGTCGTCGCATATATCTATAGTGCATTTACCGTCATATTCCAAACCGGTCAAGACTTTTTCTGGGAGTTATCTACACTCATCTCAATCATGCTACTCGGTCACTGGATTGAAATGAAGTCTGTATTAGGTGCATCAAGAGCGTTGGAAGAGCTGTTAAAACTGATGCCAGAAGAGGCACACCTAATAGACCAAGAAGGGCATATTAAAGATATTCCAGTCAATAACGTTAAAGTTGGTATGTTTCTATTAGTGAGACCTGGAGAAAAAGTTCCGATTGATGGTAAAGTTATCGAGGGAAAGTCATCAGTCAATGAATCCATGTTAACTGGTGAGTCAGTTCCTGTAGATAAATCACCTGGCGACGAATTAATAGGTGGTTCAATTAACGCTGAAGGTTCACTAAAGTATGAGGTGACTCGTATAGGTGATGAAACATTCCTCTCACAAGTCATTAAACTCGTCAGGGATGCTCAAAAGACACGTTCAAAAACTCAAAGAATAGCAGATATTGCGGCAAAATACTTATTCTATGTTGCATTACTTGGTGGAATATCTACATTTGTTATATGGATGTTACTGGGTAAAGATGTTGGATTTGCTATGGAAAGAGCAGTTACTGTTGTCATCATTTCATGCCCTCATGCACTTGGATTAGCTACACCACTCGTTACTGCTGTTTCATCAAGCATTGGTGCAAAGCATGGGTTACTCATTCGAAATCGAGCCAATTTCGAGAATGCACGCAAGATCAACACAGTTGTATTTGATAAAACAGGCACACTAACTAAAGGTGAATTTGGCATCTCAAAAATTGATAGCCTTAGTTTGAGTGAAAACGAGCTTCTATCATTAGCTTATGCCATCGAGAATGAATCTGAGCATCCTATTGCAAAAGCAATCGTAAGTGCCGCTAAAGATAAAAAAGTTCAACTACTTAAAGCTAAAGATATTAAAGCAATCCCAGGAAAGGGGCTTGTCGGTGTCATTGATCAATCAACCATTGAAATTGTGAGTCCTGGATATATCAAAACACTCGATATCTCCTTTGATCAAACGTCTTATGAAGCATTAGCTTCCCAAGGTAACACGGTCGTTTTTGTACTCAAAGATAAACAATTGATGGGTTATATTGCTTTAAACGATATGATTAGAGAAACCTCAAAAGAGGCTATTGAAACACTGAAAGATATGGGCATTGATTCATATATGCTGACAGGAGATAATCAAAAAGTTGCTGATGAAGTTGCTAAAAAGATTGGTATTCAACATGTATTTGCAGAGGTTTTACCTGATCAAAAATCAGATAAGATTGAATCACTTACAAAAGAAGGGCGTCTTGTAGCAATGACTGGTGATGGCATCAATGATGCACCAGCACTAGCTAAAGCACACCTTGGTATTGCAATTGGTGCAGGTACAGATGTAGCGATTGAAACTGCAGATGTCATACTCGTTAAGAGTAACCCAATGGACGTCGTAAATATCATAAAGCTTTCTAAGTCAACCTATAAAAAAATGATTCAAAACCTCATATGGGCAACAGGATATAATATTATAGCTATTCCTTTAGCTGCTGGTGTATTAAGTTCTATTGGTATTCTATTGAGTCCTGCAGTTGGAGCAGTATTAATGTCACTAAGTACAGTCATTGTAGCTATTAACGCTCGATTGCTAAAAATCTAAATTTATTACACAAAAGCGAGTTGACTAAACTCGCTTTTCTCTATATAAAAATGCCAGAGAATAATTTTGATCTCTGGCATTTCGTTATTGATTGTTATGATGTTACATTGACTAAATCTACTTGATAGGGAAGATTTTTCATCTTTAGTCTGCTAAAAAACAAATACACTACACCTAGAGCAACAAAAACGAGTGACATTATTATGTTTACCGGAATATCCATAATCATCAGTGCATCTCCATATGCACCATTGACTCTCATCGGCTCAATGATTATTCCTCTACCTAAACCGTACCATATCAAATAAAGTCCAAGATTTTCACCTACTTTGAGCAAACGTTTCTTCTTTAAAATGATCAGTGTGACAAGCATAGATAGGTTCCATAAACCTTCATATAAAAAGGTAGGATGATGAACAACACTACCTAGAGTCATTTGTTCAACAATGAATTTAGGCAATATGTCAATAACCCAGGCTGATTGAATTGCTGGTCCGTAGGCTTCATGGTTCATGAAATTTCCAAATCTACCAACGATTTGTCCAATGAGAAATCCTATCATCAACGTATCTATAAGTGGCAATAATTTAATTTTTTTGATCTTACAAAAAATAGGGACAAAAACTAGAGTGGTAATGATTGCTCCATGAATTGCTAATCCACCTTTTGAGATATTCATTATGTCCAGAAAAGTCTTATAATGTGGAATTGGATCAAAGAGCACATAATAAAGTCTAGCTCCTAAAAGTGCTAAAGGTAACCCAATTAAGAGACCGTCATAGATAATATCCTTAGGATAATTTAAACGATTGAGTTCATTCTGACTATAATATGCCGCTATAACTACTCCTGTCAAAATGAAAATTGCATACCAATAGATTTGAATGCTACCAAAATCAATTGCTACTCTTGAATAGGGGGCGCTACTCTGGCTTCCTATCGCAAGAAACAAGACCATCAAAAAGACGTGAATCATGATCATATACTGATGATGTTGATGTTTTGTATTATGATGAGTGTGCATGGACTAACTCCTTATCAACCTTTAAGAATGACTGTTTTTTTAATCTCAATGAATTATAGATTACATTAAGAGAACTAATTGACATTGCAGCAGCACCAATCATAGGATGTAATAAACCTAACATCGCAAATGGGATTGCAATCGCATTATAAAACCACGCCCAGAAGTAGTTTTGTTTGATTTTAATAAAGATGGCCTTTGATAATTGAATTGATGTGAGTAATGTATGCAACTGACCAGATACTAAAGTGACATCAGCTGCTTCTTTTGCAATATCTGTACCGGTTCCAATTGCAATACCTACATTAGCTTGCTTAAGCGCTGGTGCATCATTAATACCATCACCGACCATTGCGACTAATCCAAATTCGCTTTGGAGTTTTGATATTTCGTTTACTTTTCCTTCAGGTAAAACATCAGAGATGATTCTGGTTATACCAGCTTTTTTTGCGATTGCTTGAGCAGTTCTTGAATTGTCTCCAGTAATCATAGCTGTCGTTATACCAAGGTTTTCGATTGCCCGAATAACATGTACTGCATCAGGTTTTAATGCATCTGCAACAGCAATGATACCAAGTATCTCTATATCATCTGCTAGAATCATCACCGTTTTAGCTTCATTTTCAAGTTGTTGCATCATTGATTCTAATCCATCATAAGAATGACCAATCGATTTGATTAGTTTTCTGTTACCAAAATAATATGTCTTATTGTCTAGAATACCTTTTATACCCATGCCAGATATGGCTTCAAAATCTCTTGGGTTTAATAGCTTTTGATTATTATTTTTTACATCTTCGATAATTGCCATTGCTAATGGATGCTCTGATCCTGTTTCAAGTGATCCAGCGACATGCATCATTTGATGTTCACTTATACCTATAGCATGCTTGTCAGTCACTACGGGTTTCCCATATGTTAACGTGCCAGTTTTATCAAAAGCAATGGCTTTGATATCCTTAAGTGTTTGAACTGCTTCACCGTTGCGAATCAGAATACCTTTTTCTGCACCAACACCACTACCCACCATTAATGCTGTAGGTGTTCCCAATCCAAGCGCACATGGACATGCGATAACTAATACTGCTGTTGCTGTAATAAATGCTAAAGTTAATGGAGTTTGATCTGTGTTAATCCAAGGTAAGATAGGTTCCATATACTCTAAGATACTCAGATGGAAATTTTGAAAAATTAAAAAAGAACTGAACGTGAGTACTGTTAAAACCATAATTGCTGGCACAAAGTAGGATGTAATTCTGTCTGCAAATTCTTGTATAGGCACTTTGGACCCCTGACAAGCTTCAACCATCTCAATAACTTGAGATAAGAATGTTTCTTTACCAACTTTAGTAACTTCTACTTTGAGCAAGCCATCTTTATTAATGGTTGCTCCGATTACATTGTCACCCACATGCTTTTTGACCGGCATCGATTCACCTGTTGCAATCGATTCATCAATTAAACTTTTACCTTCAATAATCATTCCGTCTGTTGGTATTTTTTCGCCTGGTCTAATAATCATGATATCTTTAACACTGAGTTCATTCGTTAAAACTTCGATCTCATTGCCATCGACTAAAATGCGTGCAGTTTTCGCACCTAGTTCCATTAATTTTTTGATGGCTTGGGATGCTTTTCCTTTAGCCTTACTTTCCAGGAATTTTCCAATCAAGTGAAATGTCATAATTGTTGTTGCCATTTCGATAAATGTTGTGATTGGGAAAAACAATCCTGTGAGACCGATGAGATAGGGTGGAATAGATCCGAGTGACACAAGGACATCCATATTCGGTTTCAATGATTTAAGAGAGTAATAACTTCCTCTGTGCACGTGACGGCCAATGATAAATATGACTGGGAAACCCAGTATGGCAATGATCCAAGTGTATAATGGAATTTCAACAACAAACATGTGAATCAGCATGAGTGACATCATCAAAATAGTTATTGTTGAACTCAATTGAACTCTTTTTTTAGCGGAATTCATCTTGAGTGTATCAGGATCAACCGATTCATCATTTGTTACTTCGAGACTAATCTTATATCCAATGCTTTGGATGCGGTGTTTGATATCACTAAAACGAATGACGCTATCGTCATATTGAATGGTAACTTTCTCCGTAGCGAGATTAACATGAGCATCAATAATCCCATCCATCTTCAACAGTGTATTATCAATATTGTTTGCGCATGTTGCACAACTCATTCCATCAACTTTGGCAGTCACAGTCTTATGATTGTTTTCGATAGTAATGAGTTCATATCCTATCCCCTTAACAGCATTCATTGCAAGATTTGAACTAAAACTGTTATCATCAAATTGAATTGTTGCAGTTTCAGTTGCTAAATTCACAGAAACATCAATGATACCTTCAACTATTCTTAATGCTTTTTCAACATGGTTGACACACGAAGCACAAGTCATACCATTCACTCGATATTTAATATTACTCGACATTTTATTATTCCTCTTCGATGGTCGTTAAGTATTCGACTTGATATCCTGTTTGAACAATTGCCTCAAGATACATATTTGAATTGGGTTTTTCCTCTTCAGTCAATACTTTTGCAATATGTGTTGAAAAATTAATATCAACATTGATTGCTCCCGCTGATTTTAAAGCTGAAGTAATGCGATTGATGCATCCGATGCAATGGATATCTCCGATTCTATAAATTAGCGTTGCCATAAGTAATTCCTCCTTTTTTTTACCCCTCCCGTGGTGGGGTGTCATCTATACTATATCAAACTATTCATTAGATGTCAATCCTTCATCTTCTAAATAGTAGATGTGTCTAATTCCATCTGTGTTTTCTACATAAGCAGTAATATATGTATCCTTTGATAAGATAAGATCATTAACAGTTGTTACAAAACCATTATCATTTAGGGTTTTTGGATAGTTTTTATCTGAAATATTCTTACTTAACCCATATCTGTATGAACGACTTATAAAATCAGTACAGTAGAATTTGTTTTTTGTGTCCATAATGAAAAGGAAATTATATAATGAACGATTTTCTAAATGTTCATTGGCATATGACATAGTTTGATCCAGTTTTTCTTCATCTATATTTTTTACTCTTAATACTACGAATTTTTCTCTGTAATAAGAACCATAATAAGGATATGACAAGTCGTTTTCTCCTCTAAAATATGGCAACATCCAATAATTAGTAGAAGATTGTCTTACACCAACTGAATAATCATGTGTACCATCTGAAGGGTCTATGATTATATCAAAGATACTTTCATCATCTTTTGGGAAGCCTACAGCTTCAATGAATTGATTGTTACCATTATTCAGTGCAGCGTGTCCTCCAACAAAAAAACTCATCAATTGATGAAAACCGAATATGTTTGGAAAAGGTGATTCCTGAGTCACAAATATATCCCTTTTTTTCCCAATAAATGGTTCATCTTTAGTTGTATAAAAAAGGCTACGTGTATCCGCTTTCTCATATTCATTGATTCTTTCGACTGGGTGATACATTCTTATTTCTTCCATCCCATTATCAAAATAGATGGTTACTGTCTCTCCCTCTATACCTCGTTCTTTAAAATCTCTTATTAACTGATTGACTTTTATATTTTGATTAAGTCCTTGCAAGAATATTGAAACGGATAAAATAAGTACAATTAGAAAAAACCTTTTACGTATTTTTTTTACTTTCATGTTGAATACCTCATAATCAATATACAATAATAATGTGAACGAATTATGAATAAATAATAGTACTTCGAATGTGACAAAGTACAACTTTTTGGTACCAGTTCATTTGCACATATAGACAAAAAAAGCCATCGGATACCTATGAAGGTCATCTGATGGCTAATTTTTATTAATTTGAGTTAAAAATGTAGTGTTGTCAAGTATGTGTCAAGTATATAACTAGTGCTATTTTAATGAAAGCAACGTGATAGACTCTACATGCGTTGAAAAAACCAAATTGCTTGCAAAATCAACCTTGTGTGTATTGAAGTAACATCAAAAACGGCTAAAATATGTTTCCCCTTACATGGTTGAAAACCGTCTATAATACCAAAGAAACATATTTTTTGATTTTTACAATTAAATTATTAGATCAAGGTACCATCGTTGATTTCTACATCAAAAGATTGATTTGTAGGGTATAAATCCCCTTTACTTAACTGTTTAAGGTAATCGATGTTAAAACAATTTAGCACCCTAAAATTATAGCTTTACCAAGAGGATAATCGAAAGCAACTATTGAATAAGTCTTATATATACCAATTCAGTTCTGCCTAATTAATGATTAAACTGCACAACAAGATAAATGAGAAACATCTTTTTCAAGCGAGAGGATTGCTAACTTAAGTCCTTCTGACATGGTTAGATATGGAACCATCGTATCTTTTAAATCTTGAATCGTTAATCCGAATTTGATGGCCAATGTGGCTGAGTAAATGATCTCACCAGCATCCTCAGCCAAAATATGTACACCTATAATTTTGTTAGTTGCTTGATCAACAACAATTTTGAAAAGACCCCTAGTGTCATGATTGACGAGTGCTCTTGGCACCATTTCTAAATCAATTGTTCGTGAAACTGTTGAGTATCCTAGCCTGTTTGCTTCATGTTCAGTGTAGCCAACAGATGCGATTGAGGGTGTCGTGAATATAACACTCGGCACATATCTCAAATCTATCGTCTTTTTAACATTACCAAATGCGTTATCCATAACTACTCCACCTTGATAAGCTGCAACGTATACAAACATAGGACCACCAGTGACATCACCAGCTGCATAAATATTTTCATTGCTAGTTACACCGAAATCGTTAATTAATATCTCGTTTGTATCACCAAGTTTAACTCCAGCTAAATCAAGATTCAAATCTTCTGTACTAGGAGTACGTCCGGCTGCAACGAGTAGTGCTTCACTTTCTAAATATGTTTTCTCGTTGTTTTTTGTGAAATGAATCTGAATCAAATCCTGGTTCTTTTCAACTTTGTCATAAGAAATATCATTGATCAATTCAATACCATCAGTCTTTAGTATTTCCTCCATTTTAATCGATATTTCTGAATCATACTCTTTTAATAAATAATGACTTCTTCTTAAAAAAGTAACTTTTGATCCCAAATTTTTTAACATTTGCCCGAGTTCTAGTGCAATATATCCAGATCCGATAATAACAATACTTTTAGGTGTTTTTTTTAATTCTAGTAATGTAGTACTGGTCAAATAATTAACCTGATCTAACCCCTTTATATTGGGAATCACAGGCTTAGAACCTGTCGCAATCAAGTATTTATCTGCAGTATAAACGTTGTTATTGACTGAAATTTGACTACTATTGATAAATCTTGCGTGTCCTTTAATAAGTTCAATTTGATAAACATCTAGTAAGTTTATATATTTTTTTTGTCTTAACTGGTCAACTAAATGATTCTTTTGGTCAATCAGTTGTTCAAAATTTACCTCGTTTGATGATATATTTAATCCTTGAAAATTGTGGCTCTTTGAAAATTGATTTATATAACCTGCACGAATCATGGTTTTTGATGGCACACATCCAACGTTAACACATGTGCCTCCAATCGTATCCCGTTCTATAATTGCTACCGTCTTACCATATTCTTTAGCCTTAATTGCTGCAGAAAAAGCAGCACTGCCTGATCCAATAATAATTAAATCAAAATCTTTTTTATTGGATGTGCTGTCTTGTGCTATATGATTCTCTTCATGTACAGATTTCAAATAATATGGTGTTTTACTCAATGCCAATTCAACATCTTTAAAAGAAATGCTTTCAGTTGAGACAAATTGAGCAACTCCTGTTTTATAATCAACATCAATGATTTTAACTTCTATAGACCCTAAAGCTTTTTCTACATGGATTTCACAGGCATCACATGTCATACCTTGAATAACTGCTTCATACTTTTTCATATGTTTTACCTTTCTTATTTTAGTTGTTTAATTCAGTGTACACATTATATCTAATCTAACTGTCGATAATATTGTATCATGTCCCGAGGATGCTTTCTCTTTATATCCACTTTATTGACGTAAATACAAAGTCTTCTTAAAAGATCTAGATATCATGTCAACCATTCAAAGGGTAATTAAATCCACCATCAAAGTCGACGATGTCCAAGGTATAATTGAAAGGTTAACACTAGAAAGAGACGAAAACGAAATAGCATTATCCAATCTAATTGATACAAAGGTAAAAAAACCAGATATTCCAGAATCAATATTTAATGCCAAGTATAGAGAATACTCGGATCGACTTAAAGTTCTAACAGCAGAGATTAACAAGCTTGAACTTGAACACGTAAAAAATTATGATACCAAAAAACGTATGGATAAAATAGGTGAGATTTTAGGTAAAAAGAATTTAGTCATCGATGAACTTGATTCAGAGATATTAAGTACATTCATCTATAAAATGATATCAGTCAGTCCAAATGAGATCGTATGCTAAATTGCCAATACGAACTACACTCATTTTATCACATCACCTAAAGAGTATTCAAAAGGGTTTAAGTCCTCCGTCACTCTACTGTCTAAGGTTCTGAGGTTAAATACAACTTTAGCACCCTAGCCTTCAAATCGTGTAAAAATTTTAGCACCCTAGTGTCATATATATGTAATTTTCTAGCACCCTTAATTTATGGCTTAATGAAGCTGTTTTTATTAGAGACTTGTTAAAAAACATAACCGTATATTGAATAAACTCTATTAAGTTAGTATAAGTTAAGTTAATTATTTATTTTATAGTTATATTTGAGTACCCTCATTGCATTTAGTACTGCTAATAATGACACCCCGACATCAGCAATCACGGCTTCCCACATAGTTGCGATTCCGACAGCTCCTAAGGCTAGAAACAAGAGTTTAACTCCTAATGCGAAGTATATGTTTTGCCATACAATCTTTCTAGTTCTTTTTGCCACAAAGACCGCAGTACCTATCTTAGAAGGTTCATCATTCATAATCACGACATCAGCTACATCGATGGCTGCATCGGCACCGAGTCCACCCATAGCAATTCCAATATCAGCTCTCGCTAATACTGGTGTATCGTTGATACCATCACCTACAAAGAACAGCTTCCCTCTGCTCGATTTTTGGAGTAATAACTTCTCTACAATATTGAGCTTATCTTCAGGCAACAATTCGCTATGAATTTCATCGATATCTAACTCTTGTCCAACTGCATCAGCAACTAATTTCTTGTCACCAGTTAGCATGACAGTTTTTTTAATGCCTAATGACTTCAACATTTTAATAGCAGTTTTTGAGTCTTGCTTTATCTGATCTGAAACAACAATATTTCCAACATATTTTCCATTGATAGCGATGTATATAATCGAACCCAATGCAATAGATTCCTTGAATTCAACACCCTCTCTTTTCATCAATCTAGCATTCCCGATTGCAATGATATCATTTTGATAGGCTGCTTTTACACCGTGTCCAGATATTTCTTCAACATCAGTTATTAAACTTTGATCTATTTCTTTATTGTATTTATTGACGACTGAGACAGCGATAGGATGATTAGAAAAACTTTCCACATACGCTGCTTTTTCGAGTAACTCTTCTTGTGTTGCACCATTAGCTGTATTAATTTCAGTCACTGTAAAAGTTCCTTCAGTCAATGTGCCAGTCTTATCAAAAACTGCAATCTCAATGTTATTTAATGCTTCTAGGTAGTTTCCACCTTTAACTAAGATACCATTTCTTGATGCAGCTCCAATACCACCAAAGAAACCAAGCGGAATCGATACAACGAGTGCACATGGACACGAAATAACTAAGAATATAAGTGCTCTGTAGATCCATTCCTCAAAAGTTGCACCTTGTATAACGAGTGGTGGTATTACCGCAATCAAAACAGCCAACGAAGTGACAATTGGAGTATATACTCGTGCAAATTTAGTGATAAAATTCTCGGTTGGTGCTTTTTTGCTGGTTGCATTTTCAACCATTTCAAGTACCTTAGAAACAGTTGATTCGCTTGCGAGTTTGGTAACTTTAACGGTCAATAAACCATTGATATTAATACAACCAGAGAGTACCATCTCACCTTTTGTAACATTTACAGGCACAGATTCTCCTGTTAGAATTTTTGTGTCAATTGTGGAATCTCCTGACAACACTTCACCATCAAGCGGAATTCTTTCGCCTGGTTTAATGATCATTATCTCTCCAGTTTGAACGTCTTCAACACGCATTTCCACAGAAGTGTTGCCTTTTTTAATCGTTGCGACATCAGGTCTGATTGACATCAATTTTTTTATGGATCTTCTGGATCGATTGACTGCTACGTCTTGGAAAAATTCACCGACCTTATAAAAAATCATAACTGCAACTGCTTCAGGATGCTCTCCAATAGCAAATGCACCCATAGTTGCTATCGTCATTAAGAAGTTTTCATCGAACACCTTACCTCGATATATGTTATTGACTGCCTTCAGTACAACTTCTCCACCGATGATGAAATAACTTAGTATAAGTAATACATAACGAAAAACCGTTCCTTCAGCAATCAATAATCCTCCAGTAAATAGTAAGATACCTATACCGAAGATGATTAAATCTTTCGTCATTGATGATTCTTCATCCACGTGATCTTCATTCTTCACATTTGATTGTGCTATCGTTACGCCAGGTTCAATTTTATCAATAATTTTTTGAACCTTTTCTTCTATACGTTTTTGATCTAGCGAATTTTTGAATTGAAGTGTCAGTTTTTTTGCTATAAAATCAACGTTGGCACCTAAAATTCCTTCGGTCTTGTTTAATTTTTCTTCAATCTTAGCCGCACAATTTGCACAGTCTAAACCATCTATTGCATAAATGACATTTGGGGTTAGTTCACATACCTCGACATCACCCTCTTCATCTTTCACAATTTTTTTAATCGTGTCAAATAGTCTTGCAGTATCAGTTGAATCCGCAACTTGTACCTTGATTTCTTTTGTAACAAAGTTTAAATAGCCTTCTTCAACTCCGTTTAACTTCTTTATCTTTTGTTCAATCTTATCTGCACAACTCGCACAGCTTATTTCTGATAAACTATATTTAATCTCTTTCATGTTTTTTCTCCATTCTATTTATGTTTGATATGATTCATTGCTTGTGTAATTAACACATGGACGTGGTCATCGTCAAGCGAGTAATAAACAACATTTCCCTCTTTTCGGTATTTAACCAAACGATTCTCTCTTAAGGTTTTCAATTGATGTGAGACAGCGGATTGACTGACACTAATCACAGCAGACAGATCGCATACACACAACTCGGTTTCTTTTAATGCCAATATGATTTTCATTCTTGTGGGATCACTAAATGTTTTGAAGAACAAAGTCAGAAGTGAAATAGATTCATTATCAAGCAAATTTTTATGGGCTATTTCTATTTTTTCAGGGTGAAGAACATTACATTCACAAAACTCAATGATATCTTTTTGATCCATACTAATCTCCTATCTATATGAGCGTTCATTCATATAGGTATATTATATCACAACAAAATAAGCAGTCAATGAAATTACACCGGTTTTGAACGATAATAAGTTTTTGTTGTTACTACCATGTTGAATTAAATATGTTGCGTAAGACAACCATTCGGACAAAAAAGGTCATTTTTCATCAAAAAATATGTTCCCACAATGGACGAAATTTGCACACATAGACAAAAAAAGCCATCGGATACCTATGAAGGTCATCTGATGGCTGATTTTTATTAAGTTGGGTTAAATATAGAGTGCTGTCAAGTATGTGTCAAGTATATAACAAGTGCTATTTTAATGAAAGCAACGTGATAGACTCTACATGGACTGTTTGAGAAAACATATCGACTGGTTGAACTGATTTAATCTCATATAGATCTCTAATCATATAAATATCTCTTGCCAGTGTTTTTGGTTCACATGACACATAAACAATACGCTTAGGTTTGATTTTCTTCAAAGCTTCTAAAAATGTTTTAGATGCACCTTCTCTGGTTGGATCCATCATCAATAAATCGATTTGCCCTTGATATTGCATCATATAATCTTGTACATCACTATGTACAATATCCACATGACTCACCCCGTTATACTTCTTATTTTCTAATGCATCCAAATATGCAAACTTATTGACTTCAACACCGATGACTTTTTTTGCATATTTTGCCATTAAAAGTGCCAGTGTGCCTATACCTGAATAAGTATCAAGTACAATTTCATGGGGTTTAATATTTGCTGCTTCAATTGCTTTTTGATAAAGCTTCATCATTTGCATGGGGTTTACTTGATAAAAAGACCTTGCTGAGAGTCTAAATGATATACCTTCTATTTGATCGAGTATATATCCTGAACCATAAATCGTTTTTTCTTGATCAAGTAAGACAAGATGCGTCTTTTTCTGATGTATATTTTGAACAACTGTCTCAACCTTAGGAAACTTTGATACAAGTATCTGTGCTATTTTCTTTGCATTTGGTAATAAATTACCGTTGGTGACGATACATACAAGCATCGATTGATGCGTATACGACTTTCTAATTAATACGTGCTTTACGATACCTTGTTTTTTATCTATATCATAAGCTGGAATTTTAAATTGATTTAAAAGCGTTTCTAACTCTTTTATAACTTCATTGGTATCCTTATCTTGTATAAAACAGTTGGTAAATGGTATGACATGTCTTGTGTTTTCACGATAAAGTCCAAAAGCTAATCTTTTTTTATGCGTGGTTGCTGAAGCGACCACTTTATGTCTATAGTGGTAAGGATAATCACTTTTTATCATAGGTAAAAAAGTCGTTTTAAGTTGATATTGATCAAAAAGTGTTTTGACATAGTCCACTTTGATTTGACATTGTGCATCATAAGACATATGCAGATAATCACATCCACCACACTCATAAAAAATAGGACATTTTACCTTGATACGATCAGAGGACTTTAAAACAACATCCTTTTCATGGATGATAAATTGTTTCAAGTCGCTGATATTTGCTTTTTCCTTTGGAAGTAAATACTTAACATTTATTTTTTTATCCGTAAGTGATTCATTATGTTCATTTATACTTATACACGTAATTTCCATATCAATACCTCTTATTTATTATACCATAAAAAAAGAGGTCATCACGCCTCTTCTTTAAGTTGTTTTTTTAGCTTTTCTTTTTCAATTTTATACATTTCTTCAACAGCAAAGTGAAGTTTTGTCACGACATTTTGCTTGGTTTGTGGATAGATATAATATGTATCATCTAAGGTTGATAAATCAATACAATCACCTTTTTTCTCTAGGTAATTGTATTCAATATGTAAGCCGTATAAAGAAAGCGGCTCTTTCTTTAAATCGATATTTTCACCTTGAAGATGAAATCCACTTAAATCATGTATTAAGGTACCTTTACCAAGTGGGATATATCCTTTGGCGTTAGGTAAGGATTCTATCATAACCTCGTCTTTAAAATAATAAGTCCCTGTTTCAATTTGCTTTCTGACTTCGCTTCTTTCAAACTCATACCAGTCAGGTATATGAGGAAATTCAGTTTCTCCATGATTAGCTTTAAGTTTGCCATAAGCATCCATCGTGTATGATTTATGACATGAAGTGCACCAAATTTGATCAAGATTGGAATCCATCACATGCTCCTTTTTGCAGCTGGGACATTGATAAAGCACACGATGTAAGCCTTTGGCGCGATTTTTATCATCAATTTTAATGTGCTCTTTTTCTTGCCATCTATATTCATCATAGATGAATGCATCATTGATTCTTCGATTTATCTCATCAACTGATATACTTTTAATTTCTTCTTCATTAATGATTTGAGTCATATCTGCGGCGATTCTGTTTTTTCTTTGTTTTAAGTTCCAAACAGGTTGACTTAAGTAATCTCCATGCATGTTTAAGACAACAACAGGTTTCTTGAGAACTTTACACATCTTACCTAATGATTCAGGTAATATAGCATTGGTTCCAATCAAGCTATATCTTGCCTCAGGATAAATGGCTACGATTTGCTTAAGTTCTTCTAAACTATATTTGATTTGCTTAAATAATTTCGTGTCATTTGTAAACTTTCTTTTGCAAATACCACCTACATTTCTAAGTAACCATTCTCTACCTATAAATCCATCAATTGCTACGATATAATTCGCTCTATGTGGAAATATAGCTGCTGTGGTCACTTTAAAATCGATAAATGCATGATGCGTACAAAGTAAAATATAGGGTGGCTTTAGTCCGTTCATATTGACCTTATTTACTTTGAGTTTTCTTTTCCAAACAGCAGGAAAAGATAGTAGATATGCAAGTGGTGTAAGATACCATTTTTCTTTCATGGGTTTCTTGTCAAAATCAAAACGTTTTATATGATCCATAGTGTCACCTATTAGTATATTTAAACATATTATAGCATATCCTTAGATCACAAATAAAAAGATGGTTTTTACACCATCTATTTTCTTACTATAGTAGATTCATATCCTTTGCAGTCTCATAAATAATATGAACAGCCTGATCTAATTGCTCTTTTGTATGAAGTGCTGAAACCATACATCTGATACGGCCCATACCCTTTTGAACGGTTGGAAAAACAATGCCTGAGACAAAAACTCCACGTTCAAGTAAAGTCTTTGAGAACTTCATAGTTAAAGCCTCATCACCAATCATAATTGGTGTTATAGGTGTTTCACTATGACCAAGATCAAAGCCTAACTTAGCTAATTTCTCTTTAAAATATCTTGCATTATCCCAAAGCTTATCTGTATATTCTGTAGATGCTTCTAGCATACTAAATGCTTCAATGATTGCAGCTGTTGCAGCTGGCATCATCGCAGTTGAAAACAAAAGTGGTCTTGCTCGATGACGTAACCATTCAATAGCTACTTCACTTGCACATACATAACCTCCAACAACACCGATTGCTTTAGATAATGTACCGATAATAAAATCTACTTGACCATGTAGGTTGAAGTGATCGACTGTGCCACGACCAGATGTACCTAACACACCAGAACCATGAGCATCATCTACGTATGTTAGTGCTTGATATTTTTTTGCAAGTTTAACAATTTCTGGCAATTTAGCAATATCACCATCCATCGAAAACACACCATCTGTAATAATAAGTACTTCTTTATAATTCGGTCTTTGTTCTTTTAAGATGCGCTCCAAATCAGCCATGTCTGAATGCTTAAAAACCATACGATCTGCTCTAGATAATCTCACACCATCAATAATGGATGCGTGATTAAGCTCATCACTGATGATGAGATCTCCCTTTTCGGTAATAGCTTGAATGGTTCCTTGATTACATGCAAACCCTGATTGGAATACTAAGCATGCAGGTTCATGTTTAAATTTTGCAATGACTTGATCAAGTTTTTCATGGATATCCATGTTACCTACTATGGTTCTTACTGCACCGCTACCTACACCATAGTTATGAATCGCTTCAATTGCTTTTTCTTTAAGTCTTGGATGATTCGCGAAACCTAAATAATTATTGGATGAAAGATTAATGACTTCTTTACCGTTTAGTTTGATAACGGCTTCACAAGGACCTTCGTTAATCGGTATCTTGCGATAAACGCCTTGATCTTTTAAGCCTTGCACTTCCTTTTCTAAATGCGCCATAATACCTCCTCTTATGGAATTAAAACCACTTTTCCACTGTTACCTGAAATCATCACTTTCATGGCTTCTTCCATGTCATCTAATTTAAATGTATGCGTAACGATCTTATCTAAATCAAGCTTTCCACTTTGTACAAGCAGTGTTACTTGATCCCACGTTTTAAACATCAAACGACCGACAACACCATATATATGAATACCTTTAAATACGATATCATTGGATAAATCTAAAGTGATATCACTATCGGTGATACCAAGCATACTCATCTTGCCACCTGGCTTGACATATTTAAAAGCTTGTTCAATCGCTGTTTTATTTCCAGAAAATTCTGCAACGACATCGACACCTTTACCATGTGTTTCTTCAAACACACGTTTAACAACATCTTCATGTCTTGGATTGATTACGACATGTGCTCCAAGTTCTTTTGCAAGATTGATTCTGTAATCGTTGACTTCGATAGCGATGATTTTTTTACTATTCATCGCTTTAGCAATATTAACCCCCATTAAGCCAATGGGTCCACAACCAACAATTGCTACTGTTTTATCCACGATATCAAAATGCATCATCGTATGAACGGCATTACCGAGAGGTTCTTGTATCGATAAATATTTTGGATCAATACTTGAATGATTAACAATTAAATTCATAGCAGGCATACGTGCATATTCTGCAAAGCAACCATCGGTATCTACCCCAATAATTTTAGTGTTTTCACAGATGTGATATTCTCCTCTTTGACAAAATTCACATGTACCACAGACAATATGTGTTTCTGCTGAAACAACATCACCAACTTTGATGTTAGTGACATTTGATCCGACAGCTAATACTTTCCCACAAAACTCATGTCCTACAGTAAGTGGTGGCTTGATGCGTCCTTGACTCCATCTGTCCCACTTATAAATATGGACATCAGTCCCACAAATAGACGTAGCTAACACTTTGATGAAAACCTCGTCCGGCTTTAATTCATTAGGAATCTGTTTCTTGACCTTCGTAAAACCAGGTGCCTTCGTTTCCTTAATGAAAGCAGTCATTTCCATTGTTTTTTCTCCTCTAATTCATTGTTTCGTTCGTTTAAGTCTATTATAACGCTAAAGCGCTTACAATGAAAGGCTGTTTTAATATTTTTGCTGTAAAACACGTAAGAAAATAAGTGCATAATGTTCACATGTGATTAAATAGCTCGCATCCTCAAAATCAAAGCTCAAATCACGTCTCATCGTAACCACAGGATTCACCACATGTTCAATTGGTATGACTTTATCGTAGCCTCCCATGATAGTTAAAACACCCTTTTCGTAGGATAAATGAATATCCCCTTTTGGCTCTAATGTTTGTGTATCATGATGCATGATAAATAATCTTGCTTCTGTTGCAATATGTGCATCTAAAAGCTTATCCTTAAACTTTAGTTGAAATTTATTCCAATCAACTAAATTATCATATTTAAAGCCTTCAATAAAGCCAAATGGATTATAAAAACCTTTTGTTTTGCATGAGTCACAAAAAAGTGTATTACCATCTGTTTTCATGCTAAAAGCATGCTCACAGTTTGGACATATATATAAAATGTCTTCTAAGCCTTCTGCAAGTTTTTTTCCAGGATGATAAACCATCTTTGTTTTTTGGTCCTCGTAGGCGTTGTAATATAAACGTTTTTTTATGATTTGATCAATCTCTTCAACTGTCATATCCTTAAGCTTCTCTTTTGGAATGGTCAATTCATATTCTAGTTCAGCTGTACGATGTTTTCTTTTAGAAGTCGCCCATCTTGGCTTCGATAAATAACCCTCTTTTACCTTGCATGTAATTACATCAATACCTAACTTCTTAATTAACTTCATTGTTGAAGGTTCAATATAATTGGTTTCACCAAAAAAGGTTGTATCACCTTCAGGGAAAATTAAAATAGGATAACCCTTTTTGACAGCAGTGATTAAGTCTCTTACTGTTTGCGTATCAGATTGTCCTTTATTTTTTGAAATGACATGTGCGACTTGAGTCACTAAAAACTTAGTCGCTTTTTTCTTAAATAGTGATTGATTAGCTACAATAAAAGGTACCTTTTTGAATCTTAAAGGCACATGAATGACATCAAACATAAATGTATGGTTGGCAAGCATGACGTAAGGTTCTTTACGTCTAAAAGAGACCCCTTCTTTTAAAATGACTTTTCTCTTTGCATCTTTTCGCATCCAAAGATAGACCAGTGGACGAAGCAGTCCCATTAAAAAGTCTTGTTGTCGATCAAGTCTTGTTTTCTTCATGATGCATCACGCCTTTCGTCCATAAGATATATTGTAGTGCTATGAGTGTTTTTCCATCTGTGATTATACCGCTCTTTAAGAGGTTTTCAATCTCGTCTATTTTAATTTCCATCACTTCGATTGATTCATCATCATCCTGCGTTCTTGGATTTAAAACCTTTTCACAATCATAAGCGATATAAATGATTAATAATTCATCACTATAACCTAAACATGGATGTAAATCATAAAGGTGTTCAAAATGGTTTGATTGATACCCAGTTTCTTCCTCAAGTTCTCTTTTCGCACAGGTAAGAGCATCTTCTTCTAAACGATCTTTTTTACCAGCTGGTATTTCAATAGAAACTTTTTCAATTGGATAACGATATTGTTTCGTAAGAAGGATGGTACCTTCTTTAGTGATGGGGAGAACTGCTGCACCACCTGGATGTTTAATGACGACTCTTTTTTTCTCTAAACCATTAACAAGCACATCATCTTCATATAAATCTAAAAATGAACATGTATATTTATGTTGTCTTTTAAGCCTTTTTTCTATCATGATCTAACCTCTTTTTATTGTTCTTCCTTCCCATTATATCATATAAAAAAATAGGGACATCGTCCCCATTATTGATTAAGTTTAAACTTCATCACAACCGGATTATGGTCAGAATTTTCAAAACCTAAATCCAAAGTATGTGCACGCGCTTCAGTCAGTATCTCATCAAAACTTAAAATCGTTAAGTTATCTGAGACAATAAAGCCATCGATAATATAATATTGTGTATTTTCACCTTGTGGATCATAAGGTTGATTCAAAAGTCGACATGAAGGATAATTAGGGTCAAATTGAAATGCATAACCAAGAGGTAAGAAATTATCTTCTATTGGGTAAGCCACATAAAAATCTTGAAGTACTGGATAAATATCTTTTGCTTCAGGGAACGTTTGATTAAAGTCACCACCAACAATCACATAATGTCCTTCTTCTTTGAGCGTTTCTAAATATGATTGTAGCAATGCCATCTCTTGAGCTCTTAAAGATCCATCACCATCATAAGCAGACATATGCAAATTGATGATATATAAATCCTTATCGCTGTTTTCAACATCTAAAACAGAAATCATCATCGCTCTTTTCAAATTAGCTACTCTTAATGGCCAATCAAAAGCACCAGGAAATTGATATCTAGTTGATGCAGTGACTTCATATTTAGTAAAAGTGACGAGGCCACTTTCTACATATCCAATATGATCTGTAAAAGATAATGGGAAAGGCACAAAAGGTACTTTAAAATTATAAGCAAATTGCATGGAGTAATCATCACCTAATGCTTCGTGTAGATATAAAACTTGATTTATAAGGTAACTTCTTCTAGCTTTTAAATCAACTTCTTGGAGTAAATAAAAATCAAAAAGATTTTCAGTCAATGTTGATTCTATACCTTCTAGGTAAGTCTGAACGACAGATTTTGAATCAGGTCTTCCACATTTTCCTCCATCTAAAACGAAATCTTCATCTTTGCCTAAACCTGCATAACCAATATTAAAGGTCATCACACTATAGGTTGTTTCGGTTTGGATAGTGGTTGTTTGATTGTCCTTTATTTCTAATGCTAAAACGGTGTCTGGCTTATATTCAAAAATTGTGAGTAAAAGCACACCAAGACCTAATAAAACAATAACGCTTAAGATAAGAATTAATAGCCATTTGAGATATCTCATAACTTAGCTCCTAGTCTACCTTAATGGTTTGATATTTTTTAACTTCATCAACAATCATGTTACCGCCATAAATATCATAGGTGACGATTGCTGGAAAATCTTCCACTTCAAGCTTATAAATCGCTTCAGCACCTAAATCTTCATATAAAACAACTTCGCTTTTTTTAACTTTTCTAGATAATAAAGCACCAGCACCACCAACAGCCTGTAAGTAAACACCTTGATATTTAATCATCTCTTTTATAAAGGCATCACTTCGGTCCCCTTTACCAATCATCACCTTGAGACCATAGGCTAAAAGAGGCTTCGCATAAGCATCCATGCGATAACTTGATGTTGGTCCACAAGACCCAATAGGTCTATTTTCTTTAGCAGGTGTAGGACCTACATAATAGATGATTTCTCCTCTTAAAGAGTGAGGTAATTCACCTTCTTTTTCTAAGGTTTCTACCATGCGTTTATGTGCTTGATCACGACCTGTAAAAATCGTGCCAGTGATATATACAATATTGCCTGCTCTTAATGTCTTAATGACATCATCTGTTATAGGTGTTTTAATCTTCATCTTTTTTCTCCTATATCGTCTTTTCTTTATGTCTTGATGCATGACACTGAAGATTGATTGCCACAGGTAATGAAGCAATATGACAAGGATAACTGTTAATTTTAACAGCTAATGCAGTCGTTGAACCACCAAAGCCCATCGGTCCAACGCCTAACTCATTAATATCTGAAAGTAAATCTTCTTCTAATTTTCTTAAAATTGGATCAGGATTGATATCATCTAAATCACGCATAATGGCTTCTTTCGCTAAAAGCGCTGATTTTTCTAGGTTGCCTCCTAAACCAATACCAACCACAAGTGGTGGACAAGGTTTTCCTCCAGCATAAAAGATGGTATGCAATACCAATTTCTTAATGCCTTCAATACCATCTGAAGGCACGAGCATTTTTACTAAACTCATATTTTCACTACCTCCACCTTTTGGAGCAAGCAGTATTCTAATTTGATCACCAGGTACAAGTTTCACATGAATAATTGCAGGCGTATTATCACCTGTGTTGCCACGTGAAATTGGATGTTTTGCAACACTCTTTCTAAGGAGTCCTGCTTCATATGCTTCTCTAACACCTTGATTGATTGCATCATAAAGATCACCATTTAAGTGCACATCATATCCAAGCTCAACAAAAACGACTACTAAACCTGTGTCTTGACACATGGGTTCATTATTTTCTAAAGCAATCTCATCGTTTTCAATGATTTGCTCTATAACGTTTTTCCCAATCTCAGATTTTTCCTTCTTTAAAGCCTCTCTGAGCTTATCAATAAATGACTTTCCGATGTTAGAATTTGCATCTAAAGCCAATTCTTTTACTGTTTCAGTTATAAGCCTTACATCAACATTTCGCATTGTTTTCACCCAATCCCATTATACACTAAAAAAAATGATTGTAAATGAAATTTAACTGTTGTAATTTTGTATCTATTGTATTAAAATACAAGTGTATGTAAGCGTTTTATTTTTTTGACTAGACAAGTAGGTCAGCTGGAGGAAGCAATGAAATCTATTGTGATTGGTGTTATCGGAGCCGATGTTCATGCGGTTGGTAATCGTATTATTGAGTACACATTAACAAGAGAAGGCTATAACGTGGTCAATGTTGGTGTTTTATCTACTCAAGAAGACTTTATCAATGCAGCGATTGAAACATCGGCTCGTTTAATTTTAGTATCCTCTTTATATGGTCATGGTGAGTTAGATTGCCGTGGTATGAGAGATAAATGTAATGAGGCCGGATTAAAAGATGTACTACTTTACGTAGGTGGCAATATTGTAGTTGGTAAGCAAGATTTTAATGATGTTGAAAAACGTTTTAAGGATATGGGGTTTAATCGTGTATATCCTCCGGGCACTAATATTGAAGATGTCATGGATACCATTAAAAAAGATTTAGGAGATTTATGATGAAGCATTATTTGCTTGTTGACTTTGGATCGACATATACAAAGCTAACCGCTGTCGATTTAGATAAAGAAGACATTATAGCAACTTCTAAATCAATTACAACCGTTGAAACAGATATTATTGAAGGTTATGAGAAAGCTTTACATCAATTATATCAAGTGATGGGTAAACCCATTATTTTTGATAAAGTCGTTGCGTGTTCTTCTGCCGCTGGAGGATTAAAGATGGCAGCCATCGGACTTGTTGAAGAACTCACAACAGAAGCTGCGAAACGCGTCTGCTTAGGTGCAGGCGCGAAAGTAGAACTTGTCATATCACATCATATGAATAAATCTGAAGTTCAAAAAATCATGGATAAGAACATTGATATTGTACTTCTTGCTGGTGGGGCGAATGGTGGTAATCAAGAATGTGTCATACATAATGCAAAAATGCTTGCAAAATCGGATGTAAAGGCTCCGATTGTTTTTGCAGGTAATAAAGATGCCATCGATGAAGTCACAGACATTTTAAAAGATGCTAATAAAGACTTTTATATCTGTGAAAATGTCATGCCAAAACTAAACATCTTAAACATTGATTCTGCTAAAGATACAATCAAAGAAATCTTTGTAAAAAACATTATTGAAGCCAAAGGTATCAAGAAGGTTGAGAAAGTCGTTGATCGTGTGGTATTACCAACACCTCATGCTGTCTTAATGGCTGCTGAACTTTTATCTAAAGGTTATCAAGATGAAATAGGCTTTGGGGATTTAATGCTTGCTGATGTGGGTGGTGCAACCACAGACATCTATTCAATGGCACAAGGATTACCTAGCCAGATGAACGCTGTCCTTTCTGGCCTAGAGGAACCTTTTGCAAAACGTACAGTTGAAGGCGATTTAGGCATGAGATATTCTGCATTAGGCGTCTTAGAGACATTCACAGAATCTGAGATCCATCAACTATCTTTAAAAAACATTGATCTTTTAGATGCTTGCACCAAAAGAAATCTTGATATCGAAATGATTCCTCTAACTGACATGGATAAAAAAATTGATGATATTCTCGCAAAAAGATCTGTTGAAGTTGCTACTTCTCGTCATGTAGGCACTTTAAAAGGTGTATATACACCTATGGGCATGATGTATCATCAAACAGGCAAAGATTTAACACAAACGACATATTACATAGGTACAGGGGGTTCCATTATTCATAGCGAGGATCCCGTATCAATCTTAAAGCATGGTGCCAAACTAACTTCAAAACCTATGGAATTAAGACCACACCGTCCAAAGTATTTATTGGATCAGTCATATATATTATCAGCGATGGGATTACTTTCCATGGATTATCCTTTAATCGCACTTAAAATCATGAAAAAACACATTGTAGAGCTTGAGGAGAAACAAGATGCAGGTAACGAATAAAAAGTGGTCGTTAGACAAATTTTTTGAAGTTAGAAAAGAAGTCTTAAAAGCTTGGCCAACTGGTCAAGATCCATTACTAGACTTAGAACTTTCAATTGAAAACCTAAAAAAACTACCACCAGAAAAGAATTTCGCACTCAAATTAAAAGAAGCTAAATGTCAAGGAAGAACAATGATTCAGCCCCGTGCTGGCGTCGCGCTTTTAAACGAACACATTGAGCTGATGCGCCACCTTGAACAAGCAGGCGCTGATTTTTTGCCTTCTACGATTGACTCATATACTAGACAAAATCGTTACCAAGAAGCTGAAGAGGGTATCAAAGTCTCACAAAAGGAAGGCAGATCCATGCTTAATGGATTCCCTGCTGTAAACCATGGTGTTAAAGCATGCAAAGAAGTTTTAGACAGCGTAAGTGTCCCTTTACAAGCAAGACATGGTACGCCTGATGGTAGACTTTTAGCTGAAATAACACATGCTGCTGGGTGGACTTCTAATGAAGGTGGAGGTATATCATATAACCTGCCTTATGCTAAAAATATTTCACTATCTGATTCGATTTATTATTGGCAGTATTGTGACCGTTTAGTTGGTTATTATGAAGAGCATGGTATTCACATCAATCGTGAGCCTTTTGGACCTTTAACAGGTACGCTTGTGCCACCATCGATTGCCATTTCAATTGGGATTATTGAAGCACTTCTTGCTGCTGAACAAGGTGTTAAAAATATCTCAGTAGGTTACGGACAATGTGGTAATGTCATCCAAGACGTAGCTGCAATCAGAATGCTTCAGGAACTCACGGAATATTATCTAGACTTAAAAGGCTATCAAGATATGTGCATCACTACAGTCTTTCATCAATGGATGGGCGGATTTCCTCAAGATGAAGCAAAAGCTGCTGGCTTAATCGCTATGGCTTCTACGGTTGCTGCATTATCAGGTGCGACCAAAATGATAACAAAAACGCCTTATGAATCCATGGGCGTTCCAACAAAAGAGATTAATGCCTACGGTATAAAAACATCGAAAATGGTCGTAACGCTATTACAAGATCAAAAAATGCCAAATTCTGAGCAACTTGAACTTGAAAAAGAACAAATTCGTAAAGAAGTTACATGTTTGTTAAATACAGTTTATGAACTTGGTGATGGTGATTTAGCTCAAGGTGCCATAAAGGCATTTGAACTTGGTGTTATTGATGTACCATTTGCACCAAGTAAACAAAATCAAAACAAAGTCCTTCCAGCGCGAGATAACGAAGGCTGTGTCAGAATCTTAGAATTCGGAAGTTTAGGTATGACACAAGACATCAAAGACTTCCACAAAATGAAACTCGAAGAAAGGGCTAAAGCCGAAGGTAGAGAAATTACTTTCCAAATGACAGTAGATGATGTTTATGCTGTATCATATGGACAATTGATTGGTAGACCTTATATGGATAAACGTAAATGAAAATAGTTGATGTAATTTTAACAAAGAGTTATACAGGTTTTTATTTTGATGATCAAAAAGCCATCAAAAAAGACGCTTTGCGTGATGGTTTTATGTATATAGGAGAACCACAGACAGAAGGTTTCAAAGAGGTTAGAGTACCTGGTGAAGCCATTAGTATTCAACTGATCTTAGAAAACGGTATGGTAGGTGTCGGTGATTGTGCTGCTGTACAATATAGTGGTGCAGGTGGTAGGGATCCGCTCTTTTTAGCAGATGAATTTATGCCTTTTATTGAAACGCATATTAAACCATTATTAATTGGTGAAGACCTTATTACGTTTAGAACCATCGCAGAAAAATATGATCAGTTAAAAATCAATGGAAAAAAAGTGCATACTGCAATCCGTTATGGTCTGACTCAAGCTTTGCTCTCTGCTATTGCTCATATCAATGGGTTAACCATGGCTGAAGTGATTAGAAATGAGTACAACCCAACGCTAAAGAAGCTTAAACCCATTCCAATTTTTGCACAATCAGGTGATGATAGATACACCAATGTCGATAAAATGATTTTAAAAGAGGTTGATTCACTTCCTCATGCCTTAATCAATAACGTTAAAGATAAATTAGGTTATCAAGGTGAAATTCTTTTAGATTATGTGAAATGGATAAAAGACCGCATCATTGAAAAAAGACAGACTGAAACCTATGCACCTATACTCCATATCGATGTCTATGGAACGATGGGTATTGCCTTTAATAATGATGTCGATGTTATTGTCAAATATTTAAAAACACTAGAAGATGCCGCTTCTCCTTTCAAATTACGTATCGAAGGTCCCATTGATACAGGCGATAGAGAAGGCACAATGCAAGCTCTAAAAGCAATTAGAAAGAAAATTGACGACTTAAAGATGTCTATTGAGATCGTTGCTGATGAATGGTGCAACACGCTAGAGGATATTAAATATTTCGCAGATGAAAAAGCAGGACATGTGCTTCAAATTAAAACACCTGACTTAGGTGGTATTAATAATGTAGCTGAAGCAATCATTTACTGTAAAGAAAAAGGGATCGGTGCTTATTCAGGTGGCACATGTAATGAAACCAATCTATCTTCAGAAGCCACCACTTCAGTTGCTATAGCTTGCGAAGCAGATATTTGCTTAGCAAAACCAGCAATGGATGTGGATAGTGGCTACATGATTGTTCATAATATGATGAATAGAGTCATTGCACGTGCAAATAGACATATTAAGGAGTAAATATGATGATTGCTCGATGTGGCACAATTGAATCTAATGATTGTTTAATCACTGTTCAAAGACAACAAGCCTTCGAATTAAAAATTGATTCGATTGTTTTTGACCAATTCGGCAAGCAAATCGAAAAAGTGATTAAAGATACACTCACTAGCATGGGTATCAAACACATATATGTCCACATACAAGACAAAGGTGCACTTGATTATACAATTAAAGCACGCTTAATCACAGCGCTTAAGAGATTGGAGAAAACACATGCGTCGTAGTTTACTATTTATACCCGCGAATCAGCCTGGTATGTTACAAAATGCAGATGTTTTTGAAGCAGATGCTGTCATTTTTGATTTAGAAGATGCTGTTTTTGCCTCTGAAAAAGATGCTGCGCTTGAACTCCTTAATGCGTTTTTAGATGCAATACCATTAAACAAAGTTGAGGTTATGGTTAGAATCAATGGACTTGATACAGATCAAGGCTTGATTGATTTAAAACATATTGTCTCTGAAAAAATTGATACAATTATGTTACCAAAAGCGAACCTAGATGTATTAAATTCATGCAGTGATATACTTGATGAACTAGAACTTAATTATCAAATGCTCAAAAGAATCAGTATTGTACCAATCATTGAAGATGCTGACGCTTGCTTTCATGCCTATGAGATTGCTAAGCATCCACGTGTTTCAGGACTCCTTTTAGGTGCTGAAGATTTAGCAAAAGATTTAGAAGTTGAACGTACTGATGCATCATTTGAAATATTCTTTGCTAGAAGTCAAGTTATTTACGCTGCCAAGGCACATCAAAAAGATGCGATTGATACACCTTATGTATCTACAAAAAATGAAGAAGGTTTAATTTTGGATGCAAAGTATGCTAAAAGCTTAGGTATGAACGCAAAAGCATGCATTCACCCAAATCAAATCGACATTATAAATGAGATTTTTAGCCCATCAAAAGCTGATATTGAACAAGCTCTACGCATCATAAAAGCAATGGATGATCCAAACAATAAAGAAAAAGGTGCTTTTTCATTGGACGGTAAAATGATCGATAAACCGATTATTGAACGTGCCTTAAAAACAATTGAAAAAGCCAAAAAATATCAATTAATCTAAGGAAAAACATGAAAAATAGTTTAGGAAGATTTGTACCTCATGGATTCATACCTTATGAAAGTGATGAAGCCTATCTCAAACTAAAACGTCATACCATCTCAAAAACACTATCAAAAAATAAAGACAAGCTTGTTTCTAGTATGTCTCAACTTTTTGATATCCTAAACATCAAAGATGGTATGTGTCTATCCTTTCATCATCATTTAAGAAATGGTGATGGTGTTTTAAACATGGTTTTAGATGAAATCAAACAAAGAAATTTAAAAAACATGGTACTTGCTCCAAGTGCAATATTTCCAGTTCACGCACCTATGGTGGAACTCATCAAATCTGGGCATATTACTAAAATCTATACTAATTATGTCAACGGCCCTGTTGCTGAAGCAATTAGTCAGGGGTTTTTAAAAGATCTTCTTTTGATGGATACACATGGAGGAAGACCAAGAGCAATCGAATCTGGTGAACTTAAGATCGATGTTGCATTTATTGCAGTACCTACTTCTGATAAGGATGGTCATGGTCATGGCATTTCAGGTCCAAGCGCTTGTGGTGTGCTTGGTTATCCTATACCAGACTTATATTATGCATCAAAGAAAGTTGTGATCACAGATCATCTTGCTAGTGATATCAACCCAAAAGATATTGATGGAAATTATGTGGATTATGTGCTTAAAGTTGATAGTATTGGTGATCCAAAAGGCATTCAATCTGGCACAACAAAGCCAACAACAGATCCTATTCAATTAAAAATAGCTCGCCAAACAGTAAAACTTATGGATGCATTAGGTTATATTAAAGAAGGCCTTTCTTTTCAAACTGGAGCAGGTGGTACAAGTTTAGCTGTCGCACAAGGGCTTAAAAAAATCATGGAAGAAAAGAAAATTAAAGGCTCATTTGCATCTGGTGGTATTACATATCTTTTAGTGGAAATGCTTGAAGCAAAACTTTTTGAGAAACTCTATGATGTTCAATGTTTTGATTTAAACGCAGTAGAATCCTACAAAAAGAACAATCATCATCTTTTCATGAGTGCATCAACCTATGGCAATCCTCTCGAAGAGCACCCTATTGTAAACGATCTTGATGTTGTTATCTTAGGAGCAACTGAAGTGGATCTTCATTTTAATGTCAATGTGACAACAAGTTCTTCTGGTATGCTCATGGGTGGTAGTGGTGGACATGCTGATACAGCATATGGTGCGAAATGCACGATTATTACAACAAATCTCATGAAGTCAAGGCTACCAATCATTAAAAAAGAGGTTAAAACAATCACAACACCCGGTTCTTCTATTGATTGCATTGTTACTGAGCGTGGTATCGCTATTAACCCGAAAAGAACTGATCTTATCGAAAAATTGAAAGATTCAAAATTACACATAGTACCTATTGAATCTTTGTATGCATATGCAATTAAAATGACTGGCAATCCTGAAGAAACAAAGATGACACATAAAAAAGTTATTGGTGTATGTCGTTATCGTGATGGTTCGGTCATTGACACACTTTATCAGGTATAACTATGTTTAATTATGAGATTAAATCCTGTCTATTTGAATCAGACTTTGCTATCTTAAAGTCTCTACTCATCAAAGAGGGGCTCTCTTTTGACACGTATGTCACTGAGTCCTTTTTACTTTATGATCAAAATCTACCGATTGCAACTTTTTCTCTTTATCATCATGTCATTAAAATGATCGCAATTAAAGATAGTTACCAAGGTCAAAATATAACAACATATATCATGAATTACTTAACGAGTTATCTTACAGAAAAAGGTATTTTTAAATATTTTCTGTTTACAAAACCAAGTCAAAAATACATTTTTGATGCTTTAGACTTTAAGCTCATTTTAGAAACACAGGAAGTGTTATTCTATGAGAATAAGTATCAATCGATTGAAGATACGTTAAACGATTTAAAACGTCAAATCGATTTACCTTTAAATGATGTAGGATCGATTGTGATGAACTGTAATCCAATCACGAATGGTCATCTTTATTTAATTGAAAAAGCAAGCAAAAATCATGAGACTTTACTTATTTTTCTTGTTGAAGAAAATGAATCTGTCTTCTCATTTGATGTGAGATATCAACTTATAAAAGAAGCTACAAAACATCTTTCTAATGTCAGGATCTTACTATCTACGAAATACATCATTTCAAAAGCTACTTTTCCTTCTTATTTTATGAAGGATATTAACACACATACACATGCCTATATGCATCTTGATATTCAAGTATTCATAGCTTATTTTATGAAAACTTTTAATATCTCTAAAAGATATGTCGGTGAAGAACCCTTAGATCCTATGACACATTTATATAATGAAACAATGCATCAATTACTTGGAAAGAAATTAGAAATCATACCTAGATTATCAAATAATCATCAAGTCATTAGTGCTTCTTATATTAGACAACTAGCTAAAAACAAAGCATTTGATGAAATAAAACTGCTTGTACCAAAACCAACTTATGACTATTTAATATCTAAAGAAGGACAAGCTTTATGGACATAAACGAGATGCTTCTTGCACGAGAAAATCGTGTAAGATTGATTCATGAACTCATCAAAAAGCATCATAAACCTGTGATATTAGTCAAAGCTAATATACCAGGTGATAACAAAAATATACCTGAAGCGTATCTTTTAATCTCTCTTTTTAGAAAAGAGATGTTATTTTCTTTTCATATACATGATATGGTTTCATTCAGTTCAGCTGATGGACCCTATATGCTTTTATCCATGAATGATGTCATACCTATTGATTTAAAGAAAAAGTTGGTTCATTTAGAGGAAAACCACCCTCTTGGCAGGTTTATTGACTTAGATTTGTATGTTGATGAAACATATTCTATATCACGTGTTGAGTTAAGCTTAACATCAAGACGATGTTATATCTGCGATGATGATGCTAGAATATGCTCTAAAACAAAAAAACATACGACAAAAGCATTACTTAAAGTCATTCATACTTCCGTATCATCTTATATGTCAGATCTTATCCATAAGCATATCGATTATGCCATGTTAAGAGAACTTAATCTTGAACATAAGTTTGGACTTGTTACACCAAACTCAAGTGGATCACATAAAGATATGGACTACCAACTTATGCTGAAAGCCAAAGATGTCATTACACCTTTTTTCATTGAAATGTTCAACCTAAATTATGAAGTAAGTGATCCAAAAATATTATTTCATAAAGCACGCTTGCTTGGTTTGATTGCAGAGCATCAAATGCTTGAGAAAACTCAAGGTGTTAACGCTTATAAAGGTTTGATCTTCATGTTAGGCATTTCAGTTTTAGCATCAGGTTATGTCATGATGCATGGTCTCACCTTTAATGATTTATTTTTAGTTATCGCTCATATGACAGAAGGGATTACTGATGAACTGAAAAATGTAAATCATACACACGGTTCTAAAGCATACCATGATGCTGGACTCACTGGTGCAAGAGGTGAAGTCGAAAAAGGATTACCTACCATAAAGAACATATTGACCCATGATAAACAAGTGATTTTAGATGATGACACGCTAAGAGATACATTGAAATTAATCATTTTGGCATCTGAAGATACTGTTTTATATCATCGTGCAAAAAACATTGATAGGTATCATGAGATCAAGAGGATCCTAAAAGACATTGATGTTAAAGACATCGAACAAGCTAAAGCCTTCACAAAAGAAATGATTGAAGATGACATTAGTTTTGGTGGTTCTGCTGATTTACTCATTGTTTATCTATTTATCAAAGATATGTCTTCATATATGAATGAAAGCACCCTATCCTATGGATAAGGTGCCTTTTTTAAAATGTTTCGGATATTGTTTTACCTTGCATATGAAGGATTAAGTAATCTGGTCCACCTGCTTTAGAATCGGTACCACTCATATTGAATCCACCAAATGGTTGATAACCTACGATTGCTCCTGTACACTTACGGTTTAAATAAAGATTTCCTACATGGAAATGCTCTCTTGCCATTTCTAAATGCATACGATTATTTGAAATCACTGCACCTGTTAAACCATATTCTGTATTATTTGCAACTTCGAGTGCCTCTTCAAATGAAGATACTTTAGAAACTGCTAATATAGGTCCAAAAATTTCTTCTTGCATCAGTCTTGAATCAGCTTTAACATCGATAAATACTGTTGGCTCAATAAAGTAGCCTTCTTTTTTGTCTGCTTTACCACCTGTTAATAATTTACCTTCGTTCTTGCCAACTTCAAAATAAGAAGTAATCTTGTCAAATGCTTTTTCATCGTTTACAGGTCCAACAAATGTCTTAGAATGTGAAGCATTACCAACTACAAGGTTTTCAGTAAGTGTTTTGATACGTTTGACGACATCATCATAAACAGCTTCGTGGATGATTGCTCTTGAACATGCACTACATTTTTGACCTGAAAAGCCAAATGCAGATTTAACAATAGCATCAGCTGCTAATTCTAAATCAGCCTCACTGTCCACAATAATCGCATCTTTTCCACCCATCTCAGCAATCACGCGTTTAAGCCAGATTTGTCCCTTATGAACTTTCGCAGCACGTTCATAAATACGGATACCCACATCTTTACTACCCGTAAATGAAATAAATCTAATTTTAGGATGATCCACGATATAATCACCGATTTCACTACCACTACCAGGGATAAAATTCACGACACCTCTTGGTAGCCCAGCTTCTTCTAACACTTCGATAAATTTGTATGCAATAACCTGTGTAGTACTTGCTGGTTTTAAGACTACTGTATTGCCTGATACTACTGCTGCAGTGGTCATACCTACTAAAATAGCTAACGGGAAGTTCCATGGTGAAATGATTGCACCAACACCAAGTGGTATGTAACGATATTCATTACGCTCTAAATTTCTTCTACTTAATACAACATCATCAATGCGCGTTAATGAAAGCATTTGACGCCCGTAATACTCCAGAAAGTCAATAGCTTCAGCAACATCTGCATCAGCTTCTGGCCAAGGTTTACCCGCTTCTTTTGTCATTAAAGCCGCAAACTCAAATTTTCTCTTTCTCAAAATGCCAGCAGATTTGAATAAGACATCTGCTCTTACCTCAGGTGAAACACGCTTCCACATTTCAAATGCTTTCAATGCAGATTCAATCGCCATATCCGCTTCCTTAACACCTGCTTGAGAGATTGTACCAATGACTTCTTTATGATGTGAAGGGTTCAATGATGCCATTTTCTTTTCGGTTTTTACACGTACGCCATCAATAATTAAATCATAGTGACGTCCAAGATAACTTTCAACTTTTTTGAGTCCCTCTTGGTATTTTGATTGATTGGACTCTAAACTAAAATCAATCAGTGGTTCTGTTTTGTAAGTATAAATCGACATAAACATTCTCCTTTTCTATACGACAGATTTTTCGACATGGAATGTCTCCATGTCTTTAAATCGATTGATATGAAGCGGTGCCATATCGATCGAAGGTGTTTCATTTAAAATAAGTTCACTCATTAGTACACCCGTCATAGGTGCAAACATAAAGCCATGACCACTAAAACCACATGCCATGTAGAACCCTCTTACTTCAGGTGAATCACTTAAGATAGGTTGACGATCAGGACTCATATTATATGAGCCACCCCATTGTCTAACGACTCTGAGCTTACCAACCTGTGGCATGATATCCATGATTGTTCTACTCATATGGTCTAAGAAAGACCAAGAAGATTCAACAGAATGATCATGAGGTTGATTTGGATTGGATCGGCCCATCAAAAATGCACCATGTGGGACTTGTTGGCAGTAGATATTTTTAGAAAATGACATAACCATCGGTCCTTGCATTTTTTCAACTGGCTCAGTTGCTAAAATCTCATGATTTTCTGAATAAACGGGTATATCTACACCAGCCATTTTTCCTATTTCTTGTGAGTAACCCCCTGCAGCATTAATCACAATTTTAGTATCATACGTTTCTTTATCTGTGATGACTTTTTTGATTTCATTATTTTCAACAATGATGTCTTTGGCCTCTTCAAAGAATGAAAAAGTGACACCTAATCTTTGTGCAGCCATATAATATGCTTCTGTCATCTTAAATGGATTTAAATGACCATCTTTTTTACAAAATGCTGCAATTAAAAATGCATTAGGATTTAAATGAGGCACAATCTTTAAAGCTTCTTCTTTAGTAAGTATTTTTGATGGAATCCCTAAACTGTTTTGCAGGATGACATTCTTTTTGAAATCCTCTTCTTCTTGTTTTGTTGTAGCGAGCATCAAATAGCCTTCTTGTTTAAACTCTAAATCATAAGGATATTCTAAAATGTCTTTAGCTTGTTCAAAAAACTCAATACTTTTTAGAGCTAATATCGCATTCATTTTGGTTGCCCATTGAGTTCTCACACCAGCACCACATCGACCTGTAGCACCATTTGTGAAATAGCCCTTGTCAATCACATGAATACCTTTAACACCTTTTTTTGCTAAATTGTATGCAATAGAAACACCACTAATTCCAGCACCGATAATCAGCATATTAACTTTCATGATCGTCACCTTTAGCAATCTTCTCAAGTGGCACACCTAAAACAAGCGGTCTTACCTTGTGAATCGGAATTTCTTCAACTTTCTTACCTAAAAACTGTGCAATTTCTCTTTGAATGAGTGGTCCGCATGTATTTGCTTGGCATGGTCCCATGCCGACCCTAAGTAATCTTTTTAAATCCTCAAACGTTGTGTATCCTTGTTCTAATAACGCATGAATTTGATCTAAACTAACGTCTTCACAACGACAAATGATGATATCTTTTTTATTCATGTCGACCTCTTATTGTAATAAACTCATAGAGATATGCTTTAGGCACAGAAACTGTAATAATCGCTGTGTGGTCATTGGATTTAGAGACTAAAACATGCTCAATCTTGGCATCACAAATGGCTTCACCTTTTCTGTTTACCCCATCCCATACATCATGCTTTTCTGGGAATGGATGAAACTCATAGGGGATTTTGAAGTATGCTTCTTCTCCTTTAAGTTGAGCAATAACAATTGCCAAACCAGGACAAGAAGGTACACATAAACCACACCCTGTACATAAATCTGTATTTAGTTTTGGTTGTTTATTAATGTTTGCACCAATATCAATAGCTTGAAAAGGGCAAGAAGTTGCACATGGATTACACGGAATATCTTCATAACATTCTAAAACAGCTTTAGGTTTTAGTAAAATCGATGGTTCAGGAAATCTAGATAAGACTAGATCTTCAGTTGGAATACCTGTTTTATGAAGCATGGTTATCATCCTTTCTAAGTTTTTCTAGACCTATTTTGGTTTTGATACCAAATGGTCCATCTCTTAACATATCAAGTTGGTGTTCATAGTGCGTTTTTAAATCATCATACGATGGATGTGGCTTCCCTAAATTTTTAGAAATGTATAGACCACTTAAATAGCCCTCCATCATGGCTGAGCTTGCTTCTTCAATACCCACAGCATCTCCACATGCATAGACCCCCTTAACGGTTGTTTGATGTGTATGATCAATCACTGGTACAAAACCACCAAGCTCCGGGATATATTTCGTTTCTGCTTGAATCATCGATAGAAGTTGGTGCATAGGTGATAGGCCAACAGAAATACATAAACCATCACATGTAATCGTCATTTCAGTTCCCGGAATTTCTTTCCAAGTGGGATCCAAATCAACCACTTCAATAGCTTCAAGTTTTTCCTTACCTATCGCTTTTTTAATGGTTTTTTGAGTATAAATAGGAATACCTAATCTTCTAATTTTTGATGCGTGAACTTTATAACCACCAATGCTTGGAGCAGCTTCGATGATGGCCTTTACCTTAACTCCTGCTTGTAATAATTGATAGCTTACGATGAGACCAATATTCCCACTACCAACCATGACAATCTCTTGACCTGGCAAGACGCCATAGAGGTTCATCAAAGTTTGGACAGCACCTGCACCATAAATTCCTGGTAAATCATTATTTTCAAATGCCAAGAATTTTTCACTTGCACCTGTTGCAACAATAATAGACTTTGCCTGGTATTTTTTGTAATCTTTTTGATCATATGTAGTAATAACTAAATCATCATAAAGTCCAACGACTGTTGTATCAACCAATATTTCTAGATTAGGATGATCTTTAATATCATCAATGAGTTTCTTAGCAATATCAAATCCTCTAGTTTTTGCATACTGAGCTTTTGACCCAAAAAACTTATGTGTTTGTTTAACTAACTGTCCACCGAGTTTGGGACTTCTTTCGATAATGGTAACAGAAAGTCCAGCATCAAGTGCTGTTTTTGCAGCACAAAGACCTGAAGGCCCACCACCAATAATCATGAGTTCGCGACTAATCATTTCACGACCCCCTTATTGACTTGGCGTTCTATCACCATATCAGGTTCGAGTAGTGTAATGCATGTACGCACATTAGGGATGCCATTAACAACCATATTACATGATGCACAGTTCCCTATAGCACAATAAAAGCCTCTCGGCCGTTTTCTTTTAATGCTATAACTAAAGGTTTTAATCTCCTGTGCAAATAAAGCTGATGCGATTGTATCACCTTTAAAACCTTGCATTTTTTGACCTTCAAAAATGAAAAAAATCGGCTCCCTTTCGGGAAATGTTAAAATCGGATGTTTTTCAATGCGCATGTCTTAATATCCTTTGCTCTTTTAATGTTACCTTTATTTTATCACATATATATGTGATATCAAATAGCCAAAAGAAAAACGCTTTCATTTTTTCTTTTAAAGAAATAATATAAAAAAATGAAGTATGATTAAACATTTATCACACCTCATAGTTTTTATTTTTTTTATAGTAATTTTTCTAAATCTTTTATATTTGTAATGAGATAAGTTGCATCTTTGAGCTCGTTTTGTTTCCCATACCCATAGAGACAACCTATGGTATCAAACTTATTGTACATACCTGTTTCAATATCTAAAAAGCGATCGCCTATCATAATTGCAGGTTTTTGTAAGGTTGACTTAATACGCTCTAAAATCATCTTTTTAGGCATAAACTGATACATTTCAGAAGCAATCATCAGATCAAAATAACGACATAAATCAAAGACTTCATCCATTAAATTCATGTAATAGGTTTTTGAATTAGACAAGTAAACCAAATGATATCCTTTGTCTTTAAGATATTTTAATGTATCTAAAGCACCTTCATAGAGTCTCGCTTCATGATTTAGAATGCTTTCTGTCATTGATTTTGAGATAATAGCACTCGCTTCTTCTTTGATATGGTCAGGTAGTTTTGGTGTAAAAGATGCCCACATGTCTTTTGGATTTAAGCCGAGATACGTTTTAATGATATCATCTTCATAATTTGCATGCAAAATATAACCTTCTTTTACTAAAAATGACATGCTTTTTAAGAAAGCCGGCTTATAAATGTGAAAACTATCATGAAGTGTACCATCCCAATCGAAAATAACTGTCTTTATATGTTCTAGTGGCTTCAACATGTCACCTCATCACTGTTATTTGAACTTTAACATGTGTCCCATTTTTTCTTTTTTTGTCTTCATGTAAAATTCATTGCGTTCATTATGATTTAATTGAATAGGCTCTCTTGATACAATCTCAATGCCATGACCTGATAAACCTTGAATCTTTAATGGATTATTTGTCATCAGTTTAACTTTTGTGACACCTAAATCAGATAAGATTTGTGCACCAATACCATAATCTCTAGCATCTTCATCAAATCCTAAAGCTAAATTCGCTTCAACAGTATCCATACCTTGATCTTGAAGTGCATAAGCTTTAATTTTATTGATTAAACCTATACCGCGTCCTTCTTGACGCATGTAAAGCAAAATACCTTTACCATTTTCTTCAATTTTATCAAGTGCTGCTTGTAGTTGTTCACCACAGTCACACTTCATTGAACCAAATGCATCTCCTGTTAAGCATTCTGAGTGAACTCTAACAAGTACTTCATCACCAGGTTTGATATCACCTTTGACAAGTGCAACATGGTGTTCACCGGATAAAGCATTCTCAAAACCGACCATTCTAAACTCACCATGAGATGTTGGTAGGTTTGCTTCTGCAGCACGCTTAATGAGCGATGCTTCCTTTTTACGATATTCAATCAAAGATGCAATGGTAACTATTTTGAATTGATTTGTTTTAGCGAAATCAAACAATTCTTCTAGCTTACTCATGCGTCCTTTTTCATTAATGATTTGCACCGAAACACCAAATGGCTTAAGTCCTGCAATATGTGTGAGATCAATAATAGCTTCTGGATGGCCTGCTCTTTTTAGAACACCACCTTGTCTATATAATACTGTGGATAAGAATCCTTGCTTTATAAAATCTTCTGGCTTTGATGATGGATCAATCAACTTATGAATTGTTTCATAATAATTATCTAGACATGGTTTTGTAAAGCCGTTTAACGCTATTGATGATTGCTCGAAAATACCTTCTTGAATAATGCCTCTTTCATATAGTGCTTCGATTTTTAATCTGTCATAAAGATCTTTTTCAGCTATAAAGCTCATACGTCCTTTAGCATTTTTTAACATGAAATCTATCTCTTCTTTAGTGATAAACTCTGCAGCCATCATAAGCTGACCTACGTTGTCTTGATCATCATCGTCAACGACAACGATCATTTCTTTATGTTGTAAAGCTATTTTAACCTCTTCGATTGTATTAAATTTCATTATATGCCTCCTGCTGTTCTTTGATATATCCTTCTATGAGGATGTCACCATCTAATATATGGTGCGTAACATTTTTTAATTGGATGGCATCACTCATTTTTAGGATGCCATTACCGTGCACTGCTGTTTTTGCATCTTTCGAGCCTATGATTTTAGGTGCAATAAAAGCATATACTTTATGAACAATGTTCATATCTAATGCTTTCCCATGAAGATAACTACCACCTTCGATGAGTACACTATCAATACCTAACTTACCCAAATCATCCATGAGATGATCTAAATTAATGAAAGGATTTGCTTCTTTTTTTATAATCTCTACGCCTTTTTCTAGATATGCTTCTAATCTGTTTTGATCGACATCTAAACTCGTTACAATGATTGTTTTTTGAGTATTTGCTGTTTTGACTACATAAGCATCTATCGGTGTTCTTAAGTTTGGATCAATAATCACTCTGATAGGATTTCTTGAAAGTTCATTTCTTCTTGTATCTAGGTGAGGATCATCATCTATAACTGTTTGGACACCAACCATAATAGACATATATTGATGTCTTAATTCATGCACAAAACGTCTTGATTTTTCATTTGATATCCATTTTGAGTCACCTTGATATGTAGCAATTTTACCATCAATTGTCATGGCATATTTCATGGCTACAAATGGTCTTTTTCCCTGAATGTAACTTAAGAAAATTTCATTTTGCTTTTTTGATTCTGATTCTAAAATGCCATACTCAACACGGATGCCTGCGTTTCTAAGTAAATCAACACCTTGATGATTGACAAGTGGATTTGGATCTAATTGACTGATATAGACATTTTTAATTTTCTTCTCGATGATTTTTAACGCGCAAGGTGGTGTCTTACCATAATGTGAACATGGTTCTAATGTGACATACATGTCTGCGCCTTCAACATCTTCTACTGCATGATTAAATGCCTCTACTTCAGCATGAGGTCCACCAAAAACTTTATGATAGCCTTCACCGATAATTCTACCGTCTTTGACGATAACTGCACCTACAAGTGGATTAGGATTTACACTACCTAATCCTTTAGATGCAAGTTCTATTGCACGTTTCATATATGTTTCATGATGTGTCATATGTCTTCCTCTACATCGCATGCTTGATTTTTTTGATGCAACCTTGTTAATATATCGAAAAGCTTATAGATATCTTCTTTAGGCATTTCAACACATGATGCAATCTTCTCTGGTACATGCTCTGCTTTTTTTGATAATTTTCTTCCTTGTTCTGTTAGATCGATCCATACACGTCTTTCATCTTCAATATCTCTAGAACGTGAGATAAGTCCATCTTTTTCTAGCTTTTTTAAAAGTGGTGTTAATGTACCACTATCTAATGCTAGCTTATAACCTAAATGACTCACTGTTTGATGATCTTCTTCCCATAAAGCAATCAGTGTAATATATTGTGTATAAGTTAACCCTAGGGGATCTAACAAATCCTTATACATCTTAATGATGTGTCTTGAATTAGCATAAAGTAAAAAACAAAGTTGGTTTGATAACTGCCATGCCATCCTTATAACACCTCTTTCAAGTAAGGTTCAATTTTCTCTGGAACAAACGATGGCGCGAAACGATAAACGACATTTCCTTCTCTATCGACTAAAAACTTGGTGAAGTTCCATTTGATGGAAGGTGAAGGTATGACCTTAGATAAAAGGCTTGATTTATCGTCATCGATGATGTCCTTTTTTATGGTTTGAGTTAAATATTTATAAAGAGGATCTGCATGTTTTCCGTTGACATCAATCTTTCCAAATGTCTCAAATGTTGTACCATAGTTGAGTTCACAAAACGCTTTGAGCTCCATATTGGTCCCTGGTGCTTGGTTCATAAACTGGTTACAAGGAAAATCTAGAACTTCAAATCCTTGATCTTTATACGCTTTATAAAGCTTTTCAATGCCATCATATTGTGGGGTCAATCCACATTTGGTTGCTGAATTAATAATCAGTAATACTTTACCTTGATACTTACTTAGTGAAACTTCTTCGTTATTAACATTTTTTACTTTGAAATCATAAATGTTCATAGTGAAACTCCTTTTATATTTTATTCAATTTAATTTTATCAAATATATTTTGAATTCAAAATAAAATGCACCAATTGTGGTGCATTATGTGATGAGCTTATCTAAAATGAGTGCTGATTGATATATGGTAGGTAATCCACTGCCTGGATGTGTCCCTCCACCTACTAAATACAAATGCTTTATTTCTTCAAACTGATTGTGTGGTCTTTTATCTAGCATTTGATCTAGCCCGTGCGATAAATTGAATACGGCACCTAGATAAACATGATAATCATCTTGCCAATTTTGTGGTGTAATGATTTTTTGAACCTCGATATGCTTTTTAATGTCTACTTGATATCTTGTTTCTATGTCATGAATCACTGATTCATAGATACGCATCTTTTCTGTTTCAAAATCTTCTTCACCTCTAAGATTTGGTACTGGCACTAAAATATATAATGCACTATGTCCAGGTTTTGCTAGCGTTTGATCAATTTTTGAAGGATTATGAAGATAGTAGCTTAAATCTAAAGATGTCTGATTATTCATTAAGTTTTCTAAAAAGCTTTTATAGTCTTTTGAAAAAACTATTTCATGATGACTAAAATCATAGGTTTGATTTAAACCTAAATAAATCATCATGGTTGAAACAGAATACTTTTTCTTATTTAGTGCTGTTGGATGATATTTTTTCAAGTGTTTCTGATCGATCAGTTTTGACATCGCGTAGCTAAAATCAGCATTCAAAACAACTTCATCTGCTCTAATTTCTTCACCACTTTCAAGGACAATACCTAGAGCTTTTTGATCTTCAATCAAGATGTTTTTTACAGGACTAGATAAATGTAAATGGCCTTTGTTTTTTTGGAAAAGCTCAGCCATTTTCTCATTGATTTGATTCAAACCGCCTTTTACATGATATAGTCCTAATCTATGTTCTAAATAAGGTAAGAACGAAAATATAGATGGGGCTTCAAAAGAGGACATACCTAAATATTTGGCCTGAAAAGAAAGCGTATGGATGAACGTTTCATCACGATTAAAATCTGACAAATGACGATATAATGATTTAAATGGTCTTAACTCAAATGCTGCATTTAAAACATCACTTCTTAGATAAAGCCATTTAGAGGTAAATGGTTTTTCTAAAATGGGTCGGATTTTTTTAAGTTTTCGTTCTTGTGCTTTCAGCCACTTTTGATAATCATATCCAAGTCCTTTCTTATAGTGTTCATATATGCGATAGTTTTCACTTGGATATCTTGAAAGCTCAAAGGTATGTTTTTCGAATCTTAATTTATATAATGGGTCAAGCTGTATAAGTTCAAGCGATTTAAATAGATCATAACCTACTTTTTTAAAGACATTTTCTAAGATTTCAGTATACATTAAAAACGTAGGTCCAAGATCAAAATGATAGTCACCTAGCGTAAGTCTTTGGCTACGACCACCGACACGTTCATCTTTTTCATAGATATGGACATCAAATCCTTTAGAGGTTAAAAGAAGTCCTGCTGCTAAGCCACCAGGACCGGCACCGATAATGACAATTTTCTTCATGTTATCACCTTTTGATTGGCATCTTTAAATTCATTGATAAAACGTCTCATTTCTTCCATCAAAACAGTATTGGGTGCACCTTTTAAAACCATACCATCTAAATACATCATACTTTTAATAATAGGAAACATCCCTTTTTCAAAAACCATCCCTGAATTAACACCAAGTTTGATGGTTTCCATCATTTTTCGTGTTAATGAAACTTCACTGACAGTTTTTCCTTTAAAGTCCTTGTATAAAAGCCATAGCTTTTCAAGATACTGATCAAATCTTTGACCATGAATCTCCTTTTCAGCCATATGGTTTAATGCGTGTGCACATCCATCAAAATCATAATATGCAAGTTTTTCCATAAATTCAAACAATCCCATTTGAATCTTTTTACCGACTTTACTGATTGCTCCTGTATCGATGAAATAAAAATCTTTATCTTTAACAATGAGATTTCCTGGATGTAAATCCCCATGGAAAGTACCAATGATGAAAATATAAAATCCATGGATATGAAAAATCTCTAGAATATCATGAAAATCCATGGCTTGTTCTCTTAACAAATCATCTGCTGTTGGACCTTCAATATAAGCACTGACTAACACATGTTCACTCGATAGATTTTCATAGATTTTAGGAAATTTCAATCTACTTAAATCAAATGATTCTTTGTTTTTTAAATAAATATCTTTGAGTATGTTTCCATGATTGATTTCGTTTCTTAAATCAAGCTCTGCGAGTGTGTAAGTTTCAATATGTTCTAATATACCGACAGGATCAGCAACTTTTTTGAGCTTAGGATAAAAGAAAATCACAAACTTAATGAACCTTCTTAAGGATTTTACATCTTTCTCAAACTTTTTCTTGAAATCTTTTTTTATGAGCTTAATAACAACTTCTTCACCATTTTTAAGTGTTGCACGATGAACCTGGCCAACAGATGCACTACCAATTGGACTTTCATCGATTGTTTTAAATTCACTTACCCATGCATCTGATGTATATTGCTTTAGGAGTGTTTTAAAATCTTCTGATGGCAGTGGTTTGGTCTTTGTATAAAGTTTAGATAAATGTGTACAGGTTGTCTCAGACAAAAAATCAATACGCAATGCGAATGTTTGAGCGATTTTTATAGCTAAAAGACCTTGATGCTCAATCCAATCAAGGTCAGGTAGTTTTTTACTAAATATCATTTTAAAAATTTTAATAAACATCAACCAACGCATAGATTACCTCATATTTTTATTTAAATTATACATGTCTTTTTCATATGGATGGTCACTAATGCTTTATAATGTGATCAAAATGAGTTCTGTATCATAATCAATAGAAATCTCTTGTTGCTGGTCTAAATTTCCATCAAAAATTGTGAGTATTTGATCTTTAAAATAACCAATAATCATCATCTCTTTATTGAAAAGATGATATATAGATAACATCAATGACTTATAGCTTTTAAATATATATGGGTATGTTTCATCGATTACAAGTCCTGCTTTAACAATCGATAAAGCTTGATGATCAATCGCATCTTTAGTGGGTCTGATCGATAATAAATTTTCATAAAATGGTGCAGTCTCTTTATAAAGTGCAAGCTTTGATAGTAATAAAGAAATAATTTTATTAGAAATAATGGTGTTTTCAATGCTAAACCCTTTGACGATGACATCATTTTTTGGATTAAGGATCTCAACAACCACATGAACGTCTTTTTTGGTAAGTCTACTTTCTAAATAAATCAAATGTTGAATGACATTGCTATCCATACCATCTTCTGTTTGTGTTTCATCACTAAGTAATAAAATCGTTACCTTATGATTGATGAGATTGACATGATTAATCAATGTTTCAATCTCTTCGTCTTTAAAATAGGTTGCTTTAAACTCCGACCCATAGATCGATTCATAAGCATTAAATGAATCTAAAATAAACTGATGTTTGTTGTTATGACCAACGATGAAGACTTCCATTTTGTCTTTTTGTTGATAAGGTTTTCCTTTAAGTGTCACATATCCTTCTTGATAAGGATGTGTTTTTAACTTTTGCTCATTATTTTCTGATAAAACAAATAAGTCCTTTCCGATGGACGCTAAGGGAATAGCATGGTTATGTGTATTTAAGCATGCTTCTATCGTCGTATCTTTTAAATGATAGACTTCAGAACCTTGAAACGAAAATAAAGACAAATAGACATCCTCAATTTTAGGTACAATGAGTGTTTGTGCAATAATTTGACCAAGTCTCTTATCGAAGCAAATCGGCATAATGTCATGTTCAGAAAGTGATTGGACCACTTTGGATAATGTTTCAATTTTCTCCTTGGTTTTATATTGTTTAATTTCTACGACAATCGGTGGCCCATAATGAAATTGAATTGGACCGAGTGCAAGAATGACTTTAATGACATGTAAATCACTTTTTGACATATCAAAAGCAACCTTATCATGTTGATCAGGATTCATGATTAAAATCGTTTTTGCATATGAGATAGAAATATCATCTAAATCAGATTTAAGAAGTGGATCACCTTTTTTGACAAGTACGTTTAATTTAATATAAGACTTATGATTTTTTGATTTGCTAATTGCATTCGTAATTTGTTTTTCTGCATATCCTTTATCAATGTCAGCTAAAATCATGATTGTCACTTCATGACCATCTACAAAAAGTAGATCAGATACGAGTTCTGGAACCTTAGAATTCCAATTGATAATAACAATGTGTTGATCCAAAACAATTTTACCTGAACCTTCATTTCTCTTTTGGATGTAGTCTTTAATTGCATTTGTGGTTAATGCGATGATTAAACCAGAGAATAGAACAAGACCAATAATTAAGACAAAAACAGCTAATGCAAGTGTTTTTGGATTATCAATTTCTAGTAGAGAATTAGGTGTGAGCATCCATGTCATTGAACCATTAAAAAAGGCATCTACAAAAGATGTAAATGAAGGATCAATATTCATAGCAATTAAAGCTGCAATCGCTAAAATGAAAAGATTAATGCATAACATCATCAAAATGATATAAACCTGTGGTCTTTTATAGGTTTTAATTGATATCACACTTTTCGCACGAGCGAGTTTGTCTTTTATAAGTCCCATAAGCTAATCTCCCATATTTTTATAGATATTTTACAACAAAATCTGTTAAATGGTCTTATTCTAGCTCTTTTTTGTGCGTTTTTGATATATATAAACTGTGATCGCTAAAATCGAAAGAAAACCAATCATGCCAAAAAGCAGAATATCTTCTTCTTGTCCGTAAGAGCCATCAGGTGGTAAAGTTTCATGATAAGCTTCAAATCGTGATTCGATGATATAGTTTTGCTCAATTGTAAATGACGCATCAGGATTTAAGGATAATAATCTACCATAACCATCAAACCATCCTTTGAAACGATAACCTTGCTTTGGTATAAGACGAATATCATAAGGTAAATGATCAAATAAATCCACATCATATCGATCTTGTGGTGTTTGCAAAAACTGATTTAAATAGAGGTCAGCTTTTGTTGGATCATGTAAAATTGTTAATTGATGGGTCTTTCCTAAATCAAAATAATTCTTTAACTGCATACGTAATGTACTTGGTCTGCCTTCTGCAAAATCCTTCATACGATTTACATAAAACAACCAATTTTGGTAAGAGCTAGGATACCCATATCTTGCGATATGCTCTTCCATTTCTGGTGCATATAAATCAATCATTGATTCGACTTGTTCTAAAACGTGATTCTCTTCAAAAACTGTATTAAGTAACGTATGGAAACGGTGTATGAATTTACCTTTAAATAAATCATTTGCCATGAGGGCATAAAAGAGTTTTCCTGTTTTCCATGAGTCCCCTGTGAGACGTTCAAATATATCTATTTCTGGATAATAACCGCCCCATGATGCACCAAAGCTCGCATCTAAATCATAAACAATCCATCGCCATCTACCATCATGTCCATAAGGTGCATCTTCGTTATATGATACATTCTTACGCCAATAAATGATATTATTTTGTGGCCAATCCACATTAGCCATGTATAATTCTGAAATATAATAATCAATGAAATTATCAATATCCATGCGTTTTTCAATGTATTCATAATGCTTTTTAAGTGATAAGTCTTGTGTGACTGCATATTGATACATTGCATGATAATGTGTTGCACCTCTTAAATCTCCATCTTCTAGACTGCCATGCCCTGTGAGCATTGTCAGCTGATCTGGATCTATATCATAGTGCGTACTAATATAGTATCTATCAATACGATCTCTTATATTACGAATACCAAAATATTCACCATTGACAAATAAGATGACTGGTTGAAATGATTGAATATCAAGTGATAATGGTTTTAAAATGCTTTGAGCAAGTGCTTCACCCATCAATGTGTATTCATAGGTTTGTCCACCACCTCTTAAGATTATACGCTTAAATTCATCAACATCCTTATCGTTAAAAAAGGGATAACTAAACATATCGTTTGACCCAGAACCTCTAGCATAAAGTCGATAGGATTTTACTGGATATTTTCTTGAAAGTCCTCCATGAATTCTTAATCCTGCATCTTGACTGAGTAAAAGCATGCCACTTTGATCATAATATTCAATATATGCCTCTTTTTCCCATGCATCACCTGTTTGGTAATAATTACCTGTTCTATTATCATGTGCATCTTCTGAAATGGAAGGATCATAATGAATACCAGGAACAAATATGCCTGACTCATAGCTATATAGATCCATAATATCTGCAGATAAAGACATGACAGGAAAAGTATATTTTTCATGCATGTTCTCATGCACAAAATAAGTGTTTGTCAAAACTTCACTACGCGTATTTATCGTATCATGAAATGCGACCACTTTTAAGACTGTACCTGCAAAGATATCTTCACTTGGACTTTTCCATTTTTGAGACCCTGTACGAATCATTGAAATAGGGTATGTTGGAACAGGTGGTTCACCTGTAAATGAGCCCTTTTGTATCCTTATTTCATCCCCAGTAGCTTCTATCCATTTTTCTTGAATAAGTATCGGTTCTTGATATCTCATCTTAGAAGTATCAGGCATGCTGCTATCAAGTGTATAATATACTTTAGTGTTTGGTTTTGGTGTGATTTCTAGATAAAAATCTGCTTCATAAAATCCACCTCTGAAAGATAGAATAGGATTTAAAGCTGCATCAACAACCATGCTTTCATCAATTTTTGCATGCGTATCAAAAAAACGTATCTTCATAAAAGATACAACCGATAAAACGATGAAAAACATGATGATTAGCTTTTTCACATTTCTTCTCCTTTAGTACTTATATTTTATCATAGGATAAAATTATTTTTAAGGTTCAGTGATGAAATGCAGTTTTTTGAGGTTATATCTTAATTACTCATGTAAAAAAATACTTTTATCATCAAAGTATGTTATAATATTTTTAGATTTTTTCAAGGGAGTTTCATATATGAAAAACATCATATCACGAGTGAAATTTTTCTTTGTCATGCTTGCATTATGGTTTTTGCTCAATTGGAGTTTTGATTGGACCACACTATGGTTTGGTTTAATCATCTCATTTTTTGTGAGTATTTTCGCTTTCGAAGTACTTCACGATGACAAAGGATTTCGCTTCAAAGGTATTAAATTCCATAGACTCATTATCTATCTTATCGTCTTATTTTTTGAAATATTTAAGGCTGCGATTTTATTTTCGATTAATTTATTTAAACCTCAATATGTTCCTCGTGTTTTTAAAATGGATTTAAAAGCATTTGATCCTATTAAGGTTGCGATTGTTGCGAACTCCATTACATTAACCCCTGGTACCATTTCTATCGATATTGTTGGTCATTATATTTATGTCATGGTATTAGCTGATCCTAATACAAGTGTTGAAGAATTGGAAAAACCTATACGTCAAACATTTGAGCGCTTATTAAAGGAGAAAACAACATGACATTTTTAGATTTTATTTTACTTTCTACTTTATTTTTGCTCGTTTTAGCGATGCTTTTGTCATTTGTTAGATTGGTCCAAGGAAAGACTCTATGGGATCGCATATTAATGCTTAATTTAATGTCTGCTAAAGTCATCCTTTTTATTGCTGTCTATGCGATTTATACGAATTCATCTACTTTGCTCGATATCGCTATTTCTTATGGTATTATTGGGTTTTTAACTATGACTTTACTTTCAAAATTTATTATGACTGGGGGACGTGAAAAGTGAACATTATTGCGATTATTATTATCATAATCTCCTGGTTATTTATCATTTTCGGTATGATTGCGATTTTCAAACTAAAGAACCTATATACACGTATTTTAACAGCTGCAACGATTGATACTGTTGCTAGCTTTTTGGTACTCATTGGATTGATGTTTGTTTCACAGTCATTTGAATTTATCATTCGTCTCGTTTTACTTATAATTTTCTTACTCATTACAAATCCAATATCTTCACACGTAAACATTCGATCTGCTTATTTAATTGGTATACCGATTGATATGAAGGATGGTGAAACATATGAATGAAATTATTGCATTCGTCCTTCAAATCTTATTAATTATCATTGCGATATCTATTGTTTTGCATAAAGAAAATTTTACGATTATTATTTTAATCGCATCTTTCGGTTTAGTTGCAGCAACCCTCTATGCCTTAAATCAAGCACCTGATGTTGCAATTGCTGAAGTTGCTATTGGTTCAGCGATTATTCCACTCATTTATGTAATCTCTATTTCAAGACAGCGTGAATTTATTGTATTAGATCGAGTGAATCATGATAACTTTGAACTCGATGAAGAAAACATCCAGATTTATGAGCTACTTACATCATTTGTTGAGACATATGATTTAAAATTAAATGTTACTGCTGGTATTGAAGGTAGTGATGAAGATTTAACACGAGAGCTTAATGTGGATTTAATCATAAGTTACAACGATGAACGTAAAAGATTTGAACTAAAAGGCAAATCTAGTTCGATACTCATGGTTAGATTAAAAGAACTCTGCCAAGATTATCCATTCATTCGTGTCATTGGCTTGAAAGAAGGTGACACACTTGATTAAACGTTCTATTCTCATCATTTTATTAGGATTTATTCTTTATTTATTTATTTCGAGTGTTGGTCGATTAGAGTTCATCTATAATGATGCTGGTAAAATTTTCTTTAGAGATCATGGACTTTATGATACCGGTAGTCAAAACCTTGTATCTGCTATTTATTTAGATTACAGACTATTTGACAGTCTATTTGAGGCAAGTATTCTTTTAATTGCAGTTTCTGGTGTGATGTGGATATCACAACACACCATTAAAGAAAAAAATGCAACATTCATGCTTGATAAGCAAAAAACACCAGAATTATTTATTACGTTTTCAAGACTTTTATATCCTGTAATGTTGCTTTTTGGTATGTATATTGTTATTAATGGACATTTATCACCAGGTGGTGGATTTCAAGGTGGTGCAATTATTGCAACAGCAATATTGATTTTGTATTATATAGATATCTCAAAATCAATCAAAGTAGATACGATTTTGACCATTGAAAAAATACTGTTTATTCTACTTCTTTCTATTGCATTTTTAAGTGTGTTTACAAGAAATGAAGTTTTTACGAATTTTATGCCTCTTGATGCAACCACTGCGCAAAAATCAATCTTTTTAATTGTACTTAATATCTTGATTGGTGCGAAGGTTTCATTAGGTCTCATAGCGATTTTTACTGCTTTTTTAAAGGAGGGACGTTAAATGAATCCAATTTTATCCTTTATCGTCATCCTTGTTGGTGTTTATGGTCTAGCCACAAGTAAAAATATTATAAAATCTGTGTTTTGTGTAACGATTATCGAAGCAGGAACCATTTTATTATTCCTTAATTTTGGTGCTTTTGAAGGTGGTGCTATTCCGATTTTAGGTGCGATTGGTGTTGATATTGTTGATCCACTACCTCAAGCACTTATGATAACAACCATTGTCATTGGTTCTACAATTACATCTTTAGCTTTAATGCTATGTATTAAAATTTTTCATCACTACGGTAGTATTGAGTGGAAAGAAGTCTTAAAGGGAGGCGATGAATCATGATGCATTTGATCCCTGTCTTCTTTGTCTTCATACCGATTATCGCAAGTTTGATTGTTTATTTATTTAAATCAAAATTATCAACTTATGTTATCATACTTGCACAACTACTTTTAGCTATATTATATGGTATATATCTAATTGATTTTTCAGAAACCATGAGCATGCCACTCGTTATTTTTGGTGGTTGGAATGAGCTATTTGCTATTAGTTTTTATAATGATACGCTCTCCTTAACTTTCGTAGGTTTAGCTATATTCATGTGGACGATGCTTATCTTTTATACATTTAAGACCAATCAAGATGAACACAAATTTCTTTTCTTCTTCATGTTTTTAGAAGGTGTCTTCCTAGGATTATTACAAACAAACGACTTATTTAATCTCTTCGTGTTTTTAGAAGTCATGACAGTACTTATTACGATTTTAATTGCTTATCGAAAATCAGGACCATCCTTTAGAGCTGGTATTTATTATCTATTATTAAATACCATAGGTGCGATGTTTTTCTTAATAGGTATTATTATGATTTATTATGTCTATGGCACGATTAATATTCAATTTTTAATTCAAAATATGGATTTACATCAACAAGAAGGCCTTATTAAACTTGCTTATATTATGATGCTTTCTGGGATTAGTATAAAGGCTGCATTCTTTCCCCTTTTCACTTGGTTACCTATGGCACATGGGGTTGCTCAAACGAGCATATCTGGATTGTTATCTGGTTTAGTTGTTAAAGGTGCGCTTTATATGTTTATCCGTGTTAACCTTCAAATGTTTAGTCAAACCGATTATAATACACATGAAATTTTCTTCTACATAGGCGTTTTAACTGCCTTAGTTGGCGTCACATTTGCCCTCACTCAAAAGGACTTAAAACAAATACTTGCATATCATACAGTCTCACAAATTGGGATTATGATGATGGGGTTATCCAGTGTTGCTAACCTTTCATATATAGGTGGATTCTTCCATATTCTAAACCATGCGCTCTTTAAGACACTGCTCTTCTTGTGTGCAGGTGTCATCATTCATGCCTATCATACAAAAAAAGTGTATGAGATTAGAGGTGTTTTTAAAACTATGCCATGGATTTCCATTTTGCTGATTATAGGGATGCTATCGATTAGTGGTGCGCCTTTATTCAATGGGTTTGTCTCTAAAACGCTTATAAAGTATGATTTCAAAAACGACCCATTTAAAATGATTATATTTACACTAATCAATATTGGAACAGTGACCTCATTTATTAAGTTCTCACAAATCTTATTTGGACATAAAGTGCAAATTGAAAAAAATAAAGACACTTTACAGATCGTAAGCATGTCTATCATAGGTATTTTATGTGTTGTCATTGGTTTATTTTATATCCCAATCGGATCATTCATATTTGGTACTGATTTAAGTTATGTGACATTTAAAGATCCAAGACAATGGATTGATTATATCATTTATGTCATGGCTGGTCTTCTTCTTTATCGTCATGTCATCATGAGAGATTACGTGCCGCTTCAAATCATAAGAGAATCAAGACTTACATTTGAGCATGCAAACTATGTCTTTATTTTATACATGGTTGTCTTATCACTCTTCATATTTATGAGATAAAAGTTCACTGAACGTGAACTTTTTTTATAGTTTAATCATATGATAATTGGATGCTTTCGAGAGCCTATTCATGATAGCTTCTCCTAGATCATCTTTGTTTATAGTGTGCATATAAATGTCTTCAATATTTAGATCATCCATCTGTCTTAAGGCAGCAAATAAATTGTGCCCAACCTCTTTGAGATTATCTTTAGCTCCAAGACTTACTTTATAGACATCATCTATATGTCTAACAACTTCTTCTACACCAATTACACCAACTTTTTGCATCTGTTTTGATTGTACTTCTTTTTTTATGTAAGTAATGACATCTTCTAATGCACCATCAATTAAATGCACATATCCTTTAGGTGCATAATGTTTGTATTTCATGCCTGGTGATTTGGGCTTTTCTGAAGTCACTTCAAGAGCACCATCAATGATGGGCATTTCTAAGACGTTTTCAATCATAGCTTTTGTTACTGCACCTGGTCTTAAAATCACAGGTATAGGCTGTGTTAAGTCAAGCACGGTAGATTCTAAGCCAATATCTGAACTACCACCATCAATCATGATATCCACTTTACCATTAAAGTCATTTAAGACATGTGAAAAGCGTGTAGATGAAGGTCTGCCAGATATGTTTGCACTTGGTGCACAAAGTGGGACATCTATGATTTTTAGCAGCTTTAATGCAACGAGATGATTGGGGATACGGATGGCTACAGTTTCTAAACCACCAGTCACTTCATAAGGTATCTTTAGATTTTTTTCAAATATGAGCGTTAGTGGTCCTGGCCAAAAAGATTTGATCAGCAACTCTGTAAAAAGTGGTTTTTTTGCAATGTATAGCTCTAATTCCTTTGGATCTTTGATATGCACTATCAGTGGATTATCTTGAGGTCTACCTTTTGCATCAAAGATATTTTTTGCTGAAGATGAGGATAATGCATTACCACCAATACCATAAACAGTTTCAGTAGGAAAGACGATAAGACCACCTTCTAAGATGGTTTTTTTGATGAATTGTTGGTTTTCAATGTTATCTAAATCCTTATCTTGAAAAATAATAGTTTCCATAAGTACCTCTATCCGAGCTGCTCTTTTAAATATTGATGTAAGTGATTTGTATAGTTGACAATTAATTTTAACATAGAAGCTTCTGATTCGCACAATGATTTTAATGTTTTATATTGGAGTGGTTTACCTATCAAAATCGTTTTTGATTTTCTATCAAAGTAAAAAGGAACAATAGGTAAATCAATCTTTTCCATGTTTAAATAATATCGATGAAACGCTAAAAATCCTCGGTAATATGTGTCCATCTCATCCTGATAACCATCTTCTGAATTTTCAGGAAAAACTAAGATTGAATGATTTTGATTGAGTACGTTTCTACTTTCTTTAAATGTTTTTATAAGTCTTCCATCTTTATATGTAGGAATCAGGTTTACATTCCGATATAAAAATTTTGAAACTATTGCAAAAAAGAAACTCAATAAAAATGATACAAGCTTCCCCATTTTAAGTTTCTTTTGGTAGATGACATGATATAGATATTTAAAACGTTCTTTATACGATAAAGTCATCTCAAAAGTACCCCATGGAGCAAAGCTATATGGGAAATAAAGTGCCAAAAATAAAGGCCCTTTAGTTGCAGCATGATTACCTACAAATAAGACTCTTTTAGGCAATGTTTGATTAAAATCGATGATTTTTGGTTTTTTAATGAATAGTTTAAGGATCCCTTTTAAAAACCTAAAAAGCAAAGATGGTCTTTTCATATTAACTAACCTTATGATAATATGTTACGTATGGTTTGATTTTTTCTATAATCTCATCAAACATTTGATCAATAATCTGATGATCTAAATGCTCAACAGATGGATCCATCTTTAAAGCGAGTCTTGCATAAGACAAATCTTTCTCATCAAAAGCTTTTATAAGCAACTGATGATTTTTTACATGTCTTAAAGTCATTTGATGTGGAAAATCTGGCATAGCTCCAGCAAAGATTGGTCTTACATCATCTTTTCTAAAAACTGCATTCGTCTCAACGACATGACCAAGCGGTAAATTTGAAATTTGACCTTGATTAGGCATATTCACATTGGTGATGAGTGGTGACAAACCTAAAATAGCTTTAATTTGCATAATACCTTCCTCACCAGATGGATGAATCTTCAATTTTTCACTACCTTTGATTATATTTAATGCAGATAAATTGCCATTTGATTTAATGTTTTTGCGATGTGAAACAGGTGTTAAAAAATAACGCCAATGCTTAATCGTTTCTACGTCTTTAGTGTACCAATGATGCGGTAAAAACTCAACTAAATGTCTATCGCCTGCAGCAGCAATCACACCGTATTTTAAAAATAAATCAAGTTTAACTCTTTCTGCACTACCAAAAGGATAATAATTGACCCAATCATCACCTGCAATACCTTCTTTTTGGTACTTTTTTGCAAATTTCTCATAAATAGGCATTAAATCAATATCTTTATATGAAGCATAGTTAATCCATGTAAAATGATTGATACCTATTGGATTGATTGATATCTCTTGTCTAGATGCTTCAATGCCGGTTTCTTCTTTAAGTGCACGCTTTAATATGTCTTGAACGTGAAAGACTTCATGACAATTACCAAAGGCTTTAATGTTTGGAAAGACATGATAAAGCATTTGAACACACATCGTCATTGGGTTCGTAAAATTAATCACCCATGCAGTTGGAGCAAGTGCTTCAATTTTTTTTGCAAAACCCTCATATATAGGCATCATAATCAGTGAGCGAAAAATACCAGCAGGTCCAGCTGTATCACCTACCGGTTGATAGACACCATACTTTTCAGGTAAATGTACATAAGCTTCCATCTCATCAAATGTTGCTGGCAAAATGGATATAAAGATAAAATCAGATCCTTTTATTGCCTCATCAAGTGTTTTAGAAACTGAAAAATGCCATGATGCTTTCACATCATCAAGTGCCATCATCATATGACCAATTTGAGCGTTATTGATGGCTGCTTCTTCATCAATATCATATAATACAACTTCACCTGATAAATCTTTTTCAAGCGCTAAATCACTCATTAAACTGCGTGCCCAAAGCCTTGATCCACCACCGATGTAGCAAATCCTAATCTTCTTCATCTTCGTTTTCCTCCACATGTTTAAAGATTTGATAAAGTGTTTCATCATATTTAAACATATTGACAGGCTTTAATTCTTGATTAAGCCAAGCTAAATCTGTATAACCAATATGCATGACATCATTTGATTCATCTATGATCATGTATTTGAATGTCATTTTAACTTTTGAAAATGAAATTAATTTTGTATGTAATTGATACATATGTCCAAACAATAATGGCTTTTTAAATTGACTTTTAATCTTAGTTAAAGCAAGCCTTAAGCCTCTTTTTTCAATCATATCAAATGGTACACCCATATCTTTACAAAATTGTACTCTACCCATCTCATAATAGATTGCATAGTTACTATGATGAATAATACCCATTTGATCTGTTTCTGCGTATCTTGGTTCTAGTTGAATTAATGAAATCATATATGCCACCTCTCTTTTCTATTTTACATGATAAAATGAATTTATCTAATCGTTTCAGAAAACTCCTTCTTCAAAGAATTAAGTGGGAGATGAAT
>CAZZMZ010000008.1:0-102274 GCA_964655445.1 uncultured Mariniplasma sp. | reverse complement strand
CACTTCAGCGCCGAAGATAGTATCAGTAGATGCGAAAATAGGACGTTGCCAGGCAGTATCTCTATTAATGGGAGTTTAGCTCAGTTGGGAGAGCATCTGCCTTACAAGCAGAGGGTCAGCGGTTCGAGCCCGTTAACTCCCACCATTACTTTGCCGAAATAGCTCAATTGGTAGAGCAACTGACTTGTAATCAGTAGGTTGCGGGTTCAATTCCTGTTTTCGGCACCAGTTTTTGACCCGTTAGCTCAGTCGGTAGAGCACTTGACTTTTAATCAAGGTGTCGTAAGTTCGATTCTTACACGGGTCACCATTTTTAAAATGATTGCCTCGATGGTGAAATTGGTAGACACGTGGGACTTAAAATCCCATGGATGATGAATCCGTGCCGGTTCAAGTCCGGCTCGAGGTACCACGTGGGGCCTTAGCTCAGCTGGGAGAGCGCCTGCTTTGCACGCAGGAGGTCAGGGGTTCGATCCCCCTAGGCTCCACCAATCATATTTTCCAATATAGTTGAAATGACCGTTTTGGGTTTCAAGCAGTAGTAAACGCATTAACACATGATGTCTAATGGCGGCGTAGCTCAGTTGGCTAGAGCGTACGGTTCATACCCGTAAGGTCGAGGGTTCGACCCCCCCCGCCGCTACCAGTTTGGACCCGTAGCTCAGTTGGTTAGAGCTACCGGCTCATAACCGGTTGGCCGTAGGTTCGAGTCCTACCGGGTCCACCAACTTACCAACTGTACAACGAAAAATGTTTGTGCTATAATATTGGAGGAATACCCAAGTCTGGCTGAAGGGATCGGTCTTGAAAACCGACAGGCTGTAAAAGGCGCGGGGGTTCGAATCCCTCTTCCTCCGCCACTCAAAGTCTAATAAAATTTATATAATATCGCGGGATAGAGCAGTCTGGTAGCTCGTCGGGCTCATAACCCGGAGGTCGTTGGTTCAAATCCTTCTCCCGCAACCAAATGGTCCGGTGGTGTAGTGGTTAACATGCCAGTCTGTCACACTGGAGATCGCGGGTTCAATTCCCGTCCGGACCGCCATTATTAGGCTCTGTAGCTCAGTCGGTAGAGCAAAGGACTGAAAATCCTTGTGTCGGCAGTTCGATTCTGCCCGGAGCCACCACTTTTCAAACTTGGTCAGTTGGCCTTTTTTTTTATAGTAATATTAAAAAACGCTTCTAATATAATTAGAGGTGAGAAAAATGAACATTAGATCAATGTACTATTTTAGCAGTATTAGTCAATTTAATATATTTTCATCATTTTTAGATGAATGCAAATGGAAAATTGAGAAGCAATTATTAAAGGAAAGAGTCATTCAATATCAAAGTCATCCTATGTTTATTCAAATGAGAAATAAATTTAATGAAAATGATATTTCGATCTTCCCTTTGAAAAGTGAAGAGATTATTACATGGTTTGATACAATGCTCATTCTAAAAAGAATTACTTCAGAATTATTTCATAAAGGCATTTCAATGGAAAATACAAGTATATTCATGGAGTATCCATTAATATATGGGAATCATATGCGTTCAGACTATTTGATTGTTTACGATAGGTTAATCATAGTATTAGAATTCGGAATGTTTAATCAAGACGAGAAAAGAAGTGAAGAAAGATACACAAAAAAACTTCAAGAGTCTATAAATCATAGGCAAATTCTAGCAAACATGATTCACTCTAATGTTGAAGTTGTTAATTATGTGATGATTTATAGACCAGAATATGATCGTTATATAAAAAGAGAGATTGTTGAAAACATTAATTATAATCATAACGAAACGAAATTACTTGCGAATTTTATAGCAAACAAGGTGAAGCTTCAACAAGAGTTTTCAGCTTTAGCACAACTCGAAAAAATTAGTTTTTGATTATGTTCATTTTATTTGAAATTTTAATAACTTATGTTATCATATAATTAGTCAATTAAATATTTGATGTTCAAATAATTTGAAGGAGAAAATATATGAGTGAAAAAATTGGTATCGTAGTATGTGGTAATTCAGGTGTAGATTACATGAAGTTAGATTATCCAGTAAGATTAATTAGATCAACTTTAAATCTTGGTGGAAAAGAGTATGAAGATTATGTCGACATTCAAGCAAAGGAATTTTACGACATTATTAACGCGAATCCGGATATCGATGTATCCACATCACAAACATCAACTGGAAAGATTGCAAGTGTTTATGAAGAAATGAAAGATGAAGGATATACTGATATTATTGCAGTCGTAATCTCATCAAAATTAAGTGGTACATATCAGGGTGCTATTTTAGCTAAAGATATGGTCCCAGGAATCAATGTATATGTGATTGATTCAAGAAGTGTTTCTTATGGGGAAGCATACTTAGTATTAGAAGCAATTAAAATGATTAAAAAAGGTAGTAAAACTAGAGAAATCATTGATAAATTAGAGAAAATAAGAGATAATATATACATCTATGTATTGGTTGATACGCTTAAGTTCCTTGTTAAAAACGGTAGATTGTCCGCTACGAGTGGATTTTTAGGCACGTTATTGAAGATTAAGCCTTTACTACATGTTCAACGTGATGGTAGTTTAGTGCCATTTGAAAAAATAAGAACAACAAGTAAAGCTCAATCAAGACTAGTTGAAGTGATTCAATCCGATATTGAAGGAAAAAATGTTGTGATGTTTATTGCTTATACTAATAATGAAGAAAAAGCTAAAGAAATCAAGCAACAAATTCAATCGGTAAGACCTGATGTCACTGTTGAAATTGTTCCACTTACTCCAGTTGTTGGCGCACATGCAGGTCCAGGAACTTTAGGCGTAGGATATATTGTATTATAAAGGTGGTATGAGAATTGGTTACTCCAAAAGAGGTTATCAACGAATTGTTAGTCGATGTATTTAATCATATTTTAAGTATTGAGTCAGAAAGTCTCAAAAAAAGAGGTGTAAAAATCTCTATGACTGAAGTTCATGTGCTTGAAGCAATTCGCAATTCATCTATACCAACAATGGGTAGTGTTGCTCAAAAATTAAGAGTAACATTAGGTACATTAACGACATCAGTTAATGTGCTCGTTAGAAAAAATTATGTGACTAGATATCGCGATGAGACTGATCGCCGCAAAGTTTACTTGAAATTAACAGATTCTGCTAAGGAAGTTTTAAAGGCTCATGATGAGTTTCACGATGAGATGATTGATTCAATGTTCAAAGATCTTGAGTTAGAAAAAGACGAAGTTCTAATGAAATCATTAGAAAATATCAGTCAATACTTCAAATCACACTATTAAAGTAAAGAAGGCACTACTTGTAGTGCCTTTTATTGATAAAAAATCAAAAAAAGTCTTTCATAAAGACTTCAAATATATTATAATAGAAAAGGTGTGTATTTTATATGAATTATAAAAAAATTGTTTTTGGTGTTGATGTTGGAGGGACAAATGTAAAATTTGGTCTTTTTACATATCCAGAACGAGAATTAATCATCAAAAAAGAGGTAAAAACTCCACAAGCAAATCAAAATGAGTTATTATTTGAACTTATTTTTAATACTATAAATGAACTTGTTCAGTCGAATCAGTTCGAAATGAGTCAAGTTCATGGCATCGGGATAGCTGTTCCTTGTCCGGTGAAAGGAGGTTGTGTTGGTAAATGCCCCAATTTAAGTTGGGAAAATATGGATATTAAGGATAAAGTAAGCCAATATTTTCCGGAACATGTAAAAGTTGAAGTAGCTAATGATGCCAATGCAGCTGCATTAGGCGAAAATGAAAGCTTAGACAATCCATATAATAATGCAATTCTTATCACATTAGGTACTGGTGTTGGTGGGGGCATTGTAGTTAACCACAAAATCCATGAGGGCAGTTCTGGAATGGGTGGAGAAATTGGTCATATGTTTGTCTATGAAGAATCTAAAGAGGTATGTGGTTGTGGCTCTGTAGGATGTTTTGAACAGGTTTGTGGAACTAAAGGTATCTTGAGTTACGCAAAAGATTTGGCAAAAAGTCAGCAAACCTCTATCAATTTAAGTGAAATTACAGTTAAAGACGTATTTGATGCTGCAAAAACTGGAGATTTCGTGGGAAAAAAAGTAATTGATAGAGTTGCGTATTATATTGCTAAAAGTGCTAGTATTTTAGCGGTTACATTAGATCCCGAAGTCTTCATTATCGGTGGAGGTATTTCTAAAGCCGGTCAATATCTTATCAATCAAATTACAATTCACTACAAAAAAATAGCACGTTTTACATCAGGAAATATTCCGTTTATTTTAGCACATACAGGAAATGATGCAGGTATTATAGGTTCAGCTCACTTGATTTAATCTATCTATAAGGAAGTATTACAATGCAATCACAGGAAAGTATAATACCAATAAAAAAATATACAGGGAATATTGCAATAGGTAACATTTCGAATTACCAAGATCCTGATATTAAAGACGATATAAATGCACAAAAACAGATGCTCCGTTTACTTAATATCGAGATTAAAAAAGCCGCAGATGCAATTTATGTTTTGTATAATGCAGATAATATTCGTGGTGAAGGGTGGCATGAAACTGGGTATCGCCCGCTATTCATATTTATCTCAGAATATTATAAAAGAAGATTGAAAATCAATGTTTTACAAAAGAATATGACTTTAGAAAAAGCCATGTATGAAGCCTTGCAAGATTATTTAGACATGAAAGAAGAGGATCGATTTTATCCGAAGGACAATGCAGAATTGGACCATTTGTATCAGACATACGAATATTTTAAAAGTAGTTCTAGACATGCTTATGTAAAATGGTTTTACAATAAAATAAAAGGCCCAACTATTGTTGTTTCAGATGTGTTTTCGAGGTCTTTTTTTTATGGAAAGCCTGATAATGTCAAAGGATTCATCTTTAAGAATACTGTTAGAAAATTTGAACCATTTGCATTTGCAAGTGACTCAAATTTAACAATAGCATTCTCTGATTACAATTTTGAAGATGGCTCTAAAATTGTAATTGATCCAACAAGAAGGCACATTTTATTAGAACCTACAAACACACATTTAAAGTTTGCATACAAAGAAAAAGCATCACTCAATGATGTTTTAAGCAATAAATACGATATATCTCAAAGTAAGCATAAAATACATGTTATGGCGCCAAATTTAAGTGATATTAATACCATTGCGTTATGTAAATGGTATGCAGGGATATATTTTATGTCAGAGTCTAAATATTTAAGTTATGGAAGAGTTCCTCACCATCAAGAGTTCTACAAAGATTTTTATGAGATCTTATCTAAACTTGATAGTAAGGAGTTTATTTTCCAAATGCCATATTTTCGTGAAGATTTATCCATATCAAATACGAAATTTGAAACCTATTCTGATGCATTTAAAGAAGAGTTTTATATATATTATCCTTGGATTGAAGCACTTGCAAATGCATCTAGAGAAACAAATAAGGAAATTAGCTTAGTTATACCAGGAGTTAGACGAAAAGGTGACTATTTAAAGTTATTCTTGATAATTGAGGCTGTTTTTATGTCAAGAAATGCTCCAATTCCAAAGTTGGGATATGTGATGAATACATTCGAGATGTTTGACTTATATGAAGATTATGTCGATGCAGATTTTATTGTCATAGCACTTGATGAAATCCTAGAAGAAGTAGATAGTGACATGGGTAGATATGATACAGATTATAAGGCTGAAGCTGTTTTAAAGTTAATTGGCGATCACATTACATCCGCACATCAATTCTATAGAGTTATAGCAAATAAAAGACATATTCTAATGGGGAGATGTCTTGCAAAAAAGGAAATTTTTCACAAGTTTAGGACAAAAGGATTTCTTGAGTTTGCATTACCGATGAATCATCTCCATATTGTAGTTCCATATCTTGAAACAGTTATTAAAGCTCGTGGGACATATGCTGGTGTATATCGAAAAAGTTTGTTGTCTAGAAAGAAAAATTTTATTCAAAAAGTTCCTGTTTCCAATAAAGCAGAAGATAGCGAGTATGTTATCAAAAAAAGAGTTGAGAAAACTAAAGACACAAGAAATAAACAAAAAACTCTTAAGAACAATTAATTATCAAAAAAATGGAGAAAAAGACCCATATGGGTTGCTTTTCTTTTTTTTTTATCATATAATAGATACGCTCGTGTAAAAACGAGGAGGCTGTGAAATGGAAGGTTGCTGACACACGGATAGCCGTTGTCTACGTGTTAGGTTTTTCCATGGAGCAAGTCTATACAAGATTATAGGCGAAAGGAGCTATTATAAAATGGCAAAAGATGTTATTAAAATTCGTTTAAAGGCTTACGATCACAGATTAATCGATCAAGCGGCTAAGAAGATTGTGGATAGTGCACTTAGAACTGGTGCGACTGTACAAGGTCCAATTCCTCTTCCAACTGAAAAGGAAATCTTCACCATCTTACGTTCACCACACGTTAACAAAGATTCACGTGAGCAATTTGAACGTAGAACGCACAAGAGATTAATTCAAATTGTTGATCCAAATCCAAAAACAATTTCAGCTTTAATGGATATCGATCTTCCATCAGGAATTGATATCGTACTTAAAAAGTAATCAAAAAATAGAAAGAGGTAAAATTTATGGCCAAAGGAATCTTAGGTAGAAAACTAGGCATGACACAAATTTTCGATGAAAATGGTGTGCTTGTCCCAGTCACTGTCGTAGATGTTGCAGACAACGTTGTGCTCCAACAAAAAACCGTTGAAACTGACGGATATGTTGCGACTCAAGTTGGTTTTGAAACAAAACGCGACAAATTAAGTAACAAGCCTGAACAAGGGCACGTGAAAAAAGCTAATACAGCACCTAAGCGCTTCATTAGAGAAATCCGCTTTAAAGAAGAGCTTAATAACGAATTAGTTAATTTAGCGGTCGGTGACCTTGTAAAGACAGATTTATTCTCAGTAGGAGAAGATGTAGACGTCACCGGAACTTCTAAAGGTAAGGGTTTCGAAGGGACTATTAAGAGACATAACCAACATCGCGGACCAATGACACACGGTTCTAGATACCATCGTGGACCAGGTTCAATGGGTGCGATTAAAGGTAAGTTAAAAGGTAAGAATTTACCAGGACATATGGGTGCTGAGCAAGTAACCATTCAAAACTTAAAAGTTGTTGGTGTCGATGTAGAAAATCAATTGCTATTAATCAGTGGTAGCGTTCCAGGACCAAACAAAGGTCTTGTGATTGTTAGATCCGCTGTTAAGAGTGCGAAGTAAGGAGGGTTATTATGCCAAAAGTTAACGTATTAAATCAAACAGGTACAAAAGTAGCTGACATAACCTTATCAGATTATGTATTTGGTATCGAACCTCACCAACAAGCGCTCTATGATGTAGTCAATGCACAAAGAGCTGCAATGAGACAAGGTACACACGATGTTAAAAACCGTGGTGAAGTCTCTGGTGGCGGTAGAAAACCATGGCGTCAAAAAGGAACTGGTCGCGCTCGTCAAGGGTCAACACGTTCTCCACAATGGCGTAAAGGTGGTGTGGTCTTCGGTCCAACACCAAGAAGCTATGCAGTAAAAATGAATCAAAAGGTTCGTCAATTAGCATTAAGATCAGCACTTTCATTCCATGCTTCAAATGGTGGATTAAAGATTGTTGATGCATTAAATATTGAACAACCAAAAACAAAGTTATTCCAAGAAATGTTAAAGGGTCTCGGTGTTGAAGGTAAAACACTTATCGTTGCTAAATCATTTACTGATAACGAAGTGTTAGCAGCAAGAAATATTCCAACTGTTGCTTTCTCAACTGTAAACCATGTAAGTGTATATGATATCTTAAACTGCAAAAACCTAGTATTAACTAAAGAAGCAGTTGAAGCGTTTGAGGAGGTATTAGGCAATGACTAAATATTATGATATTTTAAAAGCGCCAATTATCACTGAACAATCAACAAAGTTAATTGAAAGTCAAAACAGATACACATTCAAGGTTGATCCAAAAGCAAATAAGGTAGAAATCAAAAAAGCTGTTGAAACAATCTTCAATGTCAAAGTGTTGTCAGTCAACACAGTGAACGTATTACCAAAGTTCAAAAGAATGGGTAAATACGAAGGATACAAATCTGCTTATAAGAAAGCAGTCGTTAAGTTAGCAGAAGGTCAAAAGATTGACGCCTTCACAATTTAAGTGAACTATTAGAGGAGGTTTAACCAAATGGCGGTTAAAAAATACAAACCGACGACAAATGGTCGTCGTAACATGAGTGTGTTAACATTCGATGAAATTACAACATCTACTCCTGAAAAATCACTTCTAGAGCCAATCAATAAATCTGGTGGACGTAACAACCAAGGTAAAATTACCGTACGTCACATCGGTGGTGGCGCGAAAAGAAAATATCGCGTTATTGATTTCAAGCGTAATAAGTTTGATGTAGTTGGTAAGGTTGCTACCATTGAGTATGATCCAAACCGTAGTGCAAACATCGCACTAATCAACTATCTAGATGGAGAAAAAAGATACATTCTTGCACCAAAAGGTTTAGAAGTTGGTATGGAAGTTGTCTCTGGTGAGCAAGTAGATATTAAAACTGGTAATTCATTACCAATTATGAATATTCCTGTTGGTACAATCATTCATAACATTGAATTGAGCCCAGGAAAAGGCGGACAAATCGCGAGAAGTGCTGGAGCATCTGCTCAAATCTTAGGTCGCGAAGACAAATACGTTCTCGTTCGTCTTCAATCAGGTGAAGTAAGAAAGATTCTTGGTACATGCCGTGCAACTATTGGTGTTGTTGGCAATGAATCATGGGAACTTGTAAACGTTGGTAAAGCTGGTAGAACACGTCATATGGGCGTTCGTCCTACAGTGCGTGGTTCTGTTATGAACCCTAATGACCACCCACACGGTGGTGGTGAAGGTAGAACACCAATCGGTAGAAAATCACCAATGACCCCTTGGGGTAAGAAGGCTCGCGGTGTGAAGACACGCGACACTAAGAAAGCGTCAAACGACTTAATCGTTCGTCGTCGCACGAAGTAGGAGGAAATTATGGCACGTTCAGTTAAAAAAGGACCATTTTGTGATGATCATTTAATGAATAAGGTGAGAAAACAAAATGCCGCAAACGAGAAAAAAGTGATCCAAACTTGGTCACGTCGTTCAACGATTTTCCCTGATTTCGTTGGACACACGGTTGCCGTTTACAATGGTAAATCACATATTCCTGTCTATGTGACTGAGGATATGGTTGGACATAAGTTTGGTGAATTTGCACCAACTCGTACATACCATGGACACAGCAAAGATGACAAGAAAGCTAAGAAGAAGTAATTGGAGGAGAATGAATAATGGAAACTAAAGCTATAGCTAAAACCGTTCGCATTGCTCCACGTAAGGCAAGATTAGTCGTTGACTTAATCCGCGGTAAAAATGTTAAAGAAGCACAAGCGATTTTAATGTTTACTCCACGTGGCGCCTCACCAATTATTTTAAAGGTGTTAAATAGTGCGATTGCGAATGCAGAGCACAATAACAATGCAAACGTAGAAAATTTATTTGTCAAAGAATGTTATGTGAATGAAGGCGTTCGCCTCAAGAGACTTTTGCCAAGAGCTAAAGGTCAAGGCGATATCATTCAAAAGAGAACTAGCCACATCACTGTTGTTGTGGCAGAAAAAGAGTAGAGGTGAAGAGACATGGGTCAAAAAGTTAATCCAATAGGTATGCGCCTTGGGATCATCCGTACTTGGGACTCAAGATGGTATGCAGATAAAAATGCAGTGCCAGCTTTAGTTAAAGAAGATGCGAACATTCGTCAATATCTAAATGATTTTTATAAGAAAGCCGCTGTTTCTCACGTTGAAATTGAACGCGTAAAAGGTAAAGGCGGTAAAGATCGCGTAAAAGTGACATTACACACAGCTAAGCCAGGTATTGTTATCGGTAGAGATGCTGAAACAAAGAAAAAAGCGGTTACCACATTAGAAAAATTAACAAACAAAGAAATCGTATTTAATGTCGTTGAAGTAAAACGTCCAGAAAGAGTTGCAACACTTGTTGCACAAAGCATTGCTGAACAACTAGAAAATCGTGCATCTTTCAGACGTGTACAAAAAATTGCTATGCAACGTGCACTTAAAGCAGGTGCTAAAGGTGTTAAAACCATGGTATCAGGTCGTTTAGGTGGCGCTGAAATGGCAAGAAGCGAAGGATATTCAGAAGGTCAAGTACCTCTACACACACTTCGTGCTGACATCGATTACGCAACTGCAGAAGCAAATACCACTTATGGTATTCTTGGTGTCAAGGTTTGGATCTACAACGGGGAAGTTCTTCCAGGACAATCACGTGAAGAAAACTTAAGAAAACAAGATGAAAGAGCACCACGTCAAGACAGACCAAGACGTAATAATCGTGACAACAAGGGAGGCAAATAATCATGTTAATGCCTAAAAGAACGAAATTCCGTCGTCCTCACCGTGTTAGCTACGAAGGTAAAGCAAAGGGTAGAAATGAAATTCTAAACGGCGAATACGCTTTAGTAGCACAAGAAGGTGCATGGATTACAAACCGTCAAATCGAAGCGGCTCGTATCGCGATGACTAGACATATGAAAAGATTAGGGAAAGTATGGATTAACATCTTCCCACATTTAGCAAAAACTAAAAAGCCACTCGAAGTACGTATGGGTTCCGGTAAAGGTGCACCAGACCATTGGGTAGCTGTTGTCAAAGAAGGAAAAATTATGTTTGAAATAAATGGTGTGTCTGAAGAAGTAGCAAAAGAAGCACTCCGTTTAGCATCTCACAAATTGCCTATTAAGACAAAAATTGTTAAAAGAGGTGAGCAAGCGTGAAAGCAACTGAAATTAGAAAAATCAGTACAACTGATATCCAAAAAAGAATTGTTGAGCTAAAAGCTGAATTATTCAACCTACGCTTTCAACTTGCAGTAGGACAACTTGAAAATACAGCACGTATTAGTCAAGTTAAAAAGACGATTGCACAAATGAAGACAATCATCAGTGAACGTGGAGAATAAGGAGGATACCATGGAACGTAATAGTAGAAAAGTATATACGGGAACAGTTGTATCTGACAAAATGGATAAAACGATTACCGTGGTTGTTGACACATACAAAAAATCTCCTTTATACGGCAAACGTGTAAAGGTATCAAAGAAATTTCATGTGCATGACGAAGAAGGCTTAGCTGGTATTGGCGATACAGTGACCATTATGGAAACTAGACCACTATCAAAGACAAAGAGATTCCGTCTCTTAGAAGTCGTTGCTAAAGCTGACTTAGTATAAGGAGGAAGAAACCATGATTCAACAAGAAAGTAGACTCAACGTTGCAGATAATAGTGGCGCTAAAGAAGTCCTTGTCATCAAAGTTTTAGGTGGAACTCGCCGTCGTTATGCTAATATTGGTGATGTCGTCGTCGTAACTGTTAAAAAAGCAGCACCTGCTGGTATGGTTAAAAAAGGTGATGTCCTAAAGGCAGTCATCGTACGTACTGTATCAGGTCTTCGTCGCCCAGATGGCTCATACATCAAGTTTGATGAAAATGCAGCAGTAATTATTAAAGATGACTTAAACCCACGTGGTACCCGTATTTTTGGACCAGTGGCTAGAGAGTTAAGAGAAAAGAACTTCATGAAGATCGTTTCATTAGCTCCAGAAGTATTATAAGGAGGTCTCGTCTATGTATATCAAAGCTGGAGACACAGTTGCAGTTATTGCTGGACGCGATCAATTCGTAACTGACAAAAAAGGAAAAACAACAAGAAAGACTGGCCGCGTCTTAAAAGTTTATCCTAAAACAGATCGTGTACTTGTAGAAGGCGTTAATATTGTTAAAAAACATCAACGTCCAACACAAGCAGATGATAAAGGCGGTATTATTGAAAAAGAAGCACCTATTCATGTTTCTAATGTAGCAATTCTTGATCCAAAAACTGGCAAACCAACACGTGTTGGCTACCGTTTTGTTGGAGATAAGAAAGTTCGCTATGCGAAAAAATCAGGCGAAAGCCTTGATAAATAAGGAGTTAGACAATGATTGCAATTAAAGAAAAATATGAAAATGTTGTCAAACCCGAACTCATTAAGGCATTCAACTACACTTCTGTTATGGAAGTGCCAAGAATTGAAAAAATTGTTGTGAATATGGGTGTCGGTGATGCAGTATTCAATCCAAAAGTTTTAGACGATGCAGTTGAAGAACTTAGAGCGATTACTGGTCAAAAACCACTCGTCACAAAAGCTAAAAATTCAATTTCTAACTTTAAACTAAGAGAAGGTATGGCAATCGGTGCGAAAGTAACACTTCGTGGCGAAAGAATGTGGTACTTCTTAGATAAACTTATTTCAATCGCTCTACCACGTGTTCGTGACTTTAGAGGGATTTCAGGAAACTCATTTGATGGTCGTGGTAACTACACAGTAGGTATCAAAGAACAAATCATTTTCCCAGAAATTAGTTTAGATAAAGTTAAAAAAGTTCGCGGTATGGACATTGTTATTGTTACAACGGCTCAAACTGACCAAGAAGGACGCGCATTATTAAGTCAACTTGGCATGCCGTTTAAGAAGTAAGGAGGCGCACTATGGCTAAAAAATCAAAAATTATTAAAAATGAAAAACGTCGTGTGATTGTCGAACGTTATCGTGAAAAAGTTGCAGAATTAAAGGAAAAAGGCGATTACGCTGCTTTATCAAAGCTTCCTAGAAATGCATCTGCGACTCGTTTAAGAAATCGCGACTCATTAGATGGTCGTCCACGCGGCTATATGCGCAAGTTTGGCTTGTCACGTCTTACATTTCGTGAATTAGCACATAAGGGAGAAATTCCTGGTGTTAAAAAAGCAAGCTGGTAATTAGGAGGAAGAAACATGGTTATGACTGATCCAATCGCGGATATGCTGACGCGTATTCGTAACGCAAATAAAATGCGTCATGAGAAAGTAGAAATGCCAGCTTCTCGTTTAAAGGCTGATATCTTAACAGTCCTTAAAAAAGAAGGGTTCATCGTTGACTTTCAAGTTCAAAAAGATGGTCCACAAGGCAAAATTGTTGTAGTCTTAAAATACACTTCAACGAAAGAACGTGTAATTAAAGGCTTAAAGAGGATATCGAAACCAGGACTTCGTGTGTATGCTCCAGTTGAAAACCTTCCAAAGGTGTTAAATGGTTTAGGCGTTGCCCTAATCTCAACATCTAAAGGTATTATGACTGATAGAGAAGCGCGTTTAGCTCAAGTTGGCGGCGAAGTGCTCGCTTACGTTTGGTAATATAAGGAGGAAATTATGTCACGTATAGGTAATAAAGTGATTCAAGTTCCTGCTGGCGTTACCGTAACGATCAGCCCTGAAAACTACGCTGTAGTTAAAGGTCCAAAAGGACAACTTGAATTCCAATTCAATCAAAGTTTAGATATCAATTTGGATAATAACGAAATTACGATTAAACGTCCAAATGATGAAATTTTTTCAAGAAAAATCCATGGTACAACAAGAGCTTTATTAGCAAATATGGTTACTGGTGTATCAGAAGGGTTTAAAAAGCAATTAGAAATTCGTGGTGTTGGTTATAGAGCCGCGCTCCAAGGCAACGTCGTGAATTTAAGTATGGGTTATTCACACCCAGTTGAGCTAGAGATTCCAGCAGGTGTAACGGTTACTATTCCTAAGAACACTGATGTTATCATCGAAGGTGCCGATAAACAAGTTGTCGGTGAATTCGCTGCTAAGATTCGTGCCGTAAGAAAACCAGAACCTTATCTTGGAAAAGGTATTCGTTATGTTGATGAATACGTTCCACGTAAAGCTGGAAAGACTGCTAAGTAAGGGAGGACATCGATATGATTAAGAAATTATCAAGTAATGTCTCAAGACAAAAGCGTCATCTTCGCATTCGTAAGATTGTTCAAGGTACAGCTTTACGTCCAAGACTTTCTGTATACCGTTCTAATAATGCAATCTACGTACAAATCATTGATGATGAAAAACAAACTACACTTATCAGTGCTCGTAGTCAAGAATTAGGGCTTAAGCATTCAAACATTGAATCAGCTAAAGCAGTTGGTAAATTGATTGCCGAAAAGGCACTTGCAAAAGGTGTAACATCTGTTGTATTTGATCGTAGTGGATATTTATATCACGGACGTATTAAAGCATTAGCAGAAGCTGCACGTGAAGCAGGCTTACAATTCTAAGGAGGAAAACGTACATGGCTAGAGAAAGATATAATCAAGAAGAACAACAAGATAATCAATTCGAAGAACGTGTCGTTGCCATCAACCGTGTAACAAAGGTTGTTAAAGGTGGTCGTCGTTTCCGTTTTGCTGCCCTAGTTGTAATCGGCAACAAGCAAGGTCAAGTGGGTTTCGGTACAGGTAAAGCTGCTGAAGTTCCAGATGCAATCAAAAAAGCTGTTGAAGATGCAAAATCAAATTTAATAACAATTCCAATCGTTCATTCAACAATTCCACACGCAGTTACAGGTACTTATGGTGCAGGTAAAGTATTCTTAAAGCCAGCATCTGAAGGTACTGGTATTATTGCAGGGGGTTCTGTTCGTGCTGTATTAGAACTTGCTGGCGTGAATGACATTTTATCCAAATCTATTGGATCAAGCACACCGATTAACATGGTTCGTGCAACGTTTGCTGGTCTTAAGGAATTAAGAACTGCAGAACAAGTTGCTAAACTACGTGGTGTTGATGTGGCGGAGTTACAATAATGAAACTACAAATCACATTAAAGAAAAGCTTAATTGGTAGAAAGCCTAATCAAATTAAAACAGCACATGCATTAGGTTTAAGAAAAATTAATCAAGTTGTTGTAAAAGAGTCTAATGAAGCCATTAACGGCATGATCAACACGATCAATCATTTAGTTTCTGTACAAGAAGTAGAGTAGGAGGTATTACCCATGTTAAACGAATTAAAACCCGTTGAAGGTGCTCGCAAAAATCGTAAACGTTTAGGTAGAGGTCCAGGTAGTGGTACCGGTAAAACCTCTGGTAAAGGTAACAAAGGTCAACTTGCTCGTTCAGGTGGCGGCCCACGTCCAGGTTTTGAAGGGGGACAACTTCCTTTCTTCCAAAGACTTCCTAAAAGAGGATTTAAAAATGTTAATCGTAAAGAATTCGCGGTTGTTAACTTGTCAGATTTGAACTTATTCAATGATGGAGAAGTTGTCACACCAGAAGTTCTTATATCACGTAATGTTTTAAAGAAACTCAAATCAGGTGTTAAAGTACTTGCAAATGGCACTTTAGAGAAGAAATTGACTGTCAAAGCGAATGTATTCTCGAAAGCTGCAGAAGAAGCAATTGTTAAAGCCGGTGGAACAGTAGAGGTGATTTAAAGTGTGGTTGCGTATAAAAAGAATTCTAAGTAACAAAACAGTAATGCTACGTTTAGCATTTACAGTCTTAATTTTATTAGTTGTTAGAATTGCTAGTCATATTACCGTCCCACTTTTCAATACTCAAGCCATTAGAGATTTCATGGCGTCAAGTGGTAGCTTTGTAGCAATCCTTAACAACTTTTCAGGTCAAGCACTTGAACGATTCTCAATTATGGCCTTAGGTATTTCACCTTACATTACTGCATCTATTGCGATTCAGTTATTGCAAATGGTCATTCCACAATTTAAAGAGTGGAGTGAACAAGGCGAAACAGGCAAACAAAGACTAAACCAAATCACAAGATATCTTGCAATCGGTTTAGCATTTGTTCAATCATTTGGTTTAATTATCGGTATCAGTGTGAACGGTAGCGTTTTGATTCCAAGTTTAGAGGCTTCCGCTGTTGAAAGATATAGATATTTCTATTACATCTACATGGCATTAGTCATGACAGGTGGTTCAGCGTTAACAATCTGGCTTGCGGATCTCATCACCAAAAAAGGTGTTGGAAATGGGACATCCATGCTTATCGTTGCAGGTATCGTAACCAGCTTACCAAGTATGTGGACGACCTTATGGTCTAAATACATTACGAATGGCGGCGGTGGATGGGATATCGTATTCTTCTTGTTAATTATTTTATTGTACGTAGGTATTTTATTAGGTGTTGTTTATGTACAAATTGCAACACGTAAGATTCCAGTACAATATGCCAATAGACAAGGAAAATCTGATTCTAACATCCCAATGAAGATCAACAGTGCAGGGGTTATTCCAGTCATCTTCGCTCAAACAATCCTTTCAATTCCACTTACACTTGTTGGTTTTACTCAAAATGCTAATACAGCCTCAGGCTTTGTCGGATGGCTAAGAAACATTTTTGATTACCAACAACCTATTGGATTTATCCTTTATGTTGTACTTATTGTTGTTTTCTCATTCTTCTATTCATTCTTAACAATCAACCCAGAGAAGATTGCAGACAACTTATCAAAATCTAATGCGTATGTACCAGGCGTTCGTCCAGGGCAAGAAACAAAAGATTTTGTTGCTAGATTATTATTCAAGATTACCGTGATTGGTACTGTCTACCTAGTAATCATTTCGATTCTTCCAATTTTGACATCCATCGTATTTGGATTCAATCCAACAGAAGCTCAAGCGATTACATTAGGTGGTACAAGCTTACTCATTATCGTCGGTGTCGCTATTGAAACCACACAACAAGTTGAAACAGACGCAAGTCAAGCAGAGTATAGCGGCATCTTTAAGTAATGGAGGTAAGATGATATGCGTATTATTCTAATGGGTCCACCTGGTGCAGGTAAGGGCACAGAAGCAGAATTACTTATTAAGCATTATCATATACCCCATATTTCTACTGGCAATATTTTTAGAGAGTTATATAAGGACAAAACAACAGTCGGTAAGATTGCAAAATCCTTTATCGATCGTGGTGAACTTGTGCCTGATGATATTACGAATGAAATTGTTCGCCATAGATTGTCACATCATGATGCAAAAAAAGGATTTCTCTTTGATGGTTATCCAAGAAATATCGAACAAGCGAAAGCATTCGATGAGCTACTCGTTCAAAAGGGATGGACACTGGATGCAGTGATTAATATCAAAGTACCAGAATCATTTATCGTTGAAAGAATTAGTGGACGCAGAGTGTGTGAATCATGTGGAGCAGTCTACCACATTCATAACAAGAAACCAAAGGTTGAAGGTGTTTGTGATGTGGACGGCGGTAAGCTTATCCAAAGAGTTGATGATATGGAAGAAACGGTGTTAAGACGCTTACGCATCTATAATAACCAAACTGCACCTGTCATTGGCTATTATGAAAAAAAAGGCGCAATCATACATATCGATGGGACTAAATCCATCGAAGAGGTTGATGCCTCAATTAAGAAAGTTTTAGGTGAGATGAATTGATTCAAATCAAGTCACAACGCGAAATTGAGTTGATGCGAGAAGCTGGACGCATCTTAGATTTAACAAGACATATGTTAAAAGAACATATTAAACCCGGTGTTTCAACGCATCATCTCGATCAGCTCGCCGAAAAATTTATATTAAATCTTGGAGCAACACCCTCGTTTAAGGGTTATCATGGCTTTCCAGGATCCATCTGTGCTTCCATTAATGAAGTCGTTGTTCATGGTATTCCTTCCTTGAAGCATGTCTTAAAAGAAGGAGACATTATTACGTTAGATTTTGGTGTTTATTATAAAGGTTATCATGCAGATTCAGCAACCACTTATCCAGTTGGAAACATCTCTCTTGAGGTGAAACAACTCTTAGAAGTCACTGAAAAAGCACTTTATGTTGGATTAGAGCAAGCAAAACCAGGCAACTATGTATCTGACATATCACATGCAATCGAAACCTTTGTAAAACCATATGGTTATGGTATCGTAGAAGAGTTTACTGGTCATGGTATTGGTAGAGAGCTTCATGAAGCACCATATGTCCCAAATTTTGGGAAACCTAAACAAGGTCCAATCTTAAAACCTGGTATGACATTTTGTGTAGAGCCTATGCTTAATTTAGGCACCAAACGTGTCCGCATCTTAGAAGACAATTGGACAACAATTACAGCGGATCATAAACCATCAGCTCACTTTGAGCACATGATTGTGATCACGGAAACTGGATTTGACATTTTAACAAAAAGCGAAAAGGAGTGAGTCTATGGCAAGAGAAGATCTCATTGAAGTAGAAGCAAAAGTTATTGAAGTATTACCTAATACGAAGTTTAAAGTGGAACTCATTTCAAATGGCCATGTCGTATTAGCACATGTATCTGGTAAAATCCGTATGAATAACATACGCATTTTACCTGGTGATAAAGTAACTGTAGAGTTATCACCATACGATCTATCACGCGGACGCATCACGTATCGCCGCAAATAAATGGAGGAATCACATATGAAGGTAAGAGCATCTGTCAAAAAAAGAAGCGAAGACGATATCATTGTAAAACGTAAAGGCAAAATTTACGTTATTAATAAGAAAAATAAAAGACATAACCAAAGACAAGGTTAATTAGGAGGAACTATGGCAAGAATAGCAGGCGTTGATATTCCACGCGACAAACGCGTCGTGGTTTCATTGACTTATGTATATGGAATTGGATTACCAACTTCCAAACAAATTTTAAAGGATGCTAACGTGAGTGAAGAAACACGCGTTAAAGCATTATCAGAAGATGAATTAAACCGCATCCGTACTGAAATTGCTAAATATGTAACTGAAGGTGACTTAAGAAGAGAAGTTACTTTAAATATTAAGCGTTTAATGGAAATCGGTTCTTACAGAGGGATTCGCCACCGTAAAGGCTTACCAGTTCGTGGACAAAACACGCGTAATAACGCTCGTACACGTAAAGGTAAACCAAAGGCAATCGCTGGTAAGAAGAAGTAAAAGGGAGGAATAAATCATGGCTCGTAAAAAGACGACTAAACGTAAAGTTAGAAAGAATATTCCCCTTGGTGTTGCACACATTCACACTACGTTCAATAATACAATTGTAACAATTACAGATGTTGATGGTAATGCGATTGCTTGGAGCAGTGCAGGTGCATTAGGCTTCAAGGGTAGTAGAAAATCAACACCTTATGCAGCACAAATGTCTGCAGAAGCAGTTGCTAAATCAGCAATGGATAATGGTATGATCAAAGTTGAAGTTTCCGTTAAAGGACCTGGTCCAGGACGTGAAGCAGCGATTCGTTCACTCCAAGCAGCTGGCTTAGAAATTACTGCAATTAGAGACGTAACACCAGTACCACACAATGGATGTAGACCACCAAAACGTCCACGTGGATAATCTGAAAGTGAGGGGTAACTTGTGAAAGATTTAAAGTTTGAAAAACCAACCGCAGTAGAAGAAATATCCGTAGACGGTCATAAAGGTCGCTTTGTGATTAAACCACTTGAACGTGGTTACGGTATTACACTTGGTAATGCATTAAGAAGAGTTTTATTATCATCGCTTCCTGGAGCTGCAATCGTTAATATTAAAATTGATGGTGTTGAACACGAATTTTCTACCATGGACGGTATTTATGAAGATGTCATGGGTATCGTATTAAACCTTAAAAAGGTAATTTTCCGTGTACATTCAACAGACCCAGATTTCGAGCAAAAACTAGAATTATATGCAGTCGGCCAAGGTCAAGTCACCGCAGCTGATTTTAACCACGTTGATGGTGTTGAAGTCGTTAATCCAGATCAAGTGATTGCTACACTCTCTGATACAGGTAGACTTTCTATGGAAGTGACTGTACGTCGTGGTGTTGGCTATGTCAACGCAGATAAAAATAAAGTATTTAGCAAAAATGAAAAGAGCATCATTCCAATCGATGCCATCTATACACCAGTAACTCGTGTATCTTATCATGTTGAAAAAACAAGAGGGGATGCAGATGAACTTCAGTTAGATATCGAAACAAATGGCGCTATTGAAGCTAAAGAAGCACTCGCATTAGCATCTAAAATGCTCATTGACTACTTAGACGTTATTGTACAAATAAGCGAACAAGCGGCATCGACAGACTTTATTTTTGAACAAGAAGAAGAACCAACCAACAAGAAACTTGAAATGAAGATTGAACAACTTGATTTATCTGTACGTCTATTCAATAGTTTAAAACGTTCTGGTATTTACACGGTTGCTCAAATCATTCGTTTAACCGAAGAAGATGTAATGAGATTCAGAAGCTTAGGCAGAAAATCTTTCAAGGAATTGAAAGAAAAACTTGCTGAACATGGCTTAGAATTCGAAAATACATCGAATAAAGATTCAAAATTTCATTTAGACGATGAAGAGAAGGAGTAAATCATGGCTTATAGTAGATTAAGACGCAACAGCGATCAAAGAAAAGCTTTACTTCGTGATCTTGTAACAGATATTATCATCAATGAGCGTATTGTTACAACAGAAGCAAAAGCAAAAGAATTGAAAAAATTAGCTGATAAGATGGTCACTTTGGCAAAAGATGGTTCCTTAAGTTCAAGAAGACAAGCTGCTGAGACAGTTCGTCTTGAAGAAGTTAAAGAAGGTCAAACTGCACTTCAAAAACTTTTCGCAGAACTTGGACCACGCTACAAAGATCGTAACGGTGGCTACACAAGAATTATCAAGACTGTTCCAAGACGTGGCGATGCTGCGCCTATGGCAATCATTGAATTCGTATAAAAACTATAAAACAGGCAAATTGCCTGTTTTTTTCATTATCGCATAAAATAAAATAACTTGTTATTTTAACCATTTCGTCATACAATAGATATACAAACAACGAAGAGGTATTAAGATGAAAAGATTGTTTTTAGTATTACTGATGGCCTTAAGTTTAGGCTTATTCATGGGATGTGAAGAAAACACCCTTAATTTCGAGCAAGCCTATGAAACATTTGATATTCTTTATCAAGAAAATGATAACGAAAATCACGTGACAAATCACGTGACTCTTTTAACACGTGTAGAAGATATAAAAATTACTTGGGAAACAAACGAACCAAGTGTGATCGATCAATTTGGCAACGTCATTAGACAAAGTGATGATATTGAAGTCGTTTTGACAGCAACTTTAACCTATCAAGGTGAAACAAAGACTAAAGCATTTAATGTCATTGTTAAAGGTTTATTCGAGTATTTTGATGTCATCATCAATCAAGGTGATGACATCACAAAATTAAGAATTAAATCAGGTGATAGTTTTGATTTACCTGAGGTAGAGGAAGTAGAGGGTTATGCATTTGTTGGATGGTTTAAGGATGCAAATAAAAACACACCTTATACACATGGCCCAGTTACGGAAGATCTAACACTTTACACAAAGTATGAAGTAATTACAGTAAGCTCTTATACCGTCAATTATTATTTCGAGAATATTGAAGATGATGATTATACACTTAATGATGAATATTCTTTTACTGTTCAAGGTAATGTAGGTCAACGTATTTTAACTTCTATTGAACTATTTGGATTTAAGATTAACGAAGATTTAAGTGATTTAGAAGGTTATGTGACTGCAACACCACAAGTCTTTAATGTTTACTTTGATAGAGATACCTTTCTTGTTCGCATGGAAAGTGATGGCGTTATGCTTTATGAAGCTTATCAAAAGTTCCAATCAAAAGTATCAGAAATTACACCTGAACCTAAAGAAGATTATATCTTTTTAGGATGGTCCACATCACAAACAGAATTAGTGCTTTTTGATTTTAATCTTGATATTTCAAGCAATATTCATCTATATGCAAAATGGCAATTAGATATAGATGATGAATATACCTATCAAGGTTATTATGAAGGTGCAGACGGTTTAACAGGTTCAAATCTTGTAAGTTTTTTACATCAAAGACTTAACCAAGGTTTTTCACCTGTTGATTACGGAGCAGCAAGATACATTTTAGATGATACAGATCAAGATCCAAACAACCCAAATAACCTTATTTTAGTATATCTTGGAACATCGGTATCAGGTGCATGGGATGGTGGTATCACATGGAATAGAGAGCATGTATGGCCTCAATCTCTTTTAGGTACGAGCGCGAGCAACGGCACCATCAATTCAGCTTCTGATCTACAAAACTTAAAACCAGCAGATCCTGCAGAAAATAGTTCAAGATCAAATAAATATTTTGATGTTATGACAGGCCCAGAAACTTATCTACCTAGAGCAGCCGTTAGAGGCGATATTGCAAGAATATTATTTTATATGGATGTTATGTATCAAGAGTTAAGCCTCGTGAATTCCAATCCAGGTGTTTATCAAATGGGTAAAAAAGATGTCTTGTTAAAATGGCATCTCGAGGATCCAGTCGATGATTTTGAACGTAACAGAAATGATATCATATATGCACATCAAAACAATAGAAATCCATTTATCGATCATCCAGAATTTGTAGAAAAAGTATATGGACCGATTGTCTTAAGTTCGACAAATAATGAGCAACCATTTTATATGTATACTTTAAGTATAGAGGTACATGTTGATACATATGATGTACCATCAAAAAAATATATTATGTAGGAGGTTTATATGAAATATCGTCCGTTTGGGAAAACAGGTTTTATGATTTCTGAGATTGCTTTAGGTACTTGGCAATTAGGCGGTAAATGGGGAGAACCCGTTAATGTGAATCAAGCAAATGAAACACTTGAAGCCGCAGTTTCATCCGGTATTAATGCTTTTGATACTGCAGATGTCTATCAAGGTGGTATGTCTGAAACTTTGATTGGAAAGTTCATTCAAACTAAAAATCCTAAGCCGTTTGTCATTACTAAGGTCGGTAGAAAGCTTCCAAAACAAGATACGAAACTATATACTAAAGAGGCTTTATTAGGCTATATTATGGCATCTAGAGAAAGACTTAATCAAGATGCATTAGATATGGTCTTACTGCATTGTCCACCTACAGATCTTTATGATCATAAAGAAATATTTGGATGGTTAGATGACTTTAAAAAAGAAGGCCTCATCAAGCATTATGGTGTGAGTGTTGAAAAAGTTATTGAAGCTAAGAAAGCATTAGCGTATCCAGGTGTGGATGCGATTGAGATTATCTTTAACATGTTTAGATTAAAACCCATGCGCGAATTTTTTGATCTTGCCAAAGAAAAAAACGTGGGCATTATTGTAAGAGTGCCACTTGCAAGCGGACTTCTTACAGGTAAATATCATGAACGTACAACATTTGGCGAAAATGATCACAGGACCTTTAATAGAAACGGTGAGTCATTTGACAAAGGTGAAACATTCTCTGGTGTTGATTATTTCAAAGGCTTAGAAGCTGTATCAAAGCTCAAGAAATATTTTAAAACAGAGCAACTCTATAAAATCGCTTTAAGATGGATTTTAATGTTTGATCAAGTTTCTACAGTCATTCCAGGTGCATCAAGAAAAGAACAAATATTAGAAAATGTTGAGGCATCCAAACTTCCACCATTATCAAAAGAAGATATGGATAAAGTGGAAGAGATTTATAACACATACATTAAATCATCAGTTGAAGATTTATGGTAAACAAAAAAGGCTTAAGTTCATTTCGAACCTAAGCCTTTATCTTTTTAGATTAATTCTCTTCAATAACGATTTTCTTTGTGCCTCTTAAATCAAGATAGAAGTTTGTAACAACCAAACGTTGATAAGGTATCACATAAATGAGTAAAATACCAAATGTAAGAGCTGATAAGATATACCAACCAATGAAACTTAAGTGAATATAGAAGAGTCTCATTTTATGACCTCTCATCATATCTTCACTCTTTCTTAAAGCTTCCATCGCATCAATGGTTGGATCATCAGCAATGATAAATGAAACCATGCTATAAGCGAGTGCTTTAATGATACCAGGAATAACAAGTAGTAGTGTAAATAAGAAGATAAAGATACTAGACACAACATATGCAACAATAGGTGTTGCGATATTGGTTGTAAAGCCTTTAAAAAGGATTTCAAATTGATCGCCTTTACTGTTTTTGTTTTCTACAAAATCGAGTAAGTAGTATGCAAGGCCTACCATCAAAGGACCCATAATGATAATCCCAATAAAGACCGGCATGGAAGCACCAGTGATTGCATAGATAATAAGAGTTGCAATCGCAAGCATCCAAAAACGACCTTTCATTTGCTCTTTAGCTAATAGTTTTAATTCAGAACTAGACATAAAAAAACCTCCCTTTTCTTCTTATTATACGCTTTTTACCAAATGAGTGTTAAAATAATGATGATAAAGCTCGAGAAAGAAGGGGAACTATGTTAGAAATTAAAAATGTCTCAAAATCATATGATGGGACAAAAAAAGCATGCGATGATATCTCTTTATCCATTGAAAAAGGAGATTTATTTGGGTTTGTTGGTCATAATGGTGCAGGAAAAACTACACTCTTAAAATCGATTGCAGGCATTATTGATTTTAATGAAGGTGACATTTATGTAGACGGCTATTCTATCAAAAAAGATCCTATGGCAGTCAAAAAAATCATTGCTTATATACCTGATAATCCTGATATCTATGAATCACTCACAGGTGTTGAGTACTTAGATTTTATTTCTGATGTGTTTAACATAGATCATTTGGAAAGAAAAAGACTCATTGAAAATTATGCGAATATGTTTGAAATTACACAAGCTCTAAATGATCAAATTTCATCATATTCACATGGTATGAAACAAAAGCTTGTGATTATATCAGCACTCATTCATAAGCCTAAGTTATTCTTACTAGATGAACCATTTGTTGGACTTGATCCAAAAGCTAGCTTTCAGCTTAAGGAAGTTTTTAAACAAATGTGTGCAGAAGGTACATCTATTTTCTTTTCAACACATGTCTTAGAGGTCGTTGAAAAGCTATGTAACAAAGTAGCTATCATTAAAAAAGGTAAAATTGTTGCAGAAGGTAAGACGGAAGAAATTATTAAAAACCAATCGCTTGAATCAATCTTTATGGAAATTAGTAGTGAATCATAATGTATTTTAAGCTACTTAAAGTTTTTTTAAAGGAACAATTTTCACTCAAGCGATTGTTTGGTTTTGATTTTAAAAAAGAGAAAATAAAAGGTATTTTGGTAGGGTTAGCAATTATATACGCAATTGTTGTCTTTTTAGGTGCTTTTGGTTATATGTTTTTCGATTTAGGAAAAATTCTAAAAGATATGGGACAACCTCACATTTTATTATCATTTTATGCAGTCTACGCAATAGGGTTATCTATTATAATTGTTTTCTTTAGAGCAAACGGCAGTTTGTTCTATTATAAGGATTATGATATTTTGTCACCCTTACCCATTCATCCAAGAACAGTGCTATTAAGTAAGATATCAGTTCTACTTTGGATGCTTTATGTATCATCTTTAATTTTTACATTACCAATTGTATTTTCATATTTTTATCATAATGGTTTTCATGTTGTCTCATTTATTTTTTATCTATTAAGCTTTTTAGTCATGCCACTTACGCCACTTGTAGTCATGAGTATGATTGCACTTCTTATGAGCTTACTCACAAGACATTTTAGAAGACACAAAATCATCAATATTATTTTAACATTTGTCGTATTTCTAGGACTATTTATGGTTTCTTTTAACTTAAATGATGTTGAGACGAATCCATTAACAGGACAGATTGATCTCTTTTCTGGACTAAGTTCATCCTATCCTCCGCTCAAATGGATGATTGATGCAATCTCAAACAGAAGTATCATATCCTTGTTTTATTTACTATCTTCACACTTAGGTTTATTTGTCATCTTTATCTTAGGCGTGAGTCCAATTGTAAACTATACAAACCAAAAAGGCATGAAATCATTTAAAGCAAAAAAAGGTAAGGCACTAGTCTATCAATCAAGACCTGTCATGATGAGCTTAATCAAAAAGGAATTTAAGAAGTTCTTTTCTATTACACTTTATGCAGTAAATGCCGGGTTAGGTCCAGTACTCCTTATGATCTTATCTATAGCAAGTCTTTTCTTTAGATCAGAGATAGAAAATATTTTAAGAGAAGCGATTGGTGCAGGTTTAGATATTGAAGTATTACTCATGGTGTTTATTGGATTTTCGATTGCAATGACCTATACACCAGCAATTAGTCTATCATTAGAAGGTAAAAATTTTTGGATTATCAAAAGTCTTCCGATTGAACCTAAAACCATTATGTTATCTAAAGTGATTTTTAATGTGTTACTTATATTACCGATTGCTTTAGTAAGTATTTTATTATTTGGTATATCTATTCAATTAGGTATCTTAAGTCAGCTTTTGATGATGGGGTTAGCTATCATCTTTAGTGTGGTAATCTCAATTTTAGATGGCATCATCAATCTTTATGTACCTAAGTTTGAGTTTCAAAACGAAGTAGAAGTCATCAAGCAAAGTGCTGGTGCACTTTTAGGTGTCTTTGGTGGATTCTTTATGATTATTTTAAATGGTGGTTTATATTATCTTTTAAGTAAACATATGAGTATCGAAGGCATTATGGGTTTACTGATACTATTTAATGTCATGCTTACAATACCTCTCTATTATGTTTTCGTGAAATCATCACAAGATAGATTCATTAAATTATAAAAAAATGATGCAAGCTTTTGCATCATTTATGTAAGTTCAATCGTTTGATCGATTAAATCATGAGGTAATTCCCTATGAGATATGATAAAACATGTTTTATTAGTGAGTGATTTGATATTTTCAAACACACGTATTTCGGTTTTCTTGTCCAGTGCAGATGTGATTTCATCTAATAAAAGAATTGGCGCATCTTTAAGTATCGCACGTGCAATAGCAAGGCGTTGTAGTTGTCCTTCGGATAAACCAACGCCTTTTTCTTTTAACAGGGTATCAAATCCTAAAGGCAGATTCATAATGTCATCATAGATGCAAGCAATTTCACATGCCCATGCAAGTCTTTCATCTGAGACTTTTTCATAAAATTCTAGATTTTCTCTAATCGTTCCAGATAAGATAATGGATCCTTGAGGTACGTAAGTGAAAGCTTGTCTTGTTTCAGGAGATACGATGATTTTTTGGCTACCGACAATTAGCTGAATAAGACCTTTTTTTGGATCAACTAGTCCAAGGAGTAATTTAAAAAGTGTGGTTTTTCCTAAGCCGCTATCACCTTTAATTTGGATAAATTGTTCGGATTGAACTTTAAGATTGAAATTTTGAATGATTGGTTTTTCATCATAGGAGAATGTAATATCTTTAAAAGTAAGTTCTTTAAACTTTTGAATTGATTTCTTTTGACCAAGATGCTCTTGTTCTATTTGATCAATCTTTATTATACGTTCTGCTGAAGCCATCATCTGGTAATATTTTGGCACTAAATGTGAGATGCCACTAAAGGGTGATTGAATATGATTTACAAGCTGTATCAGAGCTGTTAAAGTACCAAATGTAATGGCACCTTCCATGAGTCTATAGCTACCAAAGATGATTGCAAATCCATATCCAACAGCAAAGAATATACTCATGCCGAGGGAGGTTGTTACCATGATGTTGTTTTTTCTTTTGATGGCTGTAAAGTGATTTTCTTGATAATGATCAAGCAGTGTCATCATCTTTTTTTCAGCTTCAAATGTTTTAATGACAACTAGGTTCTCTAGGCTTTCTTGAACATAACTTCTTAAATCAGAATCTGTATCCATCAACGTATGATGTCTTTTCTTAATTGGATATGCCAAGACTCTACTGCCTATAAATAGAAGTAAACCAAAGCCAGAAAAGAAGATAGCAAACCAAGGATCTAGTAAGTATAAAAAGATGAATGCTCCAAGGAATCTAAAAAGATAAAAGATAATCTTAGGTTTAACATCAAGGTAACCATCAGTGACAGTCTCTATATCACTATAGAGATAATTCATTAATGCACCTGAATGATAAGGTTCCACTTCTGTTGGTTTTGCATAAATCAATTTTTGAAATAGCTTTTTCTTAAGCGCTTTACGTGATAGACCTAAGTAATAAACTTTAAAGTGCTGATTTAATGCACTCGCAATAATCTGTAAAAGCAAGATGCCAGATATAATCAATGCACTGATTAAAAAAGAACGAGAATTACCAAGGATAGCATAATCTATGGTTTCTCTTGAATAAAAAGCAAAAAAAATCGCTGTTAAGCTCATGATTAGACTTAAGATTGATAAAAGCCAGACAGGCTTTAATAAATAGCGATGGGTATTTTTCAGCCATAGTTTAATTTCTTTTTTATGCATCATATCAAACCCCCAAGTTATTATCATTGTATCATGTATTAAAGTAAAAACATTATTCGCATATAAAACTTTACTTTGATATGATTTATAAACTTGGATTATAAAAGTAAGTAGCGTATAATAAAAATTAAGAAAGTAGGTGTCAAACATATGAATTTTAAAGATTATAAGTATGAAAGACCTGATTTAGAAAAGGTCAAAAAGGAATTTGAAGAAAACATTGCATCAATTGGTGGAGATAACGATCTTGAAACCGAAAAGAAAGCCATCCAAAAGCTTTTTGATCTATCAGATCATTTAGTTACCATGCAACAGCTTGTAGGTGTTAGAAATTCGATTGATACAAACGATGAATTCTATGAAAAAGAACAAGCATTTTTTGATGAAAATGGTCCTGTACTTCAACAATATAACCATGAATTATCAGAAAAAATGCTTAATTCTAAAAATAGAAAAGCATTAGAAAAAGTATTTGGTACATTACTATTTGAAAAAGCTGAGCTTGCTAAAAAGACATTTAAACCAGAAATCATCCCTGATTTACAAACAGAAAACAAATTAGTCACAGAATATGGTAAGCTTCAAGCCTCTGCTAAAATTGAGTTCCAAGGTGGAACTTATAATCTTTCTCAAATGGCTCCTTTTGTTCAATCTAAAGATCGCGAAACAAGACATCAAGCACAGCTTGCTGTATCTAAATTCTTTAGTGATAATGAAAAATCATTTGATCGTATTTACGATGAACTCGTTCAAGTAAGAACCAAGATTGCTAAGACGCTAGGCTATGAGAACTTTGTTCAATTAGGTTATGATCGTTTCAGTCGTACGGATTATAATGCGAAAGATGTGAAAAACTATCGCGATCAAATCTATGAAGATATCGTACCACTTGTCAATGATTTAACAGAACGTAAAGCGAAAAGATTAGGTATTAAAGATCCTAAATCTTATGATTTAGCATTATCATTCTTATCAGGTAATCCAACACCTAAAGGTGATCGTGCATGGATGGTTAATCATGCGAAAACCATGTATGATGAAATGAGTAAAGAAACCTCTGAATTTTTTAACTTCATGGTTGATCATGAACTTTTAGAATTAGATTCAAAACCTGGTAAACAAGGTGGTGGGTATTGCACATATATTCCTGATTATCAATCACCATTTATTTTCGCAAACTTTAATGGCACATCACACGATGTGGATGTCTTAACGCATGAAGCAGGACATGCTTTTCAAATCTATTCATCAAAGCATTTAATCCCTGAATACCGCTGGCCAACCTTAGAAGCTTGTGAAATTCATTCGATGAGTATGGAGTTTCTTGCATGGCCATGGGTTCATTTATTCTTTGAAGATGATACAGAAAAATATAAGTTTAATCATCTAGCTGGGGCCGTATCATTCTTACCATATGGTGTTTTAGTGGATGAGTTCCAACATCATATCTATGAAAAACCTGAACTAACACCTGATGAAAGAAAAACACTATATAGAAAACTAGAAAAGAAATATTTACCTTTTAAAGATTATGATGACGATGCATTCTTAGAAAAAGGTGGTTTCTGGTTTAGACAAGGCCATATTTTTGGTGCACCATTCTATTATATTGATTACACACTTGCACAAGTTTGTGCATTCCAATATTGGATTAAGCACCAAGAAAATAGAGAAGCTGCATTAGAATCTTATCTAAAACTATGTAAGTTAGGTGGATCTAAATCATTCTTAGGACTTGTTGAATCTGCAGAATTATTAAATCCATTTGTGAAAGGCACAGTTAAAGAAATCGTTAAGCCTATTAAAGCTTATTTAGATTCTGTTGACGATATGAAACTTTAATGAAATATTACGCTTCTCAAGGCTTTAACCAATTACTGATTATTGGTGCATTCTTTTTTGAACTCTTTCATGTAACGATTCATGGTGTAGAAAAAAAAGTAACAGGTTTCGATGCTATCATAAGTCCAGGCTTTTATGTAATCGGTAATATACTTATCGCATCCATACTTTTAATATCACTTATACATTTTGCACTCATGGTCTATGGTATCATCGGACAAGCCTTTTCCGATAGACTTAAAGCATTCATTGTTGGATTAGTCAATATTGAACTGATTATAGCAATTATTGTCGTTACATTTTTAGGGACTTTTCTAGAGGTTTCAGGCATGCTCATGATTGGACTTATTGTGTTATCAACATTTTTAAAGTATAAGCAGGATAAGATAGGCTAAATATAACATATCAGACCCAGTTCTTTGAACTGGGCTTTTTTTTCGCAAAAAAGTGATGAATACCCCTTGACGCACAATACTATGCAATGTATAATATAACGTGTCAGGCAATATGAAGGAGATGTCATATGAAAGAGCAATTAAAAAAAGGAATCCTTGAAATCTTTGTATTAGCTATTCTTACTAAAGGTGAGTCCTATGGATATAAAATCGTAAGTGATTTAGAAAATGCTGTCAGCATCAGTGAATCCACACTTTATCCGATTTTAAGAAGACTCGAAAAAGCAAATGAACTAGAGACGTACAATGTACTAATTCAAGGCAGAAATAGAAAATATTATAAGATTACAAAAAAAGGTCGAGATCATGTCCACGCATTTTTAGATGAGTGGAGAGATATTAAAAAGATCTACGATATATTACTTAGTTAGGGGAGTCATTATGGATCAATTTGTTAAAGAATTAAGACATGCACTTAAAAAGCATTTTTACCAAGATGAAGTCGATGATATTTGTGCTTATTATGAAGAAATGATTTATGAAAGAAAAGCACAAGGTGAAAAAATAGATGATATCTTAAGTGACTATCGGGTCAAAGATATCATAAGAGATATGTTACCAGAAGTCGTTCTAAAAAGAACAACCACTTCAAAAAACATTGTTAAAAGCAATAGCCTACTTGTTGGATTACTTATCTCAACACCACTTTTATTACCATTAGGTATTGCATATATCGTAAGTATATCAGTATTCTTCGCAATGATTGTCACTGGAGCAAGCTTAATATTTAGTGGTGTTGTAGTCATCTTTACGTTTATCGTACAAGCTTTATTAGCTTGGGGATCTACATCTACAGTATTTCTAACATTAGGTATAGGTTTTATCACAGCAGCAGTATTAATGCTCGTAGGTAACATCATGATTTATGTGTTTAAAAAACTCATGATGACATTGATTTTAGCAACCAGCAGGCTTGCTAAAAAAATAGGAGGTAAAAAGCATGAAAGCATTTAAATGGTTTATTATGGTATGTTTTATTTTAGGAATAGGTTTTGTTGTTGCCTCATTTGCGTATGGTGCAAATTTTAATGAACTAAGAGATCTTTTTGATGATAGTGATCAATATAGTGAAGTAAAATCATACAATTTTAGTGAGTCAGCAACTAAGATTATGATTGATGTAGAGGAACGTCATATTGAGTTTGTCTATAGTGATGTTAGTTATGTCACAGTAGATTATCGTGAACATGAAAATGATACATGGACATTTGATTTAGAAGGTGATACGATTGAAATCACTCAAAAGAAAGCAAACAGATGGCGTTTTATCAATTTTGGATTTACACCAAAAGTTTATAAAGAGATGACTATCTTCTTACCAATCGGTACAGAATATGCATTTGATGTATCAACTAATGTTGGTGCGATTACATTTGATTTTGATCAAACAGAGAGTGTTATCGAATTAATAGCGAATAGTGATACAGGATCTATCAAGATTAACAATGTTAATGTTCAAGGTGATTTTGATTTATCAAGTGATACAGGCTCCATTTCGTTAAACGATATCACAGGGAACAAGCTAAGTGTTGATTTATCAACTGGTTCATGTGAGGTCAAAAACTTCATGTTCAATCATGTCGAAGTATACACATCTACAGGAGATGTCCTATTGGAAAATGGTGAAGCTTCATTGACAGTGAATGCGCATGTTTCTACCGGTTCAATAGAAGTGAACAAAGTAGCATCAAATGCCTTCGATCTATCATCATCCACAGGAGATGTCTTAATAATAACCGAACAAGCAGATAGTTTATATTTTGACTTAAAGGTATCTACAGGACGTATACGTGTTTATGGCCAAAATCAAGGCACAACGCATGTGACTCAAAGTTCAACGACACAAACGATTTTACTTAAGGTTAGAACAAGCACAGGAAATATCACCATCAATCAAGCATAAAAAAAGACGCGAAATCCTTTGATTTCGCGTTTATTTTTTCTTTTTTAAATAATCATACATGGCATCTGCAGCCATCATGCCATCATAGACTGCTTTTGCAATTTGTAGCTTTCCACCGATGATATCACCAGCTGCAAATAATCCTTCGATGTTTGTTTGATAATTCTTATCAACTACTAAATTTCCCTTTTCAACAATCACACCTAATTGAGATGCAAATTCTACGGAACTTGGTGTACCTAAGGCAATAAACACACCATCTACTTCATAACTATGATCCTTAGTTTCTATGTGGGATATCTTTTCTTCACCAGAAAATTTCTTGATTTTATCATGAACCACAGGCACATCAATATCGGCATCAAGTGGGTGTCCATCTGTAAAAACCATTAAGTCTTTGGTCATACGTTTGAGATGGTTTAACTCATGTAACATGTAGGCTCCACATCCGACAATAGCGATTTTTTTCTTTCGATAAAAAAAGCCATCACAGACTGCACACATACTAATACCCTTACCTCTATATTTATTAAATCCAGGACGGTTGAGGGTTTCTCTTTTTTTACCAGTAGCAAGTAACACAGTCTTACTTTCATATACATGGTTTGCTGTTTTAACAGTGAACCCTTTTTCATGAGTCTCCAACGAAATCACAGCGTCACTAACCACTTCAATACCTAATCCTCTTGCTTGCTTAATACCGTTTTGGATGAGTGTGACACCTTCTAAAGGCTTCTCTTGTCCATAAAAGTTTTCCACTAAATCGTCATAGCCCTCTAACGCGCCATGATCCTTACCAATCACTAAAGGATCAATACCAGCACGCTTTAAGTAAATCGCTGCAGAAATACCTGCAGGACCATGACCAATGATGATAACTTTTTTCATACGCCTAAGAGTTTTCTTAAGGTTTCCTTAGATTGTACACCTATGGTTGATTGGTCAACTTTTCCATTTTTAAAAACGATAATCGTAGGAATACTCATCACACCAAATTCATCAGCAATCTTTGATTCTTCATCGACATCCAGCTTTCCAACTTTAGCTAATCCTTGAACATCTTGATCAAGAGCTTCTAAAATTGGTGCGACACGTTGACAAGGACCACACCAAGATGCCCAAAACTCTACTAATACAGGCACATCACTTTTTAAAACTTGATTTTCAAAATTCTCAGTTGTAAAATCGAATACCATACAATTCACCTCAAATAAGTTGTCATACCTATTATAAAGAAAATGCTTAAAAAACGCTATCTTTTTACATACTTTCTAAAAACATATAAATGTTTAAATCTTTATAGATTTATTAAAGAATGATTGTCTTCTATAATTTCTATTCTCATGTTATAATGTTAAAGTACGAAATGTAGGTGAAGTTTGTGATCAAAGTAATCGATTTAAGCTTTTCATATAACGCAAACGATGAAGCTTTAAAGCATGTCAATTTAGAGATATCTAGGGGGTCTTGGGTATCTATTTTAGGTCATAACGGCTCAGGGAAATCCACACTTTCTAAATGCCTTGTTGGACTTTTAGCACCGACTGAAGGTGAAATCTATATTGATGAATTGCGTTTAAATGATGAAAATCTCCCAAAAATTAGACAAAAAATTGGGATTGTATTTCAAAATCCAGATAACCAGTTTGTCGGTGTCACGGTACGTCATGACATCGCTTTTGGTCTAGAAAATCAATTGATTCCTCATGATGAAATGGAAGAACGTGTTGCTCATTATGCACGCTTAGTTGGCATGGAAGAATTCTTAGGTAAAGAGCCTCATCAATTATCCGGTGGCCAAAAGCAACGTGTCGCGATTGCTGGTGCACTCGCCATGGAACAAGACATTCTTATTTTAGATGAAGCAACTTCGATGCTTGATCCAGAAGGCACAAGAGAAATCGTTGAACTCATTAAACGTTTAAATAAAGAACTTAATAAAACGATTATCACAATCACACATGATTTATCGTTTGCTGCCTTATCAGATGAGCTCATCGTTTTAAAAGATGGGATGAAGATTTTAGAAGGCACACCAGAAGAGGTCTTTAAGAGAGAAGATCTTTTAGTATCTTCACATTTAGAATTACCATTCGGTTTGAAATTATATAACGATTTGTCAAAAGATGAAAAGACACCTCGTCACGTATTGGAGGCATTATGGGCATTCAATTCAAAGATGTAAGCTTTGCTTACCGTGGTTTAAGACAAAACTATGATGCCATCAGTCATATTAATCTCAACATTGATAAAGAAGGCGAATTTATCGCGATTGTTGGTCAAACAGGATCAGGTAAATCAACACTTGTTCAACACATGAATGCATTATTACTGCCTATGAGTGGTGTCGTGACTGTGTTTGGGCAAAATTTACCACCAAAGAAAAATGAAAAGATTAATGCACTTAGACAACGTGTAGGTCTTGTTTTTCAATTTCCTGAATATCAGCTTTTTGAAGAAACGATTATTAAGGATATTATGTTTGGACCTAAAAATTTTAAAAGCACAGAAGCAGAAGCACTAGAAAAAGCCAAAAAAGCTGCTGCAATTTGTGGTGTACCAGAAAATTTATTAGAACAATCTCCTTTTAGAATTAGTGGCGGCCAAATGAGAAGAGTTGCTGTTGCTGGTATTTTAGCAATGGAACCAGATATTTTAGTCTTAGATGAACCAACAAGAGGTTTAGATCCAAAAGGTCGTAGAGACTTAATGCAAATCTTTCAATCAATCCATGAAAAACAAAACAAAACAATTATTTTAATATCTCACGATATGGATTTAGTATCAGAGTATGCGAAGCGTATCATTGTTTTAGATCAAGGAAAAATTGTTTTTGATGGTAAGAAAGAAGATTTATTTGAGCATCCAAATTTTGAATCCTTCCATTTAGATTTACCAACACCTTTAAAAATATTAAAAGAGTTATCGAAAGAAGCAGGTATAACCTATCAACCTAAATACGATTATCCTTCTCTTTTAGCCTATCTAAAGGAGGTAAATCATGAATAATATAACTATTGGTCAATATATACCTGGTGATTCCTGGTTACATAAAGTTGATCCTCGTATCAAGTTATTTAGCTTGATTATACTTATGGTGGGCACATTTTTAATTCCAATTTCTGCAGAGTTTACCCCACTTATTGCAATGGGTAGTATATTCGTGTTGGTGATTTTATTAACATGGTCAACAAAAATCCCCATGAAAAAAGTGATTAACGGACTCCGTCCGATTGTGTTTTTACTTACATTCACCTTTTTCATTCAACTATTTTATGTCAGACAAGGACAACTGCTTGCGTCCTATGAGCTTTACTTATCAGTAAGCAGTATTGCAGGGATTATATTATTTATTGTGTTTTATAATTTTACGAAAAAGTATATAAAAACACGCATTCTATATTTCTTTTTTGCAGCATTTATGGTGTTTTTCATTCAAGCTATGCTTCCTTATATACCTTTATATGCGTATCAACTTGATATCTATGACGAAGGACTCCTAAGAGCAGGATTTATCTTTATTAGAATAACAAACATTATTATCATGACATCCTTACTCACTTTTACAACCATGACAACTGATTTAAATTATGGTATTGAATCCTTACTAAAACCATTTAAAATTGTTAAAGTACCTGTGGATTTGATTGCAATGATGCTATCACTCACCTTAAGATATATTCCAACACTTTTAGGTGAAACAGAAAAAATCATGAAAGCACAAGCTTCTCGTGGTGTTGACTTTAAGGAAAGTAAATTTAAAGATAAAGTCATACAAATCATCTCACTTTTAATCCCAATCTTTGTCATTTCCTTTAAGCGCTCAGAAGATTTAGGCAACGCGATGGAAGTCAGAGGTTATGTGATTGGTCAAAAAAGAACACGCATCGATGCTTATAAAATGGGTTTAAAGGATTTTGTTACCATGTTCTTTGCACTAGTCATACTTGCTGCTTTAATCTATGTGAGGGTTTTGGTATGAGATATAAAGCCATCATCAGTTATGATGGAACAAAGTATCAAGGCTTTCAAAGTCAGAAGAATGCTTTAGGTATTCAACAGGTCATCGAAAAAGCTTTTCGTTTAATGACTCAGCAAGAGATTAAAATCTATGCATCTGGTAGAACAGATAAAGGTGTCCATGCCATTGGTCAAGTGTTTCATTTTGATACAGAGATTGATATTGAAGAAAAAACTTGGATCAGAGGACTTCATAAAAGACTACCCTTAGACATTAGAATAAAATCGATTAAGAAAGTCAAAGATAACTTTCATGCAAGACATTCAGCAAAATCAAAAATCTATCAATATAAGCTTGCCAAAAAACCATCTTCTGTATTTACTAAAAATTACGAAGTATATATTGAAAATTTAGATATTGAACCGATAAAAAAGGCATTACCTTTATTGGAAGGCACACATGATTTTTTAGGATTTTGTCAATATGTCAAAGATAAACCAACAATAAAAACGATTTATTCAGCAACACTGAAAGAAACTAAAAGCCACTATATCATAACCTTTCACGGCAATAGTTTCTTAAAATACATGGTCAGATCGATGGTTGGTACGCTTATTCAAATAGGCTTAAATCGAAAAGACCCAAACATTATTCTAGAGATATTTGATACAAAAGATCGTTTTCTAGCAGGTAAAACCGCTGAATCAAGAGGTCTTTATTTGGTCAAAATCCATTATTAAATCACCTTGTATCATGATATAATAACTCTAAAGGAGATGAAGATATGTTCATAACATTTGAAGGCGGAGAAGGCACAGGAAAGACAACATTGATTGAAGCAGTTAAATCATATTTTTCATCTTCTATAAACGTCATCTCTACAAGAGAACCCGGTGGCTCAACAATCGCAGAAGCGATTAGAGATATTATCTTAAATCCTAAATATCAAGGTGTTACACCTTATACAGAAGCACTTTTATTAGCAGCTTCAAGAGCACAACATCTAGACGAAGTTATTTTGCCAGCCTTAAAGGAAAAAAAGATGGTTTTATGCGATAGATATATCGATTCATCCTTAGCTTATCAAGGATATGCAAGAAATTTAGGTTATGACTTTATTTTAAAAATTAATGAATATGCAGTGAAAAACCTACCAGATTTGACATTCTATATCGATTTAGATCCAAAAATTGGTTTATCACGTATATCAAATAGAGATAAATATGATCGTCTCGATCAAGAAACCTTTAATTTCCATGAAAAGGTGAGAGAAGGTTATATCGATCTTGTTTCTATGTACCGAGATCGCATCATCATGATTGATGGCAATCAACCAATTGAAGCCATTAAAAATCTATTAATATCAAAAATCCAGGCACGCTTATGAAAAGAGCATACTATTTTTTCGAGCAAACGATTAAAAAAAATAGGTTAGCACACCTTTATTTGATCAGTGGTCCAAAAGGTAGTGGTAAGCATGAGCTTGTTGATGATGTATCCTATTTAATTCTAAACAAGAATAAACCAGAATCACCCCACTTGAAATTGATGATTAAGGAACGAAGAGCATCAAACCTTATGGTGATTGAACCAGATGGTTTAACGATTAAGAAAGAACAAATTCTTAATTTACAACAAGAATTCTCAAAAACAGCTTTGGTCAGTGGACCAAGGATCTATGTGATCAAAAACATTGAAAAAATCAGTCAAGCTGGAGCAAACTCTCTTCTTAAATTTATGGAAGAACCTACCAGTCATTTGGTTTATGGCTTTTTACTTACAGAAAATTTAGATGACGTTCTCGTAACAATTAAATCGAGAAGTCAAATTCTACATTTAAAAGGTATAGATGAGAAAGATATGATGAACGAATTAACATCATTAGGTGTTGATCATAAAATCGCAACACTTGCTCCATACCTGACCAAAAACATCGAAGAAGCAACCTTATTAGCTGAAAATCCTAATATTGTTGAAATGATCCAATTTATCGAGGATATCGTGACCAATTGGACCAAAAAAGATGTAACTTTTCCACTCTTTTTCTATGAGCGTGGTAGATTTTTAATTCAAGATCGTGATTTTTTCATGAATTTTCTTGAGTTACTCTTATTATACTTTTTAGATTTGGTGCATTATAAGGCGCACCAAGAAGTGACGTACCAATTTTTGAGAGATCAAATACAAGTTTTAAGTGATCGTATGGAAGTAAAAGATATTAATGAAATTATCTATTACATACAACAAATCTTGAAAGAACAAACATACTATATCAACTTAGAGCTTGCGCTAGATCATCTCGCCTATATACTAGAGCAAAAGAGGTGAGCCTATGCAGGTTGCATTAGTGCAATTCAAAGAAGCAGGCAAAAAGTATTATTTCTCCTATGGAGATTTAGCATTAGATAAGAATGACCGTGTGGTTGTTGAAACATCACGTGGTATTGAAATAGGTAAGGTTTATTTATTTAAAGAGATTGAAGAAACGGATTTAATCTCAGAATTAAAACCTATTTTAAGAAAAGCAACAGAAGAAGACTTAAAGGAAGATTTATATAATCAATCCTTAGAGCCTGATGTTGTGCATCAAGCAAAGCACTTAGCTGTTCAAAATGAGCTTGAGATTAAAGTCTTGGGTGCTGAATATACATTAGACCGTAAAAGATTACTCATTTATTTTGAATCAGAAAATCGTGTCGACTTTAGAAATTTAGTCAAAGACTTATCAGAAATTTATCATACAAGGATTGAATTAAGACAAATCGGTCCAAGAGATGCAGCAAAGATGATCGGTGGTATAGGACCATGCGGACTCATTTTGTGTTGTACAACCTTTATTGGCGAATTTGATACAGTCTCTATTAAAATGGCAAAAAACCAAAGCATCGCATTAAATCCTCAAAAAATTTCAGGTGTTTGCGGAAAGCTTTTATGCTGTATCAAATATGAAGATGATGTCTATACTGAGTTAAAACAAACCATGCCTGATTTAAATGAAATCATCACTACTGAAAAAGGTGAAGGCAAAGTCATCGATTTAAATATTATCGCACAAAAGATTCGCATTAGATACCCAGAAAATGGAGCCATGGAATGGGTCTATTTAAAGGATATTCAAAGAAGCTAACATGAAAAGAACGCTTTTAGGGACAGATCTTTGGATTGAGCAAACCTCAAAACAAGCTTTTAATTTAGACACTATTTTACTTGCAGATTTTGCAAGCGTACCTTACAAAACAAAAACTATTTTGGACTTAGGTACTGGTAATGGTGCTATCATGCTCTATCTATCACAAAAGTCAAAAGCAAAAATCATAGGTGTTGAAATCCAAGAAAATCGTTATCAGCAAGCTTTAAAAAATATTGAAATGAATGGACTTCAATCAAGATGTTCTGTCTCATTAGGTGATATTAAGGATATGCCTTATCGAGAAATTGACATGATTGTCACAAATCCTCCATTTTTTAAAGTAACAGAGGATGGGCACTTAAATCCATCTATGGAATTACAAATCGCACGACATGAGGTTATGATTGATTTGAAAACACTCATAGAGTCAGCAAGAAAAATGCTACGTTTTCGTGGTAAGTTTTGCATGATTCATAGACCAGATCGTCTGATTGAAATCATGAGTCTTATGAATAAACATCAGCTTGAGATTAAAAGACTAAGATTTGTACACCCCTTTATCAATGAAGCACCGAATCATGTCTTAATTGAAGCTTATTATCAAGGGCAACCGGGATTAACGATTGACCACCCCTTGATTTTATATCAAGCACAAAACGTCTTATCCAAGGAATTGGAAGACATTTATGGAGGTAGAAGTTATGTTACTCACATTACTAAGCAGAAAAGAAAAACTTAAATTCTTAGACTTAGCACTACACATGGTATCTGTTGATGGCAAACCAAATGAACTTGAACAAAGACTTTTAAACATCATGCTCGCTGAAGTAGGTGATGGTATTGTTCAAGAATACACATTTACATTGTCAAAAAGCCTTAATGAAACCATTAAATTTTTTGACAAATCCACTCAAACCGTGAAAAACATTGTGTACTTGAATCTTGTGAAGGTTGCTATGGATGATGAGTTTTATAACACAACAGAGCATTTCTTCTTAGAGGATTTAAGAGAACGTTATGGCATTCAAGAACTTAAGAAAAAACAAATCATGCGTCTTGTCTATAATGAAAGAGATTTAAGAGAACGTGCAAAAAGGATTGTATCTCACTAATGCAAAAAAGCTTTAGAGAAGACAAACCTACGTTATATCTTGTTTCAACGCCGATTGGCAATTTAAAAGATATGACATATCGTGCGGTTGAAATCTTACAATCTGTTGATACCATTTTATGTGAGGACACACGCACTTCATCTGTACTACTTAATCACTATAAAATTTCAAAACCTCTTTTAAGCTATCATGAGTTCAATAAGATGGAAAGAGAAACTGAAGTGATTAACATGTTAAAAGAAGGTAAAAATCTCGCACTCATCTCTGATGCAGGCACACCGGGGATTAGTGATCCCGGTTTTGAAATCACAGAAAGTGCTATAGCTATGGGATATCATGTCGTTTCTATTCCAGGAGCTTCTGCAATACTTGCAGCACTTGTTGTTTCTGGACTGATGATTCAACCCTTTACATTTATTGGATTTTTACCACGTAAACAAGGCGAAAGATCAAAACTATTAAAAACCTATGAAACTAGACATGAGACACTACTATTTTATGAGTCACCTTTACGTGTAGAAAAAACGATAGAAAGCCTTTATGAAGCGTTTGGCGACCGAAAGGTCACATTAGCTAGGGAGCTTACAAAAACGTTTGAAACCATCATTAGAACGACTTTAAAAGAGGCTTTAACGATAGAGCACCAAACCAAAGGTGAGTATGTCATCATCCTAGAAGGCTATCAAAAAAAGATTGATTCTAAACTTTCTTTAAAAGATCAAGTAGAAGCTTATATTAAGCAAGGTCTCGATGAAAAAGAAGCGATGAAGCAAGTAGCTAAAGATCAAAAAATCACGAAAAGTGATGTCTATAAAGCATTTAAAATAAATGCATAATGTAAAAAGCTTTTCCATATAAATTAACATTTATTTTGCTTGATTTTTTCAAAAATTATCATATAATATAGATGTTATAGGCAATGAGAAAAAGAGTAGTCTCATAGTTGTGAAATGAAGAGAGTTCGTGGCTGGTGTGAACGAACCACACATGATATGAAGATGATTTTCGAGCCTTTTGGTCGATATGTAGACTAAAACGTATGCTCCGCGTTAAGGAAAAGAGTGCTAGATATTTATCTAGAACTAAGGTGGTACCGCGATTATGTCGTCCTTAGAGTATTTTTAAGGACGACTTTTATATTATTTGGAGGGATTAACATGTCAAAAAAACCTTATTATTTAACAACGGCAATCGCTTATGCATCAGCGATTCCACATATCGGTAATGTGTATGAAGCTATTTTAGCGGATGCTATTGCACGTTTCAAAAGATTAGACGGATACGATGTCTTTTTTCAGACTGGAACGGATGAACATGGTCAAAAAATTGAAAGTAGAGCGAAAGATAACGAACTATCCCCACAAGCATATGTGGATCATATCTCTAGTGAAATCAAGCGCATTTATGATAAAGTGCATGTCTCATATGATCAGTTTGTTAGAACAACCGATGATAGACACATTTTGTCTGTACAAAAGATTTTTAAAAAGCTTTATGATCAAGGAGATATCTATTTAGGAGAATATGAGGGTTGGTATTCCATCGCCGAAGAAGCTTTTATTTTAGAAAAAGATATTGTAGATGGTAAAGCACCTAACGGTGATATACCCGTATGGACCAAAGAAGCTGCTTATTTCTTAAAATTAGAGCCTTATAGAGAAAGATTATTAAAACATATAGAAACTCATCCAGAATTTATTGAACCAGAATCAAGAAGAAATGAAATGATTCAAAACTTCCTAAAGGAACCACTTCCAGATTTATCTGTTTCTAGAACATCCTTTAAATGGGGCATTCCAGTGACATTTGATGAAGGTCATATTGTGTATGTTTGGATTGATGCACTATCAAACTATATTACAGGACTTGATTATCATCCAGATCAAACATCAAATGACACCTTTAATAAGTACTGGCCAGCTGATGTTCATTTGATTGGTAAAGATATTTTAAGATTTCACACGATTTATTGGCCAATTATTCTAATGGCTTTAGGTCTAAAATTACCTAAACAAGTGTTTGGTCACCCATGGATTTTAGTCAATAAAGGTAAGATGAGTAAATCTGTAGGGAACGTTTTATACACAGATGATCTTGTAAGATATTTTGGTGTTGATCCTGTCAGATATTATGTGTTACACGAAATACCATATGCTCAAGACGGTAATATTACCTTTGAACTATTAATCGAAAGAAATAATAGTGATCTAGCGAACACCATCGGTAATTTAGTCAACCGCACGATTGGTATGGCACATAAATACAGACAAGGCGAGATTAAAAAAGTCATATTAGATGAACCATTTGAATTATCCTTAAAGGAAAAAGCACTAGACGTTTTACCACAAATGAGAACTTATATGGCAGAGCTAAAAGTAAGTGATGCCTTAGAGGAAGTTGTAAAACTTGCAAGATTCGCAAATAAATATATTGATGTCTCTGAACCATGGGCACTCGTCAAAGACCCAAACAAACAAGAAGTTTTAGATCATGTGCTTTATCACTTATTAGAAACAATTAGGTTTGTTGCAATCTTATTACAACCCTTCATTCCTGAAACAGCTAAAAAGATCTTTGAACAAGTAGGCATTAAAGATACATCATTTGAAACCTTAGATACGTTTGGTCTATATGAAGCACAAACACTAGGTGCTGCAAAAGTATTATTTGAGCGCTACGACCTAAACAAAAAACTTGAGGAAATCCTGAAGGACAGAAATGAGCAATAAATTAAAAGCTTATTTAAAATCTGAAAGTTTTCAGATTAAAGTCAAACCAGAACTTCAAAGATTACTCGCTGTTATTGTATTCACCATTATTTATGGTATTGGTGTTGCATGGTTCTTAGAAGCTTCAGTCGTACCTCTTTATACAGGTGGTATTCCTGGTTTAGCTCAGCTTATTAGAGATGCTGTCTTCGTATTTATTGATGTCGATTTAGGTACTGGATTTCTAGGCTTATTTGTGATTGTAGCAAATATTCCAATTTTAATTATCGGTTGGTTTGGTGTTTCTCACAGATTTACAATCTATTCAATAATCTCTGTTTTATTACAAGCATTTATTATTTCATGGATACCTATACTAGATATGGGACTTGCAGAATCACAACACGCACTTGCAGCAGCAACCCTTGGTGGGTTGTTAATCGGCATTGGTGGCGGAGGTGCATTAAGATATGGCACATCCACAGGTGGTCTAGATATTCTTGCACAATATTATTCATTTAAGCAAGGTAAATCTGTAGGCTTTATCTCAATGATTATGAATGTGGGTATCGCGATTATTGGTGGTATGATTGTAGGTGGTCGTGTAGGACCAGGTGGCGAAGTCATTCGTGGTGGCGTGATTGCATCATACACCGTCATTCGTATTATCATTTCTACCATTATGACAGACCGTATGCATACGGCATATCATTTCTTAGCAGTTGATATTATTACAAATGAAAGAGAAACGTTGGTGGATGCGATATTACACAAGGTTTATCGCGGTGTAACGTTGATGAAAGTTGAAGGTGCGTATTCACATCATGAGAAAACACTCATTTATGTCATTATTTCATCTTATGAGCTACATACCTTAAGGAATATTGTTCATACCATAGATCCTCAAGCATTTGTTGTTGTTAAAAACGTCAAAAATGTCATGGGTAATTTCAAAAGAAAAACAATTGCATAATAAAATAAGATCATATCAAGCCGATATGATCTTTTCTTTTGATCGATATTTATAAGCCTTTAAGCTCTTAACTAAAGCAATCCACTAACCTCAGGACTTTTTGGCATCTCTTGACTCTCTATGCCATAGTATCCTTCATAGATTTCTTTAAATAGTAATGTTCTTGATGTCATATATTTTGGATATATGAAACCAATAAAAACGACTAATAAGAGTATGAATATTAAAACAAAGAAGAATGGATTCATTGAACTTGATCTAAATAAAATATAGAAAAATATCATGAGTGCAACATAGATGAATACAAAGTACAAATCCATTAAAAATAGACGAAGCTTATACCCTTTGGTGAGTTTATTTGATAAAGTGATTGCCTCATTTGCTAAAAGAGATGGATCCTTATCCAAAAGATAGAGCCACATTGAGTATGCATAAGCTTTTATAAGACCAGGAATGATAAAAAGTAATAACCATAGAGATGTATAAATAATAACAAGAAATCCTGTCAAAACTGTCCTTAGTGGTTGATCCATAAAACCATCTAAGAATAATTCGAGCTTAGGTGCTAATTTATCCTCACTGATTCTAATATAAAATTTTTGCATGGCATATGAAAGAAATGCACCAATGATTAAGCTTACCACATAAAATAATGCATATAAACTAGGATTTCCCGGACTTAATAAAATCCGTTGACCAGTCATCCAATTGAAATCATATTGTGGTGCAAAAAGTTCTGTAAGCCATCCAAAAACAAATGATACTGAAAAAACGAGTAAAAACATTAAAAAAGCATCAAGGTAACGGCCTTTTAGTAATTGGTCCGCTTCACTACGTAAATAACTATTATTCATTTTAACTCCCCCTATATTTATATGTATTGATATTGTAACATAAAATAGTAAAATATGCAGCCCGTTAAAAGACACTGTGATGAATATCTCTATCAATAACATGCTATAATAACTATGATATTGTTATAGGAGATTTTTATGATTTATACTTTGACACTGAATCCTGCAGTTGATTACCATCTTTTAGAGATTAAAGATGGAAAAATTCATCAAAGCTATACCACACCAGGTGGTAAAGGCATCAATGTATCCCAAATGTTATCACATTTAGGCATCTCTAGTGTGGTCATGGGCTTTTTTGGTGGATTTACTGGAGACTATATCATCCATGAACTAAAAGGATTTGAGAACATAAAGACAGATATTGTGAAAATCGAACAGGATTCAAGAATCAATGTGAAATTTCATGGTGAAGAAGAGGTCGCTTATAATCATATTGGACCAATCATATCAGATGAAAATGTTTATCAATTATTGCATAAAGTTGAAGGTTTAGGGTCAAATGATTTATTAGTTATGAGTGGTAGAGGATTACCTCATCAAGATGACTTATATGAAAAAATTGTTCAAATTTGCAGTAAAAAGCATATATCTTTTGTTTTAGATCTAGAAGGCCAAAAGATAAAAGCATTAACATCATACAAACCACTACTTGTAAAACCAAATCTTGAAGAATTAGAAGATGCATTTAATCAAGAGATCAAAACCACATCTCAAGTGATCGAGTATGGCAAAAAACTTCAAAGGCTAGGGGCTAAGTATGTCCTTATTTCACTTGGAAAAGAAGGTTCAATACTCATCACAGAAAAAAATATATATCAAGCATTACCTATTGATATTGATTTAATATCATCTGTAGGTGCCGGAGATGCCATGGTTGCTGGGTTTTTAAGTGCTTATCGTAAAGGATTAGATTTAGTAACATGTTTTAAGCTAGCAGTGGCTTGCTCTGTAGCAACAGCAGCATCTAAAGATATGGCTACCTATGATCATGTGAACAAGATACTAAATAAAGTGATTATCAAGGAGATAAGAGATGCATATATCTGAAATTATTAATGAAAATCTTATATGTCTAGAACTAATGTCACCTACAAAGCATAGTGTGATATTTGAACTCGTTCAAATACTTGAGCAAGAAAATGTAATCACATCAACCAAATCATTTTTAGAAGATGTTATAGAAAGAGAAAATCTATCATCTACAGGCATAGGATATGGTATTGCCATTCCTCATGCAAAATCACGATTTGTAAAAAAACCTGCACTTGTTTTTGGAAGATCAGAAAAAGGTATTGATTTTCAAAGCATGGATCACGAAAAGGCTTATCTTTTCTTTATGATTGCAATGCCTGAAGAAGGAAGTAATGCACATTTGAAAATACTTGCAGAGTTATCTAGAAAATTGATGAAAGAATCATTTAGAGATGCACTTATGCATGCAGATAGCAAAAAAGAAGTACTAGCATATCTTATCAAAGAAACGTAGGGGGTCCTATGAAAATTGTCGCAGTGACAGCATGTCCAACGGGGATTGCACATACCTATATGGCTGAAGAAAAATTAATTGAAGCAGCACAAAAGAAAAAAATTGAAATTAAAGTCGAAACCAATGGTGCAATTGGCATTCTTAATGAGTTATCACTTAAAGATATTAAAGAGGCAGATGCAGTCATTATCGCATCTGATATTTCTTTAGATTTAAAAAGGTTTCATCAAAAAAAATTAAAAATCGTATCAACAACCAAAGCAATTAGAGAAACAGAAAGCATTTTAGAAGAAGCTTTTCAAGATCTCTTTCCTATTTATTTAGATAAGGATGTGACATAGTTGAATAAAGATAATCTGATATATCGACGCCTCATGCATGGTATTTCTTTTATGATTCCATTTGTTGTTACAGGCGGTATTCTTATGTCTATATCACATCTGATTTTAGGATCTAGTATAGATATTTTTCTTAATCCGAATACAACATTATCATCATGGATTTTAGATATTGGTACTTTAGCCTTTTCATTTATGTTACCTATTTTAGCAGGATACATTTCTTTTGCCATATCAGATAGACCTGGACTTGTTCCTGGGTTTATGGCCGGAGCTATCGCTTATACAGGAGGATCTGGATTTATTGGTGCTATATTAGGTGGTTTTATTGCAGGATATATGACTGAAATCTTAAAAAAGGGATTTCAATTTCTACCTAAATCTATGCAAGGCCTTAAGCCTATGCTTTTTTTCCCACTCTTTGGAACGATATTAACTGCATTATTGATGTTACCAGTGACTTTTTTATTTGAACCAACAACAATGACACTACGTGCATTTTTAAGCAATATTGAAGGTATACCTTTAATTCTACTTTGCATACTATTAGCAAGTCTCATGGCAATTGATATGGGAGGACCTATTAACAAAGCAGCATATATCATTGGCTTAGCGTCTATGACGAGTGGTGAATCATCTAAGCTTATGGCAGCGATTATGGTTGGTGGCATGATTCCGCCACTCGGGATTGCGTTAACAACCACGCTTTTTAAAAACAGATTTACAAAGATAGAACTCAAACAAGGCAAGTCAAATTATTTAATGGGATTATCATTTATCACTGAAGGTGCGATGCCATTTGCATTAAAAAAGCCAAAAGTAGTGATTCCATCACTCATGTTGGGAAGTGCTCTTTCTGGAGCGATTATCGGTCTTTTCAAAACGGCATCTCCAACACCACATGGTGGAATATTTGTTGTACCACTTATGACAAACTGGTATGGATTTATCATCGCTTTAATCAGTGGAGTTATACTCTCTACCCTACTACTATCATTCTTATTAAAAGAGACTCAAAGAGAAGAAAATGTAAGTTAAATACGTTTTCTTTCTTTTTTTATCATTTAGGTATTTACAAGATCAAAAGGCATTTGTTATAATGAAAAAGTATTCAATGTATCGTATAATCGACCTGATGTGGAGGTCAAGTTTCTACCGCGATTCCGTAAAATTCGCGACTACGATATGAAAACATCTTTTTATTTGTTTTCATATGTAGAAACCACAAAATAACATGTGGTTTTTTTATTTTTTACAAAAATACATGTGAATACCAAAAAAATAAAAAGGAGAATTGAAAATGATTGAAAAGTTGAACAAGTTCTTTAAAATTGAAGAACGCAAGAGCTCAATTAAAATTGAGTTATTAGGTGGGTTAACTACATTTTTGACAATGGCTTATATTTTATTTGTTAACCCTGCAATTATGAGTGCATATGGTGGGATTGATATCAACACTGGCGCAGTATTCTTAGCAACAGCGTTAGCTGCAGGTTTAGCAACGATCGCAATGGGGTTATTCGCTAAGCTTCCTATCGCATTAGCTCCAGGTATGGGACTTAACGCATTCTTTGCATTCACAGTTGTATTTGGTATGGGCTATTCATGGCAACAAGCATTAGGTGCTGTCTTAGTTTCTGGTATTTTATACCTAATCATTAGCGTTACTGGACTAAGAGCAAAAGTTGTTGCTGCTATCCCACAATCTCTTAAGTTTGCAATTGGTGCTGGTATTGGTTTCTTTATTGCATATATTGGTCTAATCAATGTTGGTATTATTGTTGCTGGTGGCGGCACACCTACAGGTTTAGGTGATTTAACGAATCCAGTAGCTTTACTTGCATTATTTGGTATTGTTGTTACAATTATTTTATTAGCACTTAAGGTAAGAGCCGCTGTATTCTTTGGTTTAGTGATTACAGCAGTTGTTGGTTTAATTGCTGGTTTACTTGGTGCTGCAGGTATGCCTGCACTTCCAGATTTCCAAGGTGGGTTACCTTCGTTAGAGCCAACATTATTTGCAGCATTTGGTGGCGCACTTGACATTATTGTTACACCAGCTGGTTGGTTTGCAGTCTTCGCATTCTTATTTGTAGATTTCTTCGATACATCAGGTACGCTTATTGCAGTCACTGGTCAAATGGAAGATGTCACTGAAGAAGATATTCAAAAAGCAAATATCGTTGACTCTTCAGCAACTGTTGTTGGTGCTGTACTTGGTACTTCAACGACTACTTCATATATTGAATCATTGTCTGGTATTGGTGCTGGTGCTAGAACAGGTTTAGCATCTGTTGTTACAGGTATCCTATTCTTATTATCAGTATTCTTAGCACCATTATTAAGTCTTGTTACTGCAGGTGTTACTGCAGCAGCTATGGTGATTGTTGGTACGATGATGGCAGGTTCTATTGGTAAGATTGAATGGAACAATTGGCCAATTGCTATTTCAAGTTTCATCACAATTCTTGTTATGATTCTTACATATTCTATTTCAGATGGTATTGGATTTGGATTCTTAACATACATTTTAGTTATGTTAGCAAGCAAAAAAGGTAAAGAAATTAATCCTTTACTTTACGGAGCTGGTGGATTATTCATTCTTTACTTAGTCTTACTTCAAACACTTTAAAATAAATCAACTTCATAGAAAAGCCACCTCATAAAGAGATGGCCTTTTCTTTTTTGGAATGCCTTTTTGCTAGGATCGGTTTCAACCATTTGAATAAAGATAAGCTCGCAAGAAGTAATAAGTAAATTGCCCCAAGTATGACTGGGAAAAATAAGAACATTCCGTCTGTCATACGCCAATATTCTCCAAAGAAAGCACTATAGAGTACATAAGCATAATAGACTTGCGAACCAAACCATGCCACATATAAGATGATATAAACCAACTTGATTTTCATCCATCTAAAGATTAACCCAGCAGCTAATACAATCAAGCTAGCATAGAATATAATATGCTCAGGTAAATCGTAAAAATAAATAAATTCTGATGGTGTGGCATGTGTTGGATCGTAGTAGAAAAATAAATCCCCCCCGGATAAAAACACATATAAGTAGATTGCGATTACTAAGATTTCAAAAGGAAGTAAACGCAATTTGAAAAGCTCTTTTAAGGGTAGTTTATTACCCTTGATTTCTGACATGCTTAAACCAAGAAATAACAAATAACCAAAGATATTGATGCTACCAATAATAAGTCCTGAATTAAAAATATAAACTGCAGTACCATATATATATCCAAAGATCATCATGAAGGATGCTGCTAAGATTGGTATTTGAAGCTTCTTAACATCCTTAAACATGAGGAGTCCAGCAAGTATAATCATCAAACCAAATAAGATGACTTCAACTTGACTAAAATAATAATGATGACCAGCCTCGTTAAAAGAAAATGGAAATAAGAAGGTTGTTAGCATCATGCCCACAAAGCCAATCCATGTTTTTGGATGACTTTGAATATGCAAATAGATATGCCATCTTTGAATAGATATCGTTATTAAAAGCATCGCTACTAAGATAAAGATATAGATGATATGCAAGATCATGCCTATCTCTGGGTTTAAATAAAGTGGTGACGCCAAAATAGGAACAACATGACTTAAATTAATAGCAATCGCGATAAATGACATTACTATATGTCCAATAAATTTACGATCAATCAGATGTAACGTGAATAGAATCACGGGCATACCAATCATGACTGATAACATAAAGATGCTTTTTAAGGTTAATTCAAGTGGTATGATTTCTCTCCAATCAGGTAAATGATTATCAAGGATACCATACTCTAATACAAAAGCATCGACAGTAATATAAGGAACAAAAGCGATAGCAATCGATAGTCCCAATAAAATCGCATACATGATGTACAAGCTAATTTCCTTAACTTTAAAATTAGATTGATTTTCATAAGGTGTCGTTTTATAAGGATCTAGTAAATCATCGACTTTGACACCATAAAGTGCAGCTAACTCTTTCATCATATCAATACTAGGTTCACTTAAATCAAGTTCCCATTTTGAAATCGTTTGTGGTGTAACATTCATGATGTCTGCCACGTCTTTTTGTGTAAGCTTTGCGTTCATACGCAGTTTTTTTAATCGCTCGCCAATCATATAGATGCCCCCTCAAGGTTAAATGTCATACTCATTATAAAGTGAAAATCAAAGTTATACAATCACAATTTCGTTGAACGACTCAATGTTTTGTTGAAATAGGTGTATCATTAACTTTGAGTTTAGATTATTAAGGATTATAAGATGGCTTTATCAAGAGATTTTAAACATTTTTGTGAGATTATACAAAATAAGTGAGACATTCTTGTCTATATCAGATAATGCTTTATCCTTTTTCGTTTTATATAATGAAGATGGGAGGTTATGCATATGACAATTTTATTAAAAAATGCTTATTTGGTACATGAAAAGGAAATATCAGATTTAGTTGTTTTAGAAGGCAAGGTTTATAAAAGAAAGAAAGACGATCAAGTAATCTATGATCAAGTGATTGATTTAGAGAAACGTATGGTCATCAGAGGTTTTAGCGATACACACATGCATTTAGATAAAGCTTTAATTGCAGAAAAGGTTGTAAACGAAAGCGGTACACTCAATGAAGCCATAAAAATTATGTCAACCTATAAAGAAAAAATGACAGATGAAGATCTAAAAGATCGTATGAAAACTGTCATTGATTGGGCTTATCAGCATGGCACAAGATTTCTAAGAACAAATATTGATATTGATTACAAGATTGGACTTCGTTCATTAAAAATTCTTCACGATTTAAAAAAACAATATGAAGGAAAGATGAAGATTGAAAGCATTGCGTTTCCTCAGGAAGGTTTTCTAGAAGAACCAAGAAACTTAACTTATTTAGAAGAAGCCTTGAAGGAAGGTGCAGATGTGGTTGGTGCGATACCCGCATTTGACAACAACCCAAGATTACATTTAGAAAAAGTTATGGAGCTTGCACTTAAATATGATGTGGATATCGATGCACATATTGATGAAACAGATGATAAAGATTCATTATCTTTAAAAGATTTTATTGAATTAGGTAAAAAACATCAATATAAAGGACGCTTGACTGCTGCACATTGTTGTTCGCTTGCAGCAAACAAAGATGACGTTGTTGATCCTATTTTAAAAGAAGCGAAAGCACTTGAACTAAACTTTGTACCTCTACCATCAACTAATCTTTATTTACAAGGCCGTGGCGATACCTTCAATATTAGACGCGGGATTGCACCAATTAAGAAAATGGCACATGATTTTGGTTTAAACGTATCTATTGGTTCTGATAATGTTAGAGATCCATTTAATCCATTTGGTAATGCAAACCCTTTAGAGGCAGCACTTATTTCTGCACATGGTGCACACATGGGTGGTGTGAAGGATTTTGATGTTTTATTTGATGCAGTAAGCAAAAATGGTATGACGATCATGCATGAAGATTATCATATCGAAGGATCAGAATTCTTAGTCGTCGTTGATAGCAAAACACCAAGTGATGCCATTATTGGTGTTTCTAAAATGTATGGATACTTAGAAAAAGGCAATTTTATAAAAGGTTAAAAAGTATAAACAGGAGCTCACTCAAGCTCCTGTTTACTTATATTTTAGAGAGTTATTATGATTTAAATACTTTGGCTAACACATTTAAAAACTGGTTTAAGAGAATTCCGACAACTGCAGCAAATGCCATACCAGTAAGTGATACTGCATCATTAATAATAATTTCTGCTTGACCTAAGCCAAAGACCATCATGGTTGCGATAATGACAAGATTACGCATGTTAGAAATATCAACTTTATGTTTAACTAACACTCTTAGACCATTAACAGCGATTAGACCAAATAAAACCATACTAATGCCGCCCATGACTGGTGCAGGAATACTTGCAATAAACTCATTGATCGGAGAGATAAATCCAAGTAGAATTGCAAAGACGGCTGCTAATCCAGTAACATAAACAGAACCAACTTTAGTCATAGCAACAACACCTGTATTTTCACCATATGTTGTGTTTGCTGGACCACCAATCATTGCAGATAGCGCTGTTGCGATACCATCACCCATAAGTGTACGATCAAGACCTGGGTCTTTCAAGAAATCCTTATCACAAATTTCACCTAAAACTGTATGATCGCCAATGTGTTCTGCGATCGTTACAAAAGCTATAGGTGCAAACATTAGAAGTGCGGAAAAGTTAGGTGAGTAACTCCAAATGAAATTAAAGTTTGGAAGAGATAACACAGAACCAGAAAATACAGTTGTTATATCGACGACACCTAATATAATCGATAGTACATAACCAGAAATAATTCCAATAATAAAAGGAATGATTTTCAAAAAGCCTTTAAAGAATAAGTTAACAATGACTGTAACTAAGAAAGTAAAGATTGCAATGAGCGGATTTTTCCAATCTGAAGCTAAAAATGCAAAGAATGGATCCGCACTATTGGGTGACAAACCGGCTTGCCCTATGGCAACTGGTGCTAAACCAAGACCGATAATCATAATCATAGGTCCAATCACTACTGGTGGTAGCAATACATCTAACCAATTTTTCCCTACAAAGTGAATAATGACAGCAACGACCACATAAATTAAACCAACAAGAACTAATCCCCAATAAGCAGAGCCTACACCAGATTGTTGACTCGCTAAGCTGATTGCTGCAATATATGCAAATGAACTTCCTAAATAGACAGGGACCTTTGCTTTAGTAGCAACAATATAGGTGAGTGTACCAATCCCTGAAGCTACTAATGCTACTGAAATAGGAAGCCCTGTTAAAATGGGTACTAAAACTGTAGCACCAAACATCGCGAATACATGCTGTAAACTCAAAATAATCCATCTACCAATTGATTTTGGTTTTTCTTGAATACCTACAACTAAACCATTTTCATTCATTGTTAATTCTCCTTTTTATTTTTTTAAAGGCCTTTAACAAAAAAGACACCTGTTGGTGTCCTTTAAATTTCGTTTTAGGTATATGATTCTGATACCTTGCTATGCTCACGGGCACAACTTAAAGGACCTTTACTGCAACTAGTATATCATGATTATTTTTAAAATCAACCCACAAAATGTAAAAAAATGATATGATAAGGGTGGTGATGATATGAAAGAGATTATGAATCAAGAACAACTCGGAAGAACCTTAAAACGTATGACACATGAGATCATCGAACGCAATCAAAATTTAAACCAAATCGTTTTAGTAGGCATCTTAAAAAAAGGTTTACCGATTGCAACTATCCTAAGGGATAACTTAAAAAAGTTTGCAGATATTGATGTGCCAGTCTTTGGACTTGATATTTTACCTTATCGAGATGATGAAAAGAAAAAAGATCAAAAAATAGTTCAATATATCGATATTCAAGACAAAAGAGTTATTTTAGTCGATGATGTGCTTTATACAGGTCGAAGTGTGAGAGCAGCTATGGATGCTTTATTAGATATCGGTAGACCCTCTCACATACAGCTAGCTATTTTAATTGACCGAGGACACAGAGAATTACCGATTAGAGCAGATTTTATAGGAAAGAATATACCCACATCTCATAGAGAAAAAGTGGTTGTTGATATGGAAAAAGAGCTTATTACGATTGAAGAAATCTAGGGAGTGATTAGCGTGGAACGTCCAACAACAAAAAAACAAATCATCAAGAAAAGTCAACAATTGTATAAAGATATTTTAAATTGGGTGAATGATTTACCTGCACATTTAAAACAAAAAACATTTAAGACAAGACAACGCGATAAAAATGTGAGAGACGTCATTTATCATTTATATGGCTGGCATGAGCTCATGTTAGAATGGTTTATCATTCATGCCGAAGGGGGAAGACCCATACTACCTAAAAGAGGGCATACATGGGACAGACTTGATATTCTAAACGATGACATCCATGATGCTGGTCAAATGTATACATTAGATCACACACTTGCCATTTTTGATGAGTCTCACCAAAAAATGATGAAGCTTATTGAAGACTTAACCGAAGAAGAGATTTGTACACCAGGACACTTTAGTTGGGCTGGAAAAGCACCACTTATTCATCTTATTGATGCTATTATGTGTGACCATTATGCATGGGCTTTAAAGACCTTAAAGGAACTCGTTAAGAGCTAATATTAGCGCGTTTATTACGCGCTTTTTTTTATGCAAAAGATTATGTGCATTCCGCATTAAAACTGTTGACATTTTGTAGTTAATATAGTAATATGACATAGGTACATAAAGATTTATCCACTTTAATAGCCCTTATTTCATAAAATAAGAATATAAGGAGTAGAATCAAAAAATGAAAACATTCATGGCAAACGCACAAAACGTAACACGTAAGTGGTTCGTTGTTGATGCAGAAGGTAAGACTTTAGGTCGCTTAGCAACTGAAGTCGCATCTGTTTTAAAAGGCAAACATAAACCAATCTACACTCCTCATGTAGACTGCGGTGACTATGTTGTCGTAATTAACGCAGAAAAAATTGAATTAACTGGTAAAAAATGGGACAAGAAGATGTACTATAGCCATTCAGGTTATAGTGGAGGTCTTAAGTCTACAGCAGCTAAAGACGTTATGGCTAAATTTCCAACACGTATGGTTGAAAAAGCAATTGTTGGTATGTTACCACATACTCGCTTAGGTGCACAAATGGCTAAGAAGCTTTTTGTATATGCTGGTCCAGAACATAAGCATACAGCACAACAACCAGAAACATTGGAGGTGTAACACATGGCAAAAGAAAAAGTACAATACTTAGGAACTGGTCGTCGTAAGAGTTCAGTTGCACGCGTTATCTTAACAAACGGCAAAGGATCGTTCTTAATCAACGGTCGTGAATTTGAAGAATACATTCCTTCAGCTGCGACACGTTTAGACGTTGTTCAACCACTCGCTTTAACTGAAAGCGAAGGAAAATATGATATTTCCGTTAACGTATACGGTGGTGGCTTAACTGGTCAAGCAGGTGCAATCCGTTTAGGTATTACACGCGCTTTATTAGAAGTCAATCCAGAATTAAGACAAACTTTAAAGCCAGCGGGTTTAATAACAAGAGACCCTCGCTCTAAAGAACGTAAAAAATACGGTCTTAAGAAAGCTAGAAAAGCTTCACAATTCTCAAAACGTTAATACTTATTTGGGACCTTTTAGGTCCCTTTTTCTTTATCTTTTTTGTTATAATAGAAATAGACCAAATATAAGGAGAAGCTATGAAGCTGAACTATCGGAACACCTTTTATGTCGGTTTAATCTTTTTCATTATTTCCATGTTTTGGCAAACGTATGATATGCTGATTGCCCGAACACTCATTGATAAGTATGGTCTAAACCAAACTTGGAGTGGTGTTGTGATGGCGATCGATAACGTCATGGCGGTGATTTTACTGCCACTTTTTGGTGCGTTATCTGATAAAAGCCAAAGTAAGAAAGGTCGAAGAACACCTTATATTATTGTAGGTACTGTGATGGCAGCTTTTGCTTTCATGGCATTATCATATACAGATTACAAGCAAACTCTTTTAATTCAACAAACAGATATTATCGAAAACCATTATGAAATAGCCTTTAATGAAGAAGTCGTTCAACAGGAAAGAGATCACTGGTATTTAGTGATAGATGCTATGAGAGATGAAAGGTTTCATAGTTTTCAAAATGGCGAGATAAGTGGTAGACTTTTTTGGACTTGGGAATCTGACATTGAGGAACCTATGATTCTCATATTAGATGGATCTGGAGATATGCTATCCACGAGAGATTTATCCATCGTAAGAGATTTATATTATCGTTATTTATCGAATCGTGCATGGGAGCTTACATCCAAAAATCCAACTAATCTTGTGATTTTTGGTATGATCTTATTTATATCACTTGTTTCAATGGCGATTTTTAGATCACCAGCGGTTGCACTGATGCCTGATGTGACCATCAAACCTTTACGAAGTAAGGCAAATGCGATTATTACCCTAATGGGTGCGATTGGTGGTATATTAGCAGTTTATATTATTATGCTATCTGGTTTAAATAGACACACATATGATCATCACGCGATGGTTTATATTGTGATTGGTATACTCATGATCATCGCTTTAGGTATCTTTTTATGGAAAGTAGATGAGCCAAAACTCGTCTTAGAAAAAAGAGCGCTTGATGAAAAGCTTGGCCTAAAGCCAGAGCAGCTTTTAGAAAACGAAACTAAGCAAACCCTAAAAACATTAACCTTTAAAAGAAGATTATCATTATATATACTTCTTGGATCTGTCTTTTTCCTCTTTATGGGGTATAATGCAGTGATGAGCAAGATTGCTGATTATTTACCCAAACAACTTAATTTGAATTTTTTTGATTATCAATTCATCATTGCCCAAGCAGTTGTTATTTCTGCAATCCTTCCTATTGGTATTTTATCTATGAAATTAGGACGTAAAAGAACGACACAACTAGGTATGATACTCATGATCACTGCGATGTCTTATGCTTTTTTCCTCAAAGAAAATGAGCCTTGGGTCACAGCAGGGATTGTAGGTCTTGCCGGTATCGGTTGGACAATGATTGGTATTAACACTTATGTCATGGTTGTTGAACTTTCTAAAGGCTATGATGTGGGTAGATACACAGGTTATTATTACGCAGCATCTATGACAGCACAAATTATTACACCCATTTTTTCAGGTATTTTAATGGATCAATATACGCGCATCATTTTATTCCCATATGCAGCATTCTTTTCAGTTTTAGCATTTATAGCAATGTTGTTTGTTAAGCGTGTGGAACCTATCAAACTTAAAAAGAAATTATTTCATGATTTAGATCAAGGAAGTGAGACAACATGAGAATTCTCGTCGTAGGTTATTCAAGCTCAGGAAAATCGACATTTTCAAAAAGATTAGCTAGACATTATCATATCCCCGTACTTCATATTGATACCATCTATTTTGGACCTAATTGGGTAGAAAGAGAAAACGGAAAAGTCGAACAAGAAATTAGAGAGTTCATGACAAAACCATCATGGGTAATTGATGGCCAATATCGTAAACTCGCTCAGGAAAGATTTGATCAAGCTGATCAAATATTTATCTTTGATTTTAATCGCTTTAAATGTCTTTATGGCGCGATAAAACGTAGAATCAAATATCATAATCAATCAAGAGATACGATTGCTGATGGATGTAAGGAAAGATTAAACCCAAGCTTCATATGGTGGATTCTTTTTTCAGGTAGAACAAAAAAATCAAAAGATCTTTTAAAATCATATCAGGTTTCATATAAAGATAAGGTTGTTGTGTTTAAGAGTCGTAAGAAAGTTGATGCTTACTTAAAGTCCATCGGATATAAGGGCACACTCAAATATGAATAAATTCACATCATCGTTTACTAAATTATACGTTTATCGTATAATATAAGTTGCACATAAAGGATGGGATTACTATGAAAAAAGTACGCGTCAGATACGCGCCAAGTCCAACTGGACTACTTCACATTGGAAATGCAAGAAGCGCATTATTTAATTATGTATTCGCACGTCATTTTGGCGGCGATTTTATTGTAAGAATTGAAGATACAGATATTTCAAGAAATGTTGAAGGCGGAGAAGCTTCACAGCTAGAGAACTTAAAGTGGCTTGGGCTTGATTGGGATGAGTCACCAGATAAAGGTGGTGCTTATGGACCATACCGCCAACTTGAAAGATTAGATTTATATCAAGGGTATGCAGAAGAGCTCTTAAATAAAGGATTAGCTTATAAAGAGTTTAGAGAAGATTCAGACAAATACGCAATCAGATTTAAAGTGCCACAAGATAAAGTCTATACATTTCATGATATCGTACGTGGCACCCTAAGCTTTCAAAGTAAGGAAGTTGAAGATTGGGTCCTCATGAAGGATAATGGGATACCAACGTATAACTTTGCTGTCGTAATTGATGATCATTTAATGGAAATTACTCATGTTTTAAGAGGCGAGGAGCATATTACAAACACGCCTAAACAAATGATGGTCTATGAAGCGTTTGGTTGGGATATACCAACATTTGGTCATATGACGATTATCGTCAATGAACAAAAGAAGAAATTATCAAAAAGAGATAAAAATGTGATTCAATTTATTTCTGAATATAAAAACATGGGATATTTACCAGAAGCGATGTTTAACTTTATTTCATTATTAGGTTGGTCTCCTGAACAAAATCAAGAGATTTTCACCCAAGAAGAAATCATTAAAGCATTTAATCCAGATCGTTTATCGAAATCACCAGCGATGTTTGATAAAGATAAGCTTGCATTTATCAATTCTAAATATATTAAAATGTTAAGCATTGACGAGCTATCCCTTAAAGTTAGACCCTTTTTAGAAAAAGAGCATATTGATATACCAAGCGAAGAATGGCTCAAACTTCTAGTAGGCATCTTACAAGATCGCATGACACATGTCGGTGAGATTGTCACTTTGTATAAAGCATTCTTCCACGATGACTTTCATATTGGTGATGAAGGCTATCAATTCTTGACTGAAAACAATTCAGCAAAGATTTTAGATGTTTTTGCAAAACACCTAGAGCAAAGTGATTTTGAACCTTCAACCATTGAAGGCTTAATCAAGCAAACAGGATTAGATACTGAAACAAAAGGTAAAGCTTTATTCATGTCACTTAGAATTGGTACAACCGGTGACATGCATGGTCCAAGCTTACCTATATCATTAGCACTTCTTGGTAAAAAAAGAGTGCTCCAACGTATTTTACAAACAACAAAGAGACTTAGAGGTGACTTATGAAAAAAATCATTGGTTTTGTATTTACCGTTTTACTTTCATTTGGATTAATCGCTTGTGGTGATAATTCCATGACCGCAACAGCACAGATTACAGGCTTGGAGCCTGATACGACAACTGTAACATTTAATATCGAACTCACAGATCCAGATGATTTACTCACATCAACCATAACGGTTCGTGTATTTCGTCAAGACGGATCACTTTTTACAGAGTCTGTTGTCAGTGATTTAACACCAGCAGCTTTAGAAGGTTTAAATGTTACCAATTTAACACAAGGCACAACCTATACGATTGAAGTCTTCGCACCAGGCGAAAGAAAACTCTTTTCAATTGGGAAAACAACATTTACGACCTTATCAACAGCAACGATTGAAATTACAACTACTGAACAGTTTTTAAATATGAGTGCGAATCGTTCAGGTAATTATCTTTTAATGAATGACTTAGATTTTACAGGTGTAACATTCAATTCACCCTTCACTTCAGCATTTTCAGGTACATTTGATGGTCAAGGTTATACCATTTCGAATGTGACTTTTGAAAAAGTATCAACCTACACAGGTGTTTTTGGTTATGTTTCCTCAGGTAAAATTTCAAATTTAAACTTTGATAACATTAACATTGGTACAGTAGAAGCACCGCTTCCTATGGCTACATCATCTAGAGTAGGTATTGTAGCAGGTTACGTATCTAGTGCAACAGCGAAAATAGAAAATATTACTGTAACAAATAGTCAGATTGCATTCTCAACGGCTTCAACCGTTCAAGCATATGTAGGTGGTTTCGTAGGTGAACTAAGAGCAACGCTCATAGATTCTATGATTGATTCAACAGTGATTGATATGAAATCAACATCCTATGGACGTATTCGTATCGGTGGTGCAATTGGCTTCTTAACTGAAGATGGTATCTTAAAGCAAGTAGGTTCTGATGTAGATATCCATTTTGAAATGAATGGCACAAACATCAAAGATCGTGACATTCAAATTAATATTGGTGGTCTTATTGGAAACCATAACGCAACTTCAAATACAAATGCAGTTCAAAACGTATTTGCAAAAGGTGATATAGAAGCAACCTTAAACTTTGGTACAGCAACAGGGACAACCAAGGGGAACTACTCTATTTCTATTGGTGGTTTAGCAGGTTTAGCAAATGCAAATATCACGGAAGCTTTCTATCAAGGCAGCATCGAAGTTACACATACAGCAAATGATCATGAAGAAAATGTCAATAAATACTTTAATTTAGGTGGACTCATTGGTTCTTATGTATCTAATAGAGCACTCAATAAAGTAGTTCGTTTAGGTGATGACCAAACATTAGCGTTTAATATTGGTACAGATTATCATACACTACGTGTATCTCAAACGCTTGGACAAAACGCTTCGTCAGCAACCCATAATTTAGGCATCTATGGCGATACAAATTTAAGCTTAAATAGCGTATCAATCGTAGATGATGATACATCACCAGTGATTAATGATTTAGATGGCTACTTCACAAATGAATTTATCTTAAACCAATTTGCATAAAAAGATTAAAAGGCACTTTTAGCGAAGTGCCTTTTTCATTTTTTCTATGCTATACTAATCCATAAAGGGGGTAAGTCTTATGAAAATATCGAAAACAAGATTTATCAACTACATGCGTTGTGATCGTTTTCCATCATTAGATAGCATTCGTAGAGAAAAAGAACAAGCAGTTGTATCATTTTTAGAAACGCCAGATTTAGAAGAACTCATGAGTGAGGAAAACAAGTATAAGAAAAAAGCACTCATCGACGATATGTATGATGAAGATACGGATGAAGATCTCTTAGAAAAAATCGATGAACAAATGGAAGTCATGTTACCCTATTACAACCAAATTGAGGTTGTTGCAGGACAAATCATTCAAAAGAAGTTTAAAGGGAATGTTGTTTACGCATTAGATACATATCATCAAAAGCGCTTTGAGTTTGAAGATGATGGTTTCTATTTTTACTGCTTTTTAGATGGTTATCAAGAAGATGAAGATGTGATTCGAATCTTTGAGGTAAAAGCCACAACCTCTAAAAAGTTTGTTGAACTTACCTACCAAACAGAAGATAAAGAAAAGCTACCTCTATTTGATACCTCACCTGAAGGTATTTATATGCTTCAAGAAGACTTAAAAAATCCATTAGGCAAAAAATATCATGAGAAAATAGGAAAGCTCATGCAAAGATTAGACAAAGTGGGTCGCTATGTCTATGACCTTTCTTATCAGAGATTTGTTTTAGAGGAAGCTTTAAAAACAACAAAGAAAGTCAAATATTATCTAGTCGTATTAAATAGTGATTATATCCATGATGGCAAAGTAAATCATAAAAATGAACCTATTTATGGGGATGACATTATTTCTTTTTTTGATATGACAACTTTGACAAAAAAGATGTTATCGGTGATTAAAAATGATCAAAAAACAGTGGTTAAAAGATTAGATACCATGTATGCAAATCCTGTACCACTTGGACCACATTGTCAAAGAAAAGATTCAAGACAATGCATTTTTTATGATATATGCTATGCACATATTCCTGAAAAAAACAGTGTCTTTTCATACATAAATGGACATCATGGATTTAAAGATGAAAAAGGCGAAAAACACGAACGTTTTGATATGATTAATGAAGGTATCATACATGCACTCGATGTGCCTGATACATGGTTAGAAAGAAAAAGCAATCAGATTCAAAAACAAGTAATGACAACCAAAGTACCTTATTATGATTATGAGAAGATAAAAAGAGCTGTTGCATCGCTTAATTACCCAATTTACCACTTAGATTTTGAAACCTTTCCGTGTCCTCTACCGAGATTTTATGGCGAAAAACCATATGCACAATCATTATTTCAGTTTTCAATTCATATTGAACACGAGCCAGGTGTTTGTGATAAAGAAAAGGATAATTACTCATTTATCGCAACCAAGCATATTGATCTAAGAAGAGAACTCATTCTTGCTATGTTAGATGTCATCAAACCTGATGGTGGATCCATCATGGTTTATAACATGTCATTTGAAAAAACAAGACTTAAGGAGATGGCAGAGATTTATCCTGAGTATCGAGAAAGACTCATTGATATGATGGACCGCTTAGTTGATCTTTGGTATTTCCTAAAAGGTAATAAGAAGCTTTTCGAATCATTAGGCTTTGAAAGTGACAAAGAATCTGTTTTCAATTTTTACCATGATGCCTTAAATGGTTCCTTCTCAATTAAAAAAGTACTTCCTATTTTCACCACACTTACTTACCAAGGTATGCCGATTCCTAATGGTGTTCAAGCGATTGTTTGTTATGCGAAGTTTCCTTTTATGGACGCAAAAACATTTAATCATCAATACCAAGCTCTCAAAGCTTATTGCCAGCAAGATACATGGGCAATGGTTGAGATATTAAAGTCTCTTAGAACGCTATGAAGACATAAAAAACCATCACCTTGAGTGGTGGTTTTACCTTTGATAAGGCTATTTCCAAAAATTCCGTGATTTATGTCTGTTTTCTTGTTATTTTATTTGTTTTTTATTATAATAAAACAAAGAGGAGGTCTTATGTCATGCTTAAAATATATAACTCACTGACGAAAACAATTGAACCATTTACAACCTTAAGAGAAAACGAAGTGTCAATGTATGTCTGTGGACCTACTGTATATGGAGATATCCATTTAGGTAATGCACGTCCAGTTATTTTTTTCGACGTGGTCAAACGTTACTTGACATATAAAGGATTTCAGGTAAAGCTTGTATCTAACATCACCGATGTCGATGATAAGATTATCGATAAAGCGAAAGAGTTAGGTATCAGCGAATCAAAACTTACAAAAATATATACAGATCATTTTATTGATATGAACGTAGCTTTAAATTCAATCTTGCCAGATATCATGCCAAAAGCAACCGAATATGTTCCACATATGGTGGAATATATTCAAGATTTAATCGATCAAGGCTATGCATATGAGACACCATCAGGTGTTTATTTTAGGGTGACTAAGGCCAAGGATTATGGCATTTTATCTAAACAAAATATTGATGAACTGAACCAATCTGTCCGCATTCAATTAGAAGATGATAAAGAAGATCCAAGAGATTTTTCTATTTGGAAAAAAACAGATGATGGTATGCATTTTGAATCACCTTGGGGTAAAGGTAGACCAGGGTGGCATACAGAATGTGCTGTGATGAATCATGAAATTTTTGGCCATGAGATTGATATTCATGGTGGTGGTATGGACTTAAAGTTTCCACATCACGAAAACGAAATTGCACAAACACATGTGCATGATCATCACCATTTAGCAAGATATTGGATGCATGTCGGTAGACTCGATGTGAATTTTGAAAAGATGAGTAAATCAATCGGAAATATCACGCTTGTTAAAGATCTCATTTTAGATTATGATCCATATAGTTTTAGATTACTCATGGTCGGTCATCATTATCGTTCTCAAATCAACTATACAGATGATCTCATGGTGCAGTTTGCTAAAGAATATGATAAAATTAAACGAAGCTTGAAGAAAGCATTCTTAAATATTGCGCTTGCAAAAGCACACACAAAAGATGTCGAACCAAGCATTATTGAGCTTTTTGAATCCCATATGGATGATGATTTTAATATTCCGAATGTTATTACACTCGTTTATGAGCTCGTGAAAAACTTGAATAAAGAAACTGACGTGAAAAGATTATCTATTTTCTATCAAACACTTAAAACAATCTTAGAAGTGTTAGGTATCATGCCGCGATATGAATTAACAGATGAAACACTTCAAGTCTATCGTGACTGGGAACAAGCAAGATCAAGCAAAGATTTCCAAAGAGCAGATCGTTTGAGAAGTGTATTAACAGAAAGAGGATGGATGTAATTTGAATGGATTAACCCTCGCCTATATTGGGGATGCCTATTATGAACTTAAAGTGCGCATGCACTTAGTCAATCAAGATTTAACAAAAGTCAATGCGCTACACAAAAAGGCGATCAAATTTACATCTGCAGTCGCACAAGCGAGCATCATTGATGAGATGATGTCAAAAAATCTTTTAACACAAGAAGAAATAGAACTTTTTAAAAGAGGTAGAAATGTATCAGGTCCCGGCAGAAAGAATGTGGATGCTAAGACATATCATCATGCTACCGGTTTTGAAACATTGATAGGCTATCTATCCATGTACCAAAAAGATCGTGCAAACGAACTGATTGATTTAGCAATCAACTATATTGAGAAAGGAGATTTCAATGGAAAAAACAGTGAATAAAAAGCTTCAATCATCAAAAAATGATGACTTGAAACAATTGATTGATGATGATCAAGATGAAATCTCTCAACCTAAAAAAAGAAAAGGTCCTAAGACCATCATTAAAGAAGATCTCGTTCAAATGAAAGGAGATCCTTTAGGACTGCATGTCCCTTTAGATGATGAACCTAAAGTGACTTTAAACTTAAAAGACCGTGTTAAGACAAAAGATGACATTGTTGTTGAAAGATACAATCCAGAAATTAATCTTGGTTTAACAACTGAAGAGGTTGAATTAAGACAAATGGCTGGATTAGCGAACATCACTGATTCAGGGTCAACAAAGAGTATTACGAATATTATTACGTCCAATATTTTTACATTTTTTAACTTTTTAAATTTCGCGATTGCTGCATGGTTAATATCAGTCGCCTCTAAAATATCTAATCTCTTTTTCATGGGTGTTATTACAGCGAATATTACGATTGGTATCATTCAAGAAATAAGAGCTAAAAAAACAATTGATAAGCTTTCATTATTATCTGCACCAACCGCACTTGTGATTAGAGATGGTGAAGAATATGAAATTGCTATTCAAGATGTCGTGATTGATGATATCTTGCAATTATCTTCAGGAAAGCAAATTCCTGCAGATGCAGTCGTTAGAGAAGGACAAATTGAAGTCAATGAGTCACTTTTAACAGGTGAATCAGATCCAATCATTAAAAAACGTGGTGACACGTTATATTCTGGTTCATTTGTAGTCTCTGGTTCATGTCATGCACAAGCTACAGCGATTGGTAAAGATATCTATATTCAAAAATTAACCAATCAAGCTAAAAAATATAAAAAGCCTGAGTCTGATTTATTAGGTTCCCTAAAAATCATTATCCGCACCGTTGGTGCACTCATCCTACCTTTAGCTGGTACATTGTTTTATCTTATGTGGACATCAACCACGTGGGATCCATCTCTTACACTAGCACAACGTTTAACAAGTGAAGCATATGGCAATATTGTACGTAGTACAGCAGGTGCCATGATTGGTATGATTCCATCAGGTTTATTCTTATTAACATCCATGGCACTTGCCGTTGGTGTCATCAGACTTGCACAAAATAATACACTCGTTCAAGAGCTTTATTGTATTGAAATGTTAGCCCGTGTTGATACCTTATGCTTAGATAAGACAGGTACGATTACTGATGGTACCATGACAGTTAAAAGTATTATTGAATATAAAAATGAAACAGGTTTAACTTTAAAAAATATTGTTGCAGCGATGATCAATGCTCAAAATGATTCAAACCTAACATCTGATGCACTTGCTGAACGTTTTGGTACAGGCAAACGCATTAGACATAAAGCACTCATTCCATTTTCAAGTTCAAGAAAATATAGTGCGGTTCAATTTGATCGTTACGGTACATTCATTTTAGGTGCACCTGAGTTTGTGATTAAAGATCATTTCGAAAGCATTGAAAAAGAAGTCGATAAACAATCTAGAGAAGGTTACCGTGTCTTAGTTGTTGCCTATACTGATGGTGATATCGAGGGTAATGCTTTTCAAGGTAAACCCAAACCACTAGCACTCATTATGATTGAAGATACCATTCGTCCTGATGCGATTGAAACGATTGAGTATTTCAAATCACACAATGTGGATGTTAAAGTCATTTCTGGGGATAATCCTCAAACAGTATCTCGCATCTCTCAACGTGCTGGTATCGAAAATGCAGATAAGTTTATTTCATTAGAAGGCTTACAGGATAAAGAAGTGGTTCGTGCCGCTGCAAGATATACAGTTTTTGGACGTGTATCACCACAGCAAAAGAAATTGCTTATTGAATCCTTAAAAAACAACGGTAGAACGGTTGCGATGACTGGTGACGGTGTCAATGACATTCTTGCCTTAAAGGAAGCAGACACATCAATTGCGATGGCTTCAGGTTCAGAAGCAGCTAGAAATGTATCTCACCTTGTTTTACTTGATTCAAATTTCTCAAGCATGCCAAAAGTCGTGTCTGAAGGTAGAAGAGTCATTAATAACGTTCAACGTGTATCAACACTCTTTTTAACAAAAACCATTTTCTCATTCTTGCTTGCCATCGTGGCAATCATTAGAAAAGGGGACTATCCAATTCAACCAAGTCAGCTTGTGTTAATTGACTATTTGGTCATTGGTATTCCATCATTCTTCCTAGCATTAGAGCCAAACAATAAACTTGTAAAAGGTAAGTTTTTATTAAATATATTGAAAGCAGCTTTACCAGGAGCGCTGGTTGTTATGATTAACAGTTTGATCATATTCGCTTTTGAGGGACCACTCATGATGAGTTCAGCAGTGATCTCAACACTTGTTGTGATTAACGCAACAGTGGTTTCACTTACTGTGCTCTTTAGAGTCTCTACACCATTTAATAAAATGCGTCGAGTGCTCTTCTTTATCATGGTATCTGCCTTCTTAATTCTTGTCTTATTTACACCTAACTTCTTCGACTTTAATCCATTTTTCACATTAGATGTGACGTTGCTACCACCATTATCTGTGCCTCAAATCTTACTACTCATTGTTTTAGCACAGGCGACATTCCCACTCATTTATGTCATCTCTAATTTATACAGATGGACCAAGGAATTCATTAGAAATGTGTTAAATAAACTTGCAGATATGCAATAAAAGATGAAAGGCGCGTATGTTAAGCGCCTTTTATATTCAAATTATAAAAAATCAAAACTTGATTTATAGAGAGACATTGTTATGATAACGATGGAGGGATAGATATGATCGTATACGGAAAGAATGTCATCAAAGAGGCGATATTTACAAAACGCCCGATTTATCAGCTTTATGTTGATGAAAGAATGAATGACCAAAACTTTTTAAAATTCTTGAAAGATAAGCAGATTAAATATCAAGAAGTGTCTAAGGATAAGCTTTATCAACTGGCTAAAGACCATGTACACCAAGGTGTTGTTGCTGATGTTAAAGATTATGAGTATGTTTTGCTAGAAGAAGTCTTAAGTGATTCTAAGATCCAAAGATTCATCACTTTAGATGGTATTGAAGATCCACACAATTTAGGAGCAATCATGCGTACTGCTGAGGCGACAAAGCTAGATGCCATCATTATGAGTAAAAAAGGTCAGGTGCCACTCAATGCAACCGTTGCTAAAGTCTCATCTGGTGCGATTGAACATGTGCCAGTTGCCTTAGTTTCTAACATCAATCAAGCCATCAATATACTCAAAAAACATCACGTATGGGTCGTTGGCACAGATGGCAGCACAGAAAAGACCTTCTATGATTTGCCTAAGGATGTATCTTTAGCAATTGTTTTAGGTAATGAAGGCGAGGGCATTAGACATCTTGTGAAACAAAACTGCGATATTTTAGTCAAGATTCCTATGTATGGAAAAATTAATTCACTGAATGTGAGTGTTGCTGCTGCACTCATGATGTATCAAATGGTTGTTCCTAAATGATGTTTGTGATGAATGACTACGAGCTCATTTATCTCATCCAAAATGAACATGATGATCATGCAATGCACTTCATGTTCAAAAAATATCACAAATTCATTTGGAAGCAAGTCCATTTACTCAATGTAGAACCCAAAGAAAGAGATGACTTTCATCAAGAAGGTCAAATCATGCTTTTTAAGGCTTTAAAAACATTTAATGAGGCGAAAAATAAATGTTTTATGCGTTATTTTGAACTCATATTAAAAAGACATTTTTATCAAATGAAACGAAGGATTCCAGATTACACACTCTTTGAGCACACTGATTTTTGTAAAGGTGCGACTTATATTGAAGAAGAACCATTAACCATCGACCTTAAGTCGGATTTAGAAAAAGTTGTATATGCTTACTATTTTCAAAATAGAATGCCAATTGATGACATCTATCTTCAAACACCTTATTCAAAAAAACAGATTTATAATACAATATACCGTATCAAAGAAAAATATAAAATTATGATATAATATTTTAAGTAGTTGACTAAGTCATTCTTAAGTGTTAAAATACATTTGCGAATGACCACAGAAGGTGGTTTTTTAATGCGCGAGAAAATTATTTTAGTATGTAATGAATGTTTAAGCAGAAATTACACATTAACTAAAAACAAACAAACACAAAAAGAACGTATTGAGACAAACAAGTTTTGTCCTAAATGCAACAAGCATACCTTACATAAGGAAAGTAAATAGGAGGCGTTGATTATGGCAATCAAGCAAAAACAAGTCGAACAAAAAAGTAAATTACTCGAAGTATTAACAACTGAATATAAATGGGAAAATTTATTATTAGGGATTTTAGCAACGTTAGCAGGTGCACTATCTTTAATGATTATCAGTGGTAACTCTTTACTACAAATTAATGCAGATTTCCCAATTTTAGGACAAGGCAATAATGGTATTATCTTCGCATGGGTACTCTTTGCTATTTCAGTATTTGGTTTAATTTTAGTGATTTACCCATTCTTCTTACCAGCGATTCCAGAATTAAAGAAAATCACATGGCCAACACTTCCTAAATTCATTGATCATGCAGTACGCATACTCATTTTCTTAATTTTAGTAACTGGCGTCATCTTCCTATTTGATACCATCCTCAGACAGCTCATCATTTTAGGTATTTTATAATGGCCAATCCCGTTAGATGGTATATTATTCAAACCTATTCAGGGTATGAAAATGCTGTTAAACAGGACTTAGAGCGACGTGTAGAAAGTATGGGTATGTCTGACTATATTTTCAGAATCATCGTTCCTGAAGAAACTGTAATTGAAAAGAAAGCCGACGGCAAAGAAAAAGAAAAAGTTAAGCAACTTTTTCCAGGTTATGTTTTCGTTGAAATGATTGTTACTGACGAATCATGGTTCGTCGTAAGAAATACACCACGTGTTACTGGGTTTCTTGGTTCATCAGGTGGCGGTACAAAACCAGTACCACTTGCTCCAGATGAAATCAATCAAATCTTATTAAAGATTGGTGTCATCAGCAAGCCAACGTATCATCATTTCATGGGTAAAACTGTTGAAGTGATTAATGGTACATGGCAAGGCCTTAAGGGTGAAGTTGTTTTCGTTGATGATGATCAAGAAAAACTGATTGTAGATCTTGATTTATTTGGACGCGCAACGCCAACTGAACTTGATGTACACGATGTAAAAGAAGTATAATGAAATAAGGCAATCCGCTTGGATTGCCTTTTATATTTAAAGTGTGTCTATATACACCTTTTGAAACATTGGATCTACTAAATAAGACCTTTCACCATCTGTAAAAAGTGTGATATGTTCATTTTGTAGTCTCTTCAAGAAAGGAAAATATTGATCTTTAGGCACATGAAGCACATAAGATTTTAGTCCAATTTGTTTTTCTTTTGTGAGCTCGGCATTGTTTAACCATGTATTCATACCTATGTGATGATGATAATCTTTATCTGCAATAAATATAGCAGAAGGACCGTATCTTAAAGTCACTTTAAACCCTAATCCATCACAGAAAAACTTAATGCCTTCTTCTAGCGTTGGGACATGAAAATGAAGGTGACCAATGATGGTTTCTTCGCTTAATTTATCCATAGAGGAATCTCCTAACTTAGACATTATCTTATGGATATTTAATGGCTCTGTGAACATATTGAGGTTAGAATCATCTTGAGGCCATAGTGACTCATCATAATCTGTATAGATTTCAATCCCATGACCATCTGGATCATCTAAATAGATTGCTTGACTTACCCCATGATCAGAAGCACCAGTGATTGGATATCTTTTTTCGGTTAAGCGTCTAATGGTTTCTGCTAAGCATTTTTGTGATGGTAATAAAAATGCAACATGATATAGTCCAAGTGTTTCATCATAAGGTATTGCTGCTCGATCTTCGATGAGGGTTACTAAAGTATCTTTATGATTGACTGTCAATTTGACTTCCTTGATTGTTTTTTCTAAGATAGAAAACCCCAAAATATCCGTATAAAATTCAATCGATCGTTTTAAATCAAGGACAAGCAGTGTAATGGATTTAATGTGCATCACATCAGGTTGATGAAACTTAAACATAGGAATCCCTCCTTTTGCCCTCATTTTAACCGTAAAATTTAAAAAGTGTATAAAAAACGCAAAAAAATACATGAATCACACAATGTTTTACACAAAACATTCATATAAAACATGTGAAATTCATGATGATTTCTTACACATCTCTTTGAAAAGATGATTATTTGCTATAATGGAACTGGAGGTGATTTCATGAATTTAATTGGTAATCTCATTTGGTTTATTTTAGGTGGGTTTATCGCTGCATTGTTATGGTTTATTGCAGGGTTAATAGCATGTTTAACCATCATTGGTATCCCACTAGGACTTCAATTTTTTAAGTTTGCAAAACTGATCCTTTTTCCCTTTGGAAAAGATGTTCGTTCAAACTTTTCCAAGCATCCAATCGCAAATGTGTTTTGGGCGATTTTCGTTGGTTGGGAGATGGCTTTATCTTACTTAGTTTTCGCACTTATTTTAGCAATCACAGTCATCGGCATTCCATTTGCAATCCAATGGGTGAAACTTACACAACTAGCACTCTTTCCATTTGGCGCAAGAATCAGATAAAAAACAAAGTTTATAGTTGACAAAGCATACCCTTAATGATAGAATTATATCGCGTGTGAAAACACACCATAGTGGAAGAATGAAATTCATACCACATACTTATGTAAAGAAGGAGGTTGTGTCTCATGGCAAAAAAAGTTGTAAAAGTCGTTAAATTACAGATTCCTGCAGGTAAAGCTAACCCAGCTCCACCAGTCGGTCCAGCACTTGGTCAAGCGCAAGTTAACATTCCAGCATTCTGTTCACAATTTAATGAAGCAACAAAAGACCAAATGGGCTTTGTCGTTCCAGTGATTATCTCGGTTTATGATGACCGTACATTCTCATTTGTAACAAAAACCCCACCTGCAAGTGACTTACTTAAGAAAGTTGCAAACATCAAATCTGGTGCAGCAAATTCTAAGAAAGACAAAGTAGCAACGATTACTCGTGCTCAATTAAAGGAAATTGCAGAAAGAAAGATGCCTGACTTAAATGCGTATACTGTCGAAGCAGCAATGAATATTATCGAAGGTACAGCACGCAATATGGGTATCACAGTAGTAGACTAATTTAGATCGCTAGCTATCTAAATTGTGGGAGGATATCCCGCTAGACCACATTTTAGGAGGAAGAATATGAAACGAGGAAAGAAATACCTTGAGGCAGCAAAACTTATCGATAGAACGAAAAAGTATGCTGTTGACGAAGCTTTAGAGCTTGTCAAGAAAACCTCATTTGTAAAGTTTGATGCGACTGTCGAAGCAGCGTTCCGCTTAAATCTTGATCCAAGAAAAGCTGAACAAAACCTAAGAGGCGCAATCGTTTTACCACATGGTACAGGTAAAGTTTCCAGAGTTGTCGTTATTGCTCAAGGCGAAAAAGCAAAAGAAGCAGAAGCTGCTGGTGCTGATTTCGTTGGTAGTCAAGAACTCATCCAAAAAATCGGAGGCGGCTGGTTTGACTTTGATGTCATGGTAGCTACCCCAGATATGATGGGACAACTTGGTAAATTAGGACGTGTTTTAGGACCTAAAGGCTTAATGCCAAACCCTAAGACAGGAACTGTTACATTGGATGTTGCAAAAGCAGTCCAAGAAATCAAAAATGGTAAAATCGAATATCGTACAGATAAAGTTGGTAATATCCACGCACCTATAGGTCGTGTATCATTCACTGCTGAACAATTAAAAGAAAATGTTCAAACACTTTATGAACAATTAGTACGTATCAAACCTACAACAGTTAAAGGTACCTACGTGAAGAACATCACTGTTGCTTCAAGTATGGGTCCTGGTGTAAAAATCGACGAAACGTCATTTAAGCACTAAATCACAATTTTAAAAGTCCATAACAGCCATAGACAGTAGGTGCATAAGCTTAATTTCCTACCGAGGTGAAACTAACTATTTATAATTAGTCTCTCTTTTGTCTTTGGCGATAGAGAGATTTTATTTTACGAAGGAGGCATTTCATGCAAAAACCAAATATTGAACGTAAAGCTGAAGCTGTACGTGAATTAAGTGAAAAGCTTGGACGTGCTGCAACCGTTGTTGCCTTCGATTATCCTGGCCTAACCGTAGATCAATTTACAAAGCTACGTAGCCAATTAAGAGAAGCTGGCTGTGAAGTCACAGTCTATAAAAACAATATTTCAAGAAGAGCATCTATTGCTGCTGGATACGATGCATTAGCGGACAACTTAGTTGGCGCTAAAGCATTAGCAATAAGCTTTGATGATGTTGTTGCTCCTGCGAAAATCGTTTATGATTTTGCAAAGGAAAACAAGGTTGTACAAATTCATGCAGGTATTGTAGAAGGTAAAGTCGTGGGTCAAGCAGAAATTGGCGCATTAGCAACATTACCATCGAGAGAAACATTGTTAACAATGTTGGCAGTAGGTATGTTAACACCAGTGAGAGAACTCGCAATTGGTCTTAACATGATTAGCGAAGAAGCATAAAAAATTTAGGAGGAAACCAAATATGGCAAAATTAACAAAAGCAGCTTTTATTGAAGCTTTAAAAGAAATGACTTTATTAGAAATCAAAGATTTAGTAGACGGATTAAAAGAAGAATTCGGTATCGACCCAACTGCAGTAGCAGCAGCTCCAGCAGCGGCAGCAGCAGCTGTTGAAGAAGAAAAGACAGAATTCAATGTAATCTTAAAGAGCTTCGGCGGTAACAAAATTGCAGTTATCAAAGTTGTTCGTGAAGCAACTGGCTTAGGTTTAGCTGATGCTAAGACTTTAACTGAAACACCAGATGCAGTCATCAAAGAAAAGATTAAGAAGGAAGACGCAGAAGCATTAAAGCAAACATTACAAGATGCTGGTGCGACTGTTGAAATTAAGTAACGCTTAAAACACGCGTGATTTGACCTGAGAATTTTCTCGGGTTTTTTCGCTGTTATGAGGGGGACTCATGAGTCACTACTTTAAAAACGATGCTACCTTGGATCATGATGTGGATATTTATCATGTTACGATCTTAAATAATCAGTTTTCTTTTTATACCGATAAGGGTGTTTTTTCAAAGCGTGGTTTGGATTATGGTTCTAAAGTGTTGATTGAAAACCTAAAGATTGATCCAAACATCAAACAAGTACTTGATGTGGGATGTGGTTATGGGCCTATAGGTCTTTCAATTGCGAAAGCCCATCCCAATCTCTTTGTTACGATGGTGGATATCAACGAAAGAGCTATAAACCTTGCAAGGAAAAATGCAGAAACAAATAACGTTTCGAACGTTGAAATTAAGTCAAGTGATCTTTTATCAAACGTTTCAGGTACATACGATTTAATCATTTCAAACCCGCCTATTCGTGCAGGCAAAGAAATCATTTTTAAGCTATATGAGCATGCCGAAAAGCATTTAAAAAAGGGTGGTCTTTTGTGTGTCGTTATTCAAAAGAAACAAGGTGCACCATCAACATTTGAATATTTAAAAACATTATTTTCGTCTGTTGAGGTCGTTGAAAAAGATAAGGGCTACTGGGTCATTTTAAGTAAAAAACAGTAAGTTACATTGACTATTTACATATTATATGATAATATAGTAAAATGCATAATGTTGTTTTATTTTAATTTTTATATAAATATAAACATGATTTTCCAAATACGATAGGAGTGTGGATTATGGGATATCGAAGCGTCAAATACGGCAAAAAAGCAGAACGCAGAAATTATTCAAGAATGCGTTATGACATTGATTTGCCGGACCTCATTGAAATTCAAACCAAATCTTTTAAGTGGTTTGTCGATGAAGGTATAAAAGAGCTCTTGGAGGATATTTCACCCATTGAAGGACACAATGGTGATTTAAAATTATACTTTGAGGAACATTTTTTATCAGAACCAAAGTATAACATTCAAGAATCCAAATTAAGAGATGTCAATTACGCTAAACAACTCTCTGCTCGTGTAAAACTTGAAAATGCCGTGACCGGCGAAGTACGTGAAAATGTCGTACTTATGTGTGAAATCCCTTTTATGACACCATCGGGAACTTTTGTCATTAACGGGGCTGAACGTGTTGTGGTTTCACAAATCATTCGTTCAGCTGGCGCATATTTTACAAGCGAACTAGATAAGAAGTTAAACCAAGTTAAATACATGGCTCAAGTCATCCCTACAAGAGGTGCTTGGATTGAGTATGAGCTTGGATCAAAAAATATTATGTATGCAAAACTTGATCGTTCTAAGAAAGTTCCGATGACGACGATGATGCGTGCACTTGGTTTATCAAAGAAAAAAGATATTATCGAAGTCTTCGGTAAATCACAATACTTAGAAGCAACCTTTGAAAAAGATGAAACTAAAAACGCTGATGAAGCGATTGTTGATCTATATTCTAAATTAAGACAAGGTGAAAAAGTACCTGCTGACGCGGCTAGAGAATTCATTAGAATGCGTCTTTTTGAGCGTCGTAGATATGATTTAGCATCTGTTGGTCGCTACAAGTTTAATAAGAAGCTTGATGTATTATCACGTATTTATGGCCAATATACTGCAACAGATATCATCGATCCAGAAACTAAAGAAGTCTTAATTCCTGAAAAGACGAAAATAACAAGAGAAGTGATTCAATTACTTAAGGCAAATAGACACGTCCTTAGAAAAGAGATCATTTCAAAAGAAGAATCACTTCAAAATGAAACACCTGATGAGATTTTAGCAACTACTTTACCTGATGGTGGCGATAAATTATACACCAAAGAAAACATCATCAACTTAAGAACTGGTGAAGTCATCGTATCAAGAAATACCGAGATTACGGATGAAGTCATTCAAATCTTAAGAAGAAACCGTCAATCACTTGATGAAAAAGTCATTAAATACTTCTTTGGCAGTTCTGATGTTTTCCAAAAGGAAAAAGAACGCGAAGGCGTTATCGTTGAAATGATTGAAGTGACTGTTAAAGAAAAAGATACAGATAAAATTTATCCAGTCAAAGTCATTGGTAACGATCAAAGAGAAACCAAAGAGTATATCACTTTATCTGACGTGGTAGCATCCATGTCTTACTATTTAAACCTTTATGACGGTTTAGGTAACGTTGATGATATTGACCATTTAGGTAATCGTCGCTTACGTTTAATTGGCGAGCTATTGAAAAACCAATTTAGAATCGGTTTAGCACGTGCGGAAAAGAATATTAAAGACAAGATGTCAACAACAACTTTCGCAGACGCAACACCTTCTAATATTATTAACATGACACCACTTGCTGGTGCGATTAAAACATTCTTTGGATCCTCACAATTATCACAATTCATGGATCAAATTAACCCACTTGCTGAGTTAACACAAAAAAGAAGAGTATCTGCGCTTGGTACAGGTGGTTTAGCTAGAGACCGTGCTGGGGTTGAAGTACGTGACGTACATAACTCTCACTATGGTAGAATCTGTCCAATTGAAACACCTGAAGGACCATCTATTGGTCTGATTTCTTCACTTGCAACATACGGAAAAGTGGATCAATACGGATTCATTCAAACACCATACTTAGTCGTTGATGAAAAAGATGGTAAGAAGTTTGTTACAGATCAATTTAAATATTTAACAGCCGATGAAGAATATGATGAAGTCATCGCTTCAGCAGCAACAGATCTTGATCATGAAGGTGTGATTACTGATGAACATGTCATTGGTCGTCATCGCGGCGAAACATCCATCTTCGAACCACAAGAGATTACATACATGGACGTTTCACCAAAGCAAATCGTTTCGGTTGCGACTTCAACGATTCCATTCTTAGAGCATGACGATGCGTCACGTGCACTTATGGGTGCAAACATGCAACGTCAAGCTGTACCATTATTAAAACCAGATTCACCGATTGTGGGTACTGGTATTGAATATCGTGCAGCAAAAGACTCTGGAGCTGTCATCGTTTCACAGGTTTCGGGATTTGTGACTTATGCAGATTCAACAAAGATTGTGATTACACCTGAACCAGATATGAAAGTTATGGTCGGTGATCAAGTGTTATACGATCCAAATAAACCATTTACCTATGAAATGGCTAAGACCTTAAGAGATTATGGTATGGGTCAAAGTGAAACGTATGATCTCATTCGTTTCTTTAGATCAAACCAAGATACATGTATTCTCCAACGCCCATTAGTGAATGTAGGGGAATATGTTGAAAAAGGCGACATCTTAGCAGATGGTCCTTCAACTCAAAAGGGTGAACTTGCCCTTGGCCGTAACGTCACTGTTGCGTTCATGACATGGGAAGGCTACAACTACGAAGATGCGATCATTCTTTCAGAAGATTTAGTGAAAGAAGACGTTTATACATCCATTCACATTGATGAATATGAAATTGAAACCAGAGACTTAAAAACAGGTTCTGGTAAAGAAGAAATTACACGCGAAGTACCTAATGCAGGCTTAGACGCGTTAAAGAACCTTGATGAAAGAGGTATTATCATCCCAGGTTCAGAAGTTAAAGAAGGCGATATCCTTGTCGGTAAGATTACACCTAAAGGTGTATTTGAACCATCACCATCAGAAAAGCTCATTCATGCAGTCATCGGTGAAAAATCAAGAGAATATCGTGATTCATCCTTACGTGTACCACATGGTGGAGGAGGGGTTGTTCAATCCATCCAATATTTCTCTAAGAAAAATGGAGATGCATTACCAAGTGGTGTCAATGAAGCGATTAGAGTTTATATTGCTAAAAAGAGAAAAATCTCTGAAGGTGATAAGATGGCTGGTCGCCATGGTAATAAGGGTGTTATTTCAAAAATATTACCAAGAGAAGATATGCCATACATGGCTGACGGTACACCGATTGACATCATGTTAAACCCACTTGGGGTACCATCACGTATGAATATCGGACAAATTCTTGAAATCCATTTAGGTATGGCAGCAAAAATGTTAGGCATCAAAATTGCAACACCTGTATTTGATGGTGTTTCTGATGATGACTTAAAGAAGATTATGGCAGAAGCTTATAACAACTATGAAAAGACTGATGATCCATTCATTACACAATTTGGTGAAGATGGTAAAACAACACTCTATGATGGTCGTACAGGTGAGCCTTATGAAAATAGAATTTCAGTAGGTGTCATGTACATGATTAAGCTATCACACATGGTTGATGACAAACTCCATGCACGTTCAGTTGGACCATACACACTCGTTACACAACAACCAATGGGCGGTAAAGCTCAAAATGGTGGTCAACGTTTCGGGGAAATGGAAGTATGGGCACTTTACGCTTATGGTGCTGCACATACGTTACAAGAAATGCTTACTGTTAAATCAGATGATATGCTTGGTAGAAACAAGGTTTATTCAGCGATTACACATGATAAACCAGTCCCACAAGCATCCATTCCAGAATCATTTAGAGTTTTAACAAGAGAACTACAAGCATTAGGCTTATATGTAGAACTCATTGATGCAACCACAGGTGAAAACGAAGCTGAAAAATCACTGGTTGATCATACCAACAATAAATTTAGAGGAGGGTTTCGTTAATGGCTAAAGAGAAATTAACACTACATGTTGAATCTTTAAAACTGTCAGAAGAAGCGCTCAAGCAACTCAAATTATCTGGTATTGATCAGTTAGAGGATTTTAACACGTTCAACTTGAAGGAGTTAAATTTACTACTTAGTGATTCTTTTGAAGAAATTAAATCGATATTACGTCGCTATCAATTACCAAGATCACTTGATAATTTAAACATCAGTCAAGAATCAGTCGATATTTTAAGAAACGCTCATATCGAAGATTTAAAGGCTTTATTAGAATTTGATCGTCACACTTTATACCATTTATTTGAAGATGATTTATTACTTAGAACAGAAATCAATGGTATTTTAGAGTTTTATGGTTTTGATGCACTTAAAGAACATGTTCACCATGACGAAGTTACAGGCGAAGTGTTTGAAGAAGAATCCATACTTTCAGAAATTGACATGGATGAACGTATTCATCGTCATGTTCAACCGATTCGTAAAGGATATGGTTCTAGAACGTATTCACATTTAAAAATTCGTTTAGCATCACCAGAAGAAATTAGACAATGGTCTTATGGTGAAGTCAAAACACACGAAACTATTAACTACCGTACATCTAAGCCTGAAGAAGGTGGATTATTCTGCGAAAGAATTTTCGGACCAACAAGAGATTATCAATGTGCGTGTGGTAAAAAACAAAGCGGTAATAAAGGCCAAATTTGTCAAAAATGCGGTATTGAAATTACCGAATCTAAGGTGCGTAGAGAACGCATGGGTCATATAGAATTAGAAGCACCAGTGGTACACACTTGGTATTTAAAGAACTCTCCTTCACGCTTAGCAATCCTTTTAGGTATTAAAGCGAAGGCTTTAGAAGAAGTTGTTTATCATGCATCATATATCGTCACTGATCCAGGCACAGCGCCACTTGCTAAAAAACAAATTTTATCTGAACAAGATTATTCTGCTTTAACAGAAGAATATGGTTCAAGATTCCAAGCCTTAACGGGTGCTGAAGCAGTTAAAAAACTTTTACAAGAATTAGATTTAGATAAAGAAGTGAAGTCTTTAAGAAGAAAATTAAAAACGTCTTCTAAACAAAAAAGAGATCGCATCATTAAACGCTTAGAAGTTGTTGAAGCTTTCAACAACTCTGACAACAAACCAGAATGGATGGTTATGGATGTGATTCCTGTTATTCCACCTGATTTAAGACCGATGGTTGCATTAGATGGTGGACGCTTCGCAACAACTGACCTTAACGATCTTTATCGCAGAATCTTAAACCGTAACAATCGTTTGAAAAAACAAAAAGAACAAATGGCACCAAGACTAATTACAAAAAACGAAAAACGTATGCTTCAAGAAGCGGTTGATGCCTTATTTGATAATGCAAAACGCGGTAAAAAAGCAGCTGTTGAAAGAAACAGACACTTAAAATCATTATCTGATATGTTACGCGGTAAACAAGGACGCTTTAGACAAAACCTTCTTGGTAAACGCGTGGATTATTCAGGACGTTCTGTTATTATCGTTGGACCAGACTTAGAAATGTATCAATGTGGTATTCCACGTGAAATGGCGATTATCCTTTTCAAGCCATTCGTCTTAAGAGAATTACAAAAACTCCAAGGCAATGATGCAAATGCGAAGAAAAATGCCAATGCTAAATATGAGAAAATGGATGATGATGTCTATGCAGCTTTAGAAAAGGTTGTTAGAGAACATCCGGTTTTACTAAACCGTGCGCCGACACTTCATAGACTTGGTATCCAAGCATTTGAACCTAAATTAATCGATGGTAAAGCGATTCGCCTTCACCCACTCGTTACACCTGCGTTTAATGCAGACTTTGACGGTGACCAAATGGCGGTCCACGTGCCACTTTCTAATGAAGCTCAAGCGGAAGCAAGATTACTCATGCTCGCGTCTAATAACATCTTAAACCCTAAAGATGGTAAACCAGTTGTTACACCATCTCAGGATATGGTTTTAGGTAACTATTATTTAACGATTGAAACATCTTTAGAAAAAACATTTAGTGGTTATAGAAAAGATGAAAAACAAAAAGAGCATGACCATAAAAACAGAAATGAAGGTCATTTCTTTACAAGCTTTGATGAAGCATATCTTGCTTATCAACATGATGAGATTGGCTTACATACAAGAATCGTTGTTGATCCAAACTCTATCAATCAAAGATTTACGGAAGATCAAAAGAAAAAATACTTACTTACAACATTAGGTAAGCTTATATTCAACCGCATCTTACCTCCAAGCTTCCCTTATTTAAATGAACCAACCACTGAAAACTTAGAATTACAAACACCAGATAAATATTTCATCGCGAAAGGACAAAATCCTAAAGTCGCTATGAAGCATATTGAGATCCCAGCACCATTTAAGAAGAAATTCTTATCACAAATTATTGCACAAGTCTTTAAACTCTTACATATTTCTGAAACATCTAAGATGCTAGATAGACTTAAGGATTTAGGCTTTAGATATTCAACAGTTGCTGGTATTACAGTATCATTCGCTGATATCAATGTATTCTCAGGTAAACAAGCTCGCATTGAAGAAACCAATCAAAATATCGAACAAATTACTGAATGGTATGAAGATGGTATGCTTACAGATTCTGAACGTAGAGATTTAGTCATTAAAGAATGGCAAGATGCACGTGAAGATATCCAAAAAGGCTTAATGGCTGAGTTTGATAAGGATAACAACATCTATATGATGAGTGATTCTGGTGCGCGTGGTAACGCATCAAACTTCGCACAGCTAGCTGGTATGCGTGGTTTAATGAACAACCCTAAGGGTGAAATTATCGAAGTCCCTGTTCAAGCTTCCTTTAGAGAAGGCTTAACAGTTTCTGAGTTCTTCATCTCCACCCATGGTGCGAGAAAAGGTTCTACCGATACCGCGTTAAAGACAGCGGAATCAGGATATTTAACACGTCGTTTAGTTGACGTTTCTCAAGATGTCATCGTTGTTGAAGAAGATTGCGGCACAGAGCGTGGCGTAGTTATGGCTTCAGTCTTTGATGATACAAAGGAAATCGTGCCACTCTATGACCGTTTAGTCGGTCGTTATGCGGCTAAAGATGTGATTAATCCAAAAGCTAAAAATGAAGTTTATGTCAAAAGAAACGAACTTATCACTGAAGAAATTGCAGCTTCAATTATTAAAGCAGGCATTGAATCAGTAGAAATTCGTTCCAACTTAACATGTAATTCCGATAACGGCGTTTGTGCGAAATGCTATGGTAGAAACTTAGCAACAAACACAAGAGTTGAAGTCGGTGAAGCAGTCGGTGTTGTTGCAGCACAATCGATTGGTGAACCTGGTACACAGTTAACCATGAGAACATTCCATACTGGTGGGGTTGCATCTACATCAGACATTACACAAGGTTTACCTCGTATTCAAGAGTTATTTGAAGCGAGAAATCCAAAAGGTAAAGCAATTTTATCTGAAGTTGATGGCAAGGTTAAAGCTGTTGACCGTCAACGTGGTGGTGTATCTATAATTACCATTGTTGATAAAGAAGATAAAGAATTCAAATATACCGTGGATCCAAACGTTGAAGCATTAGTACGTAAAGGTGCGAGCGTTAAAGCAGGTCAAAAATTAACACCAGGTTCGATTAACCCTAAAGAACTTCTAAGAATTGTATCAGCAGAAGCTGCTGAATTATATATCCTAGAAGAAGTTCAAAAGGTTTATCGTGCACAAGGGGTAGAAATTAGTGATAAGCATATTGAGCTCATCATTCGCCAAATGTTAAGACGTATTACGGTTGTGACTGAAGGCGATACTGAATTACTTCCAGGTACTGAAGTATCCATATCAGAATTCAAGCGTGAAAATAAAAAGGCATTTGCAAGCTTTAAGCGTCCAGCTGTTGGTAGACCAATTTTACTTGGTATCACTAGAGCAAGCTTAAGAAGTGACTCCTTCTTATCTGCAGCATCCTTCCAGGAAACAACAAGAATCCTAACAGATGCAGCGATTAAAGGTAAGACAGATGAACTCCATGGCTTAAAAGAAAATGTCATCATTGGTGGACTTATTCCAGCAGGTACAGGTATTTTACGTGAATCATTCTTTGAATATGATCGTTCAAATACAGACCTCGAAGAAGAGGAACTAGATTACTAAAAAATGCTTAAAGGCACTGAATAATCAGTGCCTTTTTTCATCATGTTTTTTCGTGTGATAAATGATATAATATGAGTAATCATGATGAGGTGACGTATGAAAATTTTAGTTATTGGTGGCGCAGTTATAGATCTATTTTTATATCCACATCAAACATTAAAACTCTATGATTCCAATCCTGGATATATGAAAAAATCAGTCGGTGGTGTTGGTAGAAACATCGCTGAGAATTTGAGTCGTCTTGGTTTTGATACGACACTCATGACAGCAATTGCTCATGATGAAATCGGAGACATGATTTTACATGAAGCAGAAAAAGCACATCTAAAAATCGTATCCTATGAGGTAGCATCGACACCAACATATGTTCAAATCATTGATCATCACGGTGATGATTATGTTGGTATTGCAGCCATGGATGAGTTAACGAAGGTACCTGTATCATTTTTTAAGGAACATATAAAAAAGATGAATGAGTTTGATTTAATTGTGATGGATACCAATCTATCAGAAGAGGTGACGACTTATTTATTAGAGACACTTAAAAAGCCTATGTATGTCGACGTCATTTCTACTAAAAAGGCATTGAAGGTTAAACATTTACTAGGTCATATACATACGATTAAATTAAACCTTATTGAAGCAGAAACATTAACAGGAATCAATTATAAAGGCATAGAGTCCTTAAATCAAATGGGCGACTTTTTAATTTCTCAAGGTGTTAAAGAAGTCTTAATAACGCTTGGTAAGGATGGTGCTTATTATGCAGATCAAAATAAGGCTTATATGAGAAAAAGCTTGCCTACTAAAGAACACTATCAAGTAGGTGCAGGGGACGCTTTCTTCGCTGGAGCAATCTATGGCAAGATCAACCATTTAGATCCACTCACAACTGGCATTGCCAATGCACTTATTAACCTTCATTCAGAAAAAGCTGTCTATGAAACATTAACAAAAGATTTATTAGAACATATGATTAAGGAGTATTTAACATGAACGCATTTATTGAAATTCACCCAGACATTCAAAAAGCATTATTTGATCATCAGCCAGTCGTAGCATTAGAATCAACCATCATATCTCATGGCATGCCTTATCCTGATAATGTCAAGATGGCACTAGAGGTTGAAGATATCATTAAAAAAGAAGGCGCGGTACCCGCGACAATCGCGATTATCAAAGGAAAAATAAAAGTTGGTTTAACAAAAGATGAAATCGAATATTTAGCTCAAGCAAAAGATGTATATAAGGTAGGAAAAAGAGATTTCGCATATGTTTTAAGCCAAGGACTTACAGGCGCAACCACAGTTTCAGGGACATCTTTAGTGGCATCCATGGTCGGCACTAAAGTGTTTGCGACCGGTGGGATTGGCGGTGTGCATCGTGGCGCTGAATTAACATTTGATATTTCAAGAGATTTAGAAGAGTTATCTGATTTAAATATCTGTGTCGTTTGTGCAGGTGCGAAGTCTATTTTAGATTTAGGTCTTACTTTAGAGTATTTAGAAACCAAAGGCGTTGAAGTTATAGGTTATCAAACAGATGAACTCCCAGCTTTTTACTCAAGAGAAAGCGGCTATAAAGTTAATTATAGACTAGATACACCAGAAAGTATCGCTAGACTCTTATATACAAAGTGGCAAATTAAACTTAAAGGTGGTGTGGTCATTGCTAACCCTATTCCAGAAGCTTATTCTATGGATCATGACATCATCGATCAAGCAATCGAAGAAGCCTTAAAGGAAGCTAAAGAGAAAAACATCACAGGACAGTTAGTTACCCCATTCTTACTATCAAAAATTAAGCATTTAACAGAAGGAAAATCCTTAGATTCAAATATTGAACTTGTCTTCAATAATGCAAAGCTCGCAGCTTTAATCTCTATTCATTTTCATAACATGCAAAAACATGGGTGTGCAATCTAAAAATTGCACACTTTTTCTTTTGAAAACGTATTCATAAAAAAAAGGTTGACTAAAATACTTTTATCATTATAATAATCATGGAAAACATCGGTTCATGACAATAGAAAAAAGGATATCAATAAAAATTTTCTATACTTTTCTCTCCCTATTTCCAGTATAAACAAAAACGTTTTTTAGTACGCTTAAAAGTTTAGAGTCCTTTTAAGTATGTACATGATATCCTTTTTCAACCAATGTTTGATATGTTTTCCCACTTTTTACTTTTTACAAAGGATATATATATCCTTTTTTTTAACACAATTTTTCATGATTTCTATTATAATGACTATGTAAATGAGTTAAAGTATAATATAATAGATTTAAGCGGTTTTTTGAAAAGAGGATTGAATTATGGATTTATTCAAAAAGTGTTATCAGTATGATACAGCTAAAAAAGCACGTGAAGGCGGATATTATCCTTATTTCCACGAATTAACGAGTAAACAAGATATCGTTGTTCATATGGAAGGTAAAGAAATGATCATGATTGGATCAAATAACTACCTAGGACTCACATCACATCCAGAAGTGATTCAAGCAGCTGTAGATGCAACCCTTAAGTATGGTACAGGTGTATCTGGCTCAAGATTTTTAAATGGAACTTTAAATTTACATAAAACATTAGAAAAAGAACTTGCATCATTTTTAAACAAAGAAGATTGCACGATTTTTTCTACAGGTTTCCAAAGCAACTTAGGTATTATTTCTGCTATCGCTGGTAGAAATGACATCATTTTTTCTGATAAAGAAAATCACGCATCCATTTATGATGGTACAAGATTAAGCTATGCAGAAGTGATTCGCTATGAGCATAACGATATGGAAGATTTAGAAAAGAAGCTTGCAAAAGCACCAGAAAATAAAGGTAAACTCATCATTACTGATGGCGTCTTTTCTATGTCTGGCGATATTTGTAAATTACCTGATATTGTGAGATTGGCTAAAACATATGGTGCACGCGTCATGGTAGATGATGCACATGGTTTTGGTGTGATGGGTCCTAATGGACGTGGTACAGCAGAACATTTTGGATTAGAAAATGAAGTCGATATCATTATGGGTACATTCTCAAAATCGCTCGCATCTTTAGGTGGTTATGTCGCAGCTGAAAGCGACGTCGTTGATTATATTCGTCATAATTCAAGACCTTATATTTTCTCAGCAGCGATTCCGCCAGCAAATACAGCTGCAGCACTTGCAGCACTTCATGTTTTAAAAAGAGAACCTGAACGCGTACAAGCTCTGCATGATATTGCTGATTATATGCGTGAAGGCTTAAAGAAAAAAGGATTAAAGATTAGAGATTCAAGAACACCAATTATTCCAATATTTACATACACACCACTTAGAACGATGGTCGCATGTAATATGCTATTTGAAAATGGGGTGTATGTAAACCCAGTATTACCACCAGCAACACCAATTGGTGAATGCTTAATTCGTACGAGCTATACAGCAACACATACGAAAGAACTTATGGACATCGCGATTGAAAAGATTGCAGAAGTCTTGAAACAAACAGAGAGTATTGAGGATTAAAAATGAAGGTTATTGTTGTCACTGGCGCGTCTTCGGGTATTGGGTTATCCATCGCTAAGTACTTATGCCAAAAAGGACATAAAGTGTATGGTATATCACGTACCAAAGTCCATGAAAAAAACATCAAAAGTATCCAAGCAGACGTGACAAAAATTGAAGAATTAAAACGAGCATATCAAGATATTTTTGAAATTGAAGGTAAGATTGATTGCTTGATTAATAATGCAGGTATGGGCATCTCAGGAAGTATCGAAGACACATCTATAGAAGATGCAAAATATCTCATGGATGTAAATTTCATGGGTGTTTTTAACTCTACTAAAGCAATGCTACCATTTTTAAGAGCATCAAAAGGCGGAAAGATTATTAATGTGAGCTCAGTCGCATCGAGATTATCCATTCCATTCCAAGCATTTTATTCAGCATCTAAAGCAGCGATTAATAGCTTTTCAGAAGCTTTAAATATTGAAGTTGCTCCTTATGGTATCAAAGTATGTTGTGTGATGCCTGGTGATATTAAGACAGGATTTACAAAAAATAGAAGAAAAAATGATATCGATACAGATATTTATAAAAAACGTGTCGAAAGATCAGTTGCAGTGATGGAAGATGACGAAAGAAACGGCATGGATCCAGAATATGCAGCAAAAATCATTCATAAATTAGTGATTAAAAAACATATGCCACTCTATAAAACGATTGGCGTGAAATATAAAGTGTTTGTTTTACTCCATAAATTATTACCAGCAAAACTAGCAAATCACATCGTAGGCATCATCTACGGGTTTAAAAAGGATTAGACATGCATAAAAACATCATACTAAAAGCCATCATGGCAGGACTTATGATTGGCTTTGCAGGGATTATCTATTTATCATTAGAAAATAAGATCATTGGTGCACTTTTCTTTAGCTTTGGCCTCTTAATGGTTGTTTCTAAAGGGTATTTCCTATATACCGGAAAAGTTGGATATGCACTCCCTTATGAAAAGGGTTATTTGAAGATTTTAGTTCAAACACTCATTGGTAATGTCATAGGTATCATGAGTTTAGGATTACTGTTTAGGTTCACTGGTTTGAGTGATATCATCTTAAAATCAGAAGTTATTTTCTTAGGAAAACTCGATAAATCCTGGTATGAAACATTGATTCTTGCCGTTTTCTGTGGGATGATGATGTATATTGCAGTTGAAAACTATAAGAAATTAGAAATATCTCTCTTAAGAGTTTTAATTGTAATCATGCCTGTAGCAATCTTTATACTCGCATCCTTTGAACATAGTGTCGCTAACATGCTTTACATGTCAATGAGTTTGACTTTCACATTGAAGGCTATGATCTATTTAATCCTATGGATTACAGGGAATGCAATCGGTGCAGTTACCTTAAATTTAATAGAAGTAAAATTAGTTGAACAACAAGCCAAATGATCAGCATTTGGTTTTTTTTATACTTTTTGGTAAAATATCTATAAAAATCAACGGGGGATCAGTGATGAAAAAACTATTAATCATATTTTTATTATCTCTTGTACTCTTTTCATGCCAAGAAAACAACATAGAGCAAACAGATCTGAGTGATTCATCAAAGATTAATGAACCTAATAATGAACATATTACATTCATAAGTTACAAAAAACTACATCACTACATCTATTTAGATGAGGAAGTTACATCCATTGACGATGCAGCACTCATATTAACAGGACCATCAATGCCACCATTTGATGCGCTATCTTATTTTGGACCATATTTAGATGTCATAGAGGTAGATAGTGAATTCCTTGGCTTACATCAAGAAAAAGGAGTGGGCTATTATTATAAAATTGGTGAACTTGATGGATTTGATGTATATGAATGGCTGATTGAAATCAATCGATTCCAAGTAAATACCGCTTATCTTCAATATGAATCACAGACACATCAGTTTTATTCAAATAGATATCGTCTACCATTACTCTTCAAAAAGAATGACAATATATATCATTTGAATGAGTTAATTGATCTTTTTGATTATAACATAGATGTCTTAGCACATATCTTTAAGTTTTCGAAAGTATCAATCCTTGATTCTGTAGAGGTTCCACTTGATATTCCAGACAGATATGCTATTTCATATGAGCATATATTTACGATAAATGGATTACAGTACACACTATCGCACATACAAAACCCACAATTTTTAGGTGTAGATTTTTTAACTGCAAACATAGATGATTTAGAAATACTTTATGCAAGACAGGTATACGATCAAGCTGAATACAAATTATATTATCCAGAAATTTACTATCAGTCAAAAGTGATTTATAGATTCATAAAAGATAGAACATTGTTTCATAAGCAATACATGTTTAACATGGGTGAATACGCTTATTACTTTAGTACGAGACACTTTTATGATTCGATACCATACTATATATATCACAATGAGAGCTTTCATGAAATAGAGGATGTTTTAAAGGAAGATATCATGACATATGATGAGTTAAATTATCTTATTAAATTGCAAAGAGAATTAGCAATCAGCGATTTAAATATTAATCCTAATGATGAAATATAGCTAGAAATAAAAGGAGATGACATGAAAAGATTATTGAGAATGCACTACATAAAGCAAGCGACAATAGTTATATTTATCATTGTTGTCTTGTATGTTACAGAAATATTCAAAGCCAACACACTAGAAAGTTTTGAACTAAGAAAAGCATATGTTATTGATTTTGTGAGATTTTCACTTATAGGTGCTTTAATTAGTCTTCCATATGCTAGAATATATGATAAAAATACATGGATATTGAACTTTAAGCTTGATCGGATTGTCATGCCCATATTCTATTTAATCATTTCTATGGCACTTATTTTACCTATCAGTTTTATCGTAACACCACTTCTTAAACTAAATATTCCAGTCTCAATCGGTATCTTGCCATTTCAAATCTTATTTGGGTACTCATTGATGCATTTATTTATAAAGGACTAGAGATTTACATCGTCATTCAAGAGGTGTTTGGCTTCTAAGCTGAACACCTTTTATTTTTTTGTCATAACTTTGTCATCATTTCTAGTTATAATATAAGTATCAAATCCATGTTGGGGGTATGAACATGAAAAAAATAATTCTGATAATCATCATATGTTTTAGTTTCAATCTTTTTACAGTCCATGGCATGGCACTCAGTTTATATGAAGGCATCTCAATAAAAATAACAGGAGATGACATCATTTATGATATAGAGCAGGAGAGCTTTCATTTTGATGGTGATATTGACATTTTGATAAGAAAAGGTTTAAAAGATCTTAACTATTTTGATGAACCATCTGATCTATATAAAGAATTACATCCTCTTTATGAAACCTATACATTTTTAGAAAATGATGAATGGGTTAGTTATCATGCATTTATTGAACGATCAAGTAAGGATATAGTCGAAGTATATGATGTCGATGGTATTATTTTTAATTTTGGTGTATCCCGTGGTCAATCAAGATATATTCAAGCATTTAAAGTTGTTTACCATATAGATGGAGAGATTGTCTGGATATCAGACGAAATTCAGTTACCTGAAAGATCATTTTATGAAAGATATGATATCAATTCACATATCGTATTTGATCAACATAATCCCGTACCTACTTCATTTTACGAAGTTGAATATAATCCTATGATCACATTAAACATTGCATTGTTGAGCGTTGTCTTAATTGCAAGTATCGCAGCAAGATTTATCATTTTAAAGCTTTTTTCAGTCAAAAAAGAAGAAACCCCCTATATACTCTTGCTATCAACAATATTTCTGATAATTATGTTTTATACGTGGGTAAGGATGGGCTTCAATGGATTTTCCTGGCTACCCATAAAACTTAATCCATTTTTTAACCAAACATGGCCATACTTCATTTTTGTTACCCTACTCATAGAAAAAATCATGTACTTCATGATATATCGACATAAATCATTAATCAAACCACTCATGGGTCTTATGACTTTGCATGCAATCACTTGTAGTTTTCTGATTCTTACGGTGCGTTTCTTTTCCTGAAAGTCAGCTAATCCGCAGATTTTACCTCAAAATCTGCTTTTTTTACGCATTTTTTAGATTAAAAACATTGACATTGAACGTATCCTATTGTATAATTAAAACGCTGCGTAAAACACGCATTAAAAGACTTATTATTTTGGCTCTATTAAGCCAAAAATATTTTTTAGTCAGTAAAATGGAACACATGGATATGTGTAAAGAAAGGAGAACAAGAAATGCCAACAATTTCGCAACTTGTAAAAAATGGAAGAACGGACAAGAAGTATAAATCTAAATCACCTGCTCTAGGCTATGGATATAACAGCTTACAAAAGAGTGAATCAGATTATACATCACCACAAAAGCGTGGGGTATGTACACGTGTTACAACCATGACACCTAAAAAACCTAACTCAGCTTTACGTAAGTATGCCCGTGTTCGTTTATCTAACCAAACAGAAGTGACAGCTTACATTCCAGGTATTGGACACTCTTTACAAGAACACAGTGTTGTGCTTATCCGCGGTGGTCGTGTTAAAGACTTACCAGGGGTACGTTATCATATCGTACGCGGTACTCTAGACGCATCAGGCGTTGCAAACCGCAAGCAAGCACGTTCTAAGTATGGTGCTAAGCGTCCTAAAGCAGGCGCACCTGCTAAACCAGCTGGAAGAAAATAATAAATCAAAAATTAAACAATGAAAGAATCTGAAAGGAAGAAGGTGAACTCATGCCACGTAAAGGTCATATTGTAAAACGCGACGTTTTACCAGATCCAATTTACCAATCAAAGCTTGTCACTCGTATCGTCAACACCATTATGGAAGACGGTAAAAAAGGTACAGCTCAAGGCATTTTATATGGCGCATTTAATCGCGTCAAAGAAGTGACTGGTCGTGAACCAATTGATGTCTTCAATGAAGCATTAAATAACATCATGCCAGTAATTGAAGTTCGTTCACGTCGTATTGGTGGTCAAAACTACCAAGTACCAACTGAAGTTAGAGCTTCAAGAAAAACAACATTAGGATTAAGATGGTTAATCAACTACGCAAGATTACGTAACGAAAAAACCATGGAAGAAAGATTAGCAAAAGAAATTATTGATGCATCTCAAGGATTAGGCGCAGCCGTTAAGAAGCGTGAAGATGTACACCGCATGGCTGAAGCAAATAAAGCATTTGCTCACTATCGCTGGTAAGAAGGAGTTATAAATTATGCCACGTGTATTCCCATTAAACAAAGTCCGCAATATTGGCATTATGGCCCATATTGACGCGGGTAAAACAACAACGACAGAAAGAATTTTATACCATACTGGTAAAATTCATAAAATTGGTGAAACGCATGATGGTGCTTCTCAAATGGACTGGATGGAACAAGAGCAAGAGCGCGGGATTACCATCACATCTGCAGCAACCACTGCATTTTGGAAAGATTACCGCATCAATATCATTGACACTCCGGGTCACGTTGATTTCACGGTTGAAGTATCAAGATCACTTCGCGTCTTAGACGGCGCTGTTGCAGTCTTAGATGCACAAGCTGGGGTAGAGCCTCAAACAGAAACTGTTTGGAGACAAGCCACCGAATATAAAGTACCAAGAATTGTTTATGTCAACAAAATGGATAAAATAGGTGCCGATTTCGCTCGTGCGATTAGAACGATGCACAATCGTTTAGGCGTTAAAGCTTATGCTATCCAATGGCCAATCGGTGCTGAAGCTGATTTTAAAGGTATCATTGATATCATTGAAAGAAAAGCATATGTTTATGATGGCTCTGCTGATGAAAAAAATGAAGAAGTACCGATTCCTGCGCATTTAAAGGATATCGTTGAAACAAAAAGAAATGAATTAATCGAAGCAATCGCAGATTTTGATGAAGATTTAATGATGGCTTACTTAGAGGGTGAAGAAATCACTATCGAAGCTATCAAGAAGGCAATCCGTAAAGGTACACTAGCTGTTAAATTCTTCCCAGTGGTCTGTGGTACTTCATTTAAAAACAAAGGTGTTAAAAAAATGTTAGATGCTGTTGTAGATTATCTACCAGCACCTACAGATATTGACTCAGTGATTGGTCATGACTCTTATGGTAACGAAGTTGTTCGTCATCCATCAGATAGTGAACCATTTACAGCTTTAGCATTTAAAGTTATGACTGACCCATATGTTGGACGTCTTACATTCTTTAGAGTGTATGCAGGTCAAACAACTTCAGGATCTTACGTGTTAAACACAACAAAAGGTTCTAAAGAAAGATTTGGACGTGTCCTTCAAATGCATGCGAACCACCGTGAAGAAATTAAAGAAGTTTTCGCTGGTGATATCGCAGCTGTTGTTGGCTTAAAAGACACAACAACAGGTGATACATTGACTGCAGAAAAAGATGATATCATCTTAGAGTCTATGAATTTCCCAGAGCCTGTTATTAACGTCGCTATTGAGCCAAAAACAAAACAAGACCAAGATAAAATGGCAGTCGCTTTACAAAAGCTTGCTGAAGAAGATCCAACCTTTAAGACGTTTACAGATCATGAAACAGGTCAAACGATTATTGCTGGTATGGGTGAGTTACACCTAGAGATTATTGTAGATCGTATGAAACGTGAATTTAAGGTAGAAGCTAATGTTGCTGAACCTCAAGTATCATACCGTGAAACAATTGCTGGTGAAGCTGACATCGAAGGTAAGTTCGTTAGACAATCTGGTGGTCGTGGACAATATGGACACGTTCAAATTAAGTTTGAACCAAATCCAGGTAAAGGCTTTGAATTCGTTGATAAAGTTGTTGGTGGTGTGATTCCTAGAGAATACATACCAGCAGTTCTAAAAGGTTTAGAAGAAGCATTACCTAATGGTATCTTAGCTGGCTATCCAGTCATCGACATTAAAGCAACCCTACATTACGGTTCTTACCATGATGTCGACTCATCTGAAATGGCATTTAAGATTGCAGCATCTATGGCTTTAAAAGAAACAAAAACGAAGGCTAACCCAGTATTACTTGAACCAATTATGGACGTTGAAGTCATCGTACCTAATGATTATGTCGGTAACGTTATCGGTGATATCACCTCAAGACGTGGTCGCTTAGAAAGTCAAGAAGGTCGTGATAACGCAGTTTCTATTAGAGCATTTGTGCCACTTGCCGAAATGTTTGGATACGCAACAGCACTTCGTTCAAACACTCAAGGACGCGCAACATTTATGATGCAATTTGCTCATTATGACCGTTGTCCAAAATCGATTATGGAAGAAATTGTTAAAAAGCGTGGAGTAAACTAATCCACTTGCAAAAATGTATATTTTCATATACAATGAATATGGTTTCTTAATAAACAAAAAATATAATATAACTCATAAAAATAGGAGGAAATTTTAAAATGGCAAAACAAAAATTTGAAAGAACTAAGCCACACGTTAACATTGGTACTATTGGCCACGTTGACCATGGTAAGACTACTTTAACAGCTGCTATCACAACTGTATTATCAAAACAAGGTTTAGCAGACGTAAAAGACTATGCATCTATTGACTCAGCACCAGAAGAAAAAGAACGCGGTATTACAATTAACACTGCACACGTTGAATATCAAACAACAAAGAGACACTACGCACACGTTGACTGCCCAGGACATGCTGACTACGTTAAAAACATGATTACTGGTGCTGCTCAAATGGACGGCGGTATCTTAGTTGTATCAGCTGCAGACGGCCCAATGCCACAAACAAGAGAACACATCTTATTATCACGCCAAGTTGGTGTACCAAGATTAGTTGTATTCTTAAACAAATCTGATATGGTTGATGACGAAGAATTATTAGACTTAGTCGAAATGGAAGTTCGTGAATTATTATCAGAATATGATTTCCCAGGTGATGAAATTCCTGTCATCCGTGGTTCAGCTTTAGGCGCACTTAATGGCGATCCAAAATGGGAAGCTACAGTACAAGAATTAATGGATGCTGTAGATTCATACATTCCACTCCCAGTAAGACAAACAGACAAGCCATTCTTAATGCCAGTTGAAGACGTATTTACGATTACAGGTCGTGGTACAGTTGCTACTGGACGTGTTGAGCGTGGACAAGTTAAAGTCGGTGACCCAGTTGAAATCGTTGGTATTACAGATACTAAGCAAACTGTTGTAACAGGCGTTGAAATGTTTAGAAAATTACTTGACTATGCAGAAGCTGGTGACAACATCGGTGCACTTCTTCGTGGTGTAAACCGCGACCAAGTTGAACGTGGACAAGTATTAGCTAAACCAAAATCAGTGAACCCACACTTTAAGTTTGAAGCACAAGTATACGTTCTTTCTAAAGAAGAAGGTGGACGTCATACAGCGTTCTTCTCAAACTATCGCCCACAATTCTATTTCCGTACAACTGACGTAACAGGTGTTATTACACTTCAAGAAGGTACAGAAATGGTTATGCCAGGTGACAACACAGTAATGATCGTTGAACTAATTCACCCAATTGCTATCGAAGAAGGAACTAAGTTCTCAATTCGTGAAGGTGGACGTACAGTCGGCGCTGGTTCAGTTGTTAAAATCTTAGAATAGTCTAAAAACATTTAAAGAGGCGAAAGCCTCTTTTTTGTTAAATGAATTAAAAAATGTGATTTTTGAATAAGTGGTGTGATGCATCACTTTTTTTTACCCTAATATGATAAAATATGAGTAATCGAAAGGTGATTTCTATGATTGATACACATGCACATTTGAATATGGATGATTTTAATGATGATATGGATCAAGTCATCAAAAGAGCTAAAGAAAATGGTTTATCATACATCATCGTCATTGGTATGGATCATAAATCTAGCTTAAGAGCGATTGAACTTGCTGAAACATACGATATGGTTTATGCAACAGTAGGTCTTCATCCTGGTTATGTGGATGAAGGAGATCTAGATTTTATTAAACCATTACTTAAGCATCCTAAGGTTCTAGGTATTGGTGAATGTGGGCTTGATTTTTATTGGCGTAAAGATAATGAAGAGAAGCAAAGAGAAGCATTTAAGTATCAAATTGAATTAGCAAAAGAAACAGGTTTACCTTTAGTGATTCATACAAGAAATTCATTTTTAGAAGCTTATGAGATGGTTTCTCCATTGAAAGGCGAGATTAAAGGCGTTTTTCATTGCTTTTCATCAGATGTAAAAGATGCTATAAAAACAACTGAATTAGGTTTTTATGTAGGTATCGATGGACCTATTACTTATAAGAAGAATGATGAGCTCATCGATATCGTTAAAGCCATCGATTTGAATTACCTTTTAATTGAAACAGACAGTCCTTTCTTAACACCGACACCCCTAAGAGGAAAAAGGAATGAACCAGGATATGTTAAATTTGTTTTAGAAAAGTTAGCGGATGTGCTAAATATAGATCAAAAAACACTCGATGCACAAACGACTCATAATACACATAAGTTATTTAACTTAGGAGGAAAAAACACATGAAAAAACGCATATTATCCTTATTACTTATTTTATTATCACTGACACTCTTAACGGGATGCACACTATCTTTACGTGCCGTTGAACCGTATCAATCACCGACACCTTATGAAGAATTACGCATTAATATGATTAAAGAGGTAGAACCAAGTGTGATTGCAGTTAAGACTGAAACTGGACATGGCTCTGGTATTATTTATAAGTCTGAACCGGTAGTTGATACAAATCTTACGCGCTATTATGCACTTACAAACTATCACGTCATTGAAGATGGTGGTGAAATGTATATTCATTTTGGCGGTGATACAGCCAATGATATACCTGTTAAGGATTATGCTGGTTATCAGCCTTATGATATCGCTGTTGTTCGTTTTGAAACAACACGTGTTTTACGTGTACATCCAGTAGGACCTATCAACGATAATACCATTACAGAAATTGTTAAAGGTCAAGATGTTTACGCGATAGGTACACCTCAAAGCATCGAAAAGTTTAATTATGTAACACAAGGTGTCGTTTCTTTACCTTCATATACATATAACGGTATTGACGGGTTGTCTATTATGCATGATGCAGAGTTAAATCCTGGAAATAGTGGTGGACCACTCTTTAATCTGAATGGTGAACTCATTGGTATTAATGTGGCTAAAGTGCCATCGATTTCAACAAAAGATGGCGTGATTGCTGCTGAAGGTTTAAACTACTCATTATCCATTAATAAGATTGCACCGACTATTAGAAATTTCATTAATTTCACTGAAGTCGTTAGACGTCCTAGATTAGGTATTACAGTTCAAGAAGTCTCTGTATTCCTTGAACAAAATGATGCATCCTTATTACCACCTGATCCAGTTGGCGTTGTAGTCATTGGCTTTGATCAAACAAGAAATGCAAAAGATCACTTAGAGCTTTATGATTTGATTATTGAAATGAATGGTACAGCCATAACATCCATTGCAGATATTGGTGCACAGCTTGCTAATGCTGAATTTGGACAAGAACATACCCTTAAGGTATTAAGAAAACAAGGCTCAACATTTGTTGAAGTCACAGTGACATTTGCACTCTCATGAAATCAAAAATTGTTTTTGAAAAACTAACTAAAAAAGGCTTAACTATCGCATTTGCAGAAAGTATGACTGGTGGTTTGGCATGTTATGAAATGATTCAATATCCAGGTGCATCAAATATCGTTAAAGGCAGTATTGTCGCTTATCATCCAGACATCAAAAAAGATCTATTAAAAGTACCAGAAAGAGACATATTAGCTCACGGCATTGTCTCTGAGATTGTTTCAACAAAAATGGCGATTGGTGTGTCGAATTTATATCACGCAGATATTCATGTGGGTATTACAGGTAATGCGGGTCCTACATTTCAAAAAGATACATCGCATCACGAAGCATTTATCACGATATTATTCCATAAAAACATGCATCAGGTGCATGTTGATTTAGAAGGATTATCAAGACAAAAAGCGATAGAGAAAACACTTAAAAAACTCTATGACATCCTAGATTCTATCCTCTAAAAAAAGAAACTTAAAAACATTGTATTAACACTCATTATATGATATAATGACTTGGCGTAAGATATTCCTTGTCTTATCAAAGACCATAGACCAGAAGGAGGTGGAAAGATGAAAAAATACGAAATTATGTATATCATCCGACCAACTGTAGAAAGCGAGAACATTAAAACGATCGTAAACAACTTTAACGATTTATTCGTTAGGTTTGAAAGTCAAGTTCTAGAGCTCAAAGAGTTGGGGCTAAAAGATTTAGCTTATGAGATTGAGCATCATAGAAAAGGCTATTACGTATGGTTATTAGTAGAAGCTACTCCAGAAGCAGTTGCTGAATTTAACCGTGTCGTACGAATTACTGAAGAAGTTATTCGTTTCATTGTTGTAAAGGAAGGCGAGTAATATGATGAATCGTGTCATTCTGGTTGGTAGAATTACCAAAGATCCAGAAGTGAAACAAACACAATCAAATATTCCAGTCGCATCATTTACACTGGCTGTGAACCGTCAATTTGCCGATCAATCTGGCGAAAGACAAGCGGATTTTATCCAATGTGTCGTTTGGCGTAAACAAGCAGAAAATTTAGCGCGCTTCGTAAAGAAAGGTGCGTTACTCGGTATCGAGGGTCGTATTCAGACAAGAACTTATGAGGCTGAAAATGGCACACGATACGTCACAGAGGTTCTATGTGACTCGATTCAATTTTTAGAATCGAAGGGCGATTCAGAACCATATGAAAAAGAAGAACAAACATCATCTCTTCAAGAGGAGTTCTATGAAACATCAAAAGAACTTGCTGCTGAAGAAGATTTACCATTCTAAGGAGGAAACATCATGCAACAAAACAGACGTGGTGGCGGCTTCAAAAAACGTCGTAAGGTATGCTACTTTACTCAAAATAAAGTAGAACACATCGATTTTAAAGATGTTGAGCTATTAAAGAGATTTATCACTGACCGCGGTAAGATTTTACCAAGACGTGTCACAGGTACATCTGCTAAATGGCAAAGACCACTTGCGATTGCGATTAAAAGAGCTCGTCATATGGCACTTATTCCATTCGTAAAAGACTAATTAAGAAAACATTTTAGAAACCCATTTTATGGGTTTTTATTTTCGAGATATTTTTTATCGAATAAAGATTTTATCTTTATATTAAAAGTTTAAAGTGATATAATAACTCTAAAGCGGGTGAAGACATGAAACGTTGGCTTTTCTTGGGTGGAACATTCATTATTTTAGTAGTGAGTGTCATCTTATATATCCCATTTTTTGAACTTGCAAGTGGCAGACAACTTTTATCATTAATCTTTATGATGGCGAGTATCATCATCTTTTTTGCTGCGATGTATGTATCACTCAATTATCAAGCAGCTCAAAAGGTTAGAACGCTTCAAAATAGATTATCCATGTGGACAAAATTATCCTACCATGTCAATCAAGTAGGCGATGAGGTTTTTAATGAATTACCAATCGGCATTTTAGCTTTAGATGATCAATTTGAAGTCAAATGGGCAAATCCTCATGCAAAATCAATTTTCGATCCAAAAATAGCAGGTAAGCCACTTAAAGATATACATCAAGGTCTTTATCAAGCTGTTGAAACCAATAAAACATCATTTACCATGCAAATCAAGCAAGATACATTTGACGTAACTTATCGTTCAGAGCTAAAATTTTTATATTTATTTAATGTGACTGAAAGAGAACAAGTTAAAAATAGATATATGGAGCAAATACCAGCCTTGGCAATTATTTATCTAGATAACTTAGATGAAGCTTTAGGTTCTATGGATGTCTCTGAGCAATCATCATTAAAAGGCGAATATTTAGCAGTAGTCTCTGATTGGGCGAATAAGTATGATGCATTTTTAAAACCGTATGCCGATGAAAGACTGATGCTTGTAACCTATCGTAAAAAACTTTATGACATGATTACTGATAAGTTTGATGTTTTAGATAAGATAAGATTAATCTCGACTCAAAACCAAGTGAGAGTATCGATTTCTATGGGAATCGCATCCTGGGATGTCGATTATGAAGAATTAGGTATTTATGCACAAAACGCGGTTGAACTTGCTGAAAAGCGTGGTGGCGATCAAGTTGTTGTCAATATTCAAGACCAAAAAATTCAATATTTTGGTGCAAAAAATGATGCAGCAGCAAAATCCTCTCGAGTAGGGGTCAGAATCAACGCACAAACGATTCGAGATTTCATCGAAAAATCATCCAATGTCTTAGTCATGGGTCACAATCAAGCAGATTTAGATTCTTATGGTGCTATGATGGCTTGTCATCATATGGCACAAGCTTCTAAAAAGCTAGCGTATATGATTGTTGATGAAGAAAAGTTAGATCGTACAAGCGATAAAATTCATCACATGCTTTTAGAAAAAATGCCAATGATCAAAGATCAGTTTATGACATCAGCTGATGCACTCAATCTTATCAATGAAGATTCATTGCTGATTGTCGTTGATTCTCAGTCACCAAAAATAGTGATGTCTAAAGAAATCTTAGAAAAAGCTCAAAAACTTATAGTTATTGACCATCATCGTGTAGGTGAAGAAACTTTTGATGCGATTTTCTCATTTATTGAGCCTTATGCATCATCAACGATCGAACTTGTGATGGAATTACTTAATTTTTATAATTTGGAAGAAGAAATCAAGATCTCACCTTTAGAAGCAACCATTATGTATAGTGGATTACTTGTAGATACAAATAACTTTACATATCGCACAGGATCTAGAACATTTGAAGTTGCATCTAGATTAAAGGATTTAGGTGCGGATACTGTTGAAGCTAAATTATGGTTAAGAAGAGATCTTATGCGTACACTAGAAATAAATAAGCTCTTAAGTACAGTTGATATCTTTTTAGACAGATTCGCGTTTGTAGTGACTACAGATATTTATGATGATAGAATCTTGCTTGCACAGGTCGCTGAAGCGGCATTATCGATTAACGGCATGGATGCAGCATTCATGATTACTCGTATGGATGATAAAACCGTTGGTATATCAGCTAGATCGTACCAACAAATTAATGTGCAAATTTTAATGGAGGCATTTGGCGGAGGTGGACACTTAAACAGTGCAGCTGCTCAGGTAGAAAATAAATCCATTGAAGAAGTCTATGAACAATTAAAAACATACCTCGAATTAGAGTATGGTGGAGGAGGAGAACTCATGAAAGTCATCTTATTAGAAGATGTTAAAGGTAAGGGTAAAAAAGATGATGTGGTGGAAGTTGCATCAGGATATGGTCAATTTTTAATCACTCAAAAGAAAGCATTGGTAGCAAGTGATGAAAACCTTCAAGCTTTAAATAAGGCAAAGGAAGAAGCATTTGCTCAAGCACAAAGACATATCGATCTTATGAAAAAATTAAAAGCTGAAATCGATCATAAAAAAGTAACTGTAGGTATTCAAATAGGTCAAGATGGTAAAATGTTTGGTAGTGTTACCACCAAGCAAATCGTCGAAGCTTTTGAAGAAGCACATCATATATTAATTGATAAAAAGAAAGTTGAACTATCAAGTGATATTAATTCTGTTGGTATTTACACAGCAACTGTTCAACTCCATAAGGATATTAAAGCAACCTTTGAAGTACACGTCATAGAAAAGTAGGTGGTATAGATGGCCAAACGTTTACCCCATCATGAAGAAGCCGAACAATCGGTTTTAGGGACGATATTTTTAGACCCTAAAGAGATTGTTAAGGTGATTGATCAATTAGATAATACTGATTTCTTTGATGAAGCACATGGTTTGATTTATCAAGCTATGAAGGATTTGCATCAAGAACAAATGAAAATTGACTATGCTTCAGTTGCATCTCGTCTTGAGCAAGCTCAAATGCTTAAAAAAGCAGGGGGCATGAAATATCTTTTACAGCTATCTGAAGCTGTACCATCCACTGCGCATTTAGAAACGTATGTTGATATCGTAAAAGATAGCTCCATAAAAAGACAAGTCATAGCATTAACAGAAGAACTTGCTCAAAAAGGAATGACTGAAGATATTGATGCAAGTGATTATTTAACGATTGCTGAAGAGCAAATTTTTGCTCTCGCACAAAAAAGAAAAACCTCTGCATTTACTGAGCTTGCTCAAGTCATGCGCGAAGTTAAAGAAAAGACAGAAAAAAACCGTGATAAAAAAGGCGGTATTACAGGATTAAGAACAGGATTTTCAAATCTTGATCAACTTACAAACGGTCTTCAACCAGAAGAACTCATTATCTTAGCTGCACGTCCATCAATGGGTAAATCTGCTTTCGCTATGAACTTAGCCTTAAATATTTCTAAAAGAAATAAAGATGGTCAAGCAGGGGTTGCGATTTTCTCGTTAGAAATGAGCAACGAACAGCTTGCAGCACGTATGTTATCTGCAGAATCCAATATTGAAAACAGTAAAATCAAAAGTGGTGCACTCACCTCAAGAGAGTGGCAATTCTTAGAGGGTGGTGTTCAATCACTTTCTAAATTAAAGATTAGCTTTGATGATTCAGCAGCTGTCACAGTTGCTGATATTAGAGCAAAATGTAGAAAGCTTGCTCAAGAAGGTAAACTAGACTTTGTCGTTATTGACTATCTTCAACTGATTAAAGGTGACGATCGCTCAGGTAACCGTCAAGAAGAGGTTGCTAAAATATCGAGATCCTTAAAACAAATGGCAAGAGAATTAAAAATTCCGATCTTAGCACTTTCACAGTTATCTCGTGAAGTGGAAAAAAGAGAAGATAAAAGACCTGTACTTGCGGATTTAAGAGAATCTGGTTCGATTGAACAGGATGCCGATATCGTTATGTTCTTATATCGTGGTGATTACTATCAACATAATCCTGAAAATAAAACAGGTGAAGTTGAACTATCGATTGCGAAAAACAGACAAGGTATGGCTGGTATTAGATTGGGCTTTAGATTTGATACAGAGTTTTCTAGATTTACTGCACAGCTTGACCGAGAAGAAGAGGCATATAAAGACTAATAAAACAAAAGGCTCTTTAAATAATTAGAGGGTAAATCACTAATTGACCTTTCAAAAATTGTAGG
>CAZZMZ010000007.1:0-112010 GCA_964655445.1 uncultured Mariniplasma sp. | reverse complement strand
TCATCTCCCACTTAATTCTTTGAAGAGGGAGTTTTCTGAAACGATTAGATAAAAATCAAATAACTCTTTTGAGTCACCATTAAAATGAATAAACACACCACCGATACCAATTGCCTTTCCCATAATAACTCCTCATATTGAATATTATGTTAATTATATGATAAAAAAGACGCTTTAATAGAAAAAGCATCTTTGACATGTTATGTTGTGTCTTTATGATGGAGTTTTACCCGATTTTGATGTATACATTACGGAGTTTCACCCTAAAATATTGTGTGTTGCTTTTTCTTGTTAGTTTGCTTCTTCCATTTGCCACTGACCATTTAGTTTCAATTTCATCAATCTAAGGTAATATTCATTAGGACTAGAAATAGTATAGTTGTAGTTTTTAGTAATATCATATTCGCTGATTGCAGCTAAGTTATATAATCCTGATATATAATCTAATTGCGAATTTTCTTTAACATGAGATTGATATACATTTTTAATTAGTTCTGGTTTATTAAGAAGATCATGGACCGAGTAAATAGTGTTAATTTTTCCAACAACACCATATAAAAAATCACACATCATATACTTGCCATCGATATAGGCTTCTACAACTTGGTGACCGTTATATGCAACATTATTGTTAACTAAAACAACAATTCGACTCGGAATTTTCAAACACTGTAAAAGCGCTGCGCCAACCCTAGAAATATCTGTGCACCAATCTGTGCCTCTTTTTATGATTTCTTTTTCTTTACCACCAAATATCATATCTTCAAATGGCACATCAAAGCCCTCTACAATTTTGTAAAGAAGTTTTGATATATTTTTAATTGTATCTAGAGTATCGCTTCCTTCAAATTGCTTTGAAAATTCATAGAGTTCATGAAATTTTATGTCATCTGATATTTGTCGTGGCTTTTTATATAAGAAAGATTTTGAATCTTTATCTAAAAGAATCATATTTCTTAATATATAGTGATCAATAGAGTCTTCATCGTGTAGATCGCTACGAAACATGACTTCATATGCCTTACCAAAAACACTATATCCTTTTTTCATGGGCTATTCCTCCAAATTTGCATTTAATCTTTTACAAGATTTAGTAATTGGATATTCTTATAAATGACTTCCTTACCCACTTGTTCAGAGACAATAAAACCTTCTTTCACAAGTAATTTTAAATATTTTGTTGCTGTTGCTCTTGAAATACCAATATCATCTCTAAAGAATTCATTCTTTGTATACATATGAGAAAATAAATGTTCAACTATCTCATAGCTATAAATGTCAGGAAGTCTCTTTCTCATTTCATCTTTTGTGTGTTCAATGGATTGATTAATTCTTAAAATTAGATTAACTGTATGTTTAGATGTCTCAGAAATACCTTTTAATATATACATAACAAAATCTTCAATATAAATAAGATTTTCATTACATTTTCTTAATAGTTCATAATATTTGTCTTTATGCTCAATAATATATTTACTTAAGTATAAAATAGGCTGTTGAATTTTTTCTTTTAAAACTAAATATAAATTATTTAATATTCTTCCGGTTCTCCCATTCCCGTCATAAAATGGGTGGATACTTTCAAACTGAAAATGAATGAGCGCTAATTGAATAAGTGGATCATAGTCCTCATTATCATTAATAAATATTTCTAAATTTTGCATTAAGTCTCTAATCTCGGTTTCATCTTGAGGTGGTGTATGTACAATTTTATTGTTTTTATCGTTCATAATTACAGTTCCTGGCAGCTTTCTTATACCACCTTTGTTTGGCTCAATGATATTTTGAATCTCTACAAGGATATTTGTACTTATAAATTCTTTTTGTTTAATAAGCTCTAATCCATAACCTATCGCTTTCTTATAATTGATGACTTCTTTTGGTTTTCCACCTAATGGTACTTTAGAAACAATTTCTTTGAAAATTTCATCATACGTTGTGATGATGTTTTCTATTGCAGAAGAGTCTTTTGATTCACTTAGATTAATCAAACTTAAAACCACATCTGGATTAGGCAACAATTTTAAGATGCCTTTTAGCTCACCAATATGATGATTCGCTATACTTAATTGTTTCAGTATTTCAACTTTGTTTAGATTGATACTAAAAGGTAATTTATTCATATGAACACCTCGTGACTAATTTATCATAATTTTTATCCTTGAATATATCATATCACAAGCATTTAGTCACGCCAAGACTTAGAGGATAGTTTTTTTATTTTTTTATCCTCGTTATGTTGGTTTAGAAAAATCATACGTTCTTTTTGCTGTACTTTTAAAAAAAAAAAAGATGCCTATAAAAAGACATCTCTATAAATTATGCATTGGTCCCCGCGGCCGGGCTCGAACCAGCACGGATTATTCATCCACCAGATTTTGAGTCTGGCACGTCTACCAATTTCATCACGCGGGGAAAACTATCTTGCAAGACGCAAGATAATGATATCATGAATAGTTTTTTCAATCAAGCACTTTTACATTTCTTTAAGTGCTGTCATACCTAAAAGTCTTAAACCTTCATTAATCACGATTTGAATCGCTTTTATAAAGTATAAATTAGCTTCTTTATGCGCTTCATTCTCGACATTAATGCGTTGTTTACCATAAAATGAATTGAAGCTTTGTGCAAGACTTAGTGTGTATCTAGCAACTAAGTTAGGGCTATTAGTAAGCATCGCTTTTTTAATGACTTCTGGAAATTGATCTAGTAATTTGACAACTTCAAAGTAATGATCTTCTAAGAAATAATTAAAATCAATGGCTTTTTTGGATAAAGCATGTTCTTTTAAAATTGATTCAATACGTACGCTTGAATATTGAAGATACGGACCTGTTTGCCCTTCAAATTTAAGCATGTTTGCTAAATTGAAATCTACATCTAAATGTCTTTCATTCTTTAAGTCGTTAAAAATAATCGCACCAACACCTACTGCTTTAGCAACTTCATCTTTATGTTTTAAGTTAGGATTTTTAGCGACAATTTGCGTTTTCGCTTCATCGATAGCCTGTGCAATCACTTCTTCTAAGCGTTTAGATTTACCACCACGTGTGGACATTTTTTTACCATCGACTAAGACTAAACCAAAATTGACATGCTCGACATTAAAATCATAGCCCATTAAATCTGTGACCATTTTAAGCTGTTTAAAATGAAGCTGTTGCTCATTACCAACGACATACATAAAGTGTGTCGCTTGATAGGTTCTATAACGATATAATATAGCAGCAACATCTCTAGTAACATAGAGGGTTGCACCATCTGATTTTTTAATTAAAGCTGGTGGATAGTTTTCTCCAAGATCAACGATGGTTGCACCTTCATCAACCTTTAAAATACCTTTTTCTTCCATTTCTTTAACGGCATCATCCATTTTATCATTATAAAAGGATTCACCATCAAAGGATTCAAAATCAACGCCTAGAAGATCATACATACGCATGAATTCCTTCATCGATTCTTCTTTAAACCATGACCATAATTTTAAGTAATGTTTGTTACCTAATTCTAAATCCCTAAAGACTTCTCTTGCTTTATCTTCAAGTTCTGGGTTTTCTTTTTCTTCATCATGAAATCTAACATAAAGCTTTTGAAGCTCAGTAATTGGATTTTCTTTAACAGCTTCTTCATTACCCCATAATTCATAAGCAACAATCATTTTGCCAAATTGCGTACCCCAATCACCTAAATGATTGATACCAACGACCTTATAACCACATTTACGATAAATAAGTTTGATTGCGTTACCAATCATCGTTGATCTTAAATGTCCTACTGTAAAGCTTTTTGCGATATTAGGTGATGAATAATCAATAGCAACTACTTTACCTTCACCAAGTGTGGTTTTGCCATAATCAGCTTTAGTATCATGAATTTCCTTAAGAACTTCTTCTACGAAGCTTTCTCGTTTAAGGTAAATGTTTAAAAAGCCGTTCATGAATTCAACGTCTTTGACTTCCTTAATTTTTGATACAACAGGTTCAAACTTCTTATAAACAGCCATAGGATTTTCTTTCCATAACTTGACAAAAGCGAAAAGTGGAATCGCTAAATCAGCAAATCCCTTTTTTGGCTCTTCTACGACAACATCTGTGATATTTAAGCTTGTTTCAATATTCAATTTTATGGTTTGTTTAATACGTTCAATCATAGCAACTTCCTTTATCAAAAAAAGCACAGTGTGCTTCTTTTTCTCTTATGCAAAATGTGTTTTAACTGCGTTATAGAAGTTTCTAACGCTTAAGTTCATTTCTGAAACAGTAGTGCTTGATAGTACTTGAAAAGTTTCAATCACTTCACCATTCTTAAATGCAATAAGTTGTGGTGTGACATTTGTTACACTTTCAGGAAATAATTCTTGAAGTTTGATGACACTTGTTTGATCCGCTTGTGAATTGATGTAGTAAATGGAATCAGTTAATAAATTCACTTCTCTAGATTCAAAATACGCTTGAAAAGCACCAACGTGTGATACACAGACTGAACATGTTGGTGTACCAATATATACAATCACAAGCTCTTCGTCCTCTAAAATGTCTTTAAGTCCTTTATCAAATAATCCACCATTATAAGTGACTTGACTAAATGGGTTTTTCTCACTTAGACCAGCAGTTCTCGCTTCGACTGCAACGCCCATATATGCGTTATAAAATCTTGTTTGTTCGTTTGGTTGTAAGACTAAAATAAGACCAAGAACAACCACAAAGAATCCAATGATCCCTGCAATCGTTAATGGATGAATTTTAGGTTTTAAAGATGAATATTTATCTTGTTTAACGGGTTTACTTTTTGCTCTTGCCATGATAATGCCTCCTAGTTTGACTGTAAGTCATTATAGCATAATTTCATTTTCATATCAATCTATTATCACTTTTTTGAAATGTCTTTGAAATTATGATATTTTATGTTACCCAAATACTTCTTTGTAGATATGATTGACGTGTTTTAAGTAATGTGTGATGTCAAATTGATGATTAATATCATCATGTTTTAAATATGACAAAATCGTGTCATTTTTTAATAGTAAATCCTTAAAAGGTGTTTCTTTGTTAAGTGCTTCAAAAGACAACTTTTGAACAAGATCATATGCCTCTTCTCTTGATAAGCCTTGATCAATGAGCTTGTGTAAAATACCTTGTGCAAAAATCACACCTTGAGTTAAGTTGATGTTTCTTAACATATGATTTGGATAAACAACTAAATTTTTCAGCGTCTCTTTATATCTTTTGAGCATATAGTCAATGAGTGATGTCGCATCCGCTAAAATGATTCTTTCAGCAGATGAATGTGAGATATCACGTTCATGCCATAAGGCAATATTTTCATATGCTGTAACCATATAACCTCTAAGTACTCTTGATAAGCCGGTGATATTTTCAGATGAGACAGGATTTCTTTTATGTGGCATCGCAGATGATCCTTTTTGGTTTTGATCAAAATATTCAGAAACCTCAAAAACTTCAGTACGTGATAAATGTCTAATTTCTACCGCAATCTTTTCTAATTCAGCACCTAATAAAGCGATTGATGATAGGTAATTTGCATGTCGATCACGCTGTAAGACTTGTGTTGCAATATTTGTTTCTATGAGATTTAATTTTCTTGAAACGTTTTTTTGGATTTCTGGATCAGATTGACTAAAGGTACCTACAGCACCTGATAACTTAATCACTTCCATGTTCTTTGCAGCATCTAAAAACTGTGCTTTTAAACGTTTAAAATCGTCATACCATAAAGCGAATTTTAAACCAAAAGAGGTAATCTCAGCATGAATCCCATGGGTTCTACCCATAATAGGTGTCATTTTATAGGTTTGTGCATGGTATCTTAGTACTTCCATAAACTGATCAATATCATCGATTAAAATATCATTAACTTCCTTTAAAATGAGTGACTGAGCAGTATCTACAACATCTGTTGAAGTGAGACCATAATGAAAATACTTCTTCTCATCTCCTAAGGATAAGGAGCATGCTCTCGTAAAAGCAATCACATCATGTTTTGTTTCAAGCTCAAGTTTTTCGATATCTTTTAGCTTAAAAGTAGTTTTTTCAAGCTTTTTATAATCACTTTCACTGATTAATCCATGTTTCATCCATGCATAAGCGTTTGCGATCTCTACTTTTAAAAATTGATTGAATTTATTTTGATCACTCCATAAATATTTGAAGTTTTCATGTTGATAACGTGAAATCATATATGCCTCCTAAAAGACTCTTTCTTTCATGATGGTTTGATGTCTATCAGGTCCCACAGAAAACATCACGATTTTAGTATCAATGAGTGATTCGATTTTTTCCATGTAGTTTTTACAGTTTAAAGGGAGTTCATCAAAATGCTTAACACCTGTAATATCTTCATGCCAACCAGGCATCGTGATATAGTTTGGTGTACATCTTTCAAAATCTTGGATATCAGCGGGTATAGAGTGAATTTCTTTACCATCTAGTGTATAAGAAACACATATGTTTAACGTATCAACACCAGATAAGACATCTAATAATGTCATAGCAATCCCAGTTAAACCGCTCACTCTCTTGGAATGATTTAGAATCACTGTATCAATCCAACCAATACGTCTAGGACGACCAGTCGTTGTCCCAAATTCTTTCCCTTTAATTCTTATATCATCTGCTAAACTTGAATGAATCTCTGAAGGCATCGGACCACTTCCTACACGCGTTGTATAGGCTTTAGTGACGCCAACCGCGCCTTCAACAAGCCATGGTGCAATCCCTGTGTTTAGTGGCACAGATGCAGCTGTTGGAGAGCTTGATGTGACATATGGATACGTCCCATGATCTAAACAAAGTAGCACACCTTGAGCACCTTCAAATAATATTTTTTTATCTTCTTTGATCATGTCATTTAAGACAATCGATGTATCAGCAACATAAGGTCTCATGAAATCAGCATATTTTTGATAGTTTTGGTAAATCGATTGAAAATCGAGATTACCTAAACCCATGCCATATAATTCACGATTCGCATCTTCAATTAAAGATAATAGTTTTTCTTTCATGCGTGTGGGATGAACAAATGTTGATACACGCATGCCTACACGACTTGCTTTATCTCTATAAGCTGGTCCAATCCCTTTGTGGGTTGTTCCTATTTTTTGATCACCTTTTTGATGTTCTGATGCTTTATCATACTCTAAATGATAAGGTAGTACGACATGTGCACGATCAGATATAACAAGCTTAAAATCATTAAATTGTGAGATTTCTTGATAAAACGCTTCAGGATTGATGACCATACCATTGGCCATGACATTTAAAATATTAGGATTTAATATACCAGAAGGTAGTAAATGAAGACTATGCTTTACGCCATCAATAATGACAGTATGACCTGCATTATTGCCCCCTTGATATCGACAAACGACATCTGCTTCTTGTGCGAGAAAATCAGTGATTTTACCTTTTCCTTCATCACCCCATTGTGTACCAACGACAACCAAACGCTTCATATGTACCCTCCACCATTTTATCTATAAATAAAAATAGGTTATCTCGAACCAAAATGATTTTATCATAGAGTTTGACTTTAGTCAATGAGGGCTTAATAGCCATAAATAGAGAAAAGAAGGGTGAATTTGTCTTGTAGTTTTGAAGTTGTTTCGTTATAATGATGGCAGGTGAAAAACATGAATATATTATTTTGTAGTGGTGAAGCATATCCTTTTAGTAAATCAGGTGGTCTAGCAGATGTTGCTGCTGCACTACCTAAAGCATTAACAAAACTCAGTCATAAAGTCTCTATCATCACACCTTATTATGAGGTCATCAAAGAAAAACATTTTCAAACTCAAAAAATCGGTGAAGCAACAATCACTATGGGTGATTATGAGAAAAAAGCGATCTATTACATCACATATCATGATGGTATTCCTTATATCTTCATTGAAAATGATGATTTTTTTGGTCGAAAAAAATATTATGGCTATGAAGATGATGCATCAAGATTTACGTTTTTTAACTTTGCGATCTTCGAATACATCAAATTAACCAAAAATTATCCTGACATCCTACATGCTAATGACTGGCAAACAGCACTCATCCCGTTCTTTCTTGATGTAAAATATCGTATGCAAGATCCAAAGTTTAAACACATGAAGACACTACTATCTATTCATAATCTAGAAAAACAAGGATCTTATCCTATAGAGACAGAAAAACTATTCGGTCATAAAAATTTTACATATATCCATTTAGATCGCGTCAATTTCTTAAAATGTGGCATCATGCGTGCAAATGCGATCAATACAGTATCTGAAAATTACCGTAATGAAATTCTTACCAGATTTTATGGATTCACATTAGATGGACCACTTCGTGCTAGACAACATGATCTTTATGGTATTTTAAATGGCTTGGATCAAGAACTCTATGATCCAAGTGGAAATCAAAATTTAGATCAAACTTATACGATGAATACCTCTAAAAAAGGTAAGCTAGCCAATAAAAAAGCGCTTCTTAAAGCACTAAGCTTAGATCAAGATACCTCAAGACCAATGATATCATTTATCCACCGTTTTGCTAGACAAAAAGGGATTGATCTTTTAATGCCCGTCTTATCTGAATTTTTAAACGAAAAGAAGTTTTCGATGGTCGTAATAGGTAGTGGTGATGCGCTTTATGAACAATATTTTACAAAGCTTCAACAAGAATATCCTGATCTTGTTTATTATGAACCAAGCTTTGATCCAGTGTTATCTCAAAAAGCATATGCAGCATCAGATATCTTCTTACTTCCTAGTTTATTTGAACCTTGTGGTTTAAACCATATGATTGCAATGCGTTATGGTGCACTACCATTGGTAAGAGAAACAGGTGGCTTGAAAGATTCTGTCACACCCTATAATAAGTTTACAAATATTGGTGTTGGCTTTGCATTTAAAAACTATGACGCTGATGAACTTAAAGAAACTATTCTTCTTGCGTTAGATGTTTATCATAACGATCAAGATGCATGGCAAGAACTCATTCATCAAGCGATGCATGTCAATCATTCACTTTCGAAAATGGCTAAGCAATATGAACAGCTTTATGAGCATATTCTAAAAAACACATAGAAAAAGGACGACATAAATCGTCCTTTTTAATCGCTTAAAATCATGTTAAATCGTCTACTGATTTCCTTTAAATCCTCTTCTTTTAAGTCATATCCTAAGCTTAAACGAATGGTGCCATCCGCATAAATCTTAGGTATTTCTAAAGCTTTAATCACATGTGAGGGTTCAATATCTTGATTGGAACATGCACTACCTGTTGAAACATATATCCCTTGTTTAGAAAGTGCATACTGCAATTCATATCCTTTTTTATGTTTAAAGGATAATGATAATAAACCTGGTAATCTTTGATCATTTAAACTAGGACCATTTAAGATGACATCATGATCTTTTTTTATCATCATAAATAGCTTTTTGGTTTGATCATTAAGCTTTTTTTGTTTTTTATGGAGATCTTTATGAACATATTTTAAAGCTTCATAAAAGCCAACGATTTGATGGATAGCTTCTGTGCCTGATCTAAAACCAAATTCCTGTCCACCGCCATGAATAAGTGGTTCAATGTCTATATCCTTTTTCTTATAAAGCAAACCAATCCCTTTAGGACCATAAAACTTATGACTTGAAAATGACATCATATCTACATCTAAGTCCTTTAGATGAATGGGGTAATGCCCAATCATTTGAATTGCATCCACATGCAGCATGACTTGATGATAACTTGTAATTCTTCTGATTTCTTCAAGATGTTGAATGGTTCCTATTTCATTATTCGCCCAAATGATGGATACCATAAGCGTTGAAAGCGATAATTTTTGTCTTAAGTCTGATAAATCAATATATCCCTCTTCATCAATTTTTAAATAAAGTACTTTAAAGCCTTGATCTTGGAGAAATTTAGAAGCTTGAAGGGTTGCTTTATGTTCAATTGGTGTGATAAGTATTTCCTTTTTATCTGGATGCCTTAAGGCATAGCCTTTGAGTGCTAAATTAATACTTTCTGTCCCTGAACCTGTAAAAATAAGTTCATCGTAATAACAATGCAGTAACTCTGCAATGCCTTTTTTGGTTTGATTGATCACCTTTTTATTATGAATACCTAATTCATGCATCGATGATGGATTGCCATATGAAGATTCCAAAAAGGGCTTCATTTTTTCATAAACACTAGGGGCTAAAGAGGTTGTAGCTGCATGATCTAAATCATATGTTTTCATCTTTTCACCTCGAGTAAAAAGGTATAACCTTCGTATATTTTATTTAACATGGGTAATGCATTTAGCAAGGTTTCATCCATTATCAAAGTTTTTTCTTCTCTTTCAAGTAAAATCTTTTCGACCTCATCTGCAAGTGTTTGTATGGCATAGGATTCATGAATGATACAAGGACTATCATCATCAAATAAAAGGATGCATGTATCAATAATCGCTTTTTTCTCATAAGACAAACCTAAAAGAGGTCCTTTATAAATCTCTTTTTGATTTAAATCATAAACATGCACACGTTTTATTTTCATAGAAACACCTTAAAGATATAATAAAGCGCAACACCTAAAAATACCAAGGCATTCAAAAGCTTAATCAGATCTAATCTTTCACGTATAAAATTTGAGATCACTGGCACATTTTTTGATTTGAGTCCAATGACTGAAATAATGATGAGTGGTGCAACAAACAGCATCACATAGAAAAAGAGTAAAATCATAAAAATCAATTGATATGCTGTGCGATCTACGACAATTGCAGTCCAAGCCACAAATGCTTGTCCACTACATGGAAACTCAATAATCGCGACAAAGACACCGATTAAAAAGGCAGAGAAATAGATGGAATGTGCACCTGTTTCGACTTTATCAGAAAAACCTTGCATAAGTTTTCTTGTCACGACAAAAATACGTTTTGGTAATTGATTTTTTATTTTTCCATAATCTTTTCTTCTGGTTGCGAAAAAATCAAGAAAATTAAGTGCTGCAATCAATAATGCAAGTGTGATGATAATGATGTAGAAGATACGCATATAGGGCACAAGTAAACTTAAAGCACTCTGTAATGCAGTACCTAAAATAAAATAAGTTGTAAAGACAGCTAATATGTAATAAAAACAAATCCACGCGATTGTTTTTGTTCGTTTTTTATCCGTTAAAAAAGATAAAAACATAAGTAACATCGCTAAAGCACAAGGATTAAATGCATCTAAAAACCCTAACAAAATTGTAGATCCTATAAGTAAAAGTAAATCTCTAAAAGTGATATCTCCATAAATGAGTTCAACAGGTTCTAAAAGCGGTGTTGAATCCATAACTTCATATATTTCGCCACTTTCTACAGCATTTATAATCGCTGTTAAACCAATATAATATGTATTTCCAGCATATAAAATAGGCACTAAGTTTTGATCCCTAGGCACATCATAGGTTCTAGCAAATCTAGAAAACATCGATTGAAAAAGATCATAATCATCTTCTGCCATATATTTTTTTAATGTGTAACCTTCTTCTACGATTTCCTCTAGAACACCTGAGTTTTCAAGCTCCTGACATATTAAGCATGTATAAGATCCAAAGTAAACAGCATCATTAGCGATTTCATCAGCTAATACAACCATACTTCTACTTTGAATCAAAATTGTAAAAAGAAGGATAAGTATCCCAAAGCCTATTTTTTTCATGTATGTCATTCCTTTATGTTAACTTATACTACTCATTATAAATTGATAAGGACTAAAATGCAATGTCAAACCAGTTATATGAAATATTTGTGAAAAAAAACACACCTTAAGGTGTGCTCGTATTAATGTTTAGAATTGACAAATACATCATTATATTGACGATGTACTTTAATAAATGTTGTACATTTTGAAAATTGCTTTAAGGTAGGTGCACCAACATATGTGCATGCAGATCTTAATCCACCTAATAAATCTAGGATTGTCGTATCCACTTTTCCACGATAAGGAATCTTCACCGTTCTACCTTCTGAGCTTCTATATTCAGCAACCTCTCCATGATGCTTTATCATTGCTGTTGATGAACTCATACCGTAAAACTCAACAAATTTCTTTTCCTTATAAATCGTTTCAAACGTTTCTTCAACACGTTGAAGGGTATCATGATATTCAGTAATGATGTCGCCACCACCTTCATCATGACCAGCAAACATACCTCCAAGCATCACAAAATCAGCACCGCCACCAAATGCTTTTGCGACATCACCTGGACATGTGCATCCACCATCACTGATGATATGTGCACCTAAGCCATGTGCTGCATCAGCACATTCGATAATCGCGGATAATTGTGGATAACCGACACCTGTTTGAATACGCGTGGTACATACAGAACCTGGTCCAATACCCACTTTGACAATGTCTGCGCCACGTAAGATCAGTTCTTGAGTCATATCGGCGGTAACAACATTTCCTGCAATGATGACATGCTTTGGATATAAATGTCTTACTTTTTCAACAAAGTCACCAAAATGCTCTGAGTAACCGTTTGCAACATCGATACATATGAACTTAATATTTGGATGTTGATCAAGTGTGTATCTTAGATTTTCAAAATCCTTTTTAGATGTACCTGTAGAAATTGCCATGTGATTTGGATTTAAATCTTTCATGTGAAGATTAAAATCTTCGATCCCATAGCTTTTAACTAAACATGTAAATAGTTGATGGTTTTGTAAAGCCTTTGCCATAGGAATGGTACCTACACCATCCATATTGGCTGCCATAATCGGAACACCTTTCCAGGTATACCCACTATGTTTAAAGGTATATTCTCTTTCCAATGATACTTCTTTTCTTGAAGATAGTGTGGATCTTTTAGGTCTAATTAAAACATCACTAAAATCTAATTTTTCATCAAATTCAATACGCATCTTTTGCACCCCTTTTAATTAACTACGTTAATATTATAAACGAAAGTTAGCTTTTTTGAACAACTTTATTTTTTTTAAATGCTTATCACAAAAAATAATAAAAAAGACTCAAAAATATGAGTCTTATCCTTGAATGATTTGGAGTTTATTTTTAAGCTCTGGATCAAATGATTTTTCTTTAATCATTAGAATTTCTTCTTTATATGGTGGATGACCATCTACATAAGGCGTTTCTAGTATTTTAGGGATATCTTTGAATTCATCATGATAAACAACCTTGATTAATGCATCAAATCCTAAGTAACCAAAACCGAAATTTTCATGTCTATCTTTGGATGCACCTTGTGGGTTTTTAGAATCATTGATATGAAAAACTGATATATATTTTTTACCGATCACTTCATCAAAATGCTTAATGACACCATCAAAATTTTCTTTGATGTCATATCCAGCATCATGTGTGTGGCATGTATCAAAGCATACAGATACTCGATCTCTTTCATTCACCAAATCCATGATTTCTTTTAGTTCTTCAAAGGTCTTGCCGACTTCATTGCCTTTACCAGCCATGGTTTCTAAAGCGATTTTGACCTTAAGGTCTTTTGTGTTTAAGATGACTTGCTTCACACCTTCAGCAATCCACTTAATCGCTTCATTACGGTCTTTACCAACTGCAGACCCCGGGTGTAATACGATTTGACTTACTTGCATTGCTGCAGTTCTTTTTACTTCTTCAGTCAAAAAGGATACGGCAAAAGCACGTTTTTCAGGGTCAGGATTTCCTAGGTTAATAATATATGGTGCATGAACAATAACGTTATCAAAAGAAAGATGATTTTCTTTCATAAACGATATAGCTTCTTCAATCTTTAAATCACTTAATTTTTTACGAATGGTGTTTTGAGGTGCACCTGTATATACCATAAAAGCATTTGCATTGTAACTTAAGGCTTCCTTCACAGAACCCAAATACATCTCATCACCACTCATTGAGACATGACTACCTATTTTTAGCTGCATGTTCTTTCCTCCTAATGGCTTGTCTTGTTTTTCTTACTTCTTCTGCATGTTTCTTTTTATAATTAGGTTTTACTTTTTTCTTCGTTTTTAATTTTTTTAGAGCATTGATTTCCTCTTCGGAGACTTCACGTTTTTTTCTCACTTGTTTCTCTAAGCTTTCATCTGTTAACACATAATCAACAAAAGGAATTCCTTGTTTTTTGAGCTTATCAATTTTTCTATGGTCATCCACACTTAAGAATGTAATAACCATACCAGATTCATACATGCGTCCGGTTCTACCACTTCTATGTTGGAAGAACTCTAAAAAATGTGGTAAATCATAATGGATGACATGTGAAATCTTGAAATCTAAACCGCGAGCAGCTAAATCAGATGTGACAACATATTGATATTTTAAAGCTAGAATATCTTCAATTAACTTAATTCTTTTTTTAACACCAATATTTGAATTTATGCTTACCACTTCTTTACCTAAATCAACGAGTCTTTGGTAAACCACTTCTTGATTTTCCTTTTTAGAGACGAAGACAAAGCATAAATAAGGATTAATCACTTGGACTAGTTTAGATAAGACATCTAATCGTTCTTGATATTTAATATTGATTAAAGGATAAGTTATATTTAAAGTATGTGATTTAGAGGTATCAATCAAATCATAAACACCAAAGTATTTTTTAATAAATGGTTCCATACTTTGATGAATGGTTGCTGAAAATAGTAAATACTTAGCCTTTGGCATTGCAGGTAAGATTTGATCTATTAAAGATAGGAATTCATAATCAAACATCATATCTGCTTCATCTAAAACAAAATATTTGGTTGTTTGAATTTTTAAAATATTCAAATCAACCACATAAGCCTTTAATCTTTCTGGTGTCGTAATGACAATATCAGGTTGATTTTTTTCTAGCCATGCTTGTTCTTTTTGCTTATTGGAGCCACCATAATAGCTTCTAACAACAACACGATCTTCAACAGCTTTAAGCATTGTTTCTACTTGAATCACTAATTCATTGGTTGGCACAATAATGAGTGCTTGAACCTCATTTTTTTGAAATGTGATATTTTCTAAAATTGGTAATAGATAAGCATGGGTTTTCCCAGTACCTGTTGGCGCTAAACCTACTAAGTGCTTTTGATGCTTAAAATGCTTAAAAACACCTGCTTGAATTGGTGTTATTTCCTTAAAATTTAATTGATCTAACTTATTTTTTATATACATCAAACTCACCCATATGATTATATCATGAATGGCATTTAAATGTAAAAAGAAACAAAGTTCTCCTCCTTTTTAGTATAATAAGATTGGTGATGAACATGAAAGTAATTGACTTAACTCCAAGAGGATATTGCCATGGCGTCTTAAATGCACTCGCCATCGTAAAAAAAGTCATCAAAAATGAATCGTATCCAAGACCGATTTACGTGCTTGGTCAAATTGTCCATAACAAAAAAATCACGGAAGCATTCCGTCATTTTGGCGTGATTTCACTCGATCAACCTGGTAAAACAAGAATGGAAATGCTAGAAGAGGTAAATGAAGGTACCGTCATTTTTACAGCTCATGGTATTTCTGATCAAGTGATTGAAAAGGCTAAAGAAAAAGGATTAACATATATGAATGCGACATGTAGAGACGTCTACCGCGTGCATAAGGCTGTTAAAGATAAGCTAGCTCTTGGCTATAAAATCATTTATATTGGACATAGAAACCATCCTGAACCTGAGGCAATTCTAGCGATTGATCCTTCGATTTACTTTGTAGAAGATGAAAAGGATGCACTTTTGTTGCCTGATTATTTAAAAGATGAAAAGGTTTTTGTTACAAATCAAACCACTTTAGCGATGTATGATATTGATTCTGTATTAAAGATTATCGAAACAAAATATCCTGATTATCTATTTGATAATGAAATATGTAATGCAACCACTGTAAGACAAGATGCTGTCATCAACCAAGAAAAGGTAGATTTGATGCTTGTTGTAGGCGATGAAAAGAGTTCTAATTCAAATAAATTAGCTTTTGTTGGAGCGCATCATCAAAATATTCCATCACATCTCATTGGTGGCATCGAAGATATAGATTTAAACTGGTTAAATGGTATATCATCGGTTTCTGTCACATCAGGAGCCTCTACACCAACTTCTGTTACAAATGAAGTCATTGAGTTTTTAAAACAATATAAAAAAGATGACCCCAAAACATGGGATCATACCTCTAAATTAGACATCTTAGACATCCTATGATGTCTTTTTTGTACCCTTTTGGACTTTGCCTGGATAAGTATCATTTATATCTTTAATGGTTTGATATAGACTCTCTTCTCTTTTTGAGAGTTCTTGATAGTTAAATAAATTAAGATCGATCTTTAAGTCCTTTTTTTGCATGACAGAACTTAAGAAAACACCGACTAGTCTTACTGGTGATTCATCATAATGTGCTTCAAATAGTTGCTCAATGGTATCATAAAACACATCATAATCATCCGTGTGAAAATCAAGCGTTTTTCCTCGATTCATCGTCTCAAAGGATGTATTTTTCAATTTAATGCCAACAGTTTTAGAAACGAGTGACTCTCTTGTTAAACGTTCATGTGCTTCTTCTAGCATATCAATCACGATTTTAAAAATGGCTTCTCTTTGATCCATCGGATAATTTAATGTCGTTTCATTGGATATCGATTTAGGTATCATGTATTTTTTTGGATCAATGATATCACTACTTCGTCCCAAAATATGATCTAAATAAGAAAGATATGATGCTTCACTCATAATCTCTAATATCGCATGTTTATATTGTTCTTTTGTAAAATCACCGATAGTTGTAACACCTATTGCTTCAAGTTTAGGATAGGTTTTCTTTCCAATCCCATAACATTCTTTAATTGGTAAAGGAAAAAGCTTTTCAACAATGTCTTTTCGTCTTAATACGGTAATACCTAAGGGCTTTTTCATATCAGAAGCCATTTTGGCTAAAAAAAGCGTTGGAGCAATCCCAATAGAACATGGGAGCCCATGTTCTTGAAGAAGGCCTTGTTGAATCTCTTTTGCTATATCTAAGGGATGTTGATGTTTTGATCTTTCTGTCATATCCACATAAGCTTCATCAATCGATCCTTCAAGAACTAAATCAGCATATTTTTTTAGAAATTTAAAAAAGATTTGAGAATATTTATGATAGAGTTGAAACTCTAAAGGTACAACAACAAGCTTTGGATAAATATATAAAGCATCATTGATATTCATCGCACTATGGATACCTAATTTTCTTGCAGCATAGGAAGCTGTTGAAATCACACCACGTCTTAATGTCGTATTACCACCAACAACAAAGACCTTATCTTTTAAATAAGGTTCCTTTATGACTGCACAACTTGCAAAGAAGGCATTTAAGTCAATATGGAAGATAATTTTGACATCGTTTTTCATCAAAACACTTTCTTTCATAGGGCTTTTATAGTATAATATACCCGATTAATCAAACGAGGTGAAATTATGGCAAACAAGGAAAAAAACGTAGTTAAGAACGATCAAAAGAAACACTATGTCAACCCGACCGAAACATGGTGGGGTAAAGCTATCGTCTGGATTATCGTCTTTGGTATGGTTGGACTTATTATCTTAACATTTGTACTATCAATTGTATTAGGTAATGCATAAGAAAAGCGAAAGCTTTTTTTATTTATTAAGGAGCATTTTCGCTTGTTCAATCGCATAATGTGACAATTTTTCATCAGATAACATGAGGGCAATCACTTCTACGCGCATGTCATAATCTAATTTATGAATGCGGGTGACCATACGTGATCCCTCTTTTGTTTTAATGATTTGATACTGATGATCTGCGCGGCTTGCTACTTGTGGTAAGTGCGTGATGACTATGAGTTGCATGTCTTTACTTAATGCTTTCATCTTATCTGCAACTTTAGCAGCTGTTTTACCAGAAATACCAATATCTATTTCATCTAAAATTAAAAGTGATAAATGATTTGAAGTTGCATAAATCGATTTTAATGCAAACATAAATCTTGCGCGCTCTCCACCAGATGCAACTTTAGAAAGTGGTTTAATTGGTTCACCTTCATTGAGTGAAATCATGAAATCCACTTCATCCAGTCCTGTTTCAAGTAAAGATGTTTCATCTTTTTTGATAGGCTCAAATAAAATTTTAAAGCTTGCCTTTTCTAAATCAAGTTCTTTTAACTCATTTAAGACATCTTTTTCAAGCTTTAAAGCACATTTTTCTCTTTCTTTAGTAAGTGCTAAACCTGACTCAAAAGCTTTAAGATATGCTAATTCTAGCGTTTTTTCAGCTTGTTTTAAATATGAGTCATAATCTGTGATCATGAGTAGCTCATCTTCAATCTCTTTTAAGTATATGATGAGCTCATCTGTTGTTTTTTGATATTTTTGTTCAATCTTGGTGAGTTCATAACTTCTTTCTTGCATCTCATCAAAAGCTTGTTGATTAAAATCAAAGCCTTCAAGTTCTTCATAGATCAGTGATTTGATATCATCAAGTTCATAATATGCTGAAGAAAGTCTTTCACTTAAAGAGAGAAACTGTGCATCAAATGATTTGATTTTATCTAATGCTTTAGATGCCTCAAAAATTGCATCGATTGAAAACTGCTCATTTTCAATTGATTGATAAGCATGTGTAAGCTCACGCATGATTTTATCATGGTGTTTGAGTTTTTCTACTTGTTCATCAAGTATTTCTTTTTCGTTTGGTTTTAATTTTAAAGCACTCAACTCTTCTACTTGAAATTCCAAGAATGATTTTTTCTCTAAAGATTGGCTTTTTTTATCTTTCAAAGACAGATAATGCTTTTTCTTTTCTAAATAGGTGCTTCGATCGATTAAATACTTATTTAATAAGGTATCTATTTTTGATTGATTAACCTGATCAATCAAAGTTAAGTAATAGCTTTTATCAAATAAATTCATTGTCTCATTTTGTGAATGCATACTACCAATCGTTTGCATGATATCTTTAATACGAGAAAGTGTTTCGTTATTACCGTTTAGTTTCATGAAATGACGACCGTTTTGATCAATTTCTCGTTCGACTTCAATCTCTTCTGGTAAATCAAAAAGCTCTCTAACCTCTTTTGAGACAAGAAAAACACCATGCACATGGGCACGTGTTTCACCATGACGAATCATTTGTGCATCAGCTCTTTTGCCAAAAAGGAGTTGAAGCGATTCTAAAATAATGGATTTACCTGCACCTGTTTCACCAGTCATCGCAGATAAACCATCATGAAATGTCATTTCGATATCATCTATAAGTGCAAAATTACGAATGTGTAATGATTTAAGCATACAGATCTCCAATAAGTTTTTTAATGTCTTCTTTGTTTTTTTGAGGCTTGATATAAAGGATATACTCCTGATTACCTTTTTTACCTTTGAGTACTGACTTTTTAAGACCAGCGATGGAAAACCCTAACAAGCGAGCTTCCTCTAAAATATCTGTAAGAATCGCCTTATGAAGGCTTATATCCTTTAAAACACCTTGTTTAAAGTGGATATGACCTGCTTCAAATTGGGGTTTTATTAAACATATCATTTCCTTTTGATGATTTTTTACATGATGCAATATGGGTTTTATAGATGTAAAAGACACATCAATCATGATGATATCAACCTCTTTAATGTCTACATCTAAAATATTCGTTTCTTCATGAAGCTCAACCTTCGGATTTAACCTCAAATCCTTATCCATCTGATCTTTTCCTACATCATAAGCATAGACAAAGGATGCACCAAAAAGTAAAGCACACTCTGTAAAACCACCTGTTGAAGAGCCAATATCAAGACATATCTTATCACGAAAATCGATCTTAAAATCAAGGATGGCTTGTTGTAATTTTTCACCAGCTCGACTCACAAAGATGGTTTCTTTTTCTATGTTGATAAAATCACTTGCTTTAACCTGATAAGATGGTTTTCTTTCAACGACATCATTCACATATACAGATGAACGTTTGATTAAATCTTGTGCTTGACTTCTTGATTTAGCAAAATCTTGTTCAACTAAATATTGATCAAGCCTCATGGCATAATGCCTCTATTTTTTTGATAATTGATGTCTCATCCATACCTAATTTTTTTAGCATATCTTGATAATGTCCATGATCGACAATGATGTCAGTAATAGACATTTCAATGATTTTGTTATGGTAGTTGTTTTTAGCCATAAACTTTAAAATTTGGGGATATAATGAACCTGTGTTTGAAGCTTCTTCATACACAAGAATGGGTCGATTTGTTTTCATTAAATCATGTAACATCTCTTCATCGATAGGTTTAATAAACCTTGCATTCACGAGAGTCGCTTGATATTTTGTCTTTTGATAAGCTTTTTTAAGTAAGTCTAGACTTGGACCATAACTAATAATCGTTAAATCCTTGCCTGTTTCTAAAATCTGCCATAAACGATCAATTTTTTCATAACGAAGCGGTTCTTCCTTTTGAAACATGACCGTACCTCTTGGGTAACGTATAACAAATGGATGACTTTGTTCTAAGAAACCATAATGTAAAAGATTATAAGCTTCTTTACCATCATATGGCATGGTTATGACAACATTGGGCATCGTATAAAACATGGATACGTCATAGAGACCTTGATGTGTTGAACCATCTTCTCCAACAATACCTGCACGGTCAATACCAATCACGACATGATGATTAGATCTAGCAATATCATTCATGATTTGATCAAAGGCTCTTTGAGAAAAAGTTGCATAAAGTGGTAAAAATACTTTGATACCATGATGTGCCATAGCAGCAGCCATGGTTGCTGCATGCTCTTCAGCAATACCAACATCTAAATATCTATCGCTATACGTTTTAGCAAAATGTGAGAAATGCGCACCAATTTCCATCGCAGGCATAATCACAAAAGTTTTAACATCTTTTTGGAGTGTTTCTATACTGTGACTAATCATTTCACTCCATGAGATACCTACTTTTTTACCGTTAGATGGCTTGGAAACTCCATGATAGGTACCAATCATATCTTTTTCTGCTTCCACATGTCCCTTACCTTTTTCAGTAATGATATGAAGAACTACAGATTTTTTAACCTTTTCGATACGTCTTAAACTATAGATCAAAGTTTTTAAATCATGACCATCAATAGGTCCTATATACATATAACCTAAATCTTCAAAAATGTTTTGACGTTGTAAAAAGCCTCTGATACCACGCTTAACTCGACCTAAAAAGCCTAAAATAAAGCCTGGTAAGATGCGTGACCAAATACGTTTCCAACGCATAATAATTTTCATCGAACGCAATTTAGTAAGTGCTTTAGAAATTGAACCAACGCTCTTTGAGATACTCATTTCGTTATCGTTTAAAATGATAATGCCACGACGTTTTTGATCTCTACCAAGTAAGTTTAAAGCTTCAAAAGCCATACCATTTGTAATCGATGCATCACCAATCACTGCTATACCTTCACCTTTTTCATTTTTTAGTGCTTTTGCATAAAGTGTACCAATAAGTGCAGATAAAGCAGTACCAGCATGACCTGATTCCCATTGGTCATGAATCGATTCATCATAATTGATGTAACCAGATAAGCCATCAGTTTGACGTAATGTATCAAAATCCTTAGCACGGCCAGTTAAGATTTTATGTGCATAAGCTTGATGCCCCACATCAAAAATAAACGCATCTTCTGGTGAGTTAAACACATAATGAAGTGCAATAATTAATTCGACAGTACCAAGGTTAGAACTTAAGTGACCACCTGTTTTTTCAATCGACTCAATTAAAAAAGCACGCATTTCTTCTGCGAGTGATTTAAGTTCCTTGTATGTTAAGTTTTTTAAAAAGCTAGGATCCTTGATGTCAAATAAATGCATACGTTATTTAATTTCCTTTACCACAAGTTTTTCTGCTTCTTCGAGCATTTCATAACATGCCTTAGATAATTCTAGTCCTAATTGATACTTTTTGACTGCTTCATCTAAAGGGATATCCTTATTTTCAAGATCTTTAACAACTTGTTCTAAAGCTTTTAAAGTTTCTTCAAATGTTTTCTTTTCCATTTTACGATCCTACCTTTTTTGTTATTTTAGCACCTAACGTGCCATCTTTAAACTTAATATCAACATCATCACCAATATGTAAATCATTGGCTGATGTGATGATGTTTTGATCTTTTTTAATAAGTGCAAAGCCTTGATCCATCATAACGAGTGGATTTAAGCCTTGTATTTTGGTGCGCAGCACATCAAACTGATATGTTTTTTGTGTGAAGATTGAAAGGATCTTTTCTTTAAGCTTCTCATGTAGATTATCTCTTTTTTGAGATAACATCTTAATTTGATCAAGTGGACTCTTAAGTCTTGAATGATAGAGTTCAAGCTTTTTATGATCATTTTCTAGCTTTCCTTGAAATAAAAGATGGATATCTTTACTTGCTCGATCAATTTTTTCTTTAAGCAATTCTAGTTTTCCACTCGGAGATAATCTTTCCAGTCTTTCATCGATATAGACTAAATCTCTTGATTTATAGGATAAAACTTGTTTTGTTTTATATTGAATTTGATCAACTGATTCATTGATTTTGATGATTAAGTCTGCTTTATTAGGCGTTGCAAGTTCTGCTGCAGCTGTGGGTGTTGGTGCTCTTAAGTCTGACACGAAGTCGCTTAATGTGTAATCTGTTTCATGACCAATTGCAGTAATCACTGGAATTTTAGAATTGTAGATGGCATCAATCACAGGCATTTCATTAAATCCCCATAAATCTTCAATGGAACCACCACCTCGACCAACGATGAGTACATCAACTTCTTTGAGTGTATTCGCAAGCAAAATCTGATTTCGAATACTCATTGCGCTATCTGGACCTTGAACGAGTGCAGGATATAAATGAATTTCAGTGAGTAAGTATCTTCTTGATACTGTATGTTTGATATCTTCGATGACTGCACCTGTAGGTGAGGTTACGACACCAATCGCTTTTGGAAACTTAGGAATTTCTCTTTTATGCTCTAAAGCAAAGTATCCTTTTTCTTCCAGCTCTTTTTTTAAGGTTTCATACTTTAAGTATAATTCACCAATACCATCAAGCTTCATTGAGGTAACTTGTATCGAATAAGTACCACTTGGCTCATAAAGACTGATACGTCCTGTGATGAGCACATGATCTCCTTCTTTGGGTGTAAATGTGAGTTTATCTGCATCTCTTGAAAACATAATGGCTGATATTTGAGCACCCTCATCCTTTAAGGTGTAATATAAATGACCTCTTGAATGTCTTTTGAAATTCGAGATTTCACCTTTTAATAAAATGGAAAAAAGGTGTTTATCACCTTCAAGTTTCGCTTTAATATATTTAGTTAAGGCTGTGACAGTTAGGTATTGTTCCAAAATATCATCCCTTAAGTGCTTTTGCGATATTATCTAAAACCTTGTTAGTAAACTTATGCTGTTTCTCATCATCTAAATTACTATAAATCTTTGTAAGCTCTACAGCTTCATTAATCGCGATTTTTGGATCTAAATCCGAATATGTCATTTCATAAGTTGCTAATCTAATAATCGCTCGATCTAAAAAAGATAAGCGATATAAAGCATAGTCGTAAAGATTTTTTTCAATGATTTGATCGATTTCTTTTAGGTGTGATGATACTTCAAAAAAGACATTTTGAGCTTCTTCAAGTTCAAAATAGGGGATAAAAGCTAAATCATCACTTTGGTATAAATCGTATTGATAAAGTGCATTCATCACTTCAATACGAATATCTCGTCTTGTTACATTCATAATTATTACCTCATTAAGATTGTATCATATTTCATATGATTTATATAGCAATCTAAAAGAAAAAAACGTCATGGAATACATGACGTCTTATTAAAGCATTTAATTATCTTGCAAGCCATCCACCATCTACAGCAATGGTAAAACCATTGATGTAATCTGAGTTTGAACTTGCTAAGAAGACTGCTGCACCTGCGACATCTCTTGGTGTACCCCAACGTCCGGCTGGTATACGCTCTAAGATTTCACCTGCACGTTTTTCATCATCTCTTAACTGTTTCGTGTTATTCGTTGCCATATAGCCTGGTGCAATCGCGTTTACATTGATGTTATATTTTGCCCATTCATTTGCCATCGTCATGGTGATACCTTTCACACCTGATTTAGATGCTGTGTAAGAAGGTACTCTAATACCACCTTGATAAGATAGCATAGATGCGATGTTAATAATTTTTCCTGGTGATTTTTGCTTAATAAACTGGTTCGCTGCAGCTTGTGATAGGAAAAAAACTGATCTTAGGTTAATGTTGATAACATCATCCCAATTTTCTTCAGAGAAATCAAGTGTATCTTCTCTTCTGATAATACCTGCATTATTGACTAAAATGTCAATTCTTCCCATATGTTGAACGACTTCATCGATAATGTTTATGAGATCTTGTTTTTTTGCAGTGATTAGATTAGCCTTTAAGCCAACATATTTTCTTCCTAATTTTTCGATTAAAATCTTTGTTTCATCAGATCCAACATAGTCTAAACCTACAATGTCAGCCCCTGCTTCAGCAAGACCTAAAGCCATACCTTGACCTAAACCTGTGGATGAACCTGTAACTAAAGCGACTTTTCCTTTTAAATCAAATCCTTGTAACATTGACATATGCATTCTCCTTTACTATTTTAGATCTTTCATATCAACAAAATCCATATCGTCAAATGTGATATTTTCGCCACACATACCCCAGATGAACGTATAATCTGAAGTCCCTACACCTGAGTGTATGGACCACGAAGGTGAAATGACTGCTTGTTCATTTTTAATAACAAGATGTCTTGTTTCGGTAGGCTCACCCATAAAATGGAAGACACGAGTGTTTTCATCCATATTGAAATAGAAATAGACTTCCATGCGTCTTTCATGCGTATGGCATGGCATGGTGTTCCATGCAGATCCCGGACTTAGAATCGTCATGCCCATGACTAATTGACATGATTTGCAGACAGCTGGATGGACATATTGATAAATCGTGCGTTCATTGAGTGTTTTTGGTGAACCCCATTTGTTTGGTTTTGCTTGATTAAATGGAATGTGAACAGTTTCATAGGTTTCATGTGCTGGTGCACTATTAATATAAAATTTTGCAGGATGCTTGGGATCTTTAGATCCAAAAGACACCAGCTTCACACCACGACCTACATAGATACCATCTTTAGATACCATATCATATTTTTTACCATCAAGCTTGATATAACCATCACCACCGATATTAATGACGCCTAATTCTCTACGTTCAAGGAAAAATTCTGTACCTAAATCCTTAGTAACTGGTAATGAGACTTCCTTTTCTACAGGCATAATGCCTCCAGCAATAATACGGTCATGATGAGAATATGTAAATAAAATCTCATCTTTACCAAATATCTTTTCAATCAAATATCTTGATCGAAGTGTGTTTGTATCATAAGCTTTTGAATCTTCTGGATGATTATTGTATCTAATGTCAAGTTTCATGATCTATCACTCCTTTAATAATTTTTTAATCAACTTGTAGCTTGTTTTTATATCGTCTCCAACAACACCTTCAAAAATGAGATAGGCATTGGGACACGACTCTTTGATTTTTTTGATGATGGTCTTATAATCCATCAAGCCTTGACCAAGACCTACTTGAACAAGTGCATCATGATCAACGATAAAATCCTTTAAATGAAAAATAACAATGTGGTCTTTAAGTAATGAAATGGCTTCATCAAAGATCGCCATGCGTTTTTTATAATTACCCATATGAAGAAAATTAAATAAATCAACAGTTACCTTAAGATTAGGACTTTGCACTTGATCGATAATTTTTTTCATGATTTTTGGGCTATATGCAACATGTGCATAAGCACCTTCCAAGGCAATATATGCATGATATTTTTCTGCTGTTCTTGACAAGTCTTTAACAATCTCTATGACTTTTTCTAAGGTTTTTGGTGCATGATTTTCTTTCACATACCCCCATGGCGAACCCATCAAAGAGCCTGTTTCAGTACCAACATATTTCGCACCTAATGCATAAGATATTTCTAAATGCTTTTTAAAATAGTCAATCCCATCAGTGACAACCTTTAAATCAGGATGAACCATATTAAAGTATGCGCCTAACATCATGATCTTTGGTTTCTTAAAAGCATTTTTAATCTCATTTAAATCATTGAAATTCACAGGGTGAGTGAGTGCTTTTTTAAAGACTAATTGAACGCCATCAAAACCAAAAGACTTGGCTTCTTCTGCAAGTTCAAATGGCGTCATACGGCCAATATCATGTGCACGAATACCTAACTTAAGCATTAAAATTTCCTAGATAACCAAGTTTTCTTGAAATACGTTCAGCGATGTCTTTAAACTCTTTAGCAAGTGGCTCTCTTCTAGCACCATCTGTTGCTAGATCAGATGCTACAATCACACCTACGACTCTATTTTCAAAGTTCCAAACAGGTGCTGCAAGCGTGCAAATATGTGAGTTATCTTCAAGGTTAGAAAAGCAATAACGATCTTTTCTAATTTGTTCATAATCTTTAATTTGTTGATTTAAAACACCCTTGTCAAAGGCAGCATAGCATTTACCAATCGGTCCTTCTAAGAAATCTCTTGAAACTGTGCCAATTTCTTGTGGTGTAACAATTTTAGATGAACTTGGTTGATATTTATAAACGTAGACAATTTTGTCATTGATACGCTTAGTAACAAACACAGTGCGTCCATGTGATTCTGCAAAATCTTTTAACTCAAATTGTGATGCTTCAATGAGGTTTGAGTTTCTTGTATAGACTGAACCAATCGCAAACATTTTAGATCCAATGACATAATTTTTTAGTCTTGGGTCCTTATAATATATCGCATCTGCTCTATATAAAGTTTGTAAGAAATCATAAACAGTTGCTTTTGGAATGTCTAATGTACGATAAATTTGTCCTAATGTTAAACCTTCATCATGCTTAGCAATAAGCTCTAAAATTTGTAAAATACGACTTACTGATCTATTATCTTTCATCTTTGAACACGTCCTGACTGATCACCTTTTTGAAGTGCTTCAACCTCAGACTCAGAAACCATATTAAAATCGCCTGGAATCGTATGTTTGAGTGCACTTGCTGCGACTGCAAATTCAATCGCTTGATCGTTTGTTTTTGTGAGTAGACCATGAATCAAACCTGCAGAAAATGAATCTCCACCACCAACACGGTCTATAATTGGGTCTATCAAATATGATTTGGATGGATAAAATGTTTGACCATCATAAAGTAGGGCTTGCCAACCATTTTTAGTTGCTGAAAACGATTCTCTAAGTGTCGTTGCAACCATTTCAAATCCAAATGCTTCTTTCATTTCTTTAAATATAGTTTTATAAGCTTCAAGATCTAAATGACCTTTAGAGACATCCACATTTTTTGGCTTAAAGCCTAAGACTAACTCAGCATCTTCTTCATTACCAATACAAACATCGACATACTGCATAAGTGGTTTCATCACTTGCTGTGCTTCTTCTGGTGTCCATAATTTTTTACGATAGTTTAAATCAACTGAAACCTTGACACCATGTTTTTTAGCACTTATCAATGCGATTTTTGTGAGTTCTGCTGCTTTTTTGCTAATCGCAGGTGTGATACCTGAAAAATGGAACCAATCGGTATCTTTGAAGATGTGATCAAAATCAAAATCTTTTTGATCCGCTTCTGCGATAGCACTATGTGCACGATCATAAATCACTTTCGATGCACGCATGGATGCGCCAGTTTCTAAGAAATAGATACCAATTCTATCTCCTCCACGTGCAATATAGTCTGTATGTACCTGATATTTTGATAGTTCATAAATTGCTGCTTGTCCAATTTCATGTTTTGGAAGCTTAGTCACAAAATAAGCATCATGTCCAAATTGAGCAAGACTCACCGCGACATTCGCTTCGCCACCACCATAGACTATATCAAACTTCTCTGATTGAACAAATCTTTTTTGTCCAGGCGTGGATAGTCTAAGCATAATTTCGCCTAAGGTAACAATTTTTGCCATAGCTTATACCTTCTTCTCTCTAGCAAGTTTAACTTCTTTGACAAAAGCTTTTGCTAATGATTTAACACCTTCATAATCACCTTTTTTAGCCGGTCCAGTCAGTTCTGAGCCCACACCAACTGCAACAACACCGTTTTCAATCCAGGTTTTTATATTATCTAAAGAGACACCACCTGTTGGCATGATATTTGCTTGTGGGAGTGGTCCTTTGATTGCTTTAACATAACTTGGACCAAATGCACTGCCTGGGAAAAGCTTAATGATATCTACCCCTGCTTCCATGGCTGTGATCATCTCTGTGATGGTTAAACATCCTGGCATGTAAGGTATTTGATATCTATTACATAATTTTGCAGTCTCTAAATTAAAGCCTGGTGAAACAATATAGGTTGCACCTGCTAAAATTGCGATTCTTGCTGTTTCTTGATCAAGCACTGTACCTGCACCAATAATGAGTTCTTCACTCTTAAAGGATTTTGCTAATGCTTTAATGACTTCATCTGCATAAGGCACAGTAAATGTGACTTCTACAGCAGGTAGTCCACCTTCGATACAAGCTTTTGAAATGTTTATTGCTTCTTCTTTCGTTTCAGCACGAATCACAGCAACGACGCCTACATCTATGATACGTTTAACGATATCTGATTTCATCATATATATCCCTCACTTTTATATAAACGGTGTTTACTGATATAACTAGTTGTCTATTATGCCCTTTACCCATCATTATATGATGGACGAAGACATAAAGCAATGTTATGTTAATTTTCTTCGAAATTTTTAACGTCTTCTAGGTTGATTGGCTTGTTTAGAGGATTTTTAAGACGAACATTTTTGAGTGATACATTGTTCACATATCTAAAATGTAAGCCCTCTTTTAGCATTGGATCTAAATAGCTCATCATCGCAGGCAAGAAAGGTTCTGCATTTTCTGCATATGAGAAAGATACGTTTTCCAGCTCAATTTTTTCAATGGGCTGTTCAGGAAGACCATAAAAGAAACCGGCAGCTGCATGCACATTCTCACAAATAATATTTTTAAATTTAAACGATCCTAGATAAGGTGTTCTTTGATCTACAGGTAGTTTTTCTTTGCTCCAAACATATTCTGTCTTTCCATCATCATCACAATAATAATACATGTTCATAACAAGTGGTGTTAACACATTGTCCATATAGATATTTTCAAACGTGATGCCATCAATGATCGCTGAATTGCCACGACCTCTTCTTGTTTTAATACGTAAACCACGATCTGTTTCTTTAAAATAACATTGGGTGACTGTTAAATCTTTAATGCCACCACTCATCTCACTACCTAAAACAACAGCACCATGACCATAAGCCATCATACAGTTTCTAACAACCATGTTCGATGTGGGTCTACGATACTTCATACCTAAATCATATTTGCCAGATTTAATAGCGATACAGTCATCACCGACAGAAAAATCAACACCAATAACATTGACGTGATCACAAGCTTCTGGATCACAACCATCGGTATTTGGTGAATCCTTAGGACTGATTAATTTCATATCGATAAAATCGATATAACTAGAGAAATAAGGATGTAAGTTCCATGAAGGTGTGTTTGTTACTGTAATACCTTGAAATCCTATATGGCTGGAGTTCGATAGAAAAATACCTTTTGGTCTCCAAGCACCACCTCGTTGAACTTTATGATTGATCCACCAATCACTGTTTTGAGCATTCTCATCAATAATGCCTTCGCCAATCATTTTCACATGCTCAACTTCAATGCCTGTAATGATACTTGCAAAAGTAGGTGCACTAACACCTTCCCATGAGGAAAGTTCTAGCATAGATCCATCTGCTTTTTGAATTTGAGCAGGTAAGATGGGATATTGATTTCTATCAATATGTCCTAAAAGCGTCGCACCTTTAACAAGTTCTATGGTTACAAAGCTTTTTAAAAAGAGTGGCTTTACATAATATGTTCCTTTAGGTATTTTTACTGTACCATGTTTCGGGCATGCCAAAATGGCTGTTTGAATTGCCATCGTATCATCAGTCTTGCCATCACCTTTAGCACCAAAATCTAAAACATTTAAATAAGTAGATTCATACTCAGTGACGACATCTAATTCAAAACCATTCACTTTAACTCTATATTTCGTATTTGGATCTAAATTGTATAAGCTAAACACATTCTTTTTGTAGTCTTTAAGAACGAGTACATCATCCACAAAGACATCAAAAGGCTCTTTAGATTCATAGATATCTTGATTATTAAGTTCAAATGTTAAACTTCTAGTTGATTTAAAAATCAATTTAAACATGCTTTTTTTGCCTTCTTTCATTTAAATTTCTTCTTGCAAGTATCCATAAATAATCAAAACCTAAGAAAATAAAACCGAATGTAAAGGGATCTGCCGTGGATTCACTTAATATATCGCCAATCGTAGGTAATCCAAATCCAACATAAAGTGTAAGTGTCATATGAAAAAATATCATCATAACAATCACATAAACTGCTGTCATACCAATACTTTTTATCGATTTTCTATTAATTTCATGTGGTAAATATTTTTTTGTGTCAATGTGATCAGTGTGCATCCAATAGATAATCGTATTTGAAATATACTCAACACCTAAAATTAAAACAAGTGTTAAAACAACTAATCTATCTAAATAATCGAAAACACGAGGTAAACCATTGACAGTAATATAAAATGAAGCACCAGCGAGCCAAAATTTAAGAAAACCAATTTTGACATGCGCTGGTATACTTGCGAGTTTATCGACGAAATATGGATTTTGTAGTGAATCTTTTTTATTCTTTTTCTTTGACATATTTCCAATCCACATAAAACCATGCAAAGATGGTAGCTATTAAGAAGAAAATAGAACCAATGATGGTTGTTGTATAAGCAATTTTTGCTGCTTCTCCAATCACATAATCTGCTCTTGTTGCTTGCTCATTAAAAAATGCAAACGTATATAATCCTGAGAGTGTTGATTGGATTAAGGATAAAATCGTTAATAAAATAAGGCTAAATGGTGATCTCTTTTGTGCAAAAGTGACACCATTAAAGATTTGAATCAGTGCAATCAAATACATAGAAAATAAGAAAAACGCTGTTAAGTTATTATAAGGTGTATTTAAAAACCTTTGAATGGCATAAATATGTGATTGTAGTTTAATGTCTGTGCCTTGAATTTCAAAATCTAAAAATGCTGTAAAAAAGAAGACACCAAACAAGATAAAAATCATTGGGATACGTTGTTTATTAAATGAGTACCATCTTTTAAACCATGATTGAGTTTTAATGATGTGATCTTCGCTATGAACCATATATTCTCATCTCCGTATCTTTATCAAAGAAATACATATGTTCAATATCAAAATTAAACTTAATGTCATCTTTAGCTTGAATCATTTCACGTGCATTGATTTTCGCAATCACAGGTTTATCACCTAAATTAAAGTGAACTAGTGCATCTGAACCTAAGAGCTCATAAATATCACAGATTGAATCATAACCACTCTTTGCAGCTTCTTTACGTTCAACCTTAATATATTCAGGTCTAATGCCCACGATGACCTCTTTACCAAAATAGTTCTTCTTCTTTAGCATATCATAAACATTGTGTCCTTTAATATCTAAATCATTACCTTGAATAACAACGTGACCTTTATCTGTAATTTTCGCTGTAAAGAAATTCATAGGTGGTGTACCAATAAAGTTAGCAACAAACAAATTCGCTGGATTACTATAAACCTCTTCAGGAGTACCAATTTGTTGCACATAACCATCTTTCATAATCACGATACGATCAGCAAGCGTCAAAGCTTCAATTTGGTCATGTGTAACATAAATCATTGTCGTTTTTAAACGATGGTGAAGTGCTTTAAGTTCCTTTCTCATTGAACCTCTTAATTTAGCATCTAAATTGGATAGTGGTTCATCAAGTAAGAATATTTTAGGGTCTCTAACGATCGCACGACCTAAAGCAACTCTTTGTCTTTGACCACCTGATAAATGCTGTGGTCTTCTATTTAAATAAGGTGTTAAACCTAATATGTTCGCTGCCCACATGACGCGTTCATGAATTTTATCTGAATCTTCTTTTCTTAAAATCAAGCTAAAAGCCATATTGTGATACACAGTCATATGTGCATAAAGTGCATAGTTTTGAAAAACCATAGCGATATCACGATCTTTTGGTGCGATATCATTGACTCTTATGTTATCAATGAGTAAATCACCTGATGTGATTTCTTCGAGTCCGGCAATCATACGAAGTGTTGTTGATTTACCACACCCTGAAGGTCCTACAAATACGATAAACTCACCATCTTTAATATCAATATTGAAGTCAAACACTGCTTGCACACCATTGATATAAATCTTATTGATGTTTTTAAGCTGCATCGTTGCCATCTTTGTTCAACTCCTTCATATGTTCTCTCAAGATGATTGATTTTCTTAAGGATATCACACCAGCGCTTAATAATAAAATAACTGTTGCGACAAGCATCACAATAACTACCCATTGCGTAGATTGTGGAATCCATCCTTTGCTATATGCGTAAAATGGAATGTTAAAAATACGTATAAAATTAATACCTGCTAAAATAAAGAGCCCATATGTAGACCAAAATATATCATAGATCTTCACGCGTTCAGCTGCTAAGAAAGTCCCTAACATAAGTACAATCCCTAATGCGATTTCAAGACCAATTCTAACATCTGGAATGATCCGTTGCGTATTACCTGTTACACCAAAATTATCATAATTAATCGATGTAAACAATGCAACTAAACTAGTCACAATAGAAATCAGTACGAGTGTATAAGCTGATGCATTTTTTTGATAGCGCATTTTGTCTGCTTGAATATAAGATACTTTCATAAAGAAACGCCCTCACTTATCGTACGCTTTGTCTTAGCACGTAATAATTCTTGCTTTGCTTTCATAGAAATTAAGAACACTAAAAGTATCGCTTGAATGATCATAATCACTGACATAATTACTCCTAAATCAAACACGAATGTGCTGATTTTACCATAGTTAATGGCAGTAATAAGTTCTAACATCATGTCATTGAGTTCAAGATAACTCGCTTTAAGCGGACCCATAAATCCATATGTTTGGATACCTGCAAACACTAAATAACCTGCAAGTACTGCAGATAAAAGATAATTTGAGATAAAAAATCTTCTGTTTGTGTGTGTGCCAAAAATAAGTAATAAGCCAGCTAATGCAATCATTCTAATTGCTGATTGAAACATCGCTTTATTTGCTACTTGAGCATCTAAAAAGAAATCACCAAGAATTTCTCCAACAGCCCAATTGGTAGAAAATGATAATACATAAAGTAAATAAAATGATGTGACAAATAAGCTACTAATTGCAATAATTTTCTGTGTTCGTTTCATTTAAAAACCTCGTTTTTTAAAAACGTTGTACTAGGGAGGAAATCCCTCCCTAGTCTACGTTTATTGTTAATTATTCTTGACTTCTTGCGTATGCGTCTCTGTAAGCTTTAATATAAATAGCTTCATAAACGTCAATGTTATTCATCTTAAATGAATTCCAATAAGCTTCTTCAGTTAATGATCCACCATTACCAGAGAAACCGTATTTAACCATAGTTACTAACGCATTGTCATTATAAATTGTTCTAAATGATGCTGCAGCAGTAATTAAATCACTTTCTGCTTTAGTAAGTGGGAAGAATGTTGGTGATAATTGATACCAAGGATTATCAGAATCAACTAAACCAGCAAGTTTTAAGACGCCTGCTTTAACAGCAGTATTTAATCTTTCAATACCAATAATACCTTCTTCAGATAATGTTTGGAACTCTAAGCCTAATGAACGGATATGTCCAATTGGCATTGTTGCACCAACATATTGACGTAAGTAATTGATATGGTTACCACCAGCTAATGCTGTCATTTCAGCTTTTGCTGCATCACTTAATTTATACACTGTATCAGTACCATATGAAATCGTACCATCAGTCCAGCCTTGAGGACCATAAAGATGGATTGTACCGACTGAATCATCAGTAGAGTAATCATAAAGTTCATCAACAAGTTTTAATGCTCTGTATAATTTAGTTTCATTTGCTTCAACATGCTTTGGAATACCCCAAGCTTCATTTTTAACAGAACGTGTAGCTTCTGAGAAGTGGAAATATTCACCGTTTCCTAACCAGTCAATAACTGGAGGTAAGATTGCTTGGAACTTAAGGTCAGCATCGACATTTCTACCGTTGTTGATTAAGCTTGTAGCTGTTGATGTTGCATTGTAGTCATATGTCATGAAACCATTTGAGTTACCTAGTAACACAGAACGCCAGTTTGTGCCACCTTCTTCAGGATTTTGAACGATTAATCCATCTGCATACATTGCTGATAAGTCATTGACTGCATCTACAAATGCTTGGTCATGTCTAGCATCTTGGATTAAACCTTCTTGATCGAAATAAATCCATTCATGTCTTGAGAACATACCACGAAGACCAAACATTTCCATACCTCTAAATAAATTACGGATACGGTTACCTGATGATTCACGTGGGAAGATAACTTCTACGGATGTCTTTGGTTCAGCATGTTGACGCGTTAAATATTGTGGGTTTGATTTAACAACATACATTAAAGCCACAAGTTCATCTGTATCATAAGCTGCATCAGTTCCAGCAAATACGTCTGATAACTTCGCATAGCCTTGATCACCATAAGTATTTTGGATATGTGTTCTAAATGCATTAGCTACTGAAGCACCAGTTGGGTTCGTTAAGCCAGCAAGTACATCTAAAATGTTTTGTGTGTAAGCTTTATTCACTGTTCTTGTCGTACCATCTGAGTTTGCTACTGTAACATTCACATTGATTGGCGTAGTCACTTGACGACGTGTATAAGCCGTTGGAACAACTGCAGCAGTTGTATCAAATGATGGTGTTGCAACATCTAAGATGTCTTCAATCCAGTCAATACGAGCTAAGAACATTTGTTCTAATTCACCAAAACCATCAAAATAAGGTGTGAAGTAAATACCACCATCAGCTGAAGTCATAGATACTTTAACAGATGGGTTTGCTTCTAGAAATGCGTTAAGGTTAGGCATATGATCTAAATAAGCACCAATATTTACGAAATTACCATTAACACCTTCAGGTCCAATAAGCGCACCTGTACCATTGACTAAATCAACACCAGCAAAACCTTCAGTTTGAAGTCTTGTAAATTGTGCATTTGTGTTGTTATCTGATGAGGTTGCTTTGTCAACAAAAGTGACATTTAACTTTTCACCAATTCTCTCCCAAGCTGGTAATAAATCACCTTTCGTGTAAGTCTTACCATTAAATGACTCATAAGCTGCATCTTTTTGATAAGAAATACTCATTAATTGACCGCCAGACGTATAATTTAACGCTACGTTTAAAGTGACTTGTGAGTCGTAGTCGATTTCATCTGGAACAGTAGGCACAGTTGGTTCTGTTGGTTCTGTTGATGTGTTGTCACAAGCAGCAACTGTGAATAGCGCTAGTAAAACTAGCAATAGACTGAAAAACTTTTTCATTCTTTTCTTTCTCCCTTTCTTTTTTATTCTTTAACTCCACCAACGTTGACACCTTTTGCAAAATATTTTTGCAAGTAAGGATAAATCACGATGATGGGGATAATAGACATAATGATCGCTGCATAAGCAAGCGAGTAAAGCGAATATGGATAATTCACGATGATATCCGTATTCGATGCCGCTTCTGTAATCCCTCTTAGGATGACTTGAAGTGGATGTTCATTGCCTTGAACAAGTCGCATGTTCCAAAAATAACCATTCCAACGATTTAAGGCATAAAAGAGTGTAACCGTAGCAAGCGCTGATTTACTCATAGGTATATAGACATTACCTAAAACCTGGAATTCGTTTGCGCCATCGACGATGGCTGCTTCTTCAATCTCTTTAGAAATGCCATTGAAATAATTTCTTAATAATAGGATATTGAAGGCTTGGACACCAAATCCATAAATGATACCCCATCTGTTATTTACGAATAACTCTCTATAGTTAATGTATGTAGGAATTAAACCTGCACTAAACCACATCGTAAACACAATTAAGAATCCAATTTGTCTTTTAAAGAGTAAATTCGTTTTTGATAATGCATAAGCAGCAAAGATGGATAAGATCATAGAGAATGCAGTACCATAGAATGTATAAAATAAAGTATTCGTATACGATATCCAAAAGCCTTTAGCTCTTTCTCCAATGAGCAATGCCTTAATGGCATCCATTTGAGGATCTACTGGAAATAATATAACTTTGCCTTGTTCAACTGCTTGTAAGCCTGATAAAGCCATTGAGATACTATAAATAAATGGATATAATGTCGTTAAAGCAAAGAGTGTGACAAGGATATATGCGATGATTTTAAATATGAGTTCACTTTTATCTAATCTTTTCATATGACGCTCCTAGAATAACGAGGTGTCTGAGACACGTCGACTGATAAAATTAGCACCTAACACGAGAAACATCGCAATAATGGAATTAAAGACATCGGCAGCTGCAGCGAAATTGACACCTGCAGCAGCACCAGCGGATGAACCAATACCAATACTACCTAGTTTTAAGACATAGGTAGATATCACTTCTGCAGTGCTTAATACTTCATTACCTCGGTTTGCTGTAAGTAGCATGACTTTTTCATAACCGACATTTAAGGTTTCACCAATTCTTAAAATAAGCATAATCGTAAGCGTTGGTGCCATACCTGGTAATGTGACATAACGAATTTGAGAAAGCTTATTTGCCCCATCAATTTTAGCCGCTTCATAATTTGTAGGACTAATTGCCATAATGGCTGCAAAATAAACAATTGATCCATAACCAGCTGATTCCCAAATATTTGAGATGATATAGATGGATCTAAAATATTCTGGTTTCGATAGCATTGGTGTACCTGCAGGTATCCATCCTGCTTGTTGGAATAACCCATTAAGTAAACCAGGTGCCATTACAGAGTTTCCACCAGCTAACATGAGACCTAAGATTGATGTAATAACAACGGTTGAAATAAATTTAGGCAAATAAGAAATAATTTGTGTGGCTGCACGATATGCTTCATTCTTAATTTCACTAAATAATAACGCTAGGATAATTGGAATAGGGAATCCAAAGAATAAGCCATACGTGGATAACGTAAATGTGTTTCTAAATGCTTGCCAGAAATCTCTTGCCTGAGGACCAAACATAATATATCTAAATGCATAAAGTCCGTAAAAATTTGAGTTAGCAACCGAATCACTATAATTGTCATAATTTTTAAATGCAATCATAATGCCGCCAATCGGACGGTATCTAAAGAAATAGAAAAAGAGTATGACAGGCACAAGCATGGCATAAATTGGCCAATCCTTTTTGATTTGAGTCCAATAACGATGCCATCTAGTTCTTTCCATTTCTTCAATGATTGCTTCTCTTCTTTGTGCTTCGATGGACATGTTTTGCTCTTTTTGTTCTTGATTCATAATGTCACTTTTCCTCATTCTTTTCTAATAAGTATGAAACCATATTAACGAGTAATACTTTTTGTCTATTGATTAGTAATAATAAGCCTAATCCTAATAGCATATTGATGCTGTGTGATATAAGGATCGCATCTAATCTTATGGGGTTGATTAAATGATATAATCCCCAAGAAAGCAAGATAAATCCTATATAACCCAACATAAATGCGGTAAATATATGTTGAAATCCAATACTTGTTTTTTTGCCATATTTATTTATGACGGTATAACTTAATGTAAATCCTAAGATCGATGCACTATGGAGTAGTGCAACAAGCCATCCATTATCACTAAATAACCCAAAGATTAAAAGATGTGATAACATGATGATACCTTGTGTTATGAAACCAAATGGATGCCATCTTACAAAGACTAATATTAAAATTGGAAATGCAATACTTAAAAAAAGTGATATGTTTAATATGCCAAAGATTGCGATTAACAAATCAGAGATGACGGCTAGAATGGTTAACACCAAGAGATCAAGTTTTCTAAATTTCTGAATTGTCAAATTAACAACTCCTCTATATAATGAGAATAGACTTAACTAAGGAGATAAATATGATAACATTACATCTTAATCCAAATGATCAAATTCAAACCATTCTAGATGATTATCCTTTAGACGAAAAGATCGAAATCTTTTTAGAAGCTGGTGTTTACCACCAAAAGCTTCGCCTAAAGCATCATCATCTTAAAATATCTGGATCAAAAACGAAAGAAACATTAATAACAAACGGGGACTATAGCTATAAAATGCATGAAGATGGTCTTTTATATAACACATTTCGAACTGAAACTGTGATGATCCTCGGTGATTATGTTACACTTGAGCATTTAACAATCGAAAATCATTCAGGACGAGGACTTACGATTGGACAAGCAGTCGCATTAACACTCTATGGTACGCATACAAGAATTGATCATGTCATTTTAAAAGGTCATCAAGATACGCTATTTATCGGACCACTACCTAAGGATTTATGTGAGAGATACGATCACTTTTTACCTATTGAAGAAAGAAAATCTTTAACAACTGAGCATCTTTTCACACATACAACTATTTATGGTGATGTTGACTTTATTTTTGGAAGTGGCACTGCCTATTTCTTAAACTGTCATATCATAGCAACCAATCAAGGTTATATTGCTGCACCTTCAACATATGAAGATGCACCTTATGGTTTTGTCTTCATGGACTCTCTCATTGAATCAAAAACCCTTGAAGCAGTGACTTTAGCAAGACCATGGCGTGCTCATGGCGCAACCCATTTCATCAACTGCACCTTTAAAGGCTCATTCTCACATCATCGCTATGATGCATGGGATAAAGACACATTTCGATTTTTTGAATCACCTTATCAAGGTCATCCTTTATCAAAACCGATCAAAGAGGAGGAGATAGAGCAGCTTAGAGCTTTGATTCAGAAGCTTATTTAAATAAGCTGCTCTATTTCATAAAAAATGAATCAGAAATTAAAATATCTTATTGCGTTGTCATAGCTTATATCTTTAATCAGAGATCCTAAGTAATTGATATCATTAGGATATAAGCCAAGTTCTACTTCTTGTCCAATGATATTGCATAAGAGTCTTCTAAAATATTCATGTCTTGGATAAGATAGAAAGGATCTTGAATCAGTGAGCATACCCACAAATTTGGCAATTAGTCCATTATTTGCAAGCGCCTTGATTTGCTTAGTCATACCATCAATCGTATCAAGGAACCACCAAGCGGAGCCAAACTGGATCTTACCTGGCGTGCCACCACCTTGGAAAGCTTGCATGATGGTGATTGCTACTTCAAAATCTCTAGGATTTAGCGTGTATAAAATTGTCTTAGGTAATTCATTGGTTTGATCAAGTGCATCTAATAAATGCGCTAGTGGTTTTGCAACCAAGCCATCATTAATCGCATCAAATCCTGTATCTGGACCAAGATTTTTAAGCTGTCTTTCGGAAAGGTTTCTTAAGGCACCAATATGATATTGTTGAACCCATCCAAGTTTGTGATAAGCTCGACCTAAGAAAACGAGCATATGTCCTTTATATTGACGTACTTCTTTTTCTGAAAGTACTTCTAAATTTAAAGCTTTTTCATAGATTAGAGCAACCTCTTCATGGGTTGCTTTTTCATACATGACTTCATCAAGCGCATGATCTGATAATCTTGAACCGTGAAGATGAAAATAGTGAATACGTTCTTCTAACGCTTTTTTTAAAGCATCTAATGAACTCAGTGGATATCCAACAACTTTAGATAACTTTAAGATCCATTCTTGAAACCATGTAAGTTCAATATTAATTGCTTTATCTGGTCTAAAAGCTGGAAGCACTTTTGTTTTGAAGCTTGAGTCCTTGTTAAGCTTCATGTGCCATTCAAGTGAATCGATTGGATCGTCTGTTGTACAAATCACATCAACATTTGATAATTCAATCATTTTCCTTGCTGTCATTGTTTCAAGTTTACGATTGACTTGATTGTAAATGTCTTTTGCTGTTTCTGGTGATAACAAGGTATCAATACCAAAATATCTCTTTAACTCAAAATGTGTCCAATGATAAAGTGGATTTCCTATAAGTGATGGCACTACTTCTGCCCATTTCATGAATTTCTCAAAATCGGGTTTATTTCCTGTAATATAATCTTCAGTGACACCATTAGCACGCATTAATCGCCATTTGTAATGATCACCAGATAGCCAAGCATCAAACAAATTGTTAAATTTTTTATCTACGTAGATTTCTTTTGGATCTAAATGGCAATGGTAATCAACAATGGGGACCTGTTTTGCATACTCATGATAAAGCTTTTTTGCTGTTTCAGTATGTAACAGAAAATCATCATGTATAAATGGTTTCATAAAAACTCCTAACTTTTATATGGTCGTCATATAAACATGAAAAAAGACATGACATACGTAGATAAGCTTTTTTCATTCACAATCTTTATTGTTTGGGTGTCTCTATATACAGACACCGTTTATTGATACTTCTATTTTACTATGAAAAAATATGGTTGTCAACACTTTTTAGCAAACGTTTTCATTATTTTGTCAATAAAGAAATAGATACCATCATATATGCCCTAGCTCAGTCTTGTCTTTGATGTTCTAAATGCATGTCCATATAGCCATATGTTTTAATTTTGATGTAGAAAAAAATGAATAAGATGATGGATAATATCATGGTAATTAAATTACTTAAAAACATCACATAGCCTAATGCAACATAACCAATGTCTAAATATTGGAATATGACAAGGAGTGGAAGTCTTAAAAGAAAGAGTCTAATCACATTGATAAAAAATGATACTTTGGTATATTTGAATCCGATAAATAAGCCTGTGATGACTGCGATAGATGATGAGGTTAATGTTGAAAACTTTTCCCAAAAATAAATATCTTTAATCATCGTCATATATAATGGATCAGAATTCGTCGTAAAAATAGGTAAAAGTAAATCAAAGTAATAGTTTACAGCAAATAAAAGTGTTGCTCCAACAATAAGTGCATATAAATGAGAAATAGCATATGTTTTTAATGCACGTTTAAGATGCCTTTGACCTAAATTTTGAGATATGATTGTCGTTTCACTTTCCTCAAACACAATGGCAATCGAATTAGGTCCTCCTCCAATTTTCATCGCAATTCCAAAAGCTGCTACTGCTAAGGGTCCATAAAAAGCTGCCATACTATTTACGAGCACTTTTCCTAATGAAAATAAAAATTTCCCTGTAAATACTGGCATGGATAAACTTAATATGGGCAATATGAGATATTTTTTAAGTCCTAACTCATGCCATTTGATTTGAAATGAGTTATGCTTGCTAAACATAATGAATAACGCAATCACCATAAGTAAACCTTGTGCAATGAGCGTTGCAAGTGCAACATAGGAAGCACCTTTACCCATGATGAAAATAAAGATGTAAGATAAAATGAGTTTAATAATCATAGCGACAATATTGAGTACTAGAATTAAAGCTGTATTGCCTTTTGCCTTCTCTAGACCAATAAAAACAGCATTGACTGCAATCAAAGCTGTTGAAATCATTTGAATGTTAAAATAACCAATGCCTGCATCTATGATTTCATCTGGTGCATTTAATAGTCTTAATAGTGTCTTTCCAAACAATAGGGTCATAATTACAATCACTGTGCTAACAGTTAAGGCTAAGCTAAAACTAGCACCCGCATGCTTTCTAGCATTTTCTATCTCACCAGCACCATAATATCTTGCAACAATCACGGCACCACCTGCAGCAATCCCGCCACCAAAAGCCATCATTGCATTTTTAATTTCATCAATAAAGACAACCGATGCCACTGCATGATCACTAATGTGCGAAACCATGATTAAATCAAAAAAACCGTAAAGATAATTAAAAAGACCATAAATGGCCAAGGGTGTACTGATCGTTAAAACAACCTGCCATAGGTTGCCATTTAAAATATAATTTCTTCTTTTTTGTTCTTTATGAGATAGTACTTTTTCTGTCATGTCTTCATCCGTCTATTATTTCGTACGTCGTTTATATCTTTCATATCTATTCTATCTCAAAGGGTTGAAAACATCAAGCAAAAATAAAAAGAGAGTGGATTTTACTCTCTTCTCATTACTCACTTAATTAAGATGCGCGTACACGTACCCAAGCTTCTTCAATTTTACGTTTTAAATCTGTATTATATCTAAAGAACTCATCATTTGCTTGAAGTGTAATCACATAAGCATCTGCTGGATATTCTTCTGTTTCTACAATCTCAGTGATCACATCAGCTCTAGGAGATGTGTAACCAATTTCAATCGCATTAGCTAATGCAATATCATAAGATAGCATATAATCAATAAACATATAAGCTAAATCTACTTCTACTGCATTGTTTGGAATCACAAATGCATCCACCCAAACGTTTGTTCCTTCTTCAGGCACAAAATAGCCTAAATTTTCATTTTCACTCATTAAATAGACACCATCACCTGAATAAACAACTGCCATGTCGTATTGTGCTGGATCAAGCATCACATCAAAAACTTCATCTGTTAAAAAGCTAGTCTTAGGACCTTTTGCAGCTTTTAACCAGTTTTCAGCATTCAATATTTCTTGATCTGTTGGACTATTAATCGATGCTGCTTCGCCAAGTGCCTTGAGGGCAATCATAAATGAATCTCTTGATGAATCATAAAACATCACATCATAAGACGTATCAGCTAAAGCATTCCAGCCATGTTCATTTAAGAAAGCTTCTGTAACATCATTTGTATCATATAGAATACCTACGTTACCCCAAAAATATGGAATACCATAGTTTAATAAATCAAATCCTTCAGCATCCAAATCATTTAAGACACCTTCTAGGCCTTGATCTAAATCAGATAAACTAAAGTTTTCTAATTTACTATAATTAATCTCTTGTAATAAATTCTTTGAGACTAATTCTTCAATCGCATAGTCACTAGGAATGATTAAATCATAACTATTGGCCTCTATTTGAGGAATGGCTGCCTCATTTGAATCAAATGTAATGATTTGCACACGTACATTGTGTTCGCGCTCAAAATCACGTACTAAGCTTTCATCGATATATTCACCTGGCATAAAAAGCTTTAAAGTTTGCTTAGGTGTACAAGCTGCTAGGAATAATCCTAACGATAAAACTGATATTAAGAAAACAATTTTTCTCATGTTCTACTCCTCCGTATGTTTTTTACCACTTCTGATATAATCATAAGCAATTTTCGTGCCTATCACTAGAATAATCAAAGTGGATAGTGCATTAATCGTGGGCTCTACACCACGCTTTAATGTGTATAAATAAATCGAAATATTTTTAATTGCACTACCTGATACTGCAAAGTATGAAATAACAAAGTCATCAAATGACATGGTAAATGCAATGGCTGCACCCGCAATAATCCCAATTTTTATTTGAGGAAGGATTACCTTATAGAGTGCTTGAAAAGGTGTGGCACCTAAATCATGTGCTGCATGTGCAAGGTTTGGGTCTAGGTTCCTTACTTTAGGATACACCGTAATGACCACATAAGGGGTCGAAAATGCAATATGCGCTAAAATCATTGTAAGCATGCCGCGCTCAATCGCAAAAGCTCCAAATAAGACAAAGAAGGCGATTGCGGTAACAATTTCTGGATTAACGATTGGGATATTATTTGCAGATAATGATATCTCACGAAGTGCTTTTTTCGTTTTTGTTAAAGAAATTGCTGCAAACGTCCCAATCACTGTTGATATCGCTGTTGAGATAATCGCAACCAAAAATGTAATAAACACAGCGGTCATAATCTCTCTACTTTGAAATAATTTTACATACCATTCTAGTGAGAAACCAGACCACCTCACTAAGCTTCTTCCTGAATTAAAAGAAAAGATGACAAGTGATAAAATGGGTAGATAAGTAAGTGTAAAGACAATGATTATAAATCCTTTACCAAAGAGATTAGAGGTCTTCATCGACATTCACCCCCTGGAAACGATCCACTTTCTTAATCAAATACACAAAGCCCATGATGATGACTGATAAAACGATAGCAATAGCAGATCCATAACCAAAGCGTCCTTGTTGGATCATTGCATTCTCGATTAAATTACCTATGAGATAGCGATTATTCCCAAGATATTTAGGAATCACAAGTGTGGTTGCTGCAGGTAAGAATACCATCATAATACCTGATAAAATACCTGATAATGATAATGGGATAATCACTTTGGTAATCGTTTGAAACTTATTTGCACCTAAATCAGCAGCTGATTCAAAATAACTTGGATCAATTTTAGATAATACTGCATAGATAGGTAAAATCATAAAAGGTAAAAATATATACGTCATCCCGATGATGATACCTATGTTAGAACCTAGTAAATTCGGTGCGAGCATTTCAAAGACCTGTTGCAAAGCTCTTGTTCTAAGAAGCATATTGATCCACATAGGTGCATTAATGAGTAAAATCATTAGTAATTGCGTTCTAGGCTTTGATCGACTGATGAGATATGCCATAGGATACCCAATCATCAAAGTTACAAGTGTTGCGATACCTGCTAAATATAATGATTCAATAGTTAATTCTACAAATTGTCTTTCACTTAAAAATCTTGTGTAATGCTCAAATGTAAAACTGATAATAAATACAGATGTACCTTCTCTTTGAAAAGAATAGAGTATCATCATTAAAATTGGTATCACAATAAGCCCAATTAAAACAATGTAATATGGAATACCTAATATACCTTCGGTAGTTAATTTTTTATGTGTTTTTCGAGGCTTTTCTTTAGGCAAAAATGCTTGAGATTTTTGCATATTACCATTTCTCCATAACGTGTATATCTTCAGGTCCAAACTTGATCCCTACACGTTCATTTAGCTTATGGTAATCTGTGGTATGAATGGTGAAGATTCTAGTCTTAGTTTTCACATCAATCTCATAATGCACACCTTTAAACGCCACAGAGTCAACAATGCCTTCTAGTAAACCATCTTCTGCAGGTACAATATCGATATCCTCAGGACGTATAACGATATCAACTGCTTCATTTCTTGCAAAGCCTTTATCAACACATAGATAATCCTTGCCATCAAAATGGACAAGTAAATCATCTTTCATAATACCTTCTATAATATTGGACTCACCAATGAATTTTGCAACAAATGTATTTGCTGGTTCATTATAAATATCTTCCGGTGTCCCAATTTGAAGAATTTCTCCTTGATTCATGACGACAATCTTATCTGACATCGTGAGTGCTTCTTCTTGATCATGTGTCACAAACAAGAATGTAATCCCTGAATTTCTTTGAATCTCTTTTAATTCATATTGCATTTCTTGTCTTAGTTTTAAGTCAAGTGCAGCGAGTGGTTCATCTAAAAGCAAAACTTGTGGTTCATTAATTAATGCTCTAGCAATCGCAACTCTTTGTTGTTGCCCACCAGAGAGTTTATGAACCATTCTATTTTCGTATCCTTCAAGACCTACCATTTTTAAATATTTTTTTACTTTTTCTGTAATTTCTTTTTCTTTCGTTTTTTTATCGATAAATGTCTCTTTGATTTGTTCAACTTGAGCTTTAAGCTTTTCTTTTTCTACTTGATCAGCTGTTTTCATCTCTTTTTCTAATTTTTGTATATCTTTTTTCTTATCAAAATTAGGATCTCTTAAATTTTTAATCGTTATTTTGAGTTCTTTTTTTAATTCTTTAATTTCTGATTTATCCGTTAAACCTTTGATTTTATCTTGATATTCCTCTTGTGCAATCCGGATTTTAGTTAATGTTGATAAGGAATCATTTTTTACACGAAGACCGAATGCAACATTTTCAAACACATCCAAATGAGGAAAAAGTGCATAACGTTGAAAGACTGTGTTTGTCGGTCTTTTATGTGCTGGTGTTGATAAGATATTTTTACCATCAAAAAGCACTTCACCTTGACTAGGTTCTACAAACCCTCCGATGATGCGTAAAGTTGTTGTTTTACCACATCCTGATGGACCTAAAAGAGTGACAAACTCATTTTGTTCAATGGTTAGGTCAATACCTCTTAAAACAACTTGTCCATTAAACTCTTTAGTTACATCTTTTAATTCAATCAATGCTGCCATGTGTTCACTCCTTTGTTTAGCGTGTATAAACGAAAATGCTTGTTTTAGACGTTTATGTTTATTAATTGTAAACTATTTGTTGAGCAATAATAAACCATAACACATATATTATATAAGATATCAATATGATGTCAATGATAAAGTCCCTTAATTTTATTTTCTATAAGAAAATGTGTGATTTTTGCGTAACATTTTTAATCCTTAAAAAGATATGATATACTTAAATTAATCAATTTATTCAACAAAATGAGGTACGTATGTTTACGCTTGCACTTGAAAAACAAAAATCAAAAAAATACATCATACAAGGACTCTTATTTTTCCTCGTTTTTAATCTCATTTATTTTATTGTAGATAGCTTGAATATGTCTTATCAAGAAATGATTAGCACTTATGGCATGTATTTGGTTATCATTAACATCACGTTAAATCTTACGATGTCATTTTTTAGCGCAGCACTCATGAACTTATCTACTGCCATGGTTGAACTCAAAGGAAAAGAAGGGAAAGCTACCAATTTTGGCTTCTTCTCTGTTCTATTTGGTATATTAACCTACGGATGTACATCCTGTGTGATCGCATTTTTCGCAAGTATTGGGATTGCATTTTCTGTGATTGCGCTACCTCTAGCTGGTTTACCATATAAATTAGTCTCACTGCTCTTAATAGCAATCGGTTTGTTTTGGATGAAAAAAGAACTCGATAAAGGCGCTTGTAACATTGAATTAAAGAATAGGATGTGAAAATATGCATTTTCATGGACCCTTTAGAAAAGAATTTATGAAAAAATACGATGAGGAAAGATATCTTTTTGAAGTGAAATTATTTTCAAATAAAGAAGAGATGATTGAGTTTGTCAATGCACTTAAACAAATCGAAAATGTCGAAATCACCAAAATTGAAGAATCGTTATATAAAGTGCTCATTATTAGACGCAAACAAAAGGACAAAGTCGAACTCTAGTAGGTTTGACTTTTTTTATTGACATCTGAAAAAAGAAGACGTATACTATAAATGTGACAAGGTTGTCATATTCGAGGTAACTTATGCCCAGTCAAACATTTTTTAACTTAAATCAAGCAAAAAAAGAACGTATTATGGAAGCTGCTATTGATGAAATGAGCATGCACAGCTATGAATACATAAATTTGGCAAATATCATTCGTGATGCAGGTATTCCACGAGGAAGTTTTTATCAATATTTTGAAGATAAAAATGATTTATGTAACTATTTTTATCGTTATATCGGAGAAAAAAAGATGGCTTTTTTTGGCAATCTTTTTTTACCTTCACATGATATTCCACTACTTGAGCGCTTCAAGTTGATTTATCTCAAAGGCTTTGAATTTGCAAAAGCATATCCGAAACTCATGAAGGCTGGTCAAAAAATGATCGGTTCTGAATATTATCAGAAAAGTGATTTTGTGAAAGGTGCTATGAAACAAGCAATCATTTTATATCAAAATTATATTGAAGTCGATCAAAAAAAAGGAAGAATTAGAAAAGATGTAGATAGTCACATTCTAGCAAGTTTCTTACTCGAATTTATGAACAAGGTAACACTCGATGCATTCTTAAAGGATGACATCGATTATAAAGAGATTGAAAAGGCTGTCAATGGTTTACTTGACATTTTAAAGAAAGGAATTGATGTTCATGTTTAAAGTTGAAAATTTAAGATTTACGTATCCTAAAAACAAAGTTGAAACAATTAAAGGTATCTCCTTTGAAATTAAGAAAGGTGAGATTTTTGGATTTCTTGGACCAAGTGGGGCTGGTAAATCAACCACACAAAAGATTTTAATTAAGTTGCTCGACACATATCAAGGAGCAATTTATTATAACAGTCGAAATATCGCTGAGCTAAAAGATGATTTTTATGAGTCAATTGGTGTTAGCTTTGAAATGCCTATTCATTTTTCAAAGATGACAGCAATGGAAAATATCGAATTTTTCTTAAAACTCTATAAAAAACAAGCGGATGTTGAAGCTTTAATGAGACGTGTGGGTCTTTGGGAAGATAGAGACAAGATGGTCTCTGAATACTCAAAAGGTATGAAAATCAGATTAAATATCGTTAGAGCACTTTTAAATAATCCAGATATGCTCTTTTTAGATGAACCCACAAATGGACTTGATCCAACAAACGCGATGATCTTAAAGGACATGATTCGTGATTTTAGAAGTCAAGGTGGTACTGTATTTATTACTTCTCACATCATGAGTGACATCGATCAACTTTGTGATCGCGTCGCATTTATTGTTGATGGAGAAATCAAAGAAATTGACAGTCCACGCAATTTAAAGATTAAATATGGTAAAAGATCTGTTAAAGTTGAGTACCAAGAAAATGGTTTAACAAAGTTAGAAGAATTTGAGTTAGAAAACATCGGTCAAAATGAAGCATTTTATGAATTATTGAAAACTAAACCTATCGAAACCATCCATTCAGGTGAAACAACATTGGAAGACATCTTTATTATGGTGACAGGAGTTGGTTTAAATCATGACAAGTAGACTTCTCACTTTAACATTAGGTGAATTAAAAAGACTTAATAAATATCATGTAACAACGATTAGCTTCATTGTCACAGTCATGTGGTTTTTACTTCTTTATTTTATTGATGACCATGATTTATTAACCATGTTTCTACCTTTTGTCTTAATTATTGATGCGACGATGATGAGTGTCATATTTGTTGGATCTATTATGTTTTTCGAAAAAACTGAAGCGACATTTTCAACAATGCTCGTGACACCTGCAACCAACCAAGAATTAATTTTATCCAAAGCTATCGCAAATACGATTCATCAGGTGATTTCAAGTTTATTAATCATCATTGTCTTTTATTTCGTAAGAGGTGTAGAAGTTAACTTTTTGTACATCATATTGACACTAATTATTTCTATTTTCTTCCATAGTTTACTTGGCTTTGTCTTTTCATTTCACTCAAAGGATTTTACAACGATGCTCGTCAATGTGATGATTTATAGTTTTCTATTCACAATTCCACCAGCACTTCATTTTTTTGGTATTATCTTTAAAGGGAATGCTTGGGATTACATCTTACTTCTTGCACCAACAGAATCTGCAATTCAGCTCATAACATTTTCATTTGGTGGTGTATTTGATCTAAAAGTTTTTCTTTCGATTTTGATTTTATTATCACTTACCATCTTTGGATACATTTATTATATACTGCCTAAATTTAAAGCTTATGCAGTCAAACAAAGCGGGGTGTAATAATGTTTATACGCGTATTAAGTCATGAATTACGTTCATTTTTTAGAGACAAAATGTATACATTTTTAATGATTTATCCGATCATGATGGCGGTAGTTGCATACTTCTTGATGCCTTATCTAAGGGAACAATCAAATATGATTGCATCTAATATCGTGACTGTTGTCTTTATACTTTTAAACAGTTTTATGTTTGGGGCAATCATTGGTTTTTCTCTCTTAGATGATCAAGATGATCAAGTGCTTCTATCTTTAAAAATTGCACCGATCAAAGTCAGATATTATGTTTTAATTAAACTTTTAATCAGTTATATTTTAGGTGTGATTGCTACAATATTAATCATCTTAGCAGGAAGATTTTATGATGCATTATCCTTTAAGGATTTACTTTTTATAACCATACTAACACCTTTTCAAGGTCCAATCTTTGCACTTTTAATTAATGCATTTGCAAATAACAAAGTTGAAGGCTTTGTCATCATGAAGATGTCAGGTATCATTCTATTAGTACCAATTGCTGCTCTATTTTTAACAAATGCAACTGAAATATTGATTTACTTTTTACCAGGTTTTTGGACAGCACGCATTGTATCATTTTCATTATTACCTGTTGATTTTCTTTTGCCTTCAACCTTTATTTACTTTTTGTTAGGGCTCATAGTTAATGGTTTAGTTGGTTTGTTTTTCTATAAACTCTATATTAAAAGAGTTAACATCTAGGAGGAAAATATATGGAAATATTAGGTATTATTTTAATTGTTTATGGCGCATTTATTTTAGCAGGTTTCATTTTACAATTTCCCTTCTTTTACAACAACATGAAATCTAAAGCACTCATTAAAATGATGGGAAAAACGGGATATAACATCTTGTTGCTAGTCTTTGGACTCGCTGCACTCATTATAGGCATCATGCTCGCATAAAAAAATGGCTTTCAAACTTGCGTTTGAGAGCCTTTTCTTTAATCATTTTCTCTTAACCAAGAACCATCTTTACCACTAAATCCATAATCTCTATCTGCTTCTCTTGCATTAGATATCGTGATTGTGAAGTATCTCGTTCTATTTTTTGTACTACTATTAATGTAATAATAATGTCCTTGATCCTTTGAATCTAAATCATATGTATTTATTTTACTTAAAGGATCAGTGCCATTTAACGCAATCTCTACATCATATATATATCCATCTTGATCTAAAATGGTGACATTAAACGAAAAGAATCCGCTTCTGTTTCTACCAAATCTAAACTTATAAGGGTTTTGATTAACCATAAAAAATAAATTTGTAGAATTGGTATACTCAATCACTGTGTCAAATGCTGGCAATGTGGTTACAATCGTATCAGTTACAGGAAGATTTGTTATCATATTTCGTACATTAATGAGTACGATACTATTGTTAATGTGTGGCTTTAAATCGTTTCCTATATAGATGACATCAAAAATATAAGAAACGTTATAGGTAATATCAGTAACCGTAATATGATAATCCACATAATTTAAGCCATCTTCAGAAACAACTCGGTAGGTAATAATGATATCGTCATTTTCACTTGAACCTTCTTGGCTTGTAAAATCGGCTGCTAAAACGCCTAAGTTAGGATCATCGGGTCCAGTAACACCTACTGTATAACTACCATCTGACAGCTTTCTTTGAATGGTTGAACCTAAAGGTAAGTAGTTTAAGAAAAATGGGATATAATCATCAATTGGAATATTGGATACTTGTCCATCGACTCTAAATTGAGTTATATCATTTAAATCTGCACCATCATAATCAATGCCCGCATAATATATGTTTGGTGTATATGGACTTGAAATAGGTACACCGCTCGTATTAGATACATAAATCTTAGCGTAATTAGTTTCTGTAGCTAATTCGGCAAACTGGATATCAAGTAAATAAGCATCTGTACCTTGATTTTTTCTTATATAGACAGTGCCCATATTAATGTTAGGTTCTCCTTGACGATAATATGTGACATCAAATGCGTATAATCCTGCAAGCGCTGTTTCATCAACTTCAAATACTAGATACGTACTTGTTGTTGTTAAAGTGATACCATCTACTTCTGGAGATATGCCAAAATATGCAGTTGGATCTTCTGTCACCGTATTATAGACTGAACTTGAATAGGTTGGATCCACACCATAGTTGATAGAGATTGTTGTTAAGAATGCTTCACGTGTGACGACAACAGGATTTAAACTATTCATCACGACTTTGTTATTATTCCTATAAACATCTTGAATCGCAATCGGTCGCTCATTAATGGTATGTGTATAGGTTGTGGTCGCACCTGATTCTGAAGTGATTTGATAAACGATTTGATATCTTCGATATCCATTCACATGTGTGACATTATTCACAGTAACGCTGCTGATGTATGAGAAATCTGAGACATCAAGCTTTGTTAAGAAAGGTAACTCATAATATAGCACATCACTTTGATAAGGTTTAGCATCTGGATTCATGACTGGTACAGGTGTTGTACTTGAAAAATCAAATGTATATCCAAAATTAACATTTGTTGTAAATGATGTGCCAACTGAACTGAGCGGATTTTGACTGTAATGCGCAATCTCTTCAATTTGACGAGCTGTCGATCCATTTTTTGTAAATGTGTGATAGATCTTAGATGTTTGATAAGGAAGGACACTATAACCCACACGGTACGCTCCACCCTTTAGACTTGGGTTCATAACGATTGTAAAACTAAAAGGTCTATGTGTTTGATTGACTGATGGTATGGATTGAATATTATAATCCTCGTAATCAACCATCACATATGAACTGGTATTAGGATCAAAATACTCTAAAACAATATTTTCACCCTCTGGACTACCTAAATACATAAAATCTGTACCTATAGGTAAAACGCCGAAGGTATCTCTAAAATTGATTCTTAACGTACTGGTTACGTTTTGAACTGTTATATTAGATGGCACTGATGTGCGTGTCGTACCACCATCGATTTGATAACTATATGCATAAGGATTAGTTGCTGAAGGATTGTAGATCACATTCAATCGAATCAAATAATCAGTTGTATAGTTTTGATTCATAAAGGATGGAAAATATTGAGAAACCTGGCTATAGGATCTGACATATCCTAAATTGATGATACCAGAAGATAAATTTTGTGCATTAAATGTGTGACTTAAGACAGGTCTTAAGTTCGGCTTATCTATATCTGGTATCTCCGGATTGACATAATCTTGAAGTAAGGCTTGATAGGATGCTATGTAGCTTGATATATTTGAACCATAAGGCAGACCATAATAATCTTCAATCGTTCTTGCAAGCACAGCATTCACTGGTAACTCGACATCATCCAAATGAAAATTGACTGTCGCAAATCCACTTGAAAAATCAAGTGAGGTTAAATGTAAATCAAATGTAATGACACCTAAATCACCTGGACCATCCGAATTATTAAATGTTGGATTCAAAAGCTTCGTGTAATTTCCAGCAATTTCATTAAGTACAGCTTGATCCTCTGTTTCATCTAAGAAAATGGATTGATCACTATATCTCGTTTGAAAGAGCTCTTCATATCCATTTAAAAGAGCTTCATAATCTGGATTTGATGTTGGATCAATTTTTGGTACTTCATCATAATTGATGTCATATCGAGGTAGTCCATCATAAAGAGACTGATCAATTGGTAATAAAGATGTGAAATTTAAGTTTGCAGGCAATATCGAGCCAAATGTACTACCCGATGATGTCGCAAGCACATACATACCATTTGGGCGTGATGACATAAAGGTATCTGATAAGTTACCATTTTCTGCATAGTAAATATATTCTTGTAAAACTGGATCTGTTTGCATCTCAAAGGTTGGACTATAAACATACTCGCCTTGAGGATCTGATGCTTCTTCTGTAATTGTTCTGACAGGAAGGGTGCCTGCATAAATATAATAACCATTCGGAACATTTGTAAAGTTTGAATTAAGTTCAATACGTGATGATTCTATATCCCAAACCTGACTATATAGCGGTAAGTCATAAACATACTTGTATTCATTTTGGCTACCCACATTGATTAGTGAGTTTGCAACATAACTCCAACCGCCACCACCATGAGCTGGTGTTTCATCTCTTGAGATTCTTTGAAAATTATACCCCAAGTTTGTTGGTGTTTCGTTACCCTCTCTTTTATAGAGGACACCATAATGCCATATCTCAGTACGATTCATCGTACGTTGATATGTTCTTCTTTCCCATTGACCAGATGCACCATTAAATGTATACTCATACTTTCTTGAGGTTATGGATACTGTAATATCATATCTTCTTTTTGTCCCATTATTGGGTGTGTAAAAAAAGTAAACACCTGTGAATACGGCTTGTGTCGTATCATTTTTTCTTGCGCTATAATAAATCGAATTTCTAAAATCAAAGAAGCGTAAGGATGATAAGTAGTTATGGACTTGATCAAGCCTTCCAATTAAGTCAACATTTGGATCCATATTTACAATAAAGTTAAAGACTGAACCATTTGATCCATTTCCAATCATATATTGATTTGCTGCTCTTTGAAGACGTCCAAAAATGCCACCAATACCTCGTTTGTCTTCGGGTGCGATACGCATATCTGAAATTGCATCTGGAAAAATAAACGTGCTATTTACTGGATAAAATCCATCACGAATAGTTTCATAATCCATAATATCAACAGCATTAAAATTTGCGTTGCCACTACCACGTTCAAAAGCTCTAACAGAGCCATAATTAATTGCAGTATCAATCTTAACATAAGCTGTTGTTAAAACAACGGTTGCACCGACAACGCCACCTGCGACATCAGTTGAACTGATTTGACCATGATTGATCATACGTCTCATGACAGATAGACCGTAACCAATGACACCACCTGCTGCTGCATTAATACCCGGTCTTTCTTCTGAACCAGATTCTGTTAATATACGTACTGAACTACTAGATAGTGATGAATAATAGGTATTGTTATACCCTGGCACCGTCACATCTTGGGTTATATCAAAACGATAATTATTCGTGATACCACCACTTAAAGTTTGCCATGTGGATGATTGGCCATATGATGCAATCGATATGGTGATGGATGATACATCACCATTATTGATACAGTTTGATAAAATGGAATCTTCGATTCTATTGTTATTAGCCGTGTAAGGTGAAAATACATTACCTGTCGTAATTTCTTGGAAAATGGCTACAGCCAAAATACCACCAGCACGAGCAAAGTTTTTCGATAATGCTATAACTTGTCCATTATTAGATGAGTCATAGATTCTCGATTTAAAACTCATCACTGAAGCTGCTATACCACCTGTAATCACACCGTAACGGTATTCAATGGTTTTACCACCTGATGTTGAGTTCGTATCAAATCGAACATTGGATGTGTCGACGTTACTTAAATTTTCGAAACGAATATCACCTAAATTAGAACTGTTTTGAATGTCACCATCATTAAATGTCGTAATACCACCAGCAAACAAGTTTGCATGACCGGTAATACCATAATGGGTAGGACTAAAGGTTGAATGAATATTTGCTTGATTGATTGAGTTAATAATACCCATGGTTGCTACAGGATAGCTTAGTGTACCATTTGGATCCATGTCACCAGAGTTGTTATAATTCACGAATCCTGCAACATAAATGTTGTTTCTCGGTGTACGATCAAGTGTATTCGATAAAATACCACCCACAACGATATCATTTAAAACAACACTGTTTTTAATGACTCTTCCTTGAGTAATGGTTTTTGCAAAACCAGCAACGAAAAGTTGTTTTTCTGTTGTTGTCGTTGTTTGCATGGTGATGTTATATATATCCATACCACCAGAAAATACAACATTGATGTAATCGATATTCTCAGATAAAGAAATACCTGCAATCGACTGAGTTTCGCTAAGTGTTTGATTTTTAAGCGTAATCTTTCCTCTATTTTCAACAAATCTTAAAAGTGTATACGCATTTTGAGAGGAAACATATAGACCTGAATAATTGGGAGCTCCATATAAATCAATCGCTTGATCATTATATGATTGTGACAGTGTTAAACTTGATCCAATGTTATAAACAAGCGTTGTATAATCGAGGTTATTAAAATTACCTAAAATGTTCCCGCCATCTTCAGTGTAGTAGGTGAATATACTTTGCTCTTCATTAAATAGATGCACAAATTCTACTGGTTCACTGTGATTGGAAACAAGCACTCCAGCAGTATAAACTTGGTTTGTACCTCTGTTTCTTACATCGATTTCACCTTGATTTCTAAAGTTACCAAAGTTTGCATTTAAGGTGTGTGCTGGACCATAAGATGTACCAATCACACCACCAATATATTGTGTTTCTGTATATTGTGAAACAAGTTCAAACGGCTTAATAAGGCCTTGATGCGTCAGTAGTCCAAGTGTATGTTTTACCTCTGCATATTGTTCAACCGCACCAATAACTCCACCCATATGAATGGTTGGATTTGAAGATGCAAGCATGGATGTTGATGAAGTTCCGATACCGTTGATTGTTACAGCATTGATGGCATCATATAAGAAAAGTGAGGACTCACCAGATTTACCTATGATACCACCTATATAATATGCTGGGTTGATTAAAATATCACTTCGATAGATGTGATCTTGATTACTTTCTAATGTGCCTGTTGCATAGATCGATGAAACAATGCCTGAAGCTCTACCTACAAGTGTACCAACATAAAGTTCACCTAATGTTTTATGTCCTAAATCTATCGTGACATCCAGTAACACGTTACGGATAGTCGCATTGATTGCATCACCGGCGACAAAGCCTATATAGTTTTTTACACCCGCAAAATTATCTGTTTCGGTTAAAGTTAAGCTTGATTCGATAATCATCAAATTATAAACACTGCCCGTTAAAATACTAAACATACCTGCATAATAGGATTCTTGAGCAATACCATTCACAATATTTAATCCATAAATATAGACATCATTATCAATACCTGTAAATGTACCAGAAAACTCAACTGTTGGTGTAAGATATGAATTAGCCGACACCATTTGCATATCGATATTACCAGATATGACATAGTTCAACTCACGATATGGAGTCAAGCCTGATGATCTTGTATAATTAAGTAACTTTGAAAAAGCGATTAAATCTAGTGCATCTTCAATAACAAAGTATTCACTTAATGTTACTGTATCATTCGTTTCTTGATCTAATGTAATTTGAATCGGCGATGAAACATAAGTAAGTCCTAAAAGTGATGGATACTTCGGTGTTGGATTATTTTCAGCAGGATAATAAAACCATCCTGCACCTAAAACCGCATTTACGTTTCTAAGCTCAGATGTTGTCATGGAGGTAGCAAGCGCATTAGGTGTCGTAATATTATAAGATGAACCACCAACAGTAACTGACTCTTGATAAAGTGTGTCATCGAAGGCTAACTCACTATGAATGCCACTTCCAACATTTTGAAACAAAACAGGTTGTACTGAAAATCTTGAACCATAGGATGCATTGACAACGGCTCTACCAGCGTAATAAGCATTATGAAACGTACCATTATTTTCATACATAACACCTGCAGCTTGACCCGCTGAGGTGACCATTCTAACACCACCAATGAGTACACTTCTAGTGTCAATGGCATAGACATGATGGACAATACCTGACTCAAAATTCTTACCTACGATGTTAGCAGCTCGATAGAGTTCACTGTTTTCAAAATTGAATTCATAGGTTGGATTGATGATACCAAAATTCCGAATAATACCTTCGTTATAAGCAAACATTGCATAATATTTGATATAAGACACTTCAGTTTCAATCTCTGTACCTTCATAAAGAATTTCTGTTAACTCGTTATAACCAGAAAAATAGAGGTTACTAATCTCAAAACCATTTCCGTCAAATGTACCTGTAAATGATTGTTGATAAGGGACACCTTCTAAAATGAAATCATAACCAATGGGGTTAAATTTCTTCGATTTCATGACTGAATAGTCAATATCTCTACCCAGTGTATAATGTAAACTCAATAGTTTTGCTATTGCTGGTTGAGATAATTTCGTCTCGAATTGTGAGTACTTTAAGTTATAACTTACATCCATTGAAAAACGATGAAGTTCATCAGCTGTATCAAACCTAATGATTTTGTCCCATGTTGCTAAGTTAATAGCCAAAACAGTCGCATTATTAAATGCAACTTCATCTCTAAAATATGTATAAGACATATAAGTATCTTCCGGTAGGTTAAGCACTGGAAGTTCTTCAAATTTATGTTCAATTTGTTCAGTAAAGTCAATCATCTGTCCAGTAGGTGTAAGTGTCTTTTCGTTGAACAAACCAAATGACATAATGACTGCTAAAATAACTAACAAGCTTCTTTTTAGAATGACTCTCATGCCCAGACACCTCCCCATGGTGGCGTATCTATACCCCAGTTGATGGCTGGAGCATTATGTGCAGCTTGAATCGCTTCAACGATAATAGCAAACTGTAAGAAATACCCTACAGATTTTGTATCAAATTCATCCCCATCATAAGCTTCAATGAATGGAATAGTTAGGGTCGGTGAATCTGTCGTTCTTTCTATGAGTGACGGATAATAATAATATCCATCTTGTTTAGTGTTATCATACCAAACATTTTGTGGAATAACTTCATCTTGAGCAGTGATACCACCTAATGCTACTTCAGCATCATAGATGTCTTCGTAGAAGATATCATTGACTAACCAAGTGCGGTTAAAGGCGTAGTTGATGGGTTGATCAACAACAGCAACCTCACCTCTTACACCTTGGAAGTCGATGGTTGCAAGTGACAATGCGTCAACAACTTTGACTCTAACATAAAGATCAATTGTTCCATTAACTTTGATATCAACGCGTAAATTATTAATATAATCATCAGCATCAATATTTGAAACATTAATTGTATATATACCCGATTTAACAATGTATGCTCCATTAAAGAAACTTACAAAATCAGGTTCAACTACTTCTGAAGCATTGAGATATATATTATACTCAACATCCACCTTAGCTGCAGTAGCAATAAATGAATCAGTTCTGTTAATTAAAACGAACCAAGTATAGACTACAGATGCAAGTGCAAAAAACAGTAAAAAAGATAGTCCAAGAACTAATATACGATAAGGTCTAATTAATCTTGACATCTCTTTTCACCTCAATTCAACTACTCACCATAAAATGAATACAATCCATCAATGAGCAATTCTCCATTTTCAAACCCTAATCCTTCTGGTGTGTAAGGATCTAAATAAAACGCAAACTCAATAACAAGAATTTCTTTTGATGCAATGTAGCCTTCGAATATACTGATGTTGTTTTCTTTAACGATTTCATCATATTCATTAATGTAATAATCAAACATGTTAGATATTCTTGATGGCATCAATGCAACACCATCATATATGACTTCTGTTGGATCAATGATATCTAATAGAATTGAATTTGTCGCATATGGATTTTCAAAGTCAAACTCTGCTAGGTTTTCATACCATGTGAGATAAACTGTCTGATCTTGTAGACTATAGAAATCAAGCAAGTTATATTCTATATCTGTTTCAGTCGCTCTGATGTTAAATAATCTTACTGACAAAGGTAAATCTGGATCAGAAAGCATATTCTTGTTTTCGACGATTACTTTAATGTTTAATGTATCACCAGCTGCAAATCCATTTAAGAAAGCATTAATATCAGCAGGATCATTAAAATTAACATAACTGCCACCATTTTTACCATATGAAACATCAAAATCGATATCACGTCTAACGACATTGGCACTAATGGGTTGGATACTAGATTCCTGTGTTATAGAAAACCAAGCAAAAACAACTGCTGATAGCAGTAGGATCGAAGTGATTAAGAATATGACAGATTGAATCATACTTCGCATCGTTTTCTCCTTGGTCTGAAAACATAAAAAGCCAGTCGATCTCATATGAGATGCAACTGGCTACCTTTTGTAAGGCCCTATAGCTTTGCGTCACTAGGTTACCCTAGTTTTGCCAATGTTTTTATATATTATTATATAATATATATCCTAATTTAATTATATGCTCATTTGCACATTTTGTCAATCATTTTGCGGTGGTTTTTTCGCTTTTTCAAGCTCTTCATCGAGTATTTCTTGATAGAGTTTTTCTTTATCAATTTGACTTAATGAAGCGAGTTCTTTTTCATGTTTTTCTTTGAGTGTTTTTTCTTTTTCTTCCTTAATGATTTTCATCATATGGATTACTTCAGAAATAATCATCGCTGCAAGAAAGATTGCTAAAGCTCCAAAGATTAAACCTCTTGATGTTGATGCAAGTCTTGCGACAGGCTTTAAGAATGTTATCTTAGAACTATAAAAACCTTTAAAAATCTCCTCAGTAATCGGGGGTTGAGCAATATCTTCTGGTAAATCCTGATCAACAACCTCACTCGGTGATGCCTTATCACCTTTGGTGAGAAAATAACCATCTGGATGTTCACCTACAACTCTATGGATGACTAATCCTTCTCTTCCCATAACATTACCTTGAAAGACAATAACGTCACCTACTTCAATTTCATTATATGAACCTCTTCTAATCACAACAATATCGAATGGATCTATCGAATCTTCGTTATCCCCAACCATGGAATCAGTAGGTACAATCGAAAATGAATAATTGAAAATAAAGAGTGGCTCGTTATTTGAAATAGCTCTCGTTCCAATAAACATAATGGAGATTGCAAATATGAAAATGATGAGTGCGATGACCGTAAAGATCGTAGATAGTGTTTTTTTCAAATGATTCACCTATGTTGTTTCTTTAAGTTTTTCCTCAACTTTTTGGTTGATTTCCTTTGTTTTTTCTTTGATTTTAGCTCTTGATTTTTGTTTTAATTTCTTTTGAGCATCTAAGAATTTTTTATCAAATTGACTCAACTTCTTCTTAGTATCTTTTTCTACCTTAAGCTGATCTTTTTCGAGTTTCGTTTTGATTCTCTTAAGTTCCTTTTGATATTTATCTCTTGCTTTTTTCTTTTCAGCTTCGATAATCTTCTTTTCTTCAGCCTTAATATTTTTTTCTTCTTCTTTAATACGATCAAGTAAGACTTTATTTTGCTCTTGTAAAAGTCTCTTTTGCTCTGCTACAAACTCAAGATAACTTGATAACGCCTTTTGGTTTTTATCAAGATTCTTTCTCTCAAGTCGAATTTTTTCTTCAAGTGCTTGCTTTTTAGCTTCTTCAAGATGCTTTTTCTTAAGCTTTTTCTGAATTTCTTTATCAATACGATCAATTTCTTTTAGCATTCTTTTTTCTAAACGAATAGAGTTATTATAATCGACTTCTTTTGTTTCACGGATGATTCTAGCGACTCTTGCTCTTTCTTTGGCTTCAAGTAATTCAGAGTCTAAATCCTCTTTAACCAATCGACTAAAGATATCATAGTCCTCTTCATCTTCATTTAGTCCAAAAAAATCTTCAAAAAGTGCATTAGAAATTTGGATTGTATCTCTTAGTGCTTTTCTTAACGCAACATCATAGGATGATGATTCTTCTTGGAACCTATCTAACTTTTCTTTAAATGCTTTTTTGTTTTGCTCTAGGAAATACTGATTAATCGTTGTATCTTCTAAAACAAATGGGTCTGGTGCTGTCAGCAATTCTTCCAAGCTTTTCTTAACGAATTTAGGACTTTTTCTAGTATAAGCCTTTGTATCTAAAAACTCATAATGGTCTTCCAAAGCTTTTTGGTTGCCGTAAACAGTTGTGAATGTAGTTAAAGCAGTTTGATAAACATTTCTAAGATAATAACGATCGAAAGATAAATTCTTTTCTTTAACTTCGACATCAAAGTTTAATAGATTATACTTATCTAAATAAAGCCATAAATGATAACAATTTTTGTAATCAACATTTTTGAGTAAAATCGATGTTTGCATGATAGGTGGAACAACAGGTTTGGCATTCTTTAAACCTTCCATAAATGGAGAGACACGAATACCATTGACAAGCTTAAGTAAATTCTGAATACGATTCAATAATTCTTGGTTTGCCTTTGCTTGTGCATCATCTAGTAGAGGATCCTTCATTTTCATATCGATCGTTAATTCGATTAATGATCCTCTCATCTCAAATTCAGATTTCATGTTGAAATATCTGCTAGAGTAGTTTTCAACATTATGTTTTACAATATCAAAACGACGATTAACAAAATCAAAAAGTCTATCAACTAAAGTCTTAATAAAGCGATTTTCATAAATCGCATACTCTATCTCAGCTTGTGTTGTAAGAATTCTTTTTGGTATGACATCTGTGCCTTTTACTTCCTTAATTAGTTGCGTATTAGCTGCTAAATGTCTGATGGAGTCACTATTGATTTTTTTTGCTTTTTCAATAGCTTCAACTTCTTGTAAATACTTAAGTCCTGACTTAGGATCTCTGGTGATTTTATCTAAGCTATTAAAATATGATTCAACAGTTTGAATCCAGTCTTCATGAAAAATCTTCTTTTCTTCAACACTTTTTTGGTAGATTTCATTACTACCAGATAAGAGTGATTGATAAAAGTGATTTGGAAACTCCACTTCTTTTTCTAGTTCATAAAATGCACTATTGAGTTGTTCATGGAATATTCTTAAATCACTAATTTTTTTCATATGTACTCCTCATTAGAATGATTTCTTAATATTATTTAAGAATGCTTGACATTCAACAAAGACATTCTTGCCAAATAATCGATCAAGTAATGCTGATAATTCATTAATCTCATCTTGCAAGAAAGGTAAGTTTAAGCTTTCAAACTTTCTAAAAATCTTACGTGCTACCATATAATCTAGTGCTTCATATTCTGAATTACCACATGCAACATAAACTGGAACGAATGCTCTAATTTGTTTCATGATACGGTTACCAAAGGTAACTTTGAATGCTTTTGTAATAAAATTATCAAGCTTTTCTAAGTTTTCAATGGCCTTAATGGATAATGGATAATCTTTATTTGCTTGTCTAAATAAATCGACTAAGTAATCATAATTCATAACAACACCTTCTGTATCAGGTGCATCAATATATTGTGATTTTGTATTAATTTCAATTGGAGTTGCACGGTCATATACCTTATCTGTAATCGTGAAAGTTGAGTCATCCTTATTTGCTGTACCGACAAACCATACATTTTGAGGTAATAAAATTTTACCATTGACTAAATTTTTAGGATCTCCAGGTTGTGAATCAGGAACAATATCAATAAGCCATGCATCTGGATCTGGCATTTCAAGTAATGATAACAACTCTGCAAAATAATATTCAACACGAGCTAAGTTCATTTCATCTAGGACAACGATACAAATATCTTCACGATATGTTGTTTCATAGATAGCTTTTAAGAAGTCTGTCTCATTAAAACGCTTCGTAAACTCATTTAAATATCCTAACATTTCAGCTCTATCACGCCATGAAGGTTGCACAGCGATGATATCCGAGTCTCTACCAAAGAATTTACCCATTGCATAAGGCAAGGATGTTTTACCAGTACCAGAGATACCTTCTAAGATCATTGTTTTGGATGCTGCCATGCCAGAGAAGAATGCTGAGATAATCTTTTTATCATAGAATAACCCAAGTCTAGATGCTGAGAAGTTAATAAATCTTTTCACTAAATCATTTAAGTTAATCATATCTTCATCACGCATTTGAATGGTTGTGACTTGGTTTTGATATTCCTTATCAACTTGAATGAGTTTAACAAATCTAGATGGACCATCATACTCTTCTTCAGAGTCCTCTGGTTTTTGAAGTTTTTTCTTCTCATCTTCTGGTGTAATACCTAAATTAGATACTTTCATTGCTAATATCTTATTCTTTTCATCAATCAGTTCTACTGTTTTTTGATTTAAGAAGGATATTTCTTCAAGAAGTTCTTCTTTTTCAATTTCTGTTTTTGCAAATTTAACATAACGTCTTGATAATTGGTATAATTTTAAAACAAGGAACACGATGAATGCTAAATTTACAACCAGAACGAGAAAAGCCATTACCCAATCTAGTAATGTGAATTCTGAGCTAGCCGTGATGAAATTCGTAAAATAATCAACTACATTATGAAATAGTAAATCGGCAAACGCTTCAAATATGAGTTTGAAAAATTCACCGATATTTGCAAATATGTCTCTAATGAAGTTGATGTAATAACGAGCAAACTCTACCATATATGCTCCTTATCTGTATAAGTCATATTCTATTGAATTATGAAGGTTTGTTTTCTTCTTTTTTTGTATTGAGCTCTGCAAGAATTTGCTGACGTATTTTTTCTTTCTCAGCTTCAAGTTGTAGTTGTGCTTGTTCTTTTTGTTCTGCCATTCTCACTTCGATCTTAGCTTGATTAGATAGATAAATGTTTCTACCCAAGACTATACCTTGGAAAATTAATAATAAGAATACTGGCAAAATAATAAAGATTGCAAAACCATTAGGTGATTGCAAATATTTAAGTGCAGATCCTGCACCAGCAAATTGTCCTGTGTAAAGTGCTCTAGCTTCGGAAATATGAATTGGATTATCAGGGAAAGATCCTACTTTGTCACCTTGTGTGATTAAATACAATTCTCCATCTAGTGAAAAAGTATCAACGATTCTATGTGTAATAAAACCCTGTATACCTAAGCCAGGTATGTCCATACTAAAATAAGTAATAACATCGCCAACTTTTAGATCTGCTCTTTCTGAGTCATCTAAAATATTGACAAAAATAACATCGTTAGATGTGAATGAATCATCTTCATTACCATCCATGGAATCTGTTAAGACTGTTAAAAAACCTCTACCAAAGAATCCTGCGATATCATCATTTCTTTTTAATTGCATTGTTGCAAATGAAAAGAGAATTAAGCCTACAATCAAAGTGTAAAAAACAACATTTAAAGCGATACCTGATACTCTCTTAAAGCTGATAGGTTTTTTGTCTTTCATAAATTCCTCACTAGTGTATTATTCGAATCGATAGGATAGTAGGCATCCTCTAGATGAAGATGCCTACCTTCGACTAGAATAATTTAATACATAAATTATAACATGAAATTCAATTTATTATGCAGTAAATCTAAATCTCGCTGTAATAACTTCACTTAAAATTGAGTTGTACGCTTCTGCATCCCAACCTTCAAGCCAAATACGGATTGTAATAGATCCATAGTATCTGAAGTCAGACATAATAGAATCATCATCTGTCATGTCTAATACTTTTTGTCCATTAATTGCTGTAACTGTACCAACAGTTGTAACTGATTCATGTCCTTCTGGTAGAACTTGGTTAACTTCATAATAGTAATTAGTTGATCCATTCATACCTACACCACCATTTGTGAAAGGAACACCTGGTTGTTCACCTAAAACTGTATTAGTTGCACTTACTGGATTTTCATATACAATTGGAGTGCCTTCATTACTTCTAATTGAAATTCTAAATGCATCAGCTGCATTGATGTTAAAGTTTGAACCTGCAAGTCGAGTTTCTCCTTTACTATCTACAAATGTTGTACCTGTAGTCCAACCTTTAGTGGTTGCTGTAAGTTCAACTTCTTCCCAGAAAATTTCAGTTGCATCTGAAGATCTAAAATGTAAATTGATTTCGAGATAGTTTGATGCTGGAGCACCTACACCACCTAATTGATTCATTGTAAAACCATTTGGTGAAGTTACATTCATAAATTCAAAATTACCTAAATATTTTGCATCAATATAGTTCTCTATTTCTTCAGTTGTAATAGTAGTTCTCCATTGAAGCCCAGTTAAACCAGCTGGAGATGCGATATCACCGAGAGCTACCTGGATACCGGTATCAGATACGATTTGTGCTTGGAATGGTTGTACTACTGCAGTATTGGTTAATGTAAACCACGCGAATGTCGTTGTTCCGAGTGCGAACACTGTTAAGACGACCGTAACAATTGATAATACTAATTTTCTTGCGATTCTATTCATTTTCTAGTCTCCTTATATTTTTTTCTTTTTTATTTTAATTAACTTTCGTTAAGTTAATTCTTATTGAGCTTTATTCAAAACTTTAAACTGTAATTGGATTTTTAGGATATCTCTATCGATTGCATCAAATGCATCTGCATCCCATCCTTCTACCCATAAATTAACTCTAATTTTTGCTTGATAGTATACTTCATCATTATCATTGAGTGCTTCTGTTGGTTGTAATGTTGCTATCCAAGACTCATTATCTAATGCTTGATAGGGGTCAAACGGATCAATCGCACTTAAACGATAACTGGTATTTGGAAAAGTGTTAGGTATCGGTAAGTAAATTTGTGCTCTTTGTTGGAAATAGCTGTATTGACCGTATAGTGTACCAAATCCTCTATTAGGATTATTGGATGGATCAAACAAGAATACTCTTAAATCTTCTTCAGTCCTTTCATCTAATTCGTTAGTTTCATCGATTAATTCAACGAATGATATTCGAACTGCGTCTGCACCATAATACTTTGCAAAATCTCCGGGTACTACAAGATCATCTATTGTTGGCCCATTATAGAATCTTAAATCTGACAACCAGTAGACACCTTGAGATACAATATAGGTTCCAGTTGCTTGATCAGAATTTTCAAACGTTACATCTTGAGATTGATGATTAACTAAGAAAACGTGTTTTTCTTTTTCTGTTGTTCTTAGCCATAAATCAAAACTTAAGTAGTGCTCGTTTCTTATTGCTTCTCCTGAGCCTCTAAGTCCTCCTGTTTGAAAGGTTACCCCGTCCATCGATGTGACATCATAGAGTTTCATTTCTCTAAATAATGACTCTACTTCTGAAGCAGGTAATGCATTATAGAAGTTTACACCATCGATTGACATTTCTAGTTCATCTCCTGATGAAGCAGTTAATGTCAAACCATCAATATTATTAATAGTATTTAAACTAATCCACGCATATGATACTGTAACGAAAATCATAGCGGTTAAGATGAGGGTGAGTAGTGAAAGGTACACTTTCTTAATACTTCTCATAAGCCATCACCTAATTAATTCCAATGTTGTTTACTGTAAAGTTCATTTGCATTTTGATCATGCCACCTAAGACTGCATCTGTTGTGTCAGGATCGTTACCTTCTAGCCAAATGATAACTGAGATTGTTTTAATTTGTTCTGGTTTGAAGTTTGCTACCATCTCTCTCATTACCATGCTACTTGTTAGAAAGTGTTCTGCAATTGGCATGTATGCTGGGTATTGAACATTGTTTGAAGCATCAGGCTTCATATACATTGTTTCTACACCATCATCTATGACTAAGACTCTCACTGCATGATCTAAATTCTTGAAAACCTCTGTAATTCTGATGTAGTATGTCATATCCACTGTTTCAAGACCATTATTTTTCACATAGAATGTATAGGCTACATAATCGTGATCAACATCTACATAATTACCGTTATGCTCCATGATCTCATCGATTTTCAACCAAGCATATGTCACATCTCTTGCATCTTGAATCGGTTCACTCATGAGTCTTGTTGTGTGATAATCGAATGTTGGATCTGTTGAAATGACGATCCCTCTATTTCTAGCTGCTGTATCAACTGACATGACGAAGTTCCCTGCGTTTTGTCCGTAAAAGGTAATGACACCAAATGTAATGGAGAGAAAACCAGTGATGAGAATGCCGAGTGTGAAGATTCTACTTCTAATCTTTTGTTTTCTCAAACCCAAGATGTTCGATAGTCTCATATGGGAACCTCCTTTAACCTTCATTTTTTTAGGCTGTTTTTAGAAACAAAAAAGCCAGCGTCATCATAAATGACAACTGGCTACCTTTTATTAGGCCCTATAGCTTTGCGTCCTTAGGTTTCCCTAAGTTTGCCTTTTACATTTTTGTATCCTTCTCGTGATACATCTTGATTTTATACCTTGTCAATGTGCTTGTCAATACTTTTGTTTCATTTTATCACATTTTTTTCGATATTTTTTGACATTCTATCCCATAAAGTATTTATACTTTAAAAATAAATTTTTTTTATGATAAAAATCCATCTTCTTCATAAATACCCCAAATATCTTCATTCATGATGCTCAAAATCGTAATTTGAACGCGATATCTTCTTGGAATAATCGAGCTTGCTAGGTATATCTTACCTTCTTCTAACAAGACGTTTTCAACCCTAATCTCATATGTATAACCCTTTGGTAAAACGACTTCTACCTTATAAAACCCATAAGATGTTGTTTGAAAAGACTCATGTACGTACATGCCCACTTCATTATCATACGTGCTAAATATGGACATAGACGATTGATTGATTGACATTTCACAAGATAAGATTGTTGCTTCCTGGCATATGTTTATTTCAACATAGAGTTGATCAAGTGGTACATCCATTGTATCATTAATTTCAATATCTAGTCTCACATTTAGAGAAGCATCATGGACTGCAATATAATAATCGGTGAAACCATCAGGTCTTGTAATCATGTCAAAATCCTCAGCATAGATCCGGTAAAGTACAAAATAGAACCCATCTGTAACAACTGAAAAATCAGTACTTAAGACATCACTTTGTTCATTTGGATCAATTGTTTCATGATTAGTCACTCTTTTAATCATCGCATGATCTGGTATATCAAAAACAGGTTCAAAGTAATTAATCATCGTTTTATTGACTGTACCAACAATGTAATATTGATTATATAAGGTTAAATCTTTATAAACAATCCCTACAGTAGGCAAGACATGATAATCTCTTGCTTCTTGATTTAAGGTTAAATAAGCATATGTTTCTTCATCTATATAAGATTCATCCATAATAACTTGAAAGCCTTCATAAATTTCATCTGAAATAAACTGAATATTTCTAAGTCTAGATTCATGGTTTTGAATTTTTTCAAATCTTGCACCATCAAAGGTTCTAGACCAAACAAAATCATATCCCCATAAACTGATTGATTGCTCAAAGGTCATATGGATATCATAGTATCCTTGAGGTATATACGCATTTAAAGATAATTCATAACCAATACCTTCTAGAAGATCTTTAAAATAATCGATATGCTCTATGACTTCTTCACCTAACAAGAGTTCTGTTTCTAGCTCTAATGTCATGATATGATCGCCTTTTAAATATAAGTCATCTAAATCATACTCTATACGAATCGTTGGTGCATCCTGATAACTTATCGTGTAAGATGGCTCTAGAAGATTTAAGCTTTTACCATTGTGATAGAGCTTAGATATATTCATGGGTATTTCTTTTTCAATCAAACGATGTGTGAATGTATTTAGTGTTAAGTTTTCCGCTTCAATTGTATAAATAATCTCATACTGATATCTTTGGTCTGGTAACATCGTAATTAGTAAGTCAATCATTTTTATTTGACTAAAAGGTGAAATCGTTATAGCTTCTAAATAATATGGCTTTATCTCATCAAGCATTTCTGCTTTAACGTTTATCATTTCTTCTAAATTGCTAAAATCAACGATGCTTGTTTCTGACTTAAGGACATCAAAATAGATGCCTTGTGGAATAAAGCTTTCAAGATAATGATCATCAATCTCATATGTTTCATCTTGATAATCTAAAGATAATACTAATGCTTGATCACTAGGCTCAATGGTAAACGTTATATCATATGTTTCTAAAGATAAAAGCTCTAAAGTAAGTGTATATGTACCTTCACTTAAAAGATCATCTAATAAAACATCGATGTATAAAGTACCTTCACCAAATGATCCAGTCAAGTTATTGAATGGATTTTCTGCACTGACCATACCATAAGTTACGTCATATAAAGATACATCCACAGGATCCCCATTTTTATCATATAGTATTAATCTTTCAGTAACATCAAAAAGGTGTGCCATATCAAAGGTTACATAAAGCACCTTAAGTCTTCTATGCTCTAAGAGAGGTTGATACTGCATAAAAACGGTTGCTGTGACATCCATAAGATCAAAGACTTCTGGTAGGCCATTAAGACCGTTTAATGATAGTTCACTTAAGTCAGTGATAGACTCAGGTGCTGTACGAATAATTCTAATATCATAATCTCGATATGTTAATGGCTCTAAAGGATTATATGATTTAGAATATACCCGAATTGAACCATAATGTAAATCGACGCTATCTATAAATGTACCTTCACTATCATACATAGCTTCATAAATGCCATAGCTTCTGGGAATGGTTGCTTCTTCATAGGTTGCATTTCCGTTATGATAGAAGGACGCCTCAGAGCTCATTTGATAAGATCCTTCTTCTAATAAAGGTATAAATGAAAGATCTGATGCATCAGGAAAAACAGATACATTTTCAATATATCCTGAATTAACATAGGTCACGCTTAAGGAGGAGGGACCCACATACTCATAGACTGGGTTTAGATAACCACTTACAGTAGTTTGTTTATAAGCGCCATTACCAGCACCTAAATCTTGTGATGGTGTAAGAAGTACACCTGTTGCTGACCAATAACGAATAATCCATATTTCCGTATACACATGTGGTTGGTGTTTAAATACACCTGATAAAACATCAGAGCCTGATGTGAGTGTTTCTCTATATACTGCCTGTTGTTTATTATATGATGCTCCACCATACTCTGTATATGTATCATAAGCTCCAGACTGAGTCATGTTATATCTACCAGATAAATCATATGGACCGATTTCAACCATATGCCCATCAATTGTTTTTTGATGTGTACCTACTGCTTTATAAGAAACCTCATTGGTTGCTGAAACCTCAGGTACTTCTCTGACACCTTCTAAACCAGATTGAGCTTCTACAAATCTTGAAACAGTCATTAAAGAAGGTGATTGTCCATTTAGAAGAGCTGCATTACTTGGTAAATAATAAGTGAGTAACCCTCTTGCCTCATCAATGACTGGCTTAGATAAAGTAAGTCCCCCAAATAATGGACCATCTGTCTTGTTTCCTTGGATCAATTTTAAATCATAAATGGTTGTTGCTAAACTTGCATCCATTTGTCTTAACGTATGATAGATCACATATGAAGGTGAATCAATTACATCGATTTCACCATACCAGCTATCATCAGAAGCCATGCTTTGATAATCATGAAATCTTGTAAAATCCATATGATAAGGCATAAAGATACCTTCTTTAGTACCTGTGCTACTAGATAGAGCATAAATACCATCGAATGAAAGGTTATGCTTAAGTTCAAGTTCATCCATCATCTTTTGATTTGTTTTACCTTTTGGAACATATTCAATATAGTCATGTATATATTGATCTGTGCCTGCATAATAAGGCATACTCTTTCTAAATGCAAATGCTTCAGAAAACATACCTGTTTCTGTTTGAGTTGTATCTAAATACTTAATTTGTGTGCCTACAAGTCTTGAAACAAACCACCAGTAGACTTCAAACATGGTAAAAGGTGGTGCGGATTGATCATTAGGATTGGTCGTAGCCATGTATTTTACCATTTGTGCTAAAAATGCGTTAGCTTCTTCAGCATTTGAAAAACCAGATGAACCCGTAGCATCCGGAGCAAGCCCAAACATATGAATGGAAGGATCCATATTTAATAGATAACCAAAATAGTAGTTTTCTAAGTGATAAGGATTGGTTGTACCAGCAAAAGCCCAGGTTGACAATCCATTATGAATCTTACCGATAATAGCACCAAAGCCATGAAGATTTGATTTTTGTGGTGTACCCTCTAAAATCTCAAAAAGATCTAAAGAAGCATCATAGGATGTAATTTGTCGAACTTTACCATATTGTATCGAGTTTGATACATAGATTTCACCTGGAGAGACTTGTCCAAAATTATTTAAATAGAGAAATCCTTGTAGTCCGCCTGCAACATAAGGTGCATAGACATCACCATAATTCATATTATTAATTAAGCTTAAAAGACCTAACGCAAATAAGCCACCTGCCTTACTTTTAGACTCAGTGGTGATATTAAAACCGTTGGTGCTATTTTCTAAGATGGGATTATATGCGTATATGTCTCCATAATTCATAGTAAACATGATTTTTGCTAAATGTGCTTCTTTTGTGACATCAATGATCTGATGGGCTTGATTTAAATCATTACGCACTGAAATACCTGCTGCATGATTATACCCAAAAGGTGTATATGATTGACTCACGATATCACCTTCATTGATGCTATTTAAAATACGTGCTTCTTTAGATAGAAGTCTTGTAGCTATACCGGAAACCTCCATATAGCTTTCAGATCTGGCATCATTTTTTAATGAAATGTCTCCAAAATTAATGATGTTTGTCATGAGGTTATCAAGATAAATGACACCTCCACTTAATAATGTATGACCTAATGTATCAAGTGATACATGGATGTCAAGATCATTGATTGCGTGATCTAAAACGCCTACTTCTTGGTTGATTTCAATTGATTTTGGATCTAATGAAGGTATCAAAGGTGTTTCTATTTCATATCCTAAACCAGCGACATATAGATGATAATTTAAAGGATAAATCGATGATTGAATTACCTCTATTTGACCTTGATTTAATAAACCACTTGCATCATAACCAGAAGATAATGTTTCAAATAAACCCATCACATAAAGAGATCCACTCACCAAACTATCATGATGAGATAACATGATATCTAAATCTCCTTCGTGTCTAAGTCCATTGATTGAAACACCCTGCCCTAATATATTGGCTGATAGTCTCACTTCTTCTTTTGTTAATGGATGAATTGTTTGAAATGAAAGATCACCTTTACTATATGATTGTTTAACTTCGTGTGATATACCATCATGAATGATAAGATTAGAACTAAATTGATCGATGATACCTAAATCAAACGAGCCATCAGAATCAGTAAAAAGACCTTCTATGTTTGCACGCATCAAAGATGTTTGAATACCATAGGTTAACATCAAGGATGAATTCTCTAGTTCAGTCTTGCTTAATTGTCTTAATGGCTGATCTAAAGATATAGATCCTTCAAAAGCTACATTTTGATAAAGACCAGTACCGATTCCATAAGCCTGGAAGAGTCCAGAAATAGTTGCTTCTTGAAAAAAGATATCTTCAAATTCTATCGATCCTTTTACTAAGACATTTTCTATATGTTCTTCATCACTTAAAAGATATCCAAAAAGGCCACCAATGTATGTTTTTTCTGCTTTTATCAAAGTTTGTTTAGAATTTATTTTGCCATCAAATAGGAGTTTTCCTCCATATTGAAGACTCGTTTTTCCAACCAAACCACCTAAATAATGATGTGCGGAAAGATCTATATTTTCAAATCCATGAAGTGATGTACTCACATGAATTTCTTCGATTTCTAGTTCACTACCAAACCCAAAAAGACCTCCTGTGTAAAAGGATTGTCCTAGTTTACCATGTTGTATATCTGATAAAATCTCACCAGATGAAGTCACACTTTTAAATGTACCAGACGCTTCTCCGGCAACACTTCCTACATATAAGTTTAAAGGCGATACAGTAAATGTATTAATAGAACTCATCTGATGAATATGTACATTACTAATGAAGCCTTTATGAATCTTGGCACTCACTACGCCTATCGATATATCATCTACGTATGTTTGATAAGGATCTATGTGGTTATGGATTTGAGCATTAACAAAATTTAAGTCTTTAACTGTACCAAATAGCATTGAAAAGAGTCCATATCCATCAAAATAACCCATTTTTGTAGGTTTTTGAATGGATAAGTTCATAATGACATAATGATTATTTGAGCCACCTTGCATAAGTGCATGATCAAATAAAGTATGTGATGAATTAAATGGCCCACTTTGAAGCACACCACTAAACCCAACAGGTGCTGCTTGATATGCATTTTTTGCGATTGCTTTCATATCAAAATCATACATAATATGATATGTTGCTTGACGAAAATATCCTGAATAGGTAAGCATCTTTTGCATATATAATAAATCCGTTGGTTTTTCTATATGAAATACACCTTCACTATATGATAAGCCTTTTAAAATGGGATATGTTTGATTTAACAAAAGCTGAGCATCAAATGCTGTACCTTCCTCTATATCTAAATAGCTATCTTTAAAAAACCAACCTTCACCAAAAAGTGCCTGATTTTGAAAAGATAGTGTATCAATACCTAATCCCCATGTGTCATTATAATGCTTCTCTTTATAGACAATTTGATCGTAATAGACACGATTAAGTGTACCTTGATTTAAATAAATCAAAGTATTAACACTGCTAACATACCTAGATTGTAAAGCTCTAATTTGTTCAGTAACAATATATGCATCATTTATGATACCTTCATTAATTGATACTAAACCTGATAAATGAAAATCACCTTCAACCATATATCCTGAATTTCTAGATCTCGTATCCCTGATATAGACATGAGATAAGAGTCCTTGATTTAGACCTACTAATGGGGCAACATGACGCATTGTTCCAAATGAAATAGGTTGAATGATAATTGGGTTGATTAAACCTAAATCTTTGATCACAGCATTAGATGTTGTTTTAGAAAACATCGAGAAATAGGTTAAGTTTGTATAGGATTGATAGTATTCATCTTCTTCTAAAATCGTATCGAAATACAAATTAGATATCTCAAATCCTTGTCCATCAAAAGTACCGCTAAATGGCATATCAAAGCCAATAGGCTTAAATCTGTAATCCGGATTAGATAGCACTGCATCATAATAATCAATATCGTTTCCAAGTACATAATGAAGAGACAAATAGATGGATTTATCCTCTCCACTTGCTTTTATTGAGAGCATATATAAGTCATAAGCATCTTCAATCACATAGATTTTTTCTTGATCATATAGATCTATATCTGACATCAAATCTTTAAAATAGATATATTGACTTTCGAATGAAAAAGTCTTAATAGGTGAAAAATCAAAAGATGGCACCCATTTTTCTAGATAATCTTCGGCAGCATCTACGAATGCTATATGACTGACCTTAGAAAACACAAAAAAACTTAAACCTAGCATAAGTAAGCTTGTTATTAGTTTTTTAATGGTTTCCTTCATGGCGTCTCTCCTTAACTTATGAATTGTAAAACGAAGCATTGATACCCCAAATAGCTTCATATCTATTACTTTGAACGACTTCAACGATTAGATTGAATGAAACATATCCTGTCTCTTCAAAGGTTTGATGGCTTTGTCCATAATAAGTTAAACCACCCTCTATTAGAGGTATGACATAATCCCCTTTTAACAATGTGTCTTTAACATAAAGATAACCATCATCTCCAAGAATAAGTGTATTTGCCCATCCTTTTTTAAATAGAGAGTAGGGATAATAGGTATCACTGTGATTGGGTATTTGAATGATGCGTGTATAAGGAGGTATCGTCTCTCCTTCAGTGATATGATAGGTCCGTGTTACGACATAGCTTTGTAATAATTTGAATCTCATTTTTAGTGCGATATCAGTATCTACATGCACCATGACTTTAACTTTAGATATATGATTAAGAACTTCTTCATCTGTGATATCAAATGTATAAGACTTTGTGGCTTGGTCATAATAAATAGACGTTTCATCTATAACCATATCATCTAAATAGAAAGAGATTGATAAATTGATTTCACCAGTTTCTAAGGTGATATCAGTTGATTGACTTTTTTGATAATAGGCAAAAGATACAGATAAAAGTGACAAAACAAAAAAACATATAGAGATATATAAAAGCATTATTTTTTTTGTTTTCATGTTAATCACCTAAATTCGTTGAAAGTCTTAATGAGATTAAAAGATTATATGTGAGATCTTTATAATCACCGATCACTGCTGCCTGATCATAATCACCTAAAAGATAGATATCATAAGTCAAGCTTTCGCCAGGTGAAAGTATTTTCTCATTTAAAGCCACAATCATCTGTTCGTTATGTGCATGAATCGATGTCATTTGCGCTTCTTTTTCTTGTATGGAATCGATGATGCTTAAAAGATAGGCATGAAAATTAAATGGTTCTATTTCAGTTTGATAGACGATAATAGGAATTAAACCTAGTTGATTTAAACCTTCGATGTCAAATTCTACCTTTGAATAAGGTGCAGATGGACTTAATTTAACTTCAAATGTTTGAATAGAAACGATATTTTCTAATTCATTGGAATGATTATTGAGAATATCATCTTCAAAATCGACATATACAAGATCATCAATCAGCATGTTAATCATCACTGGCTCATCATTGATTTCAAAGCTATATGAAATATCATTGCTCACAAAAGAAACAAGGCTTTTTCTTTGCACATATGTAAACCATGCATAGGTTGAGCTTGCAAGAGATAACAATACTAAAATGAGTAAAAGGATGATCCACTTTTTTTTCATATATTACTCCATATACAAAGATACCTTCATAAATAAATGATTGATTGATAATGTTTGACCTATAAATACATGGCTATCATCATGCATGATGCCTTCATCATATCCTCTAACACTAGGATCAAAATAAAGATCAAAATATATAATCATCTCTGATGACATTGAATAAATATCAAGTGTTGGTAGATTTTTAACTAAAGGATACATTACTTCTTCACCTTGATCAAAATAGCCTTGATAAAAAACTCTAGGTCCAATCGCTTTATAATCTGCTGATTCTGTCTGATTAATGACATAACTAATCTTTGTCACTTGATAATAGATTGCTGTTTCAATCTTATAACCGCTCGACTCATAACCCTCTGAGACGATACCACCTAAGTTTATACTCAAATATGATTGAGTCAGTCCTTGACTTAAAACTCTAATCGCTAAACTAAATCTTTGACCTGGAGCTACACTATGATCAATCCACTGGTTTTCCATAGGATTTTCTATATATCTGTAGCAATCCAAAGTTTCTGTCCCACATATTTGCTCAAGTAACATGGGATTTTGATTTCCTTTTCGATAAAGGTCTTCATATATATAAAATGTGTACTCAGATTCAATTTCAGCTACATCTGATATAAATGCTGTCTTATTATGATTTGTGAGTGTAAACCATGAAAATATGACAACACTCATTAAAAGAAAGCTCACACATAAATAGAGTGTTGTATAGATATACAAGGTGCTTGTAGAATGCTTCATGATGTCACCTCTTTAAAACGTTTTTTTAATTTGAGTTAAATAATTTTGACACTCTTCCATTTGATTTTTGCCAAAAAGCTTATTTAAAAGCTTAGATAAATCAGAAATTTCATCTTGTAAAAATGGCAAATTTAAGCCTTCAAATTTTCTAAAGATCTTTCTAGCTACCATATAATCTAAAGCTTCATATTCTGTATTACCACATGCTACATAGACAGGAACAAATGATCTAATTTGCTTCATAATACGATTACCAAAAGTAACTTTAAAGTTTTTAGTTATAAATTGATCTAATTTTTCTAGTTTTTCTGTTGCTTCTAAAGACATTTTGTGTTCTTTATAAGCTGTTCTAAATAATTCATTTAAGTATTCATAAGGCACTTTAATACCTTCAGTGGGCTGTGCATCAATATACTCGCTTTTCGTATTAATCTCAATCGGTGTGGCACGGTCATAGACCTTATCAGTTATGATAAAGGTTGAGTCGTCTTTATTTGCTGTGCCAACAAACCATACATTTTGGGGAAGTAAAATTTTGCCGTTTATGAGATTTTTAGGGTCTCCTGGTATCGTATCAGAGACAATGTCAATAAACCATTGATCATGGTCTGGAATTTCTAATAAAGAAAGCATTTCTGCAAAATAATACTCAACACGTGCTAAATTCATTTCATCTAATACGACAATACTGATATCATCACGATATGTCGTTTCATAAATAGCTTTTAAAAAGTCAGTCTCGTTAAATTTTTTCGTAAATTCATTAAGATATCCCATCATTTCTGCACGATCACGCCATGAAGGTTGTACTGCAACAATATGTGCATCATGACCAAAAAACTTGCCCATAGCGTAAGGAAGTGACGTTTTACCAGTACCTGAAATACCCTCTAAAATCATAGTCTTAGAAGCACTCATGCCTGAAAAGAAAGCTGAAATGATTTTTCTATTATAATATAGCCCTAGTTTTGAAGCTGAAAAATTGATGAACCTAGAAACTAAATCTTTTAAAGATATCATGTCGTCTTGTTTAATCACTGTCAAAATCTTACCATCTGGATATAATCGATCAACCTTGATCAATTTAACAAAGCGTCCATTTGAGTCAATTTCTGAATCTACTTCCTCTAATTCGTTTAATTCATTAGGGTTGATACCTAAATTTGACACCTTTAACGCAAGTATCTTATTTTTTTCATCAAGCAATTCGACGACTTTATCATTTAGGATAGCTATTTCTTTCACTAATTCGTCTTTTTCTATTTCTTGTTTAGAAAATTTGATATATTTTCTTAACAATTGAATGCATTTAATAATAATTACGCCAAAAAAGATGAGATTGACGATGAAGACAATAATTGCCATCACCCAGTCAAGTAACCCAAAGCGTGTGCTCGAGATGATGAAATTTTCGAATAATTGGCTAAGATCACTACTGAAAAGTACACCGAATAAATCAAATAGGCCTTTAAAAAAGGCACCAATGATTGAAAATACTTCTCTTAAAAAGCCAATATAATAACGACCAAACTCGACCATATTGCCTCCAAAAACGATTTATTTGTTAAGTTGTAATTCTTTAAGTATTTGTTGTCTAATACGTTCTTTTTCTAATTCTAAATCTGACATTGCTTGTTGTTCTATAGCTCTAAACTTTTGTTCGAATTTTACTTTATGATGTTGCATCGCATGCTTAGCTAAAAGTGCTCCTTCTATGATTAGTATCATAAGTACAGGAAGGATGACGACAAGTAAAAAACCAGTTGATGATTGTACATAATCTAAAGTTGTGCCTAGTCCAGAGATTTTTTGATCATATGTTGCAATCACATCTTGATAGTGGAGTGGTGATTGATCAGGTTCATTCACGGCATCTCCTTGCGTAATGTAATGCACTTCATCATTAATGATATAAATATCAACGATACGATGTGTGTTAAATGATTTGATTTGATGGTCATAATAGGTAACTATCGTCCCTATCTCTAAATCCATTTTTTCTTCTTGACTCATCATATGAACAAAAATTAAGTCACCTTTATGAAATGAGTCAACGTGGTTTCCTACCATTGAATCGGACTGCACTGATAAAAAACCTGTCTTAAATATATGTGCAATATCATTTTCTTGTTTAATTTTCATATTTGCTACTGCAAACACAAGCATCAACACAATCGTTATATAAAAGAGCACATTAAAAACAGATGAAGTGATGCGTTTCCATACGTTTTTTTCCATATGTTTTCTCCTTGATTTCATCTTCAAAGGGGAGGCGGGAAGTGGAAAGCTCCACTTCCCTTACTAAAAAGATGATGTTTTTTCTATGTTTATTTACTCGCCTAAACGACCAGTAAAACTCATTGAAACAGTAAGTCTTGAACCTAAAATTGAGTTATATGCATTTGCATCCCAACCTTCAACCCAAATTCTTAAAGTAACCTTACCATAATAGTTTGCACCTGGATCAAAGCCTTCATAAAGCAATTCACCTTCTGCGTCTTTGTATTGTAGCATTGTTAAAATGTCTTTACCTTCTGCTCCTAATATTTGTTCAGTTGCTGGGACTGTCACAGCTCCTGAACCTTCTGGTAAAATATTATTTTTTGCATAGAAATAATTCATTGCTCCAGGTTCACCATTTAAACCTAATAATGTACCAGTTAAATTTAGCGTACCACCACCTAAAACCATATTGGTTTCTGAAGCTGGTTTTTCATAAACAACTGTAGCATATGCTTCATCAAAACTCGTACCATTCCAAGTTAAATTATGTTGTGTATATGACATACGAACTGCATCATGCGCATACGCATTAATAGATGAACCAGTAACTCTTTGAACTGGATTTAACTCACTATCATATCCAGAGTAGAAAGGTACGTCAACTCTCCAAGAAATAAGTGGTGATTGAAAATCTAGTGTACTTAAATTAATACCTTCTGCTGTATCAGATCTAAAGTGAAGAGGTAGTTCAATATATCCTGAACCATTTTTAGTGACACTTGTAAATGTAAAACCTCCAGAAGTTGGTGTTATCTTAGAAAAATCACGACCATTAACGGATGTCACATGATCAAACTCAAATCCTGTTTGACCTACACTTAAATGTGTTGATGCGATATATGCATAAATAGCATCAGCTGTAAGATTAGTTACCCAATCTAGATCATCAAATCCACCTGTATTGATATCGCCAAGTGCAATTTCAATACCTTGGTTAGCCTTGAAATCTGCGTCAAATGCTTGAACGCTCGCTACGTTAGTAATGGTAAACCATGCAAATGTTGTTGCTCCAAGTGCGACCACTGTGAGTACAACTGAGAATAATGATAATAATAACTTTCTTGTGACTTTTGTCATTTTTTTAGTCTCCTATTTTTATTTTTTTTTATCTAAATTAACTTTTGTTAATTGATACCTTGTAATTGTTCAAAACTTCTTGCGAGTTTAAATTGCAATTGAATCTTAAGACGATCCTCTAAAATACAATCGAATGAATCTGGATCCCAACCTTCAACCCAAATATTAACGGTTACGCTTCCGGCGAAATACTCTCTATCTAAGCTATCATAAGTGCCAGTCGGTTGTAGGGTCATTATCATGGATGCATCATCGATTGCTTGATAGGGGTTTAATTCATGAAAGGATGATAATTGATAAATCACCTCTGGAAAGGATGCTAAAGGTACTAATTCATTACCTGTCATCTTTTCATAATAATCATGTGCACCTATACCTAGTTGATAACTTCTAGATGGATTTTCTGATGGATCATAAATGACTTTTCTTAAATCATCTAAGGCCCTCAAATCTTCTTTAGGATGTGATAGTTTTTTTTCGATAAAACTCATTCTTAGTGCATCCTTCGCATAATATGTGCCCATCATGTCAGTTGTGATTAGTTCATTATGATTGATATCATTGAAATAATCGATTTTAGGTCGCCAACTCACACCTCTTGAAACCACATAAGTACCTGCTGTTGATGTGTCATAAAGCACTTTATGATTGACATTATTGACGAGATAAACATGCCTTTCTGGTCTTGTTGTTCTAAAATATAAATCGAATGAAACATAATCAACATTTTTGATGGCACTTACTGGCTTTTTTGTGCCACCTCTTACAAAATGAACGCCATCATAAGATGTCACATCATCAAGTTCTACATTTTCTAATAAATCACCGAGTTGATTTATTGGCATATCGTGCGTATACTCTATACCATCAAAAGAGATTTCTAACTCCTGGCCACCTGTTGCTGTAATACTCATTTGGTCGATATGATTGATGATTGACATCGATAGCCACGCATAAGTAACTGTTCCAAAGAGTAATAAAGCAATCATTAAGGATATGATCGATGCATGCATCTTCTTGAGTACCCTCATAAGCTTAGTCCGTTTCTATGGAAAACATCATTTGCATCTTCACTAAACCACCTAAAATCTCATCAGTTGTATCAGGATCAGTTCCTTCAATCCATATGATGACAGAAAACTTTCTTGTGTCACCTGGTTTAAATGATTGAATCCTTTTCCTTGTAACGATGGTTTCATTTAAAAAGTTGATTGGCTTGATACCACTTAAGTGATCAGCAACTGGTGTTCCAGAATCAAATCTTTCTGGCTTTTTGTAGATAGTCTCAACATCATCTTCAATCACGAGAATGCGAATCGCATGATCCATTTCTTTATAAACCTCGGTAATTCTGATGTGATATCCAACGTCTACAGTTTCACTACCGTTGTTTTTAATATGAAATGTAAAAGCGAGATAATCAAAATCTGGATCAATGTAATTTCCGGATGCTAATTTGACTTCTTCAACCTTAAGCCATGTGTAATTCATATCTATCGCTTCATCAATCGCTCGTGTCATCAGTCTTGCCTGTGGATCTCTAAATGATTCTTCTTTAGATAAGACAATCCCTCTTTTGTAAGCGTCATGATCAACTGTCATAATGAAGTTTCCTGCATTTTGACCATAAAATGTAATGAGCACAAAGATGAGGGATAATATACCACTTGCGATAAATGTTAATCGGTATATGCGATTTCTTCGCATTCTCTTTTTGACTTTCATCACAGAAGACATCTTCATACGCATCACTCCTTTTCTTGTAATTCGATTTGATTATACACTGTAAAATTCTTAAGTATTTTTAAGTTTCTTTAAGAGTTTCTTACAATTCTTTCAATTTTATTAACATCCATTAATTTTTTCTTATTTCGAAGCATTTAATTTATATTTAGTTTATTTTCATTCATACTGTATTAGAAAAGTCTCATATTTTATTAAGTTATATAACAAAAAAAGACAGGCTATATCGCCTATCTTCTATTTCTTTATTAATTAGTTAAACTTTTTGAACTTGATCCTTCCAGGCTTCTGTGCCTATATAACCTCTGAGAGCCTCAGCAGAAAGCGGTTTTGTGAAATGAAAACCTTGCATGACTTCGATATCATATTTCTTAGCTTCTTCAAGCATTGCTTCATCTTCAATCGCTTCACATATGACAAGATAATTGTTTTTTTGAGCAAACTCAATCAGTAGTGAAGCAAATTTCGCTTTCATATATGATTCTTCTTCTTTTAAGAATTCGTTATCGAGTTTAATGATATCAATATCTAAATTTTGAGCCTTAGATAATGTTTGATAATCTAAGCCAAAGCCATCTATTGCGATTTTGAATCCTAACTTCTTCAAAGATGAAATCGTTTGGTTAATTTGAATAGATTCATCGTATACAGCAAACTCAATAATTTCTATGATGATATATTCAGCATTCATACGATATTTTTTGAGTAGCTTTTGAAACTCTTGAGGAAGATGTTCATTCATTAACTGCTTAGGGCTTAAGTTAATAGAGAAATGAAAATCTTTTTTGGGAAACTCTTGTTTTAGTTCTTGATAAGTCTTAATGACAGTTTCAAGACCCCATAAACTAATCCAGTTAATATCTCCTGATTGTTCCATGATACCTAGGAACTTAAAGGGTGAGAGTAACCCATGCTCAGGGTGATTCCATCTTATCAGTGATTCTACACCATACATTTGATTGGTTTTCACATTAATCATCGGATGATAGAAAAGCTGGAACTCTTTATGTTGAATCGCATGCTTGATTTGATAATAATACTCAACATGCTCTCCACCCTCAGTATCCATTTCATCAGAATAGACACGAATATTGTTTCCACCATTTCTTTTTATGATATAGGTTGCTAGTTGTAGTGAGTTTAATAAATCTTTCAATGTTTGACCATGAATCGGATAAAAAGCAATCGCAATGGATGCAGTCGCATTTATTTGAGTATCCCCAAATAGTTTAATGGGTCTATTAATTGCTGCTTTAATTTTATTTGCTAAATCGACTGCTTCAGTACGATCATAGTCCATGGACAAGAAAATGAGGAACTCATCGTTTTGTAATCTTGCAATCTTAACTGACTTTGGCACTGCAACTTCGATATTTTTAATAATCTTTTCTAAAATCTTTTCACTTTCAATTTGTCCAAACGCATTCACAAAATCTGTGAACTTATCCAAATCAAGATGAATCAAGCTAAATGCACCATCTTTACCAGCCCTAGCGATGTGGGAAGTGACAATAGATGATATTTCATTTCTTGTCATAACACCTTCAATGGTAAGTGCTTTTTCTTCTTTAATACGCGCGCGTTCCTTAAAATAAGAGCGAGCTAGAAAATAAATAAGTGCTAGCATAACAAGTGTGACAACAAAAGATAAAATGATGGTTTGAAGACTACTTAGCTCTAATGTGTTATAAATTGTATATCTCATTTTCTAACCTCCCTTGATTTGACTTGTTTCGCTAAATTCACGTGTTTAGACTTATCGATATTATACGCTTGTAGTAACTTAACCGCTTCTTGTTTCACCACAGGAGGTGAAATCAAATAGCCTTGGATAATATTACATCCACTTTTATAAGCTATTTGGTTTTGTTTATCTGTTTCAATACCTTCAGCAACAACCCCTAAACCGACGGTTTTAGCAAGATTCGCAATCATCGTAACAATCGCTCTTGAATGGGCATCTGTTTCAATATCCATAACGAATGCACGGTCAATTTTAATTGTACTAATCGGTAAGTCTTTTAAGTATTGAAGTGATGAATAACCTGTACCAAAGTCATCTAGATGAATATCAAAACCATATTTTTGTAATAATTTTAATTTATTAATTACCAAGTCAAAGGATCCAATCAAGAATGTTTCGGTAATCTCAATTGCAATTGAATGTTTCTTTAACTCATATTGTTCAAAAATAGAAATCACTTCATTGACGAACCCTGCTTGAAGAAGCTGTACTGGTGATACGTTAACTGCTATTTTAATGTTATATTTTTCAAACTCTTTTGCAATCTGAAAAGTTTCATGTAGCACAATACGGCCAATATCAATAATCATATTATTTTTTTCTGCCATCTCAATAAATTTGAGTGGCGATTCTGATTGATATTTTGGATTATTCCAACGCACTAAGGCTTCAAAACCAATGATTTGTTCGATGTCATTATCAAACTTAGGTTGTAAAACCATATAAAACTCTTGGTTTTTAATAGCTTGAGCTAAGTCAGACTCCATGCTTTGCTCACGTGATGCAATGAGTGATAAACTTACATCATAAGTAAAATACTTATGTGCAGATGATTCTTTCGCATGATTTAGAGCAAGAATCATATTATCATAAGCAACATCAGGATTTAAAATTTCATAACGTTCTTTTTCAATATAGAAAATACCCATTCTTAAATCGCTATTGATGAAATTTCGATCAATTGTAATTGGCTTTTCAAAAGTAGCAATAATCTTATTAATCCATCTTGTAACCCAGTTATAGTTTTCAATATCTTTAAAGAATATTACAAAGCTATCAGCAACCGTGTTATAAAGTGTTGCAGGATAACCTTCTAAGGATTCATCAATGAGCTCAGACATAATGACTAAGAAACGATCCCCGCTCTTCTCACCTAATAAGAGATTGATTTTAGAGAAAGATACGACATCAAGTGCAAGAAGCGCATTTTTCTTCTCTAACATATCTTTATCTTCAAAAAATGCTTGTAGATCTTGTCTAAGTGAGTTATAGTTTGGTAAGTGTGTGACTTTATTAAATAGTGCAAGATTACGATACTCATCAAAACGACCCTCGATATTACTTATGTCATCCCCTATAAGTAAATAACCACCTTGTGATCTTACAGGTATGAAACGAATATAAACCATGCGGTTCATACCGAGTTCAAACATCGCAGTAAATGCTCGTTGTCTACGTATAACATCTTCAATGGCTTCCATATCGAATTCTTTTTTGATATTGAAATCTTTTACATGATCATAAATATCATAATCACCTAATAATTTCCGAAAACTTTGATTGTATGATTTAATTTTTCCTTTAGCTGTGACTCTTACGATATATGGTTTTGCATAATAATGTGTAATTCTTGCATCTTCAATATCATGGAATTTATTTTCCAATATCTTGTATAAAAGTACCATTGCACCAGCAAATAAAACGAAGATGACAAAGAAAAGTGCCCATAAGATGTTTGTTAAATAAGCCATAGAATCGATGATTAAGTCTCTGTCGTATACTTGAACGATATAAAACTGTTTAATCGAATGTGCTGGATTTAGTGGGTTTAATGTGACAAATGAAGATGTACCTAAAAAGGACGTTTCTATGACAAATGAATCATTAATCATAACCTTGTCTTTGATTCGATCAATCTCTGATTCAGACATACTTTCTTCTCGTAAAAAGTCATAAAAGAAATTTTGAGTCGCTTCAAAACTTGTATATTGTACCTTGTTATCCTGAGACATTATAAGATATCTTGATTCAAAGGCTTTATAATCTAAAAGTGTTTCAACATAACTTTGAGCTTCAAAAAAACCAACGATTTCTTCAAATCTAAAAAATATGTAGATTTCATCACTACCTTCACCAAAGGCTTCGTTGAAGCTATAAATCGATACTTTTTGATCAAAGTCTTCTAGATCATAATTGGACTCATATGTATAGGTTTCTGTTCCAACAGTTAAAGTTCTTTGATCAAGTAATCCGAAACCAAGATAATTTGAATCTAGAATCGTGATATCTTCATAATTGGTAGATAGATATAAATATGGATCAATTGAAATTCCTTCAAGATAAGTGATCAAGTCAAAGATTCGTTGATAATCAAAATCAAGCTGCTGATCAAGTCGTTCAGCAATTACTTCACCTGAGGTTACAAGGTTTTTTCTTGCTTGATTTAATATAAAATTTCTCGAGATTTGTGTATAAGCAAAAACAACGACCAACATGAGTAGGACGTAAGAAATAATGAATGCAATTGCGAGTTTCCAAGTGTATCGTTTCATGGATGACCTTTCTCTCTTACTTTCATTTTAAGTGAAATATAGAAATATTTCAACATGGTGGTCTTGTTAAAACATGGATTATATCCACAAGTGTTTAAAATAATTATACATGAAAAAAGAAAATGGGTGATATCAAATCCCCATTTTTCATTTGAATTATTCTGTTAATGTCTTTAAAATGGCTTCAAAGACTTTTAAAAACATATCTATTTCGGCTATTGAAATCGTTAATGGTGGTAATAATCTAATGACACTCACATTGGTTACATTAAGTAATACATGTCTTTTTAAAGCTTCATCTTGGATGGTTTTTGCATGTTTTCCAACATCAATACCAGTCATTAACCCTTTTCCTCGAACATCACGAATTAAAGGATATGCCTCCTTAAGTTTTAAGAGCGCATTGAATAAATAATTACTTTTTGTTGTTACAGATGCAATCATCTTTGGATCACTTAAGATTTCTAATGTACTTAAGCCCATTGCAGTTGCCAAAGGATTGCCTCCAAATGTTGAGCCATGATCACCAGGAACAAAGACATTTTCTAGTGGTTTTGATACAAGCATTGCACCTAGCGGAATCCCTCCACCAAGCGATTTTGCAAGCGTTAGAGTATCTGGAACTAAACCATAATGCTCATATGCAAAAAGCTTTCCGGTACGTAATAAACCTGTTTGGATTTCATCAACTACAATTAAGAATTGATGTTTTTTTCTAAGCTCTATGAGTGCATCTACGAAGTCTTGTGAGAGAGGTTCTATACCGCTTTCTCCTTGAATCATTTCTAGATATATAGCACATGTATGTTCATTAATTGCACTCTTGATTGCCGTAATATCATTTCTTTTTACATGCTTGATACCTGGTAAGAGCGGCTTGAAAGCTTCTTGATACTTTGGTTGTCCAGTGAGGCTTAAGCCACCGATTGTTCTACCATGAAATGATTGATCTAAAGCTATAAGTTCAATTTTATCATTATGAATAGATTTACCCCATTTACGCACTAATTTGATAGATGCTTCAATAGCTTCAGTGCCTGAGTTCGTGAAAAACACTTTGGAAGCAAAGCTTTTTTCAACGAGCATCTTAGCTAAAGCGCTTGTTGAATGTGTGGCAAAGTAGTTAGATAAATGCAGGTGCTTTTTCATTTGTGTCTTAATTGCTTTTTGGATGGCTGGATGCTGATGGCCAAGACTTGATACAGCAATACCAGCATACATATCTAAATACTTGTGATTGTTTTCATCAATCAAAAAAGAACCCTTTGCTTTTTTAATGACAAGTGGTAATCTTTTGTAAGTATTTAATACATAAGCTTGATCTAATTCATAGACATTCATATTTATTTTCTCAAATCATCTAAAATTTTTGTCTTTTCGATGGTTTTTTCGTCTTTCATTTTAATAATTCTTGCTGGTGAGCCAGCGACAACTGCATTTTCTGGGACATCTTGTGTCACAATGGCACCAGCAGCAACCACACTACCTTTTCCAACTTTTACACCTTCTAAGACGACTGCGTTTGCGCCAACTAAGACGTCATCTTCGATAATCACTGGTGTTTTTGATGGTGGTTCAATGACTCCTGCGATGACTGCACCTGCACCAATATGACAGTTTTTGCCAATCTCAGCTCTACCACCAATCACTGCATTCATATCAATCATTGTTTTTTCACCAATCACTGCACCAATATTGATGGTTGCATTCATCATAATCACTGCATCTTTTCCAATCGTTGCATGTTCTCTAATAATTGCACCTGGTTCAATACGCGCTTGAATGTGTGTTATGTCTAATAGTGGTACTGCTGAGTTTCTTCTATCATATTCAATCACGTAATCTTCGATTTGCTCTTTATAAGTCGTTAAGATATGCATGATGTCACTCACTTCACCAAAAAGTGTTGCATGATGCGCATCACCAAATACTTTAATATCTTTAAATTCAATATTTGATAAAGCACCTTTTAAGTAACACTTAACAGGTGTTTTTTTCTTCGCTTCTTTGATAAATTTGACGATTTCATAAGCGTCAAGTAAAAATTCATTCATTATAAATCTCCTTTAAATAGGTCATCCATGTTGTATAAACCAGCTTTTTGACCTTTGATAAATTGTGCAGCTTTCATGGCACCTAATGCAAAAATCTTTTTTGATTGAGCGATATGTGTAAGTTCAATAACTTCATCTTCTCCAGCAAAAATGACTTGATGCTCCCCAACGATTGAACCACCTCTAACAGCATGGATCGCTAAGTCTTCATGAGATTTTTTACCTTGATGACCATTAATCACTGTTTTTCGTTTTTCTAATGATTTGTTAATCACTTCTGCTAAATAAAGGGATGTACCACTTGGTGCGTCTACTTTATGCTCATGATGTTTTTCAATGATTTCAATATCAAAATCATGTTCAAGCATTGGGCTAAGTTTTTTTAGCGCATAGGAAATAGCTGCAACTCCAAATGAATAATTTGCGCTTTTAAAAATAGGTATATGCTGGCTTGCTTCTTCAATTTGTTTGATTTCACTTTCATTGTAGCCTGTGGTTGCAATCACAATGGGTGTTTTATGACTCACTGCATAATCAAGCATGTCTTTTAAGAGTGATGGGTGTGAAAAATCGATGATGACATCCACTTTAGGAATATCCTCAAAGGATTGAAAAACGTCTCTACGATCAAGTCCATAAACCTCATCTACAGTTGGTTCATTTTTTAGTAAGCCAATAACAACTTCACCCATTTTACCTTTCGAACCAAGAACGAGTACTTTCATGACAAGACTCCTTTAACATGATATTTTTCAAGGATATCATTGATAAAAATTTTGTTTTTATCTTCTAGCTCCACAAGCGGTAATCTTACTTCATCAGATGATAAACCCATGAGTTTTAATGCATATTTAGCTGGTACTGGATTACTTTCGATAAACATTGCTTGATGTAATGCTCTTAAGTCTAACATCTCTTTAATCACATCTTTATCACCATTTAAATATCTATTGACTTGATCATGAATTGTAAACGGTATAATATTTGCAGTAACAGAAATCACACCTAAACCACCTAAAGCTAAGATGGGCAAGGTTTGATCATCATTACCTGAATAAACGATAAAATCTTTCGGACATAATTCAATCACTTTAGCAATTTGTGAAATATCACCACACGCTTCTTTAATCGCAAGGATATTTTTCACACTTGATAATTCTAAAACAGTTTCTGGTAAAAGATTAATCGAAGTTCTACCAGGTACGTTATATAAGATGCATGGTATATTGACACTTTCTGCAATCTGTTTAAAATGTGCATACATACCTCTTTGAGTAGGCTTATTATAATAAGGTGTAATCAGTAATAACCCATCAACGCCAAGTTTTTCAGCTTTTTTGGAAAGCTCTATCGAGTGTGCTGTATTGTTAGAACCTGTACCTGCAATAATTTGTGTTCTACCTTGAGCTGTAAAAACTGCTGTTTTAAATAAATTTAGTTTTTCTTCATCATTTAATGTCGCAGATTCACCTGTTGTTCCACACACAATGATGGCATCAGTTTTGTTATCAATATGCCATAAAACAAGTTTCTTAAATGCCTCATAATCTACTTTTCCTTGATTAAACGGTGTAATAATAGCAACACCTGACCCTTTATATAAACTCATACTAAATCCTCCTTAATGAGGTGTTCTGCAATCTGAATAGCATTGGTTGCAGCACCTTTTCTTACGTTATCAGCAACGACCCATAGATGAAGTCCGTTAGGCTCATCTTGGTCTAGTCTTATACGTCCTACATGCACACTATCTTTACCAGCGACATCAAGTGGTGTCGGATATATGTCATCCTTATGAAGTACAATATCTGGATTTTTTTCATAAGTATTATTTAACAATGACAAATCGATAGGTTTATTTGTTTCAACATACATGGATACACTGTGTCCTACTAAAACAGGTACACGTACACATGTTGCTGAAACTTTGATATTTGGCAAGTTTAAAATTTTCTTTGTTTCATCGACCATTTTTTGCTCTTCTTTGGTATATCCTGAAGCTAAAAATGAATCTATATGTGGAATAACATTTTCATAAATTGGTTTCGGATAAAATGTGTTTGGTTCGCCGTTTTTACCTCTTTCTAAATCCATAACACCTTTATATCCTGAACCAGAAACGGCCTGATAAGAACTATAGATCACTCTTTTAACTTCAAAAAGTTCATGAATCACTTTGAGTGGTACAACAGATTGAATGGTTGAACAATTAGGGTTTGCGATGATAAAGTCATCTTTTGTTAAAACACTTTTATTCACTTCTGGTACGACGAGTTTAATGTTTGGTTTCATACGCCATGCGGATGAATTATCAATCACTTTGACGCCTTTTGATGCAGCGATTGGTGCATATATTAAAGATATTTCACCACCAGCTGAGAAAAGTGCTATATCAAATCCTTCGTCAAAACTATGAGAATTCAAGGCTTTTACTAGATAGGTTTTTCCCATGAAATCGATTGTTTTACCATCTGATTTTTCTGAAGCAAAAAACACAATCTCTTTGATTGGAAACTTTCTATCTTCTAAGACTTGTCTAAATGTTTGTCCAACCATACCGGTTGCACCGACGATGGCGATTTTATATGTTCTCATTTAAATTAAATACTCCTTTTGCTATCATAACGGCTGGTCCTCTTAAATATACATGGTCTAGGACATCTACATAAAGTGTACCTCCAGGTACATATGTTTTTATAGATGCATTCGTTTTTCCTAAATGGAAGGATAAGAGTGCAGAAGCTGCTGTGCCTGTGCCACAAGCTAATGTCCAGCCCACACCACGCTCATATGTTTTAACTGTTTGAGTCGTTTGATCATGGACAGTAATAAAATTCACATTGGTTTCTTTAGGAAAAAATGGATGTTTTGATAATAAAGGACCAAGTTTTTCTATATCAAGCGATGCCTCTACGTAAATCATTGTATGAATCGTACCCATATTGGTTACATATAAAGTGACATTTGTTTTATCCAAAGTTAACACATGTGGTGTTAATGGTTGAATGCTTTTTTTAACAAGCGAATCACTGAGTGAATGCTCTGGAACACCTAAATCCACAGTGATTTCTTTATGATCTTTGTTATATGAAACTGGTATTAATCCTGCCATTGTCTCTACAACAAAATCGTGTGTACTTATTAACTTCTCATCTATTAAAAACTGCACAAAACAGCGCATGCCATTGCCACACATAGGTGCAATAGAGCCATCCATATTGTAATAGTTAAATTTAATATCTGCAATCTTTGAAGGCTCAGGATAAATCAGTCCATCCGCACCAATACCAAAATGTCTGTCACACACTTTTTGTGCAATCAAACTTGGATTTTTCGGTGCTTCCTTGATTAAAATGAAATCATTACCTGTGCCATGATATTTAAAAAACTCCATAATTAACTCCTATAATCCAAAGTGATGAGAGATAACTTCCACTGCTTTTTGTTTATGTTTTTTATCCATCGTATATGAAATTGAAATCTCAGAGGTTGTAACTAGATTGAATTCAATATGATGATCTGCCAATAATTTAAAAAGCTCAGCCGCGACACCAGATTGTGTTCTCATACCTGTGCCAACAACAGACACTTTGACGACATTCATGTTTTTAATCACATCAATCTCTTGATATCTTTTAGCAATGTCTTCTAAAACCTCATTAATAGCTTCTAAATCATCAGCAGATGCCGTAAAAGCTAAGTTGATTAATCCTTCACCAGTAGGTGTTTGGTTAATCATATCGACATTGATTTCATTTTCAGCTAATTTTATAAATAATGCAGCTATATCTTTAGCATATGCTGGAAAATTAACGATGGTAACCATCATCACTTTTTCTGATATTGATAAGCCTGTGATTGTTTTTTCTTCCACTTTCTTGTACTCCTTTATGTATGTTCCTATTTCATCATTATGTGCCGATGCAACATAAATCGGAATGTGATATCTGTGTCCAATTTCTATCGATCTAGGTTCCATGACTTTAGCGCCTAAAAAAGCCATTTCCTTCATCTCTTCATAGCTAATAACATCAATCTTTTTCGCTTCTTTATAAAGTCTTGGATCTACACCATAAATACCATCAACATCCGTATATATTTCTGCTTGGCATTGTAATTTTGCTGCGATAGCAACAGCTGTTGTATCTGATCCACCACGTCCTAATGTCGTTATATCTCCATTTTCATTATACCCTTGAAAACCTGCGACAACGACGATTTTACGTTCATTAAGAAACCCTTCAATCTTAGATGTATCAATATCAAGTATCTTATTTTTGGTATGTAATCCACCTGTTTTAATCCCTGCTTGAAAGCCTGTTAAAGCAATTGCATGTTTATTTTTCTCATTTAAAATCATTGTAAGAAGTGAAATGGATACTTGTTCTCCTGTAGAAATAAGCATGTCGATTTCTCTTTTTGATGGATATTTTGCTGCTTGTTTTGCAAGCTCTAAAAGTTGATTGGTTGTTTTACCCATTGCTGAAACAACGACAACAACCTTTTCAAATGTTTCTGTTTTTTTAATGATGCGTTCTGCAACGCGTTGCATTTTTTCGATGGTCTCAACAGATGAGCCACCGAATTTCATCACAACCATGTCTTGATTCATGTATGTATACTTCTTTCTTATATGATATCGTTACGAATGAGATCCTCATAGGATTCTCGTTTGACGATGAGCTTGGACTTTCCATCTTTGACAAAAATAACAGCAGGTTTTAAGAGTCTGTTATAATTTGAGCTCATCGAATAGTGATAAGCACCTGTAGATTTAACAATCAAAATATCATTTTCATGTGGTGTTGGAAGTAAGATATCCTTAATTATAATATCTCCTGATTCACAAGCTTTACCTGTCACAGTAAAGACCTTTTTTTCATGACTGTCCAAACGATTTGGAATGACTGCATCATAGGTTGCTTGATATAAAGCTGTTCTTATATGATCGGCCATGGATCCATCAACAAAGATATAAGATTTACCACCATATGTATGTTTCACATTTGATACGGTATATAGTGTATATCCTGCTTCTGCAACAATCGCACGACCTGGTTCAATCAAAATCTTTGGAGCATCAATCTTTAATGACTTTGACGTTTTATCAATAAAATCTAAAAGTTCAGGGAAAAACAAATTTAAGTCAATCGGTTGATCATCTTTGGTATAAACCACACCAAACCCACCGCCCATATTCATGACTTTTGCTAATACGCCTGTTTTCTCATAAACTTCTTTGATGAAGTTTAAAACAACTTTAGCAGACTCCATAAATGCTTTCGATTCAAAAATCTGAGATCCAATATGACTATGAAAGCCATTAAAATGAATATTTGGATGTCCCTTCATTTGATGGATTAACTCAATCACCTCAGGACTAAAAATGGACATACCAAATTTAGAATTATGATTTGTAGTTTTAATATATTCATGGGTATGTGCCTCAATGCCTGGATTGATACGGATAAGGACATTTATTGATTCATTAGGCTTAATAAGTCTTGACAATCTTTTAAACTCATCTGGATTATCTAATACAAGATGTCCAACCTTATAGTGTAAAGCTTGTATGATTTCATCATCTGATTTATTGTTACCATGGAAATAGATTTTGCTTGCAGGAAACTTAGCCTTCATGGCTGTATATAATTCACCACCAGAAACAACATCTAAAGATAAGCCCTGCTCATCAATAAGTCTTGCCATAGCTACTGTTAAAAATGCTTTCGATGCATAAATAATCTCTGTATTTAATGTTTGATGCTTAAAAGCTTGTTTAAATAAAGCACACTTTGCTTCTATATTTGATTGATCCATGACATATAATGGTGTTTGATACTTTTCCCTTAGGGATTCAACGCTTACCCCTGCAATTTCAAATGCATGTTGATTCATAGAAAAACACTCCTCTTTGATAAAAAATAAAAACCACAGCAAAAGCCAGTGGTTCAAAGAACATGCTTTCGCCCTTCCACGTCAAAGCGCAATCCTCATGAGTTGGGCAACCCAAGGGAACAGTCATATGTTTATTCAACATATGCCCAGCATGGTTTCACATACTTCGGCGTCTTTCCCTTTCCCCTTTGGTACTATTGAACAGACGCAGCCTCTTTTTACGTAGTGATTTAGTTACAGGACAAGCATAACATAGTTTCATGAAAATGTCTATGCATATGTTTCACTTTTTTACATTTTATATATTCTCCTTATGTAGATTTGAAACACATGTTTTTTTACAACAAAAAAGTGATATACTATGTATAAACATAAAATGCATGGAAGGAACTAAGTATGAAAGACGAAAAAGACATCAAGAAAATTCAATCCGAATTGCTGATGAAAGCTCAGCTCTTATCTGACTTAGCCCACGAAATTAGAACACCTATGCATTCTATTTTAGGATTTGCAGAACTTTTGAATGAAAAAGTCACAGATCCTGAACAAAAAGAATTTGTTGAACGCATTCAAAATGCATCAAAACATCTTCTTTATATCGTTAATGATTATCTTGACTATTCTAAACTAGAAGCAAACAAAATGACAATTTTACATGAACCTTTTGATTTGGATATTTTGCTTGCTGAGGTGAAGGCTTTATTCACTGAATCCTTAAAACATAAAAAACTTTATTTTGATATTGAACTGATCGATTGTCCTTCACACTTGATTGGTGACTCTAATCGAATTAAGCAAATCCTTATCAATTTAATATCAAACGCGATTAAGTTTACATCATCCGGTGGTATTAGCCTTGTCATTTTTCCAATCAAACAAGAAGATTTAAATATTCGTTTGGGTTTTAAAGTTAAAGATACAGGTCATGGTATGACACCAAAACAAGTGAGTAAAGTCTTTGATGCTTATGAGCAATTTGACCAAGGTACTTTTAAACAAAAAACTGGGACTGGTCTAGGACTTCACATTAGTAAACAACTTGCTAAGCTTATGCATGGAGATATTCATGTGGAGAGTGTATTATATGAAGGTACTGAGTTTATTCTAGAGTTACCATTAAAAATTGACTCACACAAAGAAGGATTAACCGAAGATCCTCTTGTTGTGAAATTTATAGAAAATGCAAAAATACTCGTTGCAGAAGATCATTTTATCTCACAAAAACTCATGCAAAGAATGCTCACTGACCTAAAATTAGAACCAACACTTGTAAATCACGGTGAAGATGTCATTAATTATGCCAAGAAAGAACATTTTGATCTGATATTACTCGATATAGAAATGCCCATTTTAAACGGCTTTGATACAGCAAAAGCACTTAGAAAGCTACATATTAAAACACCGATTGTTGCCATGACAGGTCATCCTTATGAATTTTATGAGAAAGAAAAATGGCGTGATATCAGTGGATATTTAATGAAACCAATTGATGCGAAAGCACTCTATCAGATACTCACACAATATATTTCAGTAAAAAAAGACGCATAATTATCGCGTCTTTTTGCTTATTTGATTGCTCCATGTAAAGTTGCTAACTTGATATAAAGTTCAACACCTTTTTCAAGCACAATTTCATCAAAATTGAAATAACAACTATGTAAAGGATGTATATAACCTTTTTGATCATTTTTCGTACCCAACATGACAAACATACCAGGTACAACCTTTTGATAGAAAGCAAAATCTTCAGCAAACATCATGGGTTTTAAGATGTCATACTGCTCTTTTTTGAGTGATGTTTTGAGTGTTTCAAAGAGATGCTGATCATTTTCTACTGTTGGATAGTAATCAATAATTTCATGATCAATTTTTACATCATACATGATTTTTATGCCTTCGACAATCTTTTGCATCTCTTTTTTGATTGTTTGATAGATATGATCACTAAATGCTCGAATCGTACCTGTCATTTTGACTTCTTGTGCAATGATATTTCTAGCTTCCCCACCTTCTATCGTACCTATCGTAATCACGGCTGGATCTAGTGGATCTAATCTTCTTGATATGATTTGTTGATAAGCTTGAACAAGTGAAGCTGCAGCCAAGACACTATCTTTACCTTTATGGGGCTGTGCACCATGAGCAGAAACACCTTTTACAGAAATATTGAACTCGCCATTTTGAGCCATCATAGGGCCATCTGTTAGACCATAAAGTCCTTCTTCTAAACCTGGATATAAGTGTATACCAAATATTTTCTTGATATTGAAACGTTCAAAAATACCGTCTTCAATAATGATTTTCGCACCACCTGGACCTTCTTCAGCCGGTTGGAAAATCAAAACAATTGTTTTTTTCAATTCCTTCTTATCTTTTAAATAATCAGCAAAACCTAGTAGCATCGTCATATGTCCATCATGACCGCAAGCATGCATTTTCCCTTGATGTTTGGATAAAAAATCAACACCTGTTAATTCAGTAACTGGTAAAGCATCCATATCAGAACGAAAAGCAATCGCTTCATCTGATTGACCTTTTTTAACTGCAACTAACCCTGTTTTTGCTGTATCAATGGTTTCATAGCCCATATTGACTAATAGGTTTTTAACATAATCTCTTGTTAAAAATAAGTCAAATGCGAGTTCTGGTATTTGATGTAAATCTCTTCTAATCTTTTTTAGTTCTTCTCTTGTCACGTACATCTACCCTTTCATGTAACAATAATTGTCTTTTTAATTCAATATAATCTTTACCTGAGTACCCTGTTAAAGCTCCCTGTTTTCCTATCACTCTGTGACATGGGACAACAATACCGATTGGATTTCTCTTACAAGCTTGACCTACTGCACGGATGGCTTTTGGTTTACCAATCATATGTGCAATATCTTGGTAAGATTTTGTATGTCCAAATGGTATTTTCAATAGCGCTGCCCATACTTCCTTTTGAAAAGATGTCCCCTTTTCAAATTGGATGGGTAGTTCAAATGTCTCTTTTTGATGTTTAAAATATGCATCTAATGATTGATTTACCTTAAAAACAAGTGAATCTTCATCATTTTGATAGGGAGCATCATCAAAAAACATATGGATTAAACCGCATTCGTTCACCTCAAAATTGACATAGCCGAGTGGGCTTAAATAGGAGCCTTTCATACTAGTGATGTGATGATCTTGATCTGTTATCATGGAAAATACTATCGATTAAAATGACTAATGCCAAATAAAAAGCTTCATCTGATTCATCAACAATCGTAATTTCATACGTATCTCCCCATGAAATCCAACGTTTTTTTATGCTTGCTACCACAGTGCCTTGATCTAAAATATCAAAAGCATGTGCATAAAAAGCCCCTTCAATTTGATATGTTTTATCTTTGGTTGTAACAGATACTTTTTTTGTAAAAAATGACCAATTTCTATGTACAGTGGCAATCGTATCTCCTAGTTCATCATACATAAAATAAGTGGGCAAAAACGATAATAATTTACGTCTAAATTGATATAAGAGCGCATCATTACTTTCATCGATAAAATCCATTTTATGTGTGATTGAAAAATAATGTCCTTTCACATGATATAAAAGATTTTGCTCCTCATCATAAATTTTATAACGATCTCTAAAAGAAAAAACTTTTTGCTTTAAATAAAAATGTTTCATACATTCACCCCTTTGATATCTATATTATACATCGATAGAAGAAAAAAACTACCAAAAATGGTAGTTTGTTTATGATGCTTCTGTTTGTGTTTTTTCTTTTTCAAATTGCAATCTTGTTTCTAATTTATCTAACTCTTGATAGAGTCTTTCAGGCATTTTTTCACCAATGGATTCATAATACATTCGAATTGATTTTGTTTCTAATAACCATTCATCAATATTTACATCTAAGATTTGATCAAGTGCATCTGCTTTCATAGGTAAGCCTCTCACATCAAGTGCATCTTTTTTAGGCACATAGCCAATAGGCGTTAAATCACCTTGACCTTGTCCATCTGTGCGTTCAAAAATCCACTTTAGTACACGTGAATTATGTCCAAACCCTGGCCATAAAAAATCACCATGTTCATCTTTTCTAAACCAGTTCACATAAAAAATCTTTGGTAATAATGCTTCATTTGACTTTTTACCCATGTCTAACCAGTGTCTTAAATAGTCACCTACGTGATAACCAATAAAAGGAAGCATTGCAAAAGGATCTCTTCGCACCTTTCCAATGTCATTTGAAATGGTTGCTGCAGTAACTTCTGACCCCATAATAGAGCCAAGAAACACACCATGAGACCATGATAAAGCTTCATGCACAAGAGGAAGTGTTGTTGGTCTTCGACCACCTACTAAAATGGCTGAAATGAGTACGCCCTCTGGGTTCTCCCATTCTTTTGCTATGACAGGACATTGCTTAGCAGCCACTGTAAACCTGCAATTAGGATGTGCAGCAGGTGTACCTTTTTGAGGTGTCCAATCTTCTAGCTTCCAATCTTTTAAATGGTTAGGCGTTGGTCCATCAATACCTTCCCACCAGACATCGTTATCATCAGTGATCGCAACATTTGTAAAAATTGTGTTTTTTCTTATAGACATCATGGCATTTGGATTAGACTGATAGGATGTTCCCTTTGCAACACCAAAGAATCCTCTTTCAGGATTAATCGCATATAGTCTACCATCTTCTTTCATCCATATCCATGCAATATCATCACCAATGGTTTCAACTTTCCACTTAGGTAAAGTAGGTACAAGCATCGCTAAATTCGTTTTACCACAAGCACTTGGGAACGCTGCTAAAAAGTATTTAGATAATCCTTCAGGATTAGTTATTTTTAAAATAAGCATGTGTTCAGCCATCCAGCCTTCTTCTTTAGCAATCACACTTGCAATTCTTAATGCTAAACATTTTTTGCCTAAAAGTGCATTTCCACCATATCCAGAACCATATGACCAGATTAGCTTTTCTTCAGGAAAATGAGAAATATATTTCTGTTCTATAGGTGCAGATGGCCACATGGGATCTGCCATACCCTTTTTTAACGGATAACCTATAGAATGTAGACATGGAATAAATTGATCAACTGTTTCAAGCTTCTTTAATACATCGCGTCCCATACGTGTCATTATACGCATATTTAATACAACATAAGCGCTGTCAGTAAGTTGCACACCAATCTTTGATAAAGGTGCATCAAAGGGTCCCATCATAAATGGCATCACATACATCTTTCGACCCTTCATTGAGCCTTTAAATAATGTTTTCATCGTTTTTTTCAAAAGACTAGGATCTACCCAATTATTTGTAGGTCCTGCATCACTTTCCTTTAAGGATGCGATAAATGTTCTATTTTCAACACGTGCTACATCGGAAGGATCACTAAAAAAAGCATAAGAGTTTGGCCTCTTTTCTTGGTTTAGTTCAATAGCTTTTCCGCTATCAACCATTTCCTTCATCAGTTTTTGATATTCTTCTTCAGTGCCATCACAAAAGTAAACTTCATCTGGTTGACATAAGTCTACCATTTCATCAATCCACTTGTTTAAGTCTTTAAATGATAACATAACATGCTCCCTATCTATTTTTTATCATGATTTCATGTGCTTAATCCAAAGAAAAAGTATAGATATCTAGATATCCATACATCACTTTATGAACTTATGAAAGCGCATACATTTCTTCATGCTTTCATTATAGCGCGTTTTTTATTAAATTGATATGATAAAATGCTTTTTTATATACAGGTATCATGCGTTCTTCAGAAATGTGATTAAACACATCGTCTAAATCAAACCATTTCACCCCTTTATGTTCTTTTGGATTATGCTCGATTTTGGCATCTTCATCAGCAATGAGTAAATAGGTTGCATTCAGGTGAAGATGATCTGGTATATAAATGCCTTGTTTGATATGATTTTTTACATAAATGACGTCAACTGTAAAAATATCTTTAGAAAATGGTCTGATCGTTTGATTGCCTGTTTCTTCTATAGCTTCCTTGATTGCTACATTTAATAAATCAGGATCCCCATCATTATGGCCACCAACCCATGCCCATGAATCATAAATATGATGATAAGCGAATAAAACCTTTGTTAAGCTTGGATTTAAAACGAAAGCAGATGATGTCACATGAGCACACAAATTAGAGCGTTCTAATGCATCATCATTTTTTTCAATGAAATCATTGATTAATTTCAAATCTCTTTCTTCTTGTTCATTTTTAGGTTGATATTTTTTGAATGCTTCTTTATACATCTTGTTCATCCTTTTTTATAAATGTTTCTATGAGTTCTTTTAAGTTGCGATAAGCTTGATCGTCAAAGTATGATGTATCAATCTTTACATCATGAAACTTTTGATCAAAGAGATATTCATCCATGACTTTTAGAAATATGTCATATGATAAGAGCCCTGTTGAGCGGTGAGCTTCATCTCTTGTTTGATCTCTTATTACATATCTATCGTATAAAATGTTACCTTCTGCAGTAAGAAACAATGTATAGGTTTCAATCATCAAAGCATCAACAATTTCATGTATTTTAGAAAGTTCATAAGGCTTGAAATTACTTTCTAAAATCATAATTTCATCATGTTTGAACGCTCGCTTTAACATATAACACATCATATCAAAGGTTGCATATGATAATTTCAAATTTTCTTCACGGTTCTTAAAACCAATACGCTTAGCAAGTATTTCCTTAATGTCATCTTTATTTAAACATGTCAGATTTAAATCATCTGCTATACGTTTAGAAATAGTTGTTTTTCCGCTTGCTAAATGTCCAGCAAACAAAATAAGTTTCTTTCTCATAAATGCTTATGCATTTCAAACTGATGACATAATTGAATCAGCTTGCTATCTTCAAATTTCTTACCTACAAACACCATAGATTTAATGACACCTTCAATGATACCTGCAGGTATATTAATCGATGGATTTCCATATATAGGTGCAAACCCCATCCATAATGGTGCAGTCAACGCTATGAGTCCTTTTGTTTCAATGAGCGTTTCAAATAAAGAAAATTCTTCTAAGAGTGTTTTTCTATACGCTAAATAGACAGGATCGTTTAAATCTCCAGAGGTACTTTCTGCTGCAGTTAAAATACTTTGGCCATATCTTAGACAGCGTTCCTTATTTGCTTCATTAAATTCTATTATGTCCTTAAGAGATGACCTTTTTGTTGCACCATTTAAAGAAGTAATAAATGCATTCATAGAAGCTTTAAACTCATATAGCATGGTTGAATCATTTTTTGTTTTTGGATACTCAATCTCTATATCAATCGTTTCTAAGCCCATACGACTTAAAACACTTTTAGTTTCATCTATTACAATTAAATCTTCTTTTGTATAGGTGTGTTCTTTAATAAAGATAAAACCTACTTTACCTTCTTTAACGGGGTCATCAATATACTCTAAAAAAGATTTAGGTCTTTTTAATGCTTGTGTTGTTTGATCCTTTTCATCCTCAAAAGCAAGTATATCTAATAAAAGTGCAGCATCATAAACAGATAATGCCATAGGTCCTGCAGTATCTTGGGTTGGTGAAATAGGAATAATGCCATGTTTAGAGACATAACCAAAGGATGGTTTAATTGAAACAATTTGCGTGCGATAAGCTGGTGCCATTAAAGATCCATTGGTTTCAGACCCAACAGATAAAGGCACAATGCCTAATTTAACAGCAACTGCACTACCTGTTGATGAGCCAAGTGGATCAATAGATTCATCAAAAGGATGTTTGACTTGTCCATACATAGAGCCATATCCTGAAGGCATATTGTCATAACTCATGAAATAAGCAAACTCTGATAGATTAGCTTTACCTAAAATGACGACACCTTTTTCGATTAAACGATCAACAATCGATGCATTAAATGGTGGTACCAAATCATGAAATGCAAAAGCATTTGCAGTGGTAGGTGTAAAATCCTTATACAAAATATTATCTTTGATAACGATAGGTATACCATGTAAAGGACTTCTTACAATACCTTTTCTACGCTCTTCATCTCTTTCTAAAGCCATTTTATAGGCTAAAGGACTAATCGTAGCAATCGCATTTTTGGATAAACACGCTTCATGTTTTTTAAGTGCTTGAAACAGTAAATCAACACTCGTTAACTCCCCAGTTTCTAGCTTTTTGATTTGCTCTTTTAAAGTCATAATCTTGCCTCGTTTTGATTTCTTATGTTCATTATATCAAAAAAAATGCCCGAAGGCATTCATTCATTTACTTCCATCAAATTCACATAGACATAAAGTGCTAGATAAAGATCGAAAAAGTGTGCACGATCATTATCAAACTGATACCCTAGCTTCTCAGCGACACCAAGTCTATATTTAAGTGAATTAGGGTGGATAAAGAGTGCTTCAGCTGTTTTCGTCACTGAAAATCTGCATTGAATGTACTTGTAGATGGTATTAATTAATGGCAGATTTGTTTTCTTCTCATGCTCTAAAAGTCTACCGATTATCGGTTGAGAAAACTCCTTTAAGGCTTCATAATTGAGTGATTTTAACAATGTTATAAGTCTTACATGATTTTCATTGTAAATTTTTAAGTCGATCATGCGTCTATTTGCGTTATTCATGGTTTTAGATAGTATCGCAAACACTTTAGGAATATCATGTGCATAATCAATTGGATTAGAATATGCAACCTTTAAGTCAATTTTTGGATATTCTTCAATCACTAAATCATAAATATCTTGAATCGTAGATGCATAATTTAAATCAAAAGAGATATTGATGATAAAGAGCACGAAATCATCCATAAAAACATATCTAACGCTTTTGCGATCGATTCTTAATTTATAAACAATTGCACGTAAAATAGCATAGACTGTTGCTGTAGCATTATGTGACCCCTTAATTGAAAAAAGCATCAAGAAAAGTGGAAATTTAACATCCCAGTCATAAAATTTGGATACTTCCATCAGTTCTTCATTTGTATTAAAATTCGATGTGATATTACTTACAAAGCTAAGAAGAAACTGATTTTGACGCATGAAATTTTCACGTTTTCTTTGAAAAATAAAAATCAGCATCATTTTATAAATTTCCGCATAGTTATAAAGCATGTATCTTTTTTCTTTATTGGTCAAAAGTGCTAAACGATAAATCACTTCATCTTGATACTCAACATTTGTTAAGTAAAGTAGTGATTGTCCATCTTTAACAAGTGTCGATTGAGAATTTGAGTATTGATCAAAATAGTTTTTAATGGTCTGACTTGAATAATATAGATCTTCAGATGTTGGATTGAAAATCAAAATATCTAAATCGTCGATTGTTTCAACACTACGACATAGCTCTTTTGCTGATGGCTTATCACTGATTGTCTTTAAGACCTCTGAATAAAAGGAGGTAAGATTACTTTTAGAGTATTCACTACCTTGAATTTCACTAATAATCGCATTAAATATTGTCGATAAATTTGCATCATATTCAATCGAAATCATCGGGATATCAAGTTCATTAGCAAGTACTATAACATCCTTTGGTATATCTTCGATATAGCGATGGATTTTAATGATGATCCCTGAACTGTTCTTCTCTTTTAAAATATATAAAAGTCTTTTGAATAATTCTTGATCATCTTTAATCGGATATAATGTTGTCAGGATAAGTGAATGTTCAATGACATATTTCTCAAAATCAGGTGTCTCCAAGACAGATACACTTGATACTGTTCGTTCTAAATGATCTTTACCAGCGACAACTTCAAATGATTCTAAAATATTAATTTTTAACAATTCTGAAAGCGTAATCATAGCATCACCTCTTAATGAGATGATTATAACAAGGAATTTTTTTAAAAACAATAGCCAATTGTGAAAAATTACTATATGACTATGTCATCTTTTGTAGTAATTAAACATATACATTTTGAAAGCGCTTTGTTATACTTATGATGAATAGAAAGGTAAAGGTGAAAAATATGCAAAAAATTGGCGTTTTTAAAGTGCCTATGTCTGCACCTGATGATTTAAGATCATTTGTTTCATTGGTTGAAAAAAAGCACTTTCAACTAAATGAAGTGATCGCAGTTTTAGGGAAAACAGAAGGCAATGGATGTGTCAATGACTTTACACGTGCACTCACTACAACAGTATTTAGGAATTACATGTCAAAAGCATTAAACCTCCCTGAAAAAGAAGTTTCAGAAAGAGTAGCATTTGTCATGTCAGGAGGTACTGAAGGCGTGATGAGTCCTCACGCAACCATATTTACTAAAAAGGAAGTTCAGTCAAAAGGCTTTAGCGATAAAAGATTAGCTGCGTCTTCTGGATTTACAAGAGATTTCTTACCAGAAGAAATCGGTACAGAAGTAATGGTCTTTGAAGTTGCAAAGGTTGTCAAAGATTTAATGGCGAAAGCTGGTATCGAGTCTCATGAGGATGTACATTTTGTCCAAATCAAATGTCCACTTCTCACATCTGAACGTATTCAAGATGCTGCAAAACGCGGGAAAACTGTTGTCACTACAGACACTTATAAGTCTATGGGATTTTCAAGAGGTGCTTCTGCTTTAGGTGTTGCTGTCGCTTTAAACGAAGTCAAATCATCAGACATCTCAAATGAGGTTATCTGCAAAGATTGGTCATTATTCTCAAAAGTTGCATCTACCTCTGCAGGTATTGAACTTATGAATTGTGAAATTATTGTTATGGGTAATTCTTTAAACTCAGCATCCGATTTAAGAATTGGTCATAGTGTCATGAAAGATGCGATTGATTTAAACGCAGTGATTGAAGCGATTGAAAGTGCTGGTATGAAAGTTGATAAACTACCAACACCTGAACAATCGAAAAAGATTGTCAATGTTTTAGCAAAAGCTGAAGCATCAACAACCGGTGAAGTGCGCGGTCGTAGAAATACGATGCTCACAGACTCCGATATTAACCACACACGTCACGCACGTGCTGTCGTCAACGCGGTGATTGCAGCAGTTGTACAAGACCCAATGGTATATATCTCTGGTGGTGGCGAACATCAGGGACCAGACGGTGGCGGACCTATTGCTGTTATTATAGAAGTATAGTAAAGAGAAAATAAATAGATAGAGAAAGAGAAAGAGGGAAAAATATGGAATTATTATTAATGATTTTACCACTCGCGGTTATCTTGTTCTTACTTATTAGAAAGAAACATATGTTAGTCGCTGGTCTTGTGGGTGGCGTTGTTGCAATTATCGTCTCTTGGATTTTAGTTGCTACGGGCACTCTAGAAGCTGGCATTAAGCCAGCAGACATTAATAGACTCGTTATTAATGTTGGTGTTACAGATATGTTATCTAAATATCTTGCACCAGTAATCTACGCTGCAGGTGCTGTTATGATTGCTAGATCAGGCAGTATCAAAGCATTTATTGAAGCATTAAATCGCGTACTAAAGGGCAAATTAGCTTATTTAGCTGCTGCGATCGTTATTGTTCAAGGCTTAGCAACATACATGGCAGGTATGGGTGCTGGTAATACCATGGTTATTGCACCACTTATGGCTGCAGCTGTTGGATTCGTTCCAGAAGTTGTTGCTGCAATGGCTATTGCGACTGCTGTTGGTTTCACGACTTCGCCAGCATCAACAGAAACAGCATTCACAGCTACAGCTGCAGGTATGGAAGTTGGCGATTTTGCTAACATGATGATTCCTTTCACAATCGTTGTCTACATCTTAGCAGCGGCATTAGCATTCTGGGGTGTACATAAGAGAGGTTCTGCTTTAACTAGTGGTGCTCAAGCTGAAAGTGAATATAAGGATATGCCTACAAAACAATTATGGACCATGGTTATCCCTACGATTACATTCTTACTACTTGTTATTTTAGGTGGAAAAATCAATCAATTATTCCCAGTTCCATTCTTCTTACCATTCATCAACGTATTAATCGCTGCAATCCTTTGTGTGATCTTCTGTAAAGTATCACCAGATAAGGTGAGTGAGAATTTAATTGATGGCTCAAGATACATCTTAACAACACTCTTTGGTGTCGGTCTATTCTTAGGTTTCATCAACATGGTCGGTTTCCTTGGTACATTTAGTGAGTTAGCTGCACTAGTTGGTAATGCTCCATCATGGTTGGTCATCTTTGTTGCCTGTGTGTTTGCATTCTTAATTGCAATCCCATCTGGCGCATTCGCTGCTGGTGTCTTAACCCTCATTTTACCAACCTTAGCTCTGATCCCTGGATTATCACCATTAGGGTTCGGATTAATCGCGATTTCTGTTGGTTTAGGTACTCAAATTAGCCCAGTGCAAATCAACGTCGCTGCATTATCAGAAGGTTTCAAGGTTTCAATTTTCGATATTGTTAAAAACAATACAAAATTCGTCCTTGTTGCATTCTCAGTGATTGCACTTGTTGGCTTAATCGTCGGATTCTTCTAAAAAATAGTTTAAGAACCATCTTTGGATGGTTCTTTTTTTTATGTGTTTATATAGTGGGTTTTCAACAATATCAATCATTTCATTTTGTTGTTTTTTGATAAAGCATCCTATCATCATAGATGATAAAATAGAAGTGTCCTAAAAGATAGGTGAGGTGGTCTAAGTATGTCCACACAAAAATTGAAGTATCACTTAAATGAAAAGCCTAAAGACTTAAAAGAAACTTTACTTTATGTCTTACAATGGGTTATGGTCATGTTTTACCCAGTAGTTTGGGGATACACGATTGTAGGGCTTGGATTAGGTTTTACAGGTGAAGCTCTTGGTTTATATATGATGAGAGTCATCTTTATGATCGGTTTGTCCACATTCATTGGTGTGCTCTATGGTCATAAACTATCCATGATATCTGGACCAAACATTATTCCTTCTTTAGCGCTTGTTGCTGCATATCAAGTCGGTGGTGAAACATATGCACTTCATGCATTTAATGCATATATCATTGCTGGATTTGTCGTTATGATTTTAGGTTTTTTTAGAATCATAAGTCACATCGGTAAAGTTTGGACACCTTTAGTATCTGGTTCCATGATCATGATGGTTGGTCTATCAACATCATCTGTTGGACTTAATCTTATTGCTCAAAACAACTTGAGTTGGATGTTTATCGTAGGTATCTTATTAGCATTACTTTGTGGTTATTTATCTATCAAAGGTAAAGGTGTTTTAGCAACGATCCCTGTACTCATTACACTCGTGTTAGGATATATCATTTTTATTGCTACAAACCAATTTGATTGGACACTCGTTCGTACGATGCCAATCTTCAAATTTCCTGACTTATTTCCCTATGGTTTATCAATTCCGCCGATTGATCTCATTGTGACTATGACAATCGTTAATTTATTTTCTGCAGTGAATCTCTATGGTAATGTTCAAGGATATACACATATCATTGATCACACCTTAACAAAGCAAGATGAAAAAAGATATTTTACGGTCTTTGGTCTAGTAGATGGTATCATCGCATCGATCTTCGGTGTTCCAAGCCACGTCGCATATGGAGAAAATCTTGGATTTGTTCTACTTACTAAAGTGGCTTCAAGATTCTTGATGATGATAGCAGCAACCACCTTCATTGTTATGAGCTTCTTCGGTCCAATTGGTGGTATGATGGCAGCCATGCCATTAGAAATTGCTGGTGCAATTTTATTAGGTGTAGCTTGTACTCTCATTGGTATTGGTGCCAATGTATGGCACCAACATAAAGACTTTTCTACACGAGAAATATTCATTGTTGGATTCAGTATCTTTTTAGCCTTTGGTCTTAATACCTTACCAGATGCATTTTATCAAGACATACCACGATTACTTGGTACACTTTTCAAAAATCCAGTGATCACAGTAATCATCATTGTTATTATATTAGAGCAACTCATCTTCAAACAAAAAAAGGAGGATTAAACATGTCTAACTTAAGACGTTACGAACCATTTTATGAAGGACATCGAGATCGCATCTTAAAAAGAGTTGATGAAGCTTATCAAGCGTTTCAAAAGACAAAAACATTCCATTATCCAACATGGCTTTATGGAAAACCACTTGGAAAATTGGTCACTTTAGAAGTTGAAGATTGTCCAACGTTTGGTGACAAGGCATATATTGAACTAGACACACAAAGAACAGCATTCATATCAGTTGATATGCAAATTGATTTTTGTGGTAAAAAAGGTTATGTAGATGTGATGGGATATGACTTATCTCAAACTGCTTCTGCATTAGGACCTATCGAAACAGCCCTAAAGGCTATTAGAAAAACTGATATGAAAGTCATTCACACACGTGAAGGACACGAACCAGACTTATCAGACGCACCTTTTAATAAGATATTAAGAAGTAAGATTATTGGTAAAGGTGTGGGTATCGGTGATACCCCTGATCAGGGATTAGGTCGATTGCTTGTCCGTGGTGAGAAAAACTGGGATATACATGAACGTGTTTACCCTATACCAGGTGAGCTTGTCGTAGACAAAGCAGGCAAAGGTGCATTTGGTTCGAGTACTTTACATATGGTGCTTAAAAATTTAGGTGTAACGCATTTAATCATTGCAGGTATCACAACAGATGTATGTGTGCATACGATTATGCGTGAAGCCAATGACTATGGTTACTGGTGCATTCTTATGAAGGATGGCACTGGAGCAACCGATCATGATAATCATCTTGCAGCTATTAAATCCATTAAAATGCAAGGTGGCGTATTTGGAAATGTGACCGATTCGAAGCGATTGATCAGCGCACTAGAATCTGCTAAATAATGAAAACAAGGCACCGCTGCCCTCGGTGCCTTGTTTTATATTATTGATCCATGAATGTTACATCATGATGAACTAATGTATCTTTATCATAAACAAGTCTCAAGTGAAAAAAAGGCGAACCATCTAGCATCAACTTAAGAAACAAAAAGTCTCCTTCCCATAAATTAAGTGTCAATAAATCCTTCATATGTACCCATGATAGTGTACCTTCGTTGTTTTCGATGACATTTCCAGAAAAGTCACTTGAACTAAATAAGTGCATGACTTCATGCTCATATTGATTTGACTCGAAAAAAATAACACCGTGAGAATGATATGTTTTTACATCTAGTCCTGTTTCTTCTAGGACTTCTCTTTTCATCGCTTGATAGAGATGCTCATCTTTTTCTATATGCCCCCCAATACCAATCCATTTTCCATGGTTAGGATCATTTGTTTTCTTATTTCGATGCATCATAAGTATGTCATCGTTTTTTATAAGATAGCACAAAGTAGTTTGTTTCAAAATATCACTCATTTCGTATATAATATGTACATAAGGAGAATCATATGGACAAGAACATGAACCCTATAAAACTTAATCAATTTAAGCATATCACACATGAGAAGCTTAGATATAGAGATACAGATCGACAAGGTCATATTAATAATTCTTTATTTGCAACATTCCTAGAAACAGCTCGTACAGAGTTGCTCTATGTGACTTTAAATATTGATATGGAAAAAAACACCTTTGTGATAGCTAACTTAAATATCAATTTCTTAAATGAAATCAAATGGCCTGGCATCGTTCATATTGGTACATCCATCGAAAAGATAGGTCGAAGCTCATTTACATTATACCAAGCAATATTTCAAAATGATTTACTTGTCTCAACTGCAACTTCTGTCATAGTTGAGGTAGACTTGGATACAAAAAAATCAAAACCTATGTCAGAAGATCTAAAGGATCAACTAACAAAGTATCTCTTATAAAAAAGTCCTTATGTGTCATACACATAAGGATTTTCTTTATTTTTGTTTAAATGTGACGACTAATTCAATCTCAGCCACTTTAGAAATGGTTTCATGTATTGAACAGTACTGTGCGCCTAATTCAGCTGCCTTATGAAGCTTTGTTTCATCTGAACCATTATAGACAACCATGTCAATTTTGACATAATCAAGTGTTGCTGGCACAGCATCTCTTTTATTACCTGATACTTCAATTTCAACATCTGAAAAGCTTAATCTCATTTTATTAGCAACGCTTATGAATGTTGCATAAAAACATGATGCTACTGCTCCAAACAATAAATGATATGGTTTCATACCATTTTCTTGACTGCCTAATTTAATCGTTCCAGTTGGTGATGTCATTTCACCTACAAAGTCTTTATCGAAGACTAATTTTACATTGTCCGCTTTCAAAATCTCATCCTCCTATACTCACTTACTATTCTACGGAAAAACGTGCTTTTTTTCAACTTATTTAGCGTTATCGAAATGTTTTTGGTATTCCTTAAATGTTCCAGTAAGCTTAAACCCATATTTCACATAAAGTTCTTTGGCTGTATCAGCTAAATCTGTTACTAGGTATACCTCTTCAATCTTTTTTCTCTTTAATGTTTCAATCATAAAAGACATTAATGCTGTACCATAGCCTTGCTTCTGATAATCTTCTTTAACGTAAAACTCATCAATCTTTGCTCTATCATTTTGTATATGAACATTAAGATGTCCAATATACGTGTCCTGATATTTTAATCCCAAATAGAAATAATCTTTTTGATGTGCTTTTAAGATTTCTTTTTGTCTTTGAACATTACCTTCTGCATAAGAAACACCAAAAGGTAAATCTTCTTCATACATAAATTCAAAAAATAGATCGTCTGCTGATGGATCTATGATTTTTATATCAGCATCTTTGTTTGCATTTAAATGAAGATGATTGATATGGCTTGAAAAATAGCCAAAGGTACTCATCTGATAAGAACTTAAAAATTGAAAATCTAATCGATCTTGGTGTTCTAATCTAAACTTTACAAAGCCTTGTTTACTTTGTGTTTTTTCATATTGCTTAAGCTCTGAAATCTCAATAACTTGTTGATTTAAAAACATTAAATTATGTGCATATTTATCTTTTTGCTTATCATCGTATAAAATAATGCCTGATGCTCTCTTCTTTTTTCTAGAAAAAAGCGATATATACTTAATTTCCATATCTATGATGTCTTCTAGTGTCATTGTTATGCCACCTTTATATAGCTTCTAAAACCTCTAACTGAGTAGTAAGAATCTGCGCCATTATGATAGATAAAGACATGGTCATATCTCGAATCACCAAAAAGTGCTCCACCTTTTTCTCGAATACTATGTGGTGTAAGAAGCCATGCTGATGTTTTTAGATCGAGGGGTTCTATCTTTTGAATGGCGTGATAAAGTGCTGGACTCAAAAGTGAAGTCTTAAGCTCACTCACTTTTTCTAACGCTGAAGATACTGGTGGAAATTTTTTCCTTTTCAATCTAGCTTCTTGATCATAACAGAGATTAGCACGTGCTTTAGGTGTTTCTTTATACATGTCAATGACATATAATCCTTCGTCTATCTCAACGAAATCAGGCTCGCCTTCTAGTGCTTCCATTTTTTCGATGATTATGAGTTTTTCATCATCTACTTTTGATATCGCATCATCAAACGTGTAATTTGGATGACGATGCATATGCTTTAGAAAACGCGATTTAAGTGTCTCTAATAACTTTTCTTTGTCCATTTGAACCTCCTAAGTGTGATAAATATCATATAAATGTATAGCAATTTTTCGTATCATTTCATAAGGTATTTCTTCATTTTTATAAAAATACAGATTCCCTTTATCATTCATATGTCTTTTTAATTGTTCTTTTAAGTCAGAATCTTGTATGGGTGGATAAATACCAATATGTTTTTTAAATGCTGCATAGTAAAAAAACACTTTATCATCTTTGAATGCGGGAACACCATACGATAAGGTCTCATTCGCATTAGGAAATGTTTCTTTGATAAGATCTCTAATTCTCTTTAGTATCAGATATGAAGTCTCATCAAGCATTTCAAAGTACTCATTAAGTTTTTGATGACTTAAGTTGTTTTTCATGCCGTATACCTCGCTATTTATACTATTGTTTTACATGAAAATATCGAAGATTTCAATTTATTTGACTTTCTTTATCAATGTATAGATGTCAAAGCCTTTAGGATAATCATGCATCGTATGAATCACATGAAATCCTAATCTTTCATAAAATGCTCTTGCCTAAAAAGATGTTGTTCCTAACTGGAGCCACTCAATCCCAAGCTTTTGAGCTTCTTTTTCAACCATTTGCATCAAAGATGTACCAATGCCTTTTTTTCGGTATGAATCGATGACGGCTAAACGATTGATATCAATTGTTTTTTCATATATATCATAAGAAATGCCGCCAGTGAACTACTCCCACCACTTAATGCATATCATTTGAAGTGGGGGCTTCTTGGGT
>CAZZMZ010000006.1:0-119166 GCA_964655445.1 uncultured Mariniplasma sp. | reverse complement strand
TACCCTCTAATTATTTAAAGCATACCTTATACCCTACAATAATTTAAATACCTAACTTTTTAAGAGATGATTAATTTCATCTCTTTTTATTTATAGCCTCATAAGGCTATAGATATGTCAAATATTTGATAATATAGCTATAATTTGGTATACTAGAAGTAAACTCAAGGAGGTAGATTATGAAATTAGATTTAAGAACAGAGAGACTAAAGGATGTCAGGAGACAAAGACTCGTTCCTGGGGTCATGTATGGAAAATCCATCGAATCGACATCTGTCCAAACTGAAGATCAGGAAATTAAAGAAGCAATTAAAACCTATGGAAAGACACAAGTTTTTAAGGTGCGTGTGGATGGCAAATATCATCATGTTTATATCAAGAATGTCCAAACGAACATTTTAAAACCTCACGAGATTATCCATTTTGACTTACATCGTGTCACACCTAAAGAGCAAATTACTGCACAAATTCCTGTGGAATTAGTAGGTGTTGAAGCATTTTATCAAAAAAAGGTTTATCCAGAACTCGTATTAAACGAAATTCAAGCAACATATACACCTGGCTCTGGCATTCAATCATTTAAGATTGATGTATCTAAACTTGATTTAAATGATGTCATTCATGTGAAAGATATCGAAGTACCAAAAGGCATCGAAATCAAAACAGATCTGAAACAAGTTGTTGCTGTGATGAAGGAAGTTCGTGTCGAAGCTGAACCAGTTGAAGAAACTGAATCAACACTAGATACAGAAGTAGATACAGATGAGTCTATAGAAAACATCGAAGCATAGTATCAAAGCTTTTAAATATATGATATAATCTTTTTGTCAGTGGAAGTGATCGAGCCTATCTATGATAGGTTAGGAAAGTCCATGCTAGCACATCCTGTGATGGATGTAGTGTTTGTGCCTAGGGAACAAATAACCTAGGGTACGATTTTTCGTAACGGCGATTGATGATCTAAGGGTAACTATGATCTAGACGTAATGTGCCACAGAGACGAGCTTTGTCGAAAGATAAAGATGAAACGCGGTAAACCCCTCAAGCTAGCAACCCAAAATATGGTAGGGGCATGTACAAGGACGAATCGAAGTCTAAGTATGCTACAACTGTAGAGATAAATGGTCACACCCTTTATAGGGATACAGAACATGGCTTATGCACATTGGCAAACTAGGTCCCCATGGGACCTTTTTATTTGGAGAAAATATGGAAATTAAAGTTAATGGCGTGACATTGTATTATGAAAAAAAGGGCTTTGGAAAACCCTTAATTATGCTTCATGGTAATGGTGAATCTCATGAAATATTTGATGTTTTAAGTGAACCATTAAAAAAAGATTTTGAAGTCTATCTCATAGATAGTCGTTGTCATGGAAAGTCTGAAAAGCACGTTGAGATATCCTATGAATTAATGGCAGAAGATATGAGATCATTTATCAAAGTACTAAGCATAGAAAAACCTATGTTGTTTGGTTTTAGTGATGGTGGAATCACAGGTTTGCTGCTTGCTATCAAAGACAAAAATCTACTAGGTGGTCTAATGATTGCTGGTGCTAACTATACAAAAGATGGTTTTACAATGGAAGCCTTAAAGGAAATGCAAACCTATTATCAAAAGACACAAGATCCACTCTATAAAATGATGCTTCATGAACCTAATATCACTCATGATGCATTAGAAAGTATACAAACAAAAACTTATATTTTTGTTGGTTCTGATGATATGATTAAGTTATCTCACACTAAGTCATTACATGCTCATATCAAAGATTCTAAACTTAATATACTTAAGGGTCATAATCATTATGACTATGTTGTACATAATGATGTATTAAAGACTTACATAATTAAATATCTAAAAAAATAACCCGATGTCGGGTTGTTTTTTTTTACATAATACCTAATGCTCTTAAAATAATATATGTGATGTAAAGTACATAGATTAATACCAATATAAAGCCCTCTTTTTTAGAGATGCTTCCCTTAGTAAATGCAAATATAACCATAACAACTGTTATACCTAAAACAATCCATGTATCAATAATGACATCTTGATTCATTCTTAGTGGTGTAACTAAACCCGATAAACCTACAATGAAGACTGTGTTAAACACATTGGAGCCTACAACATTTCCTAATGCAATCTCATTTTCGCCTTTTTTCGCTGCCATAACTGAAGTAACAAGTTCCGGTAAGGAGGTACCTAGTGCTACAACACTTAAACCAACAAGTGTGGTTGCTTTTGTTAAGCTCATGGAAAATGCTGTGACAAGCAATTCAACTGCAATAAACTCAGCACCTGTCGTTACCATAAATCCACCAAGTGATACCCCAGTGATACCTATGACTAAGAGTATTATAGCTTTTTTCACATCAACGATGTGAATCTCTTCAGCGATATGTACTTCATTTTTATGTGAAATCATCATATACATATAATATCCAAAAAATAAAAGTAATATGAGTGCTTCCCACCAAACAATACGGTAGTCACTTTGAAAAAGTAAAGATAGTAAAGCAATGACAACTGTAATAACAATCAAAAATGGGAATTCCCTTTTAAACATAGATTTTTTGGCAACAATCGGTATCATAAGTGCACTAAAACCAAGAATAAGTGTAAGATTTGCGACATTCGAGCCAATAACATTGCCCATTGCAATATCTGCTGTCGTACCATTCATCTTAGCAGTAATCGAAGCTGTGAAGCTCACAGCAAGTTCAGGTAAGGATGTACCAAATGCAACTAAGGTTAAACCGATAATAAGAGGTGAAACATTAAATTTTCTTGCAATACTCGATGAAGACACTATAAAATAATCTGCACCTTTAATTAAGAAAACAAAACCAACAAGTAACATTCCGATATGCAATACATAATCCATAATTATATCCCCTTTTTGATATGTGTTTAAAAATAAAAACCCTCAAGACTAAAAAAGTCTTGAAGGTCTCGTTACAAGAATCATCTTGAAATTAACCGGGTATTTCTACCGTACTGACGATTAATTTAAGGCTAACTACTCCCCTTCATGACTCTATTTTAGCACATACCAAACCATACTTCAAGATAAAAAGAAAGGTATTTAAAAAACCCTTATAAAGGGAAAAATATTGACTTTTTCTCTATAATTTAGTATGATATATCTATCACAAGTTGATGGAGGACATAATACTAGAAATGGAAGATTGCAGTAGTAGGATCGACGATCCAACATATCCGGAAGGTAAAGATATCGAGCAAGGTGCTTTTTTTGGTGTCTTTTTTTGTTATTTAAAGGAGGAATCATCATGTTAACTAGTAGTTTAATCATGTTGTTTCTCATCATTATGAGCGCAGTTTTTTCTGCAAGTGAAGTAGCTATTGTTGCCATAAGTGACTCAAAGGTAAAAGAAGATGCGGAATCAGGCTATAAACGAGCTATAAGACTCTCTCATTTTATTGAATCTCCTAAAGCATATATGACAACGATTCAAGTTTTAGTTACCTTGATTGCGATTATCAATGGTGCCATAGCACTTGATACATTTAGTAATGATGTCGTTACTTGGTTTGATTCAAATCATTTTATGATTGAACCTATTGTTATCACTGTAATAGCATTTATGCTGCTGATATTTCATGTGGTTTTAGGACAAATGATCCCTAGAAGACTTGCTAATAAATATCCAGATCAAATTGCTTATGGAACGATAGGGTTTATCTTATTCTTTGTCAAACTTTTCTCACCTATTTTATGGATTTTAGATCAATTTTCTAAATTAGTCGGACGTATTGTAGGCTTAAAGCCACATGAAGGTGAACGAAAAGTCACAGAAGAAGAAATAAGAACGATTATTGAAGAAAGCAGTAAAACAGGTGATATTGATGAAGATGAAGGTGAAATGATTCAAAACGTGTTTGATTTTAGTGATACAAGCGTTGACGAAATCATGACACATCGTACAGAAATATCAGCCATTAGTTTAAAATCTACAAAGGCTCAAATCATTCATTATATCCAACAAGAACAATTTACAAGGTTTCCTGTTTATGAAGGCAGTATTGATCATATCGTTGGCACACTACATGTTAAAGATTTATTGAAATATATTGATAATCCAGAAGAAAAATTCTCACTTAAGGCTTTACTTAGACCACCATATTTTATTCCAGAATCGAAAAAAACGTCAGATCTCTTCAAAGAAATGCAAAAACAAAAGAATCATATTGCCATCGTTTTAGATGAATATGGCGGTACAGCAGGCATCGTAACGATTGAGGATTTAATCGAAGAAATCGTGGGTAATATTTCTGATGAATATGATGAAGATGAAGACGAAATTAAGCAAATTAGTGACAATGTTTATGAAATTGATGGTTTAATAAGCATAAATGATGTTGAAGATGTTATTGAAGCTGATTTACCTGTAGAAGATTATGACACATTAAGTGGATTTATATTAGGACAATTAGGTCGTTTTCCTGAGGAAGATGAGCATGTCATTGTGTCATTTCATGGATTCACATTTGAAGTACTACGTACAGAAGACAAGATTATATCAAAAGTAAAAGTTACAAGACCAAAAGAAGAAAATCTTGACTCAGTGGAGTTATAATATATGGACTCGGAAGTTATATTGCAGATTGTTGTTTTAGGTGTACTTATTTTATTTTCATCCTTTTTCTCAGCAACTGAAACAGCATTCTCATCTCTTAATTTAATTAAATTAAAGCATATGGTTCAAAACAAACATAAGCGTGCCAAACACACGCTTCTTTTAGCTGAACATTTTGATAAAGTATTGACCACAATATTAATAGGTAATAACATTGTCAATATAGGTGCAGCATCATTAGCAACTGTTATTTTTGTAAGATACTACGGTAATGCAGGTGTTACAATAGCAACTGCTGTGATGACAACATTAGTTTTAATCTTCGGTGAGATAACACCAAAATCGATTGCCAAAAAAGTGCCAGAAAGCTTTGCTTTGGCTGTGACACCTATCTTACAGTTTTTTATATGGGTTTTATATCCATTTAATTACTTATTTAGCTTATGGCAAAAGTTGATGAATAAGTTATTTAAGTTCACCGGTGATCATAGTATTACAGAAGAAGAATTATTAACCTATGTTTCAGAAGTCCAACAAGAAGGTGGCATTAATGAAAATGAAGGTGATATGATTCGTAGTGTTATTGACTTTGATGATTTGCTCATTGAAGAAATATTTACACCTCGTGTTCATGTTGTTGCGATTTCTAATCAGGATGATGTCAAAAAAATCACACATGCCTTTAGACAATCGGGATATTCAAGATTACCTGTGTACGATACTTCAATTGATCATATCATTGGTGTGATTAACCATAAAGACTTCTATAATCGTGTACTATTAGAAAAACAATCCTTAGAATCGATTATCAAACCAGCTGTATTTGTTACGGAATATATGAAGGTTTCTAACCTTTTAGAACTTTTACAAGAGAATAAATCACATATGGCTATAGTGAAAGATGAATTTGGCGGTACGTTAGGTATTGTTACGATGGAAGACATTTTAGAAGAAATCGTTGGCGATATTTGGGATGAACACGATGAAATCATTGAGCAGATGACAAAAATTGATGATGCACATTATAAAATCAAAGGTTATGCAGATTTAGAAGATATCTTTGAACAATTAGGTGTTGAGATGGATGAAGATATTGATTATTCAACGATCAATGGGTGGGTTCAAGATCAATTAGGAAAGATTCCATACATTGGCGATGCATTTACATTTAAAAACCTAAGAGTAACTGTACTTAGTGCAGATACAAAAAAAGTCCTTGAAGTGGAAGTTGAAATCCTTAATCAAGAACTTACTGAGCAAATACAAGAAGACTAGAACAACATGTTCTAGTTTTTTTTAAACGATTCCTAGCGCTCTTATAATAATATAAATGAGATAAAACGTATACATCAAAATGAGTAATAGACCTTCTAGTTTCGTCACTTTTGTTTTTGAAATAGCAAAGAGTAATGCAAAGAAAGTAATTGGAATAAGAATAATCATATCAATTAACACATCTTGATTAATACCAAGTGGAGAAAACAAACTAGAAAAACCTAGAATAAAGAGTACATTAAAGATATTTGAACCAACAATATTACCAAACGCGATTTCATTTTCGCCTTTTTTTGCTGCAACTATGGATGTGACCATTTCAGGAAGTGATGTACCAACAGCAACGATCGATAAACCAACAAGCGTTGTAGCTTTTGTAAGCGTCAACTTGAAGGAGTCAACAAGTAATCTTACTGCGATAAATTCAGCACCACGTGTAACCATAAATCCACCGATTGAAACACCTGCTATACCGATAATAAGCAATAAAATTGATTTTTTATGATCTATGACTTTAATTTCTATAACTTCCATTGGCTGATTTTTGTTTGAGATCATCAAATAAAGATAAAAGATAAATAGGATTAAAAGGATTAAACCTTCCCACCAAGTGATGACATAATGAGATTGAAAAAACAATGCTAAAATTGTCACGATCAAAGTGATGATCATTAAAAAAGGGAATTCTCTTTTATGCATCGTTGGACTCACTGGTACGGGTCTAAATAGTGCTGTTAAGCCAAGAATGAGCGTAATATTGACGATGTTTGATCCAACAACATTCCCCATTGCAATATCTGATGTTTGTCCTGGCTGTACTGTGATTGATGCCACAAAGCTTACAGCTAATTCTGGTAAAGATGTACCAAATGCAACTAAAGTTAATCCAATGATGAGTGGTGATACATTTTTCTTTCTAGCAATCGATGAGGATGATAAAACAAAAAAATCTGCACCTTTAATTAAGCATATAAATCCGAAAATAAGCAGTAAAATATGAAATAAAATGTCCATGTTATAAGTCAACTAATCCTTTCAATGACATTATATCATAAAGAAAAAAAGCACTTAGATTTTCTAAATGCTTTTCTAGATTATGATCATTTATTATTTTACTGAATCGCCAGCAAATTGAAATAATGATTTAAGTACTGTGTAATAACCGCCTGTACGGATTGTAGCACCAGCTAATTCAGCAATTAAAGTTGTACCATCTAATGAACCACCACGTTGTGCAACTGGTTGTAAACTATCTGACCAACCATTCGCTTTAACGTAATCAGTGATTAAAGCGACTTGTTCATACCATTCAAGAGTAGTTGTGCCTTCAGATTTCCAAGCGCCATTTTCGAATACATATCCGCCAGCACCTTTCATACCATAGTCATCGCCTAATTCTTGTTTAGTTTCTGTTCTCCAAGTGAATGTTCCTGTAACAGCATCTCTTGTTGATTGAAGGACGTCTAATACAAGTGTATCGATTTCACCCTTCTTAGTTAAAGTCATTTCAGCACTATAAAGATCAGTACCTGATGAGTAGATTGCAACAAATTTGCCAGCTTTTGCATTTTCAATAGCAGCTAATGCAACTGAACTGTAAGCATCTTTAATAGACACGCCAGTAACATTGTCAATCACATTATCTTCATCTTTAGTCATTGCTTCAACGCCATTTTCTAACCAGAAAGCTTCGATTGATGCAGCTTGTTCATACCATTCTTTACCGATTTCAGATACAGCACCCATACCATAGTCATCGCCAAGTTCTTTCTTAGTCTTAGCATTCCATGCCCAAGCATAAGCTACTTCAGCACCATCACCAGTTCTTGTACCTTGACGAACATCAATGTTATAACCAGCAATTTCACCATCTTCAATAGTTACAGTTACAAAAGTTACTTGTGGAGCATTTCTTGAAACGCTCACTTCGTAAGCTAAGAACTCACCGTCTACTGCAAATTCCTTTTCGCCACATGCAAATAATCCAAATGTTAAAAGCACAGCAAAAAGAAGTACAACAATTTTCTTCATTATTAAATTCCTCCTATGAATTGTTTTAAGTCACTTATATTATACATAATTGTCAAGTATTATGCAACGTCTTTCATAAATATTTTCAATGAAATCGTTTACGTAGTGAAAAGTCCATAAAATATAAAGGATTTGCATCTATTTTACTTTGGAATATTAAAAAATATGATACAATAATTAAGCGGAAAGGTTAGTGTTTACATGAATAAAGCAGCATTGAATGAAAGACAAAAGAAAATCAGAAACTTTTCGATTATTGCACATATTGACCATGGCAAGTCGACACTTGCAGATAGATTACTTCAAACGACCAATACGGTGAGTGCAAGAGAAATGAAAGAACAGCTCCTCGACTCAATGGATCTTGAAAGAGAACGTGGGATTACAATTAAACTAAACGCAGTGGAAATGCTTTACCAAGCGAAAAACGGTGAAAGCTATATCATGCATTTAATTGATACCCCAGGTCATGTGGACTTCACTTATGAAGTTTCAAGATCACTTGCAGCATGTGAAGGTGCTATTTTAGTCGTAGATGCGGCTCAGGGCATAGAAGCTCAAACGCTCGCGAATGTATATTTAGCAATCGATAACGATTTAGAAATCATTCCAGTCATCAATAAAATAGATTTACCTTCTGCTGAACCAGAACGTGTGATTAAAGAAATTGAAGATATTATTGGTATACCTGCACAAGATGCAGTCTTAGCATCTGCAAAAGAGGGTATCGGTATTGTAGAAATTTTAGAACGAGTGATTAAAGATGTACCCGCTCCAAATGGAGATGCTGAAGCACCACTTCAAGCACTTGTTTTTGACTCTTTATTTGATGCATACAAAGGTGTTATCCCATCCATTCGTGTCGTTAATGGTACGATTCAAAAAGGTGATATGATTCAATTTATGGCATCTGGTGCAAAATATGAAGTCGTAGAAGTCGGTGTCCATACACCTAAGATCGTAAAAAGAGACATTTTAGGACCTGGTGATGTGGGCTATTTAACAGCTGCGATTAAAGATATTAATACGGTGCGTGTAGGCGATACAGTCACACATGTACACAAAAAAGCAGATAAATCACTGCCTGGTTATAGAACCATGAATTCAGTCGTCTTTTGTGGTTTATACCCGATTGATAGTGACAAATTTAATGATTTAAAAGATGCGCTTGATAAGTTGAAATTAAATGACGCATCCTTATTATATGAACCTGAAACATCACAAGCTTTAGGTTTTGGTTTTAGAACCGGTTTTCTTGGTTTACTGCATATGGAAATCGTTCAAGAGAGAATATCTAGAGAATTTAATATTGAACTGATTGCGACTGCACCATCAGTTATTTATCATGTGTATTTAACAGATGGTGAAATGATTATGGTTGATAATCCTTCAAAACTACCAGACCCACAAAAGATCGAACGCATTGAAGAACCTTATGTTAATGCATCCATCATGTCGCCTAAAGAATATGTTGGCGCAATCATGGATATCTGTCAGAAGAAACGTGGTATCTTTGGTGATATGAAGTATGTTGATGCAAATCGTGTCCATCTTCATTATGATTTACCACTTTCAGAAATTGTTTATGATTTCTTTGATAAGTTAAAAAGTTCAACAAAAGGTTATGCATCATTCGATTATGAAATGGCAGGTTACAAACCATCTAGACTTCAAAAGATGGATATCTTATTAAATGGGGAAGTCGTCGATGCCTTATCACTCATTGTCCATAGAGATTTTGCGTATCAAAGAGGAAAAGTCATTTGTGAGAAAATGGTAGAACTCATCCCTAGACAGATGTTTGAAATACCTGTTCAAGCAGCACTTGGTAATAAGATCATAGCAAGAGAAACCATCAAGGCAATGCGTAAAGACGTGCTGGCAAAATGCTATGGTGGGGATGTTTCACGTAAGAAAAAATTATTATCCAAACAAAAAGAAGGTAAGAAACGTATGAAGTCCGTAGGACGCGTGGATGTACCTCAAGAAGCATTTATGGCAATCTTAAGCAATAGCGATGACTAATTTTAGCATCGCTTTTTCTTTATTATGTTAACCATTTTTGATATAATGATATATACAAGGAAGAGATGAAAATGAAGGGTCTTTACGTCCATATACCATTTTGTGAGCATATTTGCCATTACTGTGATTTTGTCAAACGTGTGCCAAAAAATGATGAAATGATTGAAACATATCTTAATGCTTTAAGAAAAGAGATTTTGTCATATCAAAATCATTTTTCTACGATAGAAACCATATATATCGGTGGTGGAACACCTTCGATGCTATCCTTAGAACAGCTTACTCATCTTTTTCAATCATTAGAAGATATAAATCCAATAGAATACACCATTGAAGTAAATCCAGAATCATATACAGAAGCTAAAGGTGAGCTCTTTAAAACATATGGCATAAATCGTGTGAGCCTGGGTGTTCAAACATTTAATGAAAAATTGCTATCATATCTTAATAGGAAACACACCAATCAAAAGGTCTTTGACACAGTGCATCATTTAAAACATATTGGAATTAAACAGATTTCAATTGATCTCATTTACGCAATACCCGGTCAAACAATTGGTGATTTATATCAAGATTTGACATATATCCATGCATTAGATATCACTCATGTATCATGCTATTCATTAATATTAGAAGAAAAAACATATTTTTATCATCAATATTTGAGAGGAAAGTTCGAACAAATGGATGAAGATACCGAAGCAACTATGTATCAAATCGTAATGGATGAACTAAAAAAACAAGGATTTAAACACTATGAAATATCAAACTATGCAAAAGAAAATCACTATTCTAAACACAATCTGATTTATTGGACCCTAGGTGAATATATAGGTGTCGGTCTTGGAGCTCATGGGTTTATAGATGGTTATCGTACATATAATGAGCGTGCTTTACCTAAATATCTAAATGAACCTATAAAGGAAAAAGTCTATCAAACAAAAGAGATGTTAATACAAGATGAACTCATATTTGGACTTAGGAAAATGGAAGGTTTAGACATAAAAAAACTTGAAAATATGTATCATATTAAACTCTTTGATACATACCCAACCTTACAGGATAAAATTGATTTAGGTCTTGTAGAGATCAAGGAAGGATACTTGAAATTAACAGATAAAGGCATCTTTTTAGGCAATCAAGTATTTATGGTATTCGTATGAAGTATATCTTAAAAGACTTTGAATACTATTTAAAAAACGAGAAAGGATCTTCTAAAAATACGATACTTTCTTATATGAGAGATTTAGAACAATACAACGTTTTTTTAAACACATATCATCAAATAACAAAACCAAAAGATATCGAAAAAAAGCATATTGAAGGTTTTATTAGGAGCATGAAAAAGAAGGTTTCAACAAAAAGTCTCGCTCGAAAACTCACAGCAATTAAGAGTTTTCATCACTTTTTATTCATCGAAAAAGAGGTTGATGCTGATGTTGCTAAAGGCTTTGAAGCACCTAAAATCGAGAAATCTTTACCTAAAGTTTTATCTGTAGATGAAGTTGTTAGACTCTTAGAAACCATTGACCATACCAAACCTTTAGGACTTAGAAACGCTGCACTTCTTGAACTTATTTATGGTTCAGGATTAAGAGTGACAGAACTACTTAGTATTGAAATGAAAGACATTCATTTAAACCAAGGATACATTATTGTGCAAGGTAAAGGCAGTAAAGAACGCATGGTACCAGTTTCTGATATGGCACTTGTTGCACTTAGAAACTATATCGTAAAAGCAAGAGATATATTACTTGATGATAAGAAGTCAAATTATCTTTTCGTCAATCACAAAGGTGAAAGTTTATCTCGTGTGGGATTCTTTAAAATCCTTAAGAAGATGAGCAAAGAAGCAGGTATTGAAACAGAGTGTTCCCCCCATACCTTAAGACATTCTTTTGCAACCCATTTACTTGAAAATGGTATGGATCTAAGAACACTGCAATCATTACTTGGACACGAAGATATATCAACTACACAAATCTATACACATATTAGTCAAAAAAGAATTAAAGATATATATAAAGAAGCGCATCCACGCGCAAAGGAGGAAAATCATGTATAAAAGAGTATTTCTAATTGTCTTAGATAGCTTAGGTATTGGTGAAGCACCAGATGCTAAGGACTATAACGATGAAGGTGCACATACCATTGGACATATTGCAGAAAAGATGGATTTAAAAGTCCCTAATTTAGAGGCATTTGGATATGGTAATATCACGACAATTAAAGGTATCAATAGAGTTTTAAAACCTAAAGCATTTTATACAAAAATGCAAGAAGCATCTCTTGGTAAAGATACCATGACGGGGCATTGGGAAATGATGGGTATGTATATTACAAAACCATTTCAAACCTTTACTGATACTGGATTTCCTAAGGAACTCATCAGTGAATTAGAAGAAAAAACTGGAAGAAAAGTGATTGGTAATAAGTCTGCTTCAGGTACTGAAATCCTCGTAGAGCTTGGTGAAGATCACATGAGAACAGGCGACTTAATCGTCTATACATCGGCAGATTCTGTACTACAAATCGCGATGCATGAAGAAATTATTCCTATTGAAGAGCAATATAAAATTTGTGAAATCGCTAGAGAAATCACGATGAAACCAGAGTGGAAAGTCGGTCGAGTGATCGCAAGACCATTTCTTGGAACACACAAAAATGACTTTAAACGCACTTCAAATAGACACGATTATGCGTTAAAACCACATGAAAAAACGGCTTTAAATTTCTTATCTGAAGCCGGTAAAGATGTCATAGCACTTGGAAAAATTAACGATATTTTTGATGGTTTTGGGATTACTGAATATAGTAAAACAAAGTCAAATGAGGATGGCATGAAACAGATTATCAAGACTGCAGATAAAGATTTTCATGGCTTATGTTTCTTGAATTTAGTTGATTTTGATGCACTATATGGACATAGAAGAGACCCTATTGGATATGGAAAAGCGATTGAAGCATTTGATAAAGAGCTACCACTTTTGGTCGAAAAATTAAGAGAAGATGATTTGTTGATTTTAACAGCTGATCATGGAAATGACCCAATTCATCATGGTACTGATCACACGAGAGAATATGTGCCACTGCTTGTTTATTCTAAGCATTTTGAGTTTGGCAAAGAGATGCCAATCTTAAAAACTTTCGCCGATGTTGGGTATACTTTAACAGACATTTTTGACACAGAAAAAACGAAACATGGTGAATCATTCTTAAAATATTTAAAGTAAATAGATACAAAAAGAGACACAATTTTTAAGTCATTGTGTCTCTTTTTTTGTGAGTTAATTATTGATTTTAATTTCAAATTTTGATTTAAGGAATGCCATGAGATATGAAGTGAGAGCTATGATTGGTGCTAAAATACCTAAGTTAAAGAAAGCTAATCCACGTACCCCTGAGTCATAAGTTTTAGGATCTAAAAAGGGATAAACAAATCTTGCACCAACATAATCAGGCATTAACTGATCGAGTAAATCACCAAAGATGGGTTCTACAAATAAGTAAACAAAAGCCATGAATATTAAAGGATAAATTAAAGAAATGTAGAACTTTTTAGGCTCGATGTGATCAGGCAAAATAAGGTAATAAAATAAGATATATAGGATTGGGTTAATCGTGTGTAGCATATGATTTAGAAAGGAAACACTTGACATATAAGGGGTGAGCAAAATGTGAAAAACGACACCAGTAATAAAGATATTTATAAGTGCTATGAAGGCTAAATTGGGTAGCCATTTTGGTGTTTCTTTTTTAAATAAATATAGAGCAGAAACAATGATTAAAAGTAGGTTGCTTTGGGTTGTAAAATAAATGTAATTAAGACCTAAAAATTCTAATTGTCTAGATCCAAATAAAGTAGATCCAATTTGTATCAAAATACCGAGAGAAGAAAAGAGAAAAACGAGAAAGGTCATTGTCCTTTTTTTTGATTCTCGATCTCTTAAAACGCGTGCTAGTTTATACATAAATTCACCATACGATTAGAAATAATTTTTGATTTGGTCAAGTTCGTCTACAAGACCTAGAGTCAACATCAAACGAATTCGAGCTTTATGTGAGAGAAGATTTTGAGTAAAGACAACACCAAGTTTTCTTAAATGATGTCCACCACCTTCATAACCATAGCTATCTAAAACACGACCCTTTGGACAACGTGATGTGAGGACAACTGGGATGTTTTTAGCGATTGCTCTTTCAACCCCTTCAACCATTTTTGGAGGAATATTACCTCTTCCTAGTGATTCGAGAATTATGCCCTTTACACCATGGTCGATAAGTAAGTTTAGTATAAGTGAACTTGAACCAGCATATGCTTTAACAATTTCAACCTGATCAACGATATGTGATGGTGCAATCGTTTGACGATGATAATGGGGTTGACGATAGTAAATCACATTCTCTTGATCAATGATGCCCAGTGGTCCAAACTCTAAGGATTTGAATGTATCAAGTGCAAGTGTATGGGTTTTGGTAACTTCATTTGCTGCATTAATCTCATCGTTTAAAACAACAAGAACACCCATATCTTTAGACTCATCATGTGAAGCTACAAGGATTGAAGATACCAAATTACTTAACCCATCAAATCCAAGCTCTGAGAAATTGCGCATAGAACCAGTGAAAACAACTGGTTTGTTCGTATCCAAATAAAGGTCTAAAAAGTAAGCGGATTCCTCAAGTGTATCTGTGCCATGCGTAATCACAACACCATCGATGGATGGATCATCGAGATATTTTTTTGTCAGTTTAGCAAGTTCCAACATGTCAGACGGCGTCATTGATGGTGACGGTTTTAGTGAAAATTGGACAGCAGATAATGTGACATTTTTTAACTCTGATTTAATGCTTGAAAGTAATTCAGACTGATTGTCTTTAATGATAGCTTTACTGGTTTCTTTGTGTTTTTCCATAGATATGGTTCCACCAGTGAAAACGACTAAAATCGATTTATTTTTCATATAATCACCATAAATATTGTATCATATAAGCTTATTTTTTGAGTATCGAGAAATATAAGTTTAGTATTTGTCATTTTTCGATAGTTCATACCCCATATGGAGTTTAGAAGCCGAAGTTTCGAGATAACTACTAAACCAACATACCCACACAAAACCTATTGTTCGCACAGTAAAGCTCACATCATATAGTTAACATAATATATATTATAAGAACAAATACAAAATAGAAACCAAACGTTTATAAAGAATAATCGGTGTTACTGTTTTTAAATTAATACATTTGAATGCATATTTATATACTTCTTATGCCTATAAACATATGCATAAAATGTATATGAGTATAATAAAGAATCTTGAGAGTGGGATATGAGCGTGTGAACTTTACTTTTGTGTATAATTGCCCATCTATGTGTTTCAATGGCTGATATAACGTCTGAGGCTCATTTTGGGATACCTCGAATTTTTCAAGCTGGCGTCGTTAGTTCTTCTTCTTTTGCTATGTATATATGTGTCTTTTTTTTAAAGCACATCTTAATAGCATGCATGTAGTTTCAAGTGTATCTTTAGATGTATATGTTGATTTATCATGAAGTCATTTAAGAAATTTTACTGATTTATTTTTCTTCTCTTATATAAATGAACCTACAATATATTTTTTAAGTTTTGATCTTCATCTTGTTTTCACATAAAAAAAGTAACACGTGTTTTAAGAGATCGAAAATTATAGAATCATACAATCATTGAACTTCGATTCTTTATAACGTGTGTCAGTTTTTTTGATTCTCTTACCTCGAGCATGGTTCTTCTTGTGAGTATAGTTTTAAAAGTGATACCTAACATCATTTCTTTTGATTATCCGATTCATTATAGATTTTTGTATCTCTGTATGTGATCACTATGCTTTATTTTTTTAATCCATTCTATCTTATCCATTTAACCTTACATTAAATATATGAGTCAGTACTTGTTACTGATCAGCTATATTTTTCTAAGTAGATGTTCATCAGTAATCACAATCATGCAATTAATCGAAAAGTAAAATGAATTTCATTATTTTGTTTTAATATAAAAAATATAAAAAAGTAAAAAGCGTTAAAAAGTTTAAAAATACTAAACATACATTTTTACGATTGTTTCTTTCTTTAAACACCTCTTATATATATAGAAAGAAAAAAATCACTTTATTCAAATCAATTTGTATGTCTTTTTAAATTTTATGACTTGATTTTTTTACTACTAGTTTAGCGTGTTCTATACCTCTTTTTTATCATCTTCTTTTTCATACATATTAATGTTTAACTTTTTTACCACACTTAAAAAATAAAAAAACAGGCAAACGCCTGTTATTTGATAAATGCTAAAATGTCTTCTGTAAGTTCGTCAGGAACATCAACTAAAGGTGAGTGTCCACAGTTCTCATAGACTTTATATGTAGAATATTTTTCGAGTGCTTTTACATTTTCTAATATCATATATTCAGGGACAACAATATCCATATTTCCCCATGTGTGAAGCACTGGTATTTTGATCTTGTGAATATTCTGATTTCCTGCATTATAAAAGTTATGTTGATCACTCATATTGAAGTTTGCTAATGCCCAATCTGCATCCACCAAATTACGTTGTTTGAGTGATTCATTAATCCATAATGTATTCTCTTCTTGAGATGGTTTATTAACTGTATAAATGGTCTTATCAAATATGAAATTCATGACGACAAAATTCTTATTTTTTTGTGCAACTAATAGTGGAGCAACTTGTACTGGATCTTTTTCCATTTCATCTGCTGAAGTATAAATTTGACCAAATAACATTTGTCCTTTATCATCTTTCTTAAATACTGGATATCCTTTATGAGTCGTTGAGTTAATCAAAATAAGTTTAGAAACTTTTTTAGGATAGTTTGCTGCAAGCTCTAATGCAACACCACCACCTAAAGACCATCCAACAACGCATGCGCTCTTTATTTCTTTAGCATCCATAAAGAGTGCCATATCATCTGCAAAGTCCTGTAAAGATGAAATTCTTCTATAATAACTTGAATCTCCATAACCTCTTAAATCTGGTGCAATGACTCTTATATCTTTTGGTAATCTTTCAAAGAGTGGTGTGTAGTGTTGTGAGGATGAAAAGTTCCCATGAATAAGCAGTAATGTTTTATCACCTTGTCCTTGTTCAAGATAATGAATAACTTCGCCATTTTTTAAAACGACTTGTCTTTTTTCCATATAGGTCATCTCCTTAAATTTGATATTGATCGCTAACTTGATTTATAAACCCTAACACTAAAGTGACGAATAGCATCGGTCTTTCATACATTGATGCATGACCTACACCTGGTAAGATTACGAGCTCAGAATCCTTAATCAATTCATGTAATAACTTTTGATTTTGCATCGGTGTTAAATAATCTTCATCAGCTGCAACAATTAATGTCTTACTTTCAATTTTGTGTAACTCATGTCTTACATCAAATCTCTCAGCACTATTTGTGAGTCTTTCCATTTGATCTAAAAACACTGGATTTGAAAAAATAGGAACTAAGACCTCTTCACGCTTTTTCATCCAGTCTAATCTTTTTTCATAATAGCTTGGTGAATATATCACTGGTATAGTTGCTTGATAATAGGTCTTACCATTTCTAGTTTTGCCAATGGCATTCCATTGATGACCGATTTCAGCTAACCACGCTGACGTGTAAGGTGTTGTATTAAATAACACCATGCGGTCAACGAAGCTTGGATGCTTTACTGCAAACAGTAACGCAACTTCACCGCCATAAGAAATACCAACGATGTTTATTTTTTTGATGCCTAAATGCTTTAAGCATTCAAAGATGACATCCACTTGAATATCTTGAGTATAGACGCTATTTTCTAATTTATCACTTTGTCCTTGATCTAAGAAATCTAATCGAATGAGCTGATTCGATTGAGTTAAAGATTTCATGAATGGTTCCCATGATTTTGTAGACATCATAATGCCGTTTAAAATCAAGATAGGCTTACCTTCGCCTTGGACATCATAATAGACTAAACGCCCTTTAAAATCGAAATATGGCATGTTATAAGATGTATCCTAATTTGATGGCTTCAGCTCTTAGCTCATCTCTAAATTTAGGGTGTGCAATGGAGATCAAAAGTTCAACCCTTTCTCTTACTGTTGTTCCTCTAAGTGACACACAACCATATTCTGTTACGACATAATCAACATCAGCTCTAGATAAAGTAACTGCTGCACCTGGTTTTAAAAAGGGTACGATTTTTGAGATTTCTTCACGTATCCCTGTTTCAGGATTTTTAACGCTTGCTGTTGAATAAAGTGTGATAAAGCTCATACCACCCTTAGAAATTTGTGCACCAATGGCTGTATCTGCTTGACCACCAGTACCAGAAAATTGTTTATGTCCAATGGATTCTGAAGCACATTGTCCTGTTAAGTCGATTTCAATGGTTGTATTAATAGATACTTGGTTGTCATTTAATCCAATAATTGCAGGGTCATTGACATAATGTCCATTTAAAACTTGAACAGATGGATTGTTATCGATAAAATCATATAGTTCTTGTGTACCTAATGCAAAGCAGCATACATGTTTACCTTTATGCGTTTTCTTTTTAGAACCATTGGCTGCACCGCTTTTCACTAAATGCATGAGTCCTGTGGTAAACATTTCAGTATGAATACCTAAATCCTTTTTATGAAGGAGTGCGTGTGCTACAGCATTAGGAATACCACCGATACCTAATTGAAGTGTTGATCCATTTTTAATCTTTTCTGCTATGAAGCCACCAATCTTTAAATCCTTTTCATTAGGTTCTTGATCAGGAAGAATAGGTGGATAGTAATCAACTTCAATCATATAGTCCACATGACTTTCATGAACTTCTAAATCACCAAAGGTTCTTGGGAAATGAGGACTTACCTCTAAGATGACAATATCTGCTAATTCAATCGCTTCTTTCTCATAGACGTTTGATAAGGATAAAGAGAGATAACCATGTTTATCAGGAGGTGTTGCTGTACCTACAAATATGGTAGGTTTAACATGTTCAAAACGCTTACGACCAGCTAAGTGTAAGTGATTAGGGATAAAGCTGATATTTCCGTTCTCATGTGCTTTTCTCAAACTTGCTCCATAGAACCAGGAATCAACTGAAAATGATGATTTGTAACTTGGGTTTACAAAAAATTCAGCATTTTCAAATGGTAAACAATTTGTCACTTTAACATTTTCAACTTCATTAGCACGTTCATGCAAAATCTTTAAAAATGCTTGTGGCTCCGCACCTGCCATACCAATCACAATATTGTCATGTGATTTAACAAGGTTAATTGCTTCTTTCGCAGTAATCTTTTTTGGTGTTTTCATTATGTCCTCTCCTTGACCTTTTAATGATTTGAGGGGAGAGTTGCCCCTCCCCATCATCATAACATTATTTAGCTTCTATTTCTTCAATTGTTTCAATTTCTCTAACTTTTAAGAATGCTTCAGATGCTGGTGTTTCACCTTGAGCAGGTGTGTAAGTATATTTAAGTAATGACATAGATGCAATACCCCATCTCTTACCACCAGAGAAATCTACTGAACCACCCATTGGTACATCAATTGGACCTTCTTCCATCGCACGGATGTATGAATTCCAAGTTAATTCTTCTTCATTTGCTGCAACTCTTTCTAAGCCTTCAATAAAGATCTTAGCTGCGATATAACCAGCAATCGCAAATGAGTTTGTGTAATAAGCAGTTTTTTGTTCTTCAGTTAAGAATGATGCACCACCAATAGCTGCAACGAAATCTTGAACTGCTGCTTGACCTTCAGTTGTGAAGATGTCTACCCAAGCATTAACATAAATATCGGTTGGTGCTTGTAGTGGATTAACAACTGTTACATCAGCATTAACATAGCTTGAGAACACAGGAACGTCTAAATCTGCATCATAAAGTGCTGATAATGAATAACCAAATGGTGCTTGGTTCACTGCTAAAATGACAGCTTGTACATTTTCAGTCTTTAATTTTTGAACAGCAGTAGCTACTGTATCAGCAGTCACAGCTTCATAAACGAATTGGTCTTCCATATCAAGAATAGATGCTTCAGCTTCTACACCAGCTTTAATAGAGTTACCAACATCATCATTTGTGTAGAGTACACCAATCTTAGCATTCGCTGGAAGTGCTTGATCACCATTTGTACCATAAACAGATTCTTTGACTGCACGTGCTGTCATTAAACGACCATCTGTTAAGTAGATTGGTTGAACTGCCATAACTGGATTACCTACTGATTCAGCAAAGTATAATCCATTGATACCAGTTGCTGCGTAAACCATAGGAATACCAACTTCTTGAATTAAATCAAGTGTTGCACCTACTGTAGGTGTTCCAAAGTGTCCAACGAGTGCGAAAACTTGGTCTTCTTCAATAAGCTTTTCAGTAAATGCTAAACCGTTTTCTGCATTGAATTCATCATTATATGTAATAAACTCAATCGTTCTACCATCAATACCGCCAGCCTCATTAACGACTTCAAATACGGCTTTAAGTGCATCATTAAATGGTACACCAACAGCTGCAAATGCGCCAGTTGTTGCTGCAGTGTTACCAACAGTAATGGTTGTTTCAGTAACACCTTGAACTTTTTCTTCTTCTGTACATGCAACTAAACCGAGTGTACCGATGAGTAACATGACAATAAGTAATACTTTTTTCATAACTTTTCTCCTTTTATTTTTACCGTTTGATCACGGTCTTTACCTATTTTGAAATACCTAAATATGCTTGGACAAGTTGATCATCTTTAAGTAGATCAGATGCCTTACCTTCTGTTTTCACTTTGCCAAGTTCTAATACATACACATAATCAGCAATCTTTAGTGTCTGATATGCGTTTTGCTCAACAATGAGAATTGTTGTGCCTTGCTCTTTAATTTTTTCGATGATTCTAAAGATTTCTTGAACAATAAGTGGTGCGAGACCTAATGAAGGTTCATCGAGTAATAAGATGTTCGGTCTACCCATTAAAGCTCTACCGATTGCTAACATTTGTTGCTCGCCACCTGAGAGTGTGGATGCTTGCTGGAGTCTTCTTTCTTTTAGAACCGGAAAGTATGTATATACCTCTTCCAGACTTTGTTTGATCAAACTATTTTGCTTGACTGAATAAGCACCAACAAGTAAGTTTTCTTCAACTGTTAATCCACGCAAGATGAGTCTGCCTTCTGGTGATTGAATCATCCCAAGACTAGCAAGCCTATAAGGTTCCATCCCTACAATGTTTTTACCCTCTAAAAGGATTTCTCCTGATTTAGGTTTAACGACACCATTGATGGTTCTAATCGTTGTCGTTTTACCAGCACCGTTTGCGCCAATGATTGCTACAATTGATCCCTTTGGTACCTTTAAATGAATGCCCTTTAAGGCGCGAATGATGCCATAATCAACGACTAAGTCTTTAATCTCAAGTAAATTAGACATCTGCTTCACCTCCTAGGTATGCTTCACGAACAAGTTTGTTTTGTTGAATCTCTTGAGGTGTACCAATAGCTAGCATCTTACCAAATGATATAGCGCAGACGGTATCACATATGTCCATCACTAAGCCCATATCATGTTCAACAAGGAAAATCGTTGTTTGATAAGTATCTCTAATCTTTTTAATGGTTTCTTTAAGTTGCTCAGTCTCATGATCATTAAGTCCAGCAGCAGGTTCGTCTAAGATGATGAGTTTTGGATGAGACATGAGTGTTCTTGCAAGTTCCACCTTCTTTAAGATGCCGTATGGTAGACCTAAAGGATACATATGCATATATGGTGTAAGCTCTAAGAAAGATAAAATATCTAAAGCTTTTTGTTTTTGCACCTTTTCTTCAGCTCTTAATCTTTTCGTATTAGCCATGTGACTAAAGAAGCCTGTTTGGTAATTTTTATGTGCACCAACTAATAGATTGTCTAATACGCTGAGTTCAAAGATGAGTTCAACATTTTGAAACGTTCTTACGATGCCTTCATGAATGATGCGATGCACTTGATAATCATTTAAACTGATGACTTGATCATAATGATTGCGGTAATAGATATTACCTTCTGTCGCACGATAGAACCTTGTGATACAGTTGAAAAGTGTCGTTTTTCCTGCACCATTTGGACCAATAAGCCCAAAGATTTCACCCTCTTTAACATCAAAGGATAAATCATTGACAGCCTTGAGTCCTCCAAATTGCATCGAAACATGTTCAAGTCTTAAGATGGATGTCTTATTTAAAGCATTTTCTAAAGCATCTGTTTCCTTGAGTGTATTTAAAGTGTTATGATGCGTTTGATAAGAAGCTTCTAAAGATGCTATTTTATCTTGAGTGTTTTTATCAAGCTTTTCTATGCGTATTAACAATGATTTTTCAATTTTCTCAACTTTTGAATGAAGTTTTTCTTCAGCTTTTTCGATGATGTTTAAACTGCTTTTTCTATCAGGTGATGTTTTCTCAAAAACTTCTGCAAGTTTTTTTAACGCATGCTTTCTTTTTAATTCTATGCTTTCTAAATCTTGATAAGCATCCGCTAATGGTTTTTCTTTTCTTTTTAAGCGTTGCTTCAAAGCACGTATTTTTAAATCATAAGATTGATTGATCTTATCTATTTTAGATTGATATAACGTAGCGGGATAACCTTCAAGCTTTCCAGAACGTATATAATGCTTTAATAACTTTTGATCTTTCTTAAAGGTGAGTCTTTCAATCTTTTGATCTTTCTTTGAAGTGAGATACGCTTTTTGAATCGGCAAATTCATTTGATAGAATTCTAGATTGCCTTTAATTTGGTCCAATTGTTTAATGAGTTGTTGGCGTTTAATTTGATCAATCTTCTCCATATTTGTATGCCAACCACTTTTCTTTATATTTTTTAAATGCTTTTTTAATCTTATGACTTAATGTAAGGACCAATTTACTTAAGCCACCTGGATAAAACATAATCACGATAATAATGAGTGCACCATTGAAGATGACTGAATAGGCACCATTGGTTGCAAAAAACTCAAATTGTTGCAAGATACCTAAATTTAAACCAAAGATGAGAAATGTTCCAAGGAAAATACCGAATATGGTTGATGAACCACCGACGATCACTGCAGCTAAAATATTGAGTGAATATGCTAAGCTCCATGTCGTTGGAATAGTAAACTTCGCATAATTGATATATAGCACACCAGCAATGACTGCATAGACAGTTGCGAAGATAAAGGCTAAGAGACGATATTTTAAAATTGATACACCCATCGCTTGTGCTGCTGAATCAGAATTTTTCATCGCAAGCATCGCACGACCAGTTGGACTTTTCATGACATTGAATGTAACAATCATCATGAGTATCAGCAAGCCAATCGCAGTGTAATAGGCAATCTCTCTTGATGCGCCGACACCAAAGATTGATAAACCATTGGTACCATTAGTGATACTGTAGGCATTTTTAAAGACTTCATTAAATATTTCTGATAATCCTAAAGTCACAATAGCTAAATACATACCTTCAATACGAAGTGAGATGAAGCCTACAATTAAACCGACTAAGATTGCGATGATGATACCAACCATCATCACTAAAATGAGTGGTAAATCATGCGTTTTTGCTAAATAACCCATGATGTAAGTTCCTAAACCTACAAAGCCTGCAGTTCCTAAAGATGCTAAACCAGCATATCCAAGAAGTAATGCAAAGCCTAAACCGACAATCATATAAATCGATGTGTATCCAAACGATCTAACAAGTGATGTGCCTATGACACCAAATTGACCAAGTACTTGTCCTAATGCAAGAAATAAACCAATGACAACAAATCCAAAATAAGGATGCTTCGTTAAACCTAAGAAACGTTTGATAGGTGTTAATTCCATATGTTTTTGATAGTCCATGTTGTCACACCTTCTTTGCTATTTTCTTGCCAAATAAACCAAGTGGTTTAACAAGAACGATTAATAAGATTAATGTATAAACAATGACACCTTGCCATAGTGAATTATAATAACTAAATAATGCAGATAACCAAGGAATCATGATAGCACCAATGAGTGGTCCTGTGAATGTAGAAAAACCACCAAGAATCGAAGCCATAAAGCCGTTTACTTGAATCGGCACCATTAATCCAACACTTACAATCCCTTGACCTGGAGTGTAAAGGATAGCTGCAATCGCGCCTAATCCACCTGCAATGGCCCAGCTCATTGCTGTAATCATTTTTGTATTAACACCCATCATACTTGCAACAATCTCATTGGAAGCTGTTGCACGCACACCTAAACCCCATTTCGTGAAGTTTAAAGCTATGAAGAGTAAAGCTAATACGAAGACTGTAATGATTAATGTGTAAATTGCATGCATTGACATCGTTAATGCCATGCCTAAAAAGTTAAATCGTGCAATATCAAAATCTAACCTTGGTATAGGGCTATTAATGACATTAAAGAATAATGGCATCGCACCCATTAAGACTAAGACAAGACCCATCGTAATCATTTGCTTTCCAATCGATGTGATATATTTTGATTTTCTTAAGATGAATACATCGACTAATAAGCCAATAATAAAGGATGTGATAACACCACCTAAAATGGCTAGCAAGAACACACCAATATCTAAGTTGTTAGGATCACCTAAAGATGTGATAATACGTGCAGACATGAATGCTCCGACTGTTGCAATCATCCCTTGTGCAAAGTTTGTTGTAATGGATGTTTTAAAGATTAAGACAATGCCTGTCGTAGCAAGTGCTAAGACAGCGACATTGACCACGTTATTAAGCAAAATCTGAATAAAAATTTGAGGTGTCATACTGATGAACATCCATAGAGTCATAAGGAAGAATGCACCAATTAAATGTAAATTCATGATTTTGTCTTTATGAGCTCTTAAGTAGTTCCTGTCTTTAATAAGCAATCGAGTTAATACAAAGTAACTGATTAAAGTAAGTACAATTAAAATGATATGAAAGGTAAAGAAGTTATTTGGATTGAACATAGTTTACCCCCACCTGATGATATTAGCAGCCCAGACATAACCGATGCCTGCAGTAAGCATGCATATGATGGATCCATCTTTTACCTTACCTTGCTCGATGGCCAAATGCAATGATAAGATTTGATCGATTTGTCCAATATGACCGTAATCTTCTAAATATATGGTTTGATCTTTGGTGAGTCCTAATGTTTCTAACATATAGTCGTGCCCAGAACGTTTTATATGAAGAATATCTAAAAAATCAATATCTTTTCTTTCTAAGTTTGATTTTCTTAAGCTTTCATCAATACATTTAAACCAATTGGGCATGGAGACTTCATTGAGTCTTTCTTTCATCTTGATTGGATCTAAGAGTCTTAATGATTTTTTTGCTTCATTTAAGTTATCTGGCGTAATTGGATTGCATATGCCCCCAATTTCCACACCAGCAGTTCTAGATAAGGAGCCATCACCAATGACATGTGATCCCAATAAAACGTTATGTGGATGATTTTTCTTCAAGATGATTGCACCACCGCCAGCACCTAAGTTATACATCATTGACATGTCTTTATCGGTATAATCCACAAAATCGCCATTACGATACCCACCAACAACCATAATCACGTTGATTTCATTATCAGCAATGAGCATGTCCTTGGCCATTTTCATGGCACTTACGGTTGTACAGCAACGGTTTTGTACATCGATACCCCAAGCGTTAATAGCGCCAATGCGGTCTTGAATATATAATGCAGAGGTAGTTAAAGGATATTCTTTCCATTCTTCAGTGACACTTAAAATCACATCAATATCCTTTGGGTCAATTTTTGTACGAGAAATGGCATCTAACGCAGCAAGTGCACCCATTTCTTGTGTGCCATCCGTGGGTAGTTCGCCTGGAACCACTTTTTCACGAATGCCTAATTTGTCTATGACGGCTTGTTCACTCCACACACCTTGTGTTGCCTTCGCAATTTCATGTGCAGACATGCGGCCTTTAGGAAGGTAAATGCCTGTTCCAACAATACCTACGGTTGTTTGATTCATTAAAGATTCCTCTTTTCTAAAAGTAGATAAAGATTATAAACGCATACCACCATTAACATTGAGTGTTTGTCCAGTGATATATGATGATTCTTCTGAAGCTAAAAATAAAGCAGATGTTGCAATCTCATGAGGTTGACCTAAACGACCTAACATCGTGAGCTTTGCAAAGCCATCAAGTAATTCTTGTGGGACAGTCTTTAATATATCTGTCATGATATAGCCTGGAGCGATCGCATTGACTCTTACGTTCGCACCTTTTCTAGCAAATTCTTTTGCCCATGTCATAGTTAATCCAAGGACACCAGCTTTAGTTGCTGCATAATTTGCTTGACCAATATTACCAAAGACACCTACGACAGATGAAATATTAATGATTGAACCATATCCATTTGTTTCCATGAGTGGTCCAATGAGTCGTGTCATATTAAAGACACCTTTTAAGTTGACATCAATCACTTGATTCCATTGATCATCTGTCATTTTTCTAGTCATAGCATCTCTTGTAATCCCAGCATTATTAACTAAAATATCGATTTTTCCAAACTTATTTACGACTTCATCAAAGAATGCTTGAACACCATTGACATCTGTGACGTTTAAATGATATCCAAATACATTCCTAGATTGATATGTTAATTCACCCATATCTGCAGCAATCACGGTTGCACCTTCTTTTGCAAATAATTCACTGATTGCTTGTCCTAAACCTTTAGCACCGCCTGTAACGACAGCGACTTTGTTATCTAATCTTCCCATTGTTTTCTCCTTTTATACACGCTTTATAATGATTGCAGTACCCATACCGCCACCAATACATAGTGATGCTAGTCCGATGTTAAGTGATTGCTTTAACATTTCATGAACGAGTGTCACGATAATTCTATTACCACTTGCACCAACTGGATGACCGAGTGCTATAGCTCCACCATTTAAATTCGTTTTTGCTAATATGTCTTCTTTAGTGATTTCAAAGGCATCCGTTAATTCTTGAATAACACCTAATGATTGTGCTGCAAATGCTTCATTCAATTCGAAAATGTCAATATCTTTAATATCTAAATGTGCTTGTTTTAAAGCTTGTTTAATCGCAGGTGTAGGTCCTAACCCCATAACTGATGGATCAACGCCGCCTTGTCCTATACCAATGATTTCAGCGATTGGTTTTAAGTTGTGTGCTTTGATGTAATCTTCAGATGCTAAAATCATGAAGCTTGCACCATCATTAATACCCGAGCTGTTTCCAGCTGTCACAGAACCATCCTTTTTAAAAGCAGGTTTTAATTGTGAAAGTTTTTCTAATGAAGTTGTTTTATTAATATATTCATCTTCTTCGAATAGGATATCTCCTTTTCTTGTTTGAATCGTAATAGGCACAATCTCATCTTTGAAACGACCACTTTCTTGAGCATGTCTTGCTTTTACTTGTGAGTTCCATGCAAACAGATCTTGTTCTTCTCTTGTAAAACCATATTTTTCGACAATATGCTCAGCTGTCATACCCATATGATAGCCCTCAAAGGCATCTGTAAGTGCATCATATAACATATGGTCTCTCAAGGGTTGCTCGCCCATCTTTAAGCCTTGTCTCACACCCGCAGGTACGATATAAGGTGCATTACTCATGGACTCCACACCACCAGCAACGACTAAATCGTTTAGACCTAACGCAATACTCGTAAAACCATTCATGACTGATTTCATACCAGAACCACATACCATGTTCACACCATAAGCTGGCACAGAAGATGGAATACCTGCATAAATCGATACTTGACGTGCAACACCTTGCTTCAATCCTGCTGGCAAAATGTTACCAACTAGAACTTCATTAATATCTGACACATTAATTTTTGTGTCTTGAATTAATCTTTTTAAAACTTGGGCACCAAACTCAGCAGGATGCATTGGAGATAAAGTCCCCAAAAATGATCCAATTGGACTGCGTTTCGCACCAATCACATAAACTTTTTTCATGTTACTCTCCTTCTAAAGCGTTTACATTTTCTTTATAAAAATAACACTACATATTAAAAAGAACTTCTTATTCCCTTCATAAAGGCGTCTTTTTAAATGTAATCGTTTTATACTAACGTGAATAAGTATTCATAATACGACTATATTCTATCACAGTGTCTATATATTGTCAATGGATTTCATAACGAAATACGAGACTCATAAAAACAAAAAAAAGATAGGGAGAGCTGCTATCTTTTTTTACGCACGACCCAAAAAATCAAAGGTAAATTGGAGTTAGTTAAAACTATGTTTCACTTGCGATCTCAAGAAATGTGCTCTCCATCTCGAACTCACACGTATTATAATATGAATATTTGTTCACGTTAATTTCATTTTATATGATTCTATTTGGATTGTCAATAGCAAAAACCAGAAAAATATATTTGTAAAATAGAAACATTTGATATACACTTATATTAGGTGATAACATGGATCAAACGAATTTTAGACTTCCTAAACGAAAAGATGGTCAAAAAACTTTCGATCGCATTGTAGATACTGCTAAGAAACTTTTTTCTAAAAATGGATACCAAGCAACTTCGATCAATGAGATTATCGAGAAATCAAGAATCGCAACCGGCACTTTTTATTTGTACTTCGATGATAAGTTTGCACTATATTCTTATTTACTCAATCAATATCGTAAAAATATTCGTAAAGCTATTTCTGAAGGCATCAAAGATGCTCATTCCAGATATGAAAAAGAAAGATTAGGCATTAGAGCTTTCTTAAAATTTGCATGGCAAGACCCGCTTGCATATAGAATTATATGGGAATCAATGTTTGCTGATAAAGCACTATTTAAAGAATATTACGAGACATTTAGTCATGATTATCAAAGACAGCTTAAAGCTGCAGTAGATCATGGCGAGTTAAGAGATGATATTGATCTTGAAACATTATCATATGTGTTAATGGGTATATCTAACTTCGTAGGTTTACAAGTTCTTTTTAGAGATACACTCACAGATAAAGATCTGGATTTTATTACAGATCAAGTCATGAAAATATTAAAGGATGGCATGTTTAAATCAAACTAAAAAAATAAAAACGTATCTTCTACTTTCATCTTAACAAACATAAGATAAAATAGATACGTTTTTTTTGTTTTTTCTTATTTTTTTAAGTTAATGAATATCTTCTGTTGTATCAGGTTCAATGGATACTTTGCATGTATTGATACCAAATAATCGGTAAAGACCACAAAAACTAAAATATGCAGTAAACATCATAACGACTGTACCAATAAAAAACCAATAACTTAACGTAAAAGTAAGCACTAAGAAAATAGTTGCGAGTGCATATCTAATCACTTGATCGACCTTACCAACGTTCTTTTTTAGTTTCATCCTTTTTTCCTCCTTTTTTAGTAGATGGGTGTGACTGTGATTTTTGATCCATCACATGGGATATCTAGTCTACAATTAAGTTTATTATCAATACCTTCTCCAACTTCAAATCTAAAGAAGTTTATGACTTTCGCATGATTTTGATGAAGTAATTCACCTATACGAACACTTGGATCTAATACATAATACTGGGTATCTAGAGTCACCGATTCTAAGTATTTATTAAAATCATGGACACTTACTTGACCATGATTTTTTTCATACATAAACGTTTCATAATCCATGGTGTGTGTATCAATCTGGCTAAAGCTTAGATACTTTGGTTCTGATGCAGCGATATGCATGGCTAATTTGTTGTTAAAATCGCCTAAGTCTTTATCTAAAATGACAAGCGTAGAAATTTTTCCTTGTAAATGTTGATAAAAACCAAATGCTTGTGAATCATGTTTTAATATACGATAAAAGCGTCTTAAATAAGCATTTTCTTTGATAATTGCTGATGTATGAAGGATTTTTTCTTCAATGGTTTGATCACCTAGTTTAACCTTTAAAGCCTCTTTGACATGTGACGCTTTTGATATTATAAGTGCATCTCCAATGTCTTTTATCATTTTATTGAAATGTTCGTTTTTATTGACGAAATCTGTTTCTGCATTGACTTCATATAAAATGGCTTCATTTTCTTTGATGACAAGATGAGTCAAACCCTTTGATGCAACTCTTAGATTTCCGGTTTCTTTTTTTAAGTTCTTTAGAAGATGTGCCTTTGCACTTTCATAATCTCCATGATGTAATTCTAAAGCTTTTTTCGTTTCTACGATACCGCTCCCGGTTTCTTCTCTTAACTTTTTTATTAATGTAATATCCATAATGCACCTCATGTTTATCATATCATGAAATCACTTAATTAGTTAAAATAATGCAATTAATAAATAAAAAAGGGCAACTGCCCTTAATCACCAAATAAGCTTAATTGTTCCATACCAAATTTTTTGTGACCTGAAACAATACGTTGCCATTTTGAACTGCGTCCTTTCCCAAGAGGACGTATTTTATTTTCATCCTTTAAACGCTTAAGTGTGCGGTCAATCGTCGCGTCACTCACGTTTGGATGTCGTTTTCTTAAATCCTCTTTAGAAAAGATTTCATCGAGTTTTAAGATGCTATTTTCAATGTTATTTGACTTGTTAAGCTCGCGTTCAAACACATACTCATGTGCCATTCTGTCAACTTCTTGATAGCTTTCAATCATAATATTAAGTAGGATTCTAAAAATCATATCTGTTTGAGCGAATCCTGAACTCCAGTAATAGTTCGCTGTGACTATGCCTGATTTCCAAGCTTCTTTTGATTTTAGGAAATATTTGAAGAATGAAACATATTTAAAGACTGAAAAGTATTTAGATAGTAAAGCATATAAAAGTAACATGCCTATGAGCTCTTCATCTCTTGATAAAATATGCATATTTAAAAAGTCGATATAAAAATTTGCGATCAACTGTGTGAGCTCATATTGCTCTGATTTTAAGTTTTTTTCAAAGAGTGTCATGAGTTTTTCTAAATCATCTTTTTTTGACACTTTTTTTAATTTTAGGACACCTTCTTCTTGATGCTCATAAGTGTTAAATGTAATGGTATCTCTATTTTTAGAAATCATTTTGATTAAATTGCCGACTTCATTAACTAAGAGTTCAAAATCTTCAGGTCTTTTATGAAGTTGATTTAAAGCAAGTTTGATATTTAATAGCGTATGCTCATCTTTCGTTCTTGGAGACATGGACTTTTTAGCGAATAATCTAATTCTCGCATCCGTCATATCCAAGGATAAATAGTGTGCAATCGCGATTAAATTGTGACTCATCGTCTTTTTTTCGAATGCATGTAAATCACGATTGAATAAATCATCGTAATAAAATGACTTACCTTTTGATTCATAAAGTGATAAAAGTAACATCATCACTTCACTATTAATTTGGATACGATCCATATTGCTTAAAGCCTTCATGTAAACATCTCCTAATGATGGAAGCTAGAGCCTCCAATAAATTCTCTTAATAAAGAGTTGCATGGTACGATTTCATCGTCGATATCTTTAAAGTATTTCAAGAACTTTAAAAGTCTATTTGCGGTAATAAAGTGTCTAGAATCTTTAGGGATTGCTAAAAGTTGCGCAATGGCATGTTTCTTCAAAACTGCAAATTCATATGTTAATTCTGAGTTAAACACAAAATTTGCTTCTCTTTGGAAAGGATAAATCCATAAGAATTCACCACGTCTGACTGATGGCCACATATCCATCGTATCCATAGCAGTAGAGTTTCGATATTTTTGGTCTCTTACAATACGTCTTAAGAGTCTTAATTCTGTAATAGAGATTGGATTATGTCCATCAATATGCAATTGCGTTTGAGGTGCGATATAAATATTGAATTTTTGATGTTTTGGAATAGATGCAGTTAGTTTTTCATTTAATGCGTGAATTCCTTCGATAATCATGGGTGTATCTTCAGATAATTGAATCGTGCGACCTTGTTCACGCTTGCCTGTTTTAAAATTGAATTTTGGTAGCGTTACACGTTCACCTTGAATGAGTGCTTGCATATCATGGTTGAACAACGCTACATCAAGTGCATCAATATGCTCTAAATCAGGTGAACCATCCGGATTTTTAGGTGCACGGTCCTTACCAAAATAATAGTCATCAATAGATATCATGATTGGCTTAAGTCCATGGCTCATAAGCTCTACACGTAACCTGTTTGAAAACGTTGTTTTTCCAGAGGATGATGGACCTGCAATAGCGATTAATCGAATCGCATCGATATGATTATAAATCTCTGTTCCTAATTGGAATAATTGATGATTATGCTTTGTTTCACACATGTTAACAAAGTCAACAGAGGATGTAAAGGTTTGTGCATAGTCATTGATTTTTGAAATGGTGTTGCCTTGTACAACCTTACCCCATTTAGCGACTTCACGAAGCGCTTGTCCAAAGGTTGGCTCATCTTTAAATGTTGGGATTTCTCCATTTAACTCAGCTCTTGGATACTGAATGATGAAGCCTGGATGATATAAAAACATTTCAAAAGCATTTAAATAACCTGTGCTTGGTAACATGTAGCCAAACATGTAATTCATATAACCATTGCATTCATATGTATTCACATAATCTTCTTCACGATATTTTAAAATATCGACTTTATCAAGCATATCTAGCTCTGTATAAAGCTTAGTCGCTTCACCAATAGAGATACGTCTTCTTGTGATTTTATAATCCATTTTAATTAATTTTTTCACTTCTTCTTTTATCTCAAGAACGACTTGTTGATCCATACGGCAATCTAAGCATTCTAAGACAGCTAAAATGGATCTAGAGATACTATAATTAAATTTAATTTTAGCTGCTGGATAGAGGTTTTTTACTGCCATTGCGACCACATATCTTAAAGTTGATTCATAAATTCGAATCGCATCAGCATCATCATAACCTAGAAAGTTCACATCACCATCTTTTGTTAAGATATAGCTTAGTTCTCTAAGTCTGCCATCAATAGATGCTGCTAAGACATTTTTTAGTTTTAAATCCTTTAAAAATTCTTCTAGTGAGAGGGGTTTATCATAGGTGTAGGATTTTCCTTGATAAGTTAAAATCATATGTTTTTTCTCCTAATCTTCTTCATCGAATAAATCGAATCGATTGAGATGTATTTTTTTGTCTGATACTTCGATGACTTCCTCTTTGACGATGTCCTTAGTATCAATCACTGGTAGGGGTTTTTTAATCATAGTTTTTGGTTTTATTTCATCTTCTGGTTCATAGACTTTAAAAATCTCAATCATTAAACCGCTGCCAAGGTTTGATTCTTCGAAGATTTTCTTACCAAACTTATTACCAGAATATTTTAAGTCACTTACTGTAAGAATTAATGCTTCTTTTTCAGCTATGATTCTAACAGAGGCATTCTCTTTATTTTGTGCACGCGATAATCTTGATGCAGAAACGGCATAATGAGGATTTGCTTTTTGATGGTCGATGATTAAAATACCACGTCGGTTTCTATTATAAATCGGAAGTTCATCGACAACATCTTTAATGACATGACCACGATTTGTTAGAATCACAAACTCATCACCTGAACCCACATATAAAGCTGATACAACAGCGTCATGTTCAGATAAACTCATACACTTCACACCACCAGCTTGTAAGCCATAAAGTGGTAGTTCTTCTGTTTTAAAACGTAGTGTATAACCACGTTTAGATATCGCAATGATATTCTTTCTTTCGGTTTGATCGACATAAACCAGTTCATCACCTTTAGAAAGTTTCATACATTTTAAGGGTTTATTATATCTAGAAACTTCAAATTCTTTGAGTTTCGCTTGTTTCATCATACCATCTTTAGTTGCGAGTAATAATGTTTCATCTGAATCAAAACTTGATACAGAAATAGCTTTAATGATAAATTCATCTTTTTCAATAGGGACTATATTATTGACATAGACACCTAAATCTTTCCATTTTTGTTCGTCAATTTTATAGACTGGAAGGAAGATATAATTACCTAAATTCGTAAATAGCAATAACGTGTCTAATGTATTTAATTCAGATTCAAACATGAGAGCATCATCTTGCTTTAAGCCTGCTTGTTGTGAGGCTTGATAAGATCGTAAAGATGCTCTTTTGATATAGCCTTCTTTCGTAATACCAATGATCACTTTTTCTTCAGAAATTAAATCCTTTTGGTCAATCTTAATCGTTTCAATTTCTGCTTCAATTTCAGATTTTCTATCTTCACCAAGCACATTTTTCACACTATCAAGCTCTTTTTTGATGATGCGTCTTAATTGTGCTTCAGATGATAAGATTTGATTGAGTTCTTTAATACGATCATCTAGGCCGTTTGATTCTTGTTCTAGTGCTAAAATATCAGTATTAGATAAACGATAAAGTTGTAATGTAACAATCGCTTCAGCTTGTAAATCTGAAAAACCAAAAGCATCCATAATGTTTTGTTTCGCATTTGATTTATTTTCTGATTGACGAATGATTTTAATAATTTCTTCAACGACAGAAACCATCTTGATTAAGCCTAAAACGATGTGCTGACGTTTGTTTGCTTTAGCAAGTTCATAATTTGAACGGTTAGTAATCACATCTTTTTGATGATCGACGTAAGCTTTTAAAATCGGAATAACACCGACTAAAACCGGTCTATGGTGCATGATTGCAACCATATTATAGTTATATGCTACTTGTAAATCAGTCGATTTAAATAATAAATTCAAAAGTAGTTGTGCATCTGCACCTTTTTTGAGATCAACAGCAATTCTCAAACCTTCTTGATCTGTTTCATCTCTGATTTCTAAGATGTCATCGATTTTTTTATCGATTCTAAGCAGGTCCATTTGTCGAACTAAATCAGCTTTATTAACTTCATAAGGGATTTCAGTAATGACAATGCGGTCTTGACTCTTCGACATTTCTTCAATCTGTGTTTTCGCACGAATGACAACTTTGCCTGAACCGGTTTCTAAAGCTTGTAAAATACCTTGATGTCCTTGCACAATACCACCTGTAGGAAAATCAGGACCTAAGATGATTTTAGAAATGTCTTGAATGGTAATATGTTCGTTATCTAAATATGCAATCGTTGCATCAATGACTTCTCTTAAATTATGAGGTGGAATTTTAGTCGCATAACCTGCAGAAATACCTGTTGCACCATTGACGAGTAAATTAGGAAATTTCGCTGGTAAAACAACTGGTTCTAACTCTTCATCATCAAAATTTGGTACAAAAGGTACTGTACGCTTATCAATATCTTCTAAAAGCGCTTCAGCAGCTTTTGAAAGTCTTGCTTCTGTATAACGCATGGCAGCTGCACTATCACCATCAATAGAGCCATTGTTACCATGCATATCAATGAGTGGTACATTCATTTTAAAATCTTGAGATAATCGCACCATGGCTTCATAAATTGATGAATCCCCATGAGGGTGATATTTACCCATGACTTCACCAGCTATTCTTGCTGATTTCTTATATGGCTTATTATGGAGCATACCCATTTGCTGCATCGCATATAAAATACGTCTTTGAACAGGCTTGAGCCCATCTCTTGCATCTGGTAAAGCGCGATCTTGAATAATATATTTAGAATATCTAGCAAAGCGTTCTGAAACAACATCCTCTAAGGACGCTTCAATAATCTTTTCAATTGCATCTTGAACTTTTTTAACGTCAGCCATTATTCAAGTCCTCCTTGTTCAAGATCAAAATCATCGCTTACTTCAAAATCGACATTATCTTCAATCCATTCTCTTCTTGGAGCAACATCATCACCCATTAAAATAGAGATACGTTTATCAGATGCTGAAAAATCATCTAAAGTAACTTGAATTAAGGCACGTGTTTCAGGATTCATAGTCGTTTCCCATAATTGAGATGCATTCATTTCCCCTAAACCTTTATACCGTTGAATATTATAGGGGCTTTCATCTATTAAAGCCTTTAGTTCTTCATCAGACCATGCATAAAAAATTTCTTCTTTTTTACCTTTTTTCTTTGTGAGCTTATATAAAGGTGGTTGTGCAAGATAAAGTCTACCTTGCTCAATTAAAGGACGCATATATCTAAAGAAGAAGGTCAGTAATAAGATTTGGATATGTGCACCATCTGTATCAGCATCAGTCATAATGATAATTTTCTTATAATTGCATTTTTTCATATCAAAATCAGCACCAAAATCAGCACCAATTGTATAAATGATTGTACTTATTTCTTCGTTTCTTAAAATAGCATCTAATGAAGCTCTCTCGGTGTTAATGACTTTACCACGGAGTGGTAGAATAGCCTGAAATCTTCTGTTTCTGCCTTGTTTCGCAGAACCACCTGCAGAATCCCCTTCTACTAGGAATAATTCATTTAACTCTTTATCTTTACCTTGTGCTGGTGTAAGCTTACCAGATAACGTCATCTCTTTTTTATTTTTAGTTTTACCGTTTCTAGCTTCTTCACGTGCTTTTCTAGCAGCTTCTCTCGCACGTTGTGCAGAAAGTGCACGATTGATGATTTGACTTGCTGTTTGCTTATTTTCTTCTAGGTATGTTGTCATATGCTCATAGAGTACAGCATCAGTCGCATTTCTTGCTTCTGGTGTACCAAGTTTACCTTTTGTTTGACCTTCAAATTCCAAGAAATCCTCAGGGATACGTAAAGAAATAATCGCAGTTAAACCTTCGCGAATATCTGAGCCATCTAAATTAGGGTCTTTATCCTTTAAAAGATTATATTTTCTTGCATAATCATTTAAAGATCTCGTTAAAGCAGATTTAAACCCTATTTCATGTGTACCACCATCTTTAGTGCGTACATTGTTTACGAAAGATAAGATGTTTTCTTGATAGCCATTCGTAAATTGTAAAGCCATATCGATTTCTGCATGCTTTTTCTTCTTTTCACCAAGTGGGTATAAAGCGGTGATTAATAACGTTTCATTTAAGACTTGCTTATCTTTATTTAAGAAGTCAATATATGCTTTAATCCCTTCGTCATATTTAAACGTTTCTTTTTGTGGTTTTCTTTGATCCACCAAATTCATCTTTAATCCTTTAATTAAAAAAGCAGCTTCTCTTAGTCTTTCTTTAATTAAGTCATATTGAAAAAGTGTCGTTGAAAAGATTTTTGGATCAGGTTTAAAAAAGACAGTTGTACCTGTCTTTTTAGTATCTCCAATACGCTCTAAACGGCCAATCTTTGAGCCGCCATCAGAAAAGCGTTGTCTAAAAATGCCACCATCACGATAGATAGTGACCTCTAGGAATTGCGATAATGCATTTACCACAGACGATCCAACACCATGAAGACCCCCGGATACTTTGTATCCGCTCTCATCGGAAAATTTACCGCCTGCATGTAAAACAGTAAAAATGATTTCTGTTGTAGGTCTACCTGAGCTATGCATTTTATAAGGCATACCTCGACCATTATCAGAAACCTCAATCGAATTATCCGCTTTGATTGTGAGTGTAATCTCATTACCAAATCCTGCTAGGGTTTCATCAATTGCATTGTCGACGATTTCCCAAACAAGATGGTGTAATCCTCTTGCATCTGTCGATCCAATATACATCCCAGGTCTTTTTCTGACAGCTTCTAAGCCTTCAAGGATTTGTATCGACTTTTCATCGTAGATTTTGTTTGCTTTATTCACATGATCACCAACTTTTTTGTATGCTCATATTATATCAAAAAATATACTCAACTACAACGTTTGATTATGTTTTCTTTTTTGTTTTGACATTCAAATTAAAAGTGATATAATTGTTTAAGTAGTGAGGTGATTTCATGACATATGTATGGATTATGCTGCTATTACTTCTATCTTACTTCTTAGGTTCCATACCCAGTGGATTAATCATTGGTAAGGTCTTTAAAAAGATAGATATTAGACAGTATGGCTCTAAAAATACAGGAGCAACCAATGCAGTAAGAGTTTTAGGGTTTCGTTATGGTGTCTTTGCATTTATCTTTGACGCCTTAAAGGGTGCATTAGTGATTATGCTTGTTTTCTTCTTAAAAGATCCATCACTTTACTTAGTGAGCTCGTATGAGATTAATATTGCAAGCATTTATGGTATGGCTGCTGTTTTAGGTCACGTGTGGCCAATCTACATTAACTTTAAAGGTGGGAAAGCAGTCGCAACCTCAGCTGGTATGATCTTTGCGATTGAGCCTTGGGTTGCTGTTGGGGTCATTATTTTATTCTTTATCATGTTTTTCATAACAAGATATGTGAGTTTATCTTCAACGATTGCTGCATCATCAACTTTGTTATACTTTGTTGTTAGAGTGTTTATTGAACATGAACTATTCAATCTTGCAACGAGACTTATGGATTTAGTGGTCGTTTCTGTACTTGGTACAATCATCTTTATTAGACATAAAGCGAATTATCGAAGACTCAGAGAAGGTACCGAATTAAAATTTGTGCCGAAATCAAAAAAATAGCCTTAAAGCATTATGCTTTAGGGCTCTTTATTTTTTGAATACATAAATAAGCACATGTCACTAAGACAATAATCGATATATAAATATAATTTGTTTGATTCATAACATCTAATATAGATCCTGAAATGAGTGTACCTATGATTGCACCAAACCCATAAGCTGTAAAGGTGTAACCATAGATTCTTGCATAAGCTTTTTTCCCATATCTTGATTTAATTGTATTTGGAATAATAGCTAACCAAGCACCAAGATTAAACCAGAATAACCCAAAGGATATGAGATAAAGTATGTAATGCGTACCTTGATTCATAATGCCTATCAATGATGCTATTAAGATCAAAATGATGCTTAGGATACTTGTCTTATAAAATCCATATTTATCCATAAATGATCCAAATAAAGGTCTTGCAAGTCCATTAAAGAGTGCAAAAAGTGATAAAGAGAATGTCACATCTCTTTGATCAAACTGATAATATGTGACACCAACTTGATAAGATAATCCAATCATCATGAGACCTATGGTTGTTGTAATCAAAAAAGCGATGTATAAATATCTAAAAGTAATATCTGACTTAAGATTAAATTTTGGTATATTAAATTCTTCTTCTTCAACAATTTCTAGTTTAAATAAGAAACTAATAGGTACGATTAAGAGTGGAAAAATGATACCGAAAATCTTAAATGTTTGAAACAATCCATATTGATCAAGTAATACACGTCCAATAGGTGCGGTGATCAAAGGAGACATACCAAATCCTAATAAAATGAGTCCTGTATATAAACCTGGTCGATTTAAAAAGGTTTTTTGAACCACATAAAGTGGAATACCGTAAATAATCCCTACACTTATACCGATAAAAAAGCCATAACCAACTGAAAGCATTAAAATCGAGGTTGAAATGGATGCAATGAACCATCCAAGAGCTAAAAATAATACACCTATAAGAATTAATCTCTGTAAATTAGATGGTTTCATTATGCGTCCAAAAATCATCATTGAAACAGCATAAAAAAAGAGTGATAACATATATGGAATGCCAGATACTAAACTACCGACTTCATAAATTTGTTCAACATAACCTCTAAACATACTATAACTATAGACAGTACCAAGCATTAGCATCATGAGCATACTACAAATAACGAGCCAAATTCTTTTTTTCATCATGTGTTCCATCCTTTGAAATTCAAATCTTTTTTAGAATAACATATTTTTTAAAATCAATCAACGAGAAACGCTTAAAAAAAGAGGACTATGTCCTCTAATTTGTTTCTGATGGTGTACTAAGTAATTCATAGTAGTCTTTATTATATGTGAGCCTAAGGGTTGCTTTCTTTAAAATGGGGTTAATATCAATATGAAGTGCTGAGATGATTGGAAGCATCATTTCATAGGTTTCTTTTGTGATTTGACCATCAACAATCATTATGGCAGCAAGCTCTTCTAAAATCCTATGTAAAGATGATTCGCTCATAGATTTCATCGCACGAATAATAATATCAAAAGATACATCCATCATATCAACGATATGTGGCGGTATACCCATCATATCAGCTAACACAAGGAGTAATTCCACTTTATTTTTCTTGATATATTTTTCTGCTAAAGTCATGTGTTTTGCTAAAGCGACTAACACGAGCTGATCTAAAGCTGTTAAATCATTTGTGCCTGAGATTGACTCATAGAAATTAGGGAAATCCATGATTTTTATGTGATGCATTGATGCAAGCAGTTCCATATAACGCATTTCTTGCTTGGTATATGCATAATTTAAGCTCATAATAGAATATCCTATGCGTAATACCTCTAGTGACTTCGTATGGTCTAAATCCTTTAAAATGTCATATACTTCTTCATCTTTCATCTGATCATAAAGGTTGATATCAATTTGCAAACTTAAAATCAAAAGATTAATAAGTACGAGCTCTGCTTCATCAATTTCTTGATCTGCAAGAGCAATCATTTTAAAAAAGTTGACACTAGCTATTTTTTCTTTTTCAGTAAAATCTTCAAACATACGCATAATATCACACCTTTCAACTTCATTATATCACACTGAAATCATATCTTTTTTTCACACAATTTAGTATACTAAAGGTATCAATGATTGGGGGTATTTTTAATGAAAGTTAATCCAGATCAAACAAGATGGCTTCAAGAACGCATGGACATGGAAAAAGAAAAAATGAAGGCCAAACAACAAGGTATATTAAAAGATGGTTCAAGTCGCTTTAAAGAAGATGGGCTCATTGCTAAAATCATTCTATGGACCCTTTGGTTAGGCTTGGTTGTTTTAGTCATTTTCGTCTTGTTCATATGGTAAAAATATAAGCTCGCAATCCACGAGCTTTCTCTTATAAATCTCTTAATTCAACATAATTCATCTGTGTCATGAGGTATAAATATTCAAAAGCTTGGACACCTTCCCAATGTTTTTTGGCGCGTTTAAAGGTGTTTTTTTCATCTTCCCAAGACCAAGTTATATCCCAAACGCCTTTTTGATTACGATACTTCATAGCTTGATTAAACTCTTTAAAGATTAAGTCTTCATAGACTTCAGTAATAAAGGAAGGATAGATACCTATAACCGATGTAGGTTTTGCCACATAAGATGTAAACCATTTGGTTTCATCCTGATTGATCGTGTGTTCAATCAGTGTGATAACTTTTTTTCTAGCCTCTATATAATGATCATATCTTCCAAAGATGTGCTTTGATTCTTCAATTAAGTCACATACACATCTTAAATCATGTATTTCCATGGTTTTTTCTTTATGGTTAATGATGTCTTCATACGTCTTTTTAGCAACTTTAGTTGCGAATTTAAAGACTCTTGAAAGCGGATCTGAATATTTTAGGATAAAGCCTGCGATCGATGCCGAAGGATTGTATCCAATCTCTTCTTTTTGATATGTCCACCATGGTGCACATGGATAATCATTATTTGAAGCTATTTTTAAATCCCAACCTACTTTTTCATCATTGTATGTAGCTTCTAAATAAAGCATCATATTTTTAATGAGGGGATCTTTTTTGCTAAATCCGATTTGTCTTAAGATATGCATTGCTGTCCATGTTGATATAGGATTTGATTCGATGTTCCATAAATCAGGCTCTAAGCCATGAGCAAAACCGCCATCTAGATTTTGGTATTTAACTAACTCATCTAAAATAGGCTCTTCATCGCCCATGCCAAGTAAATATTCTAATCTTTTAATTTCAAGTGGTCTAGCCTCTTGATAGATAAAGCTAATGATTGATTTAATGTTTTCTTTCATGAGGACTCCTTAGAAAAAAAGACATATTTAAATATGCCTTATATCTTGTTATTTATATTGATTCATGGATGATAAAATTTGACGAACTTGTTTTTCTGAAGGTGTTCGTCCCATTTGACGCATCATTTCACGAATCATGCGTTCATTGACTGGTGGATTTTTTTCTAAATATTTTTTAAACCAACGTCTGGCAATAAAAAAACCTAAAACACCGCCAATTAATAATGCACCGATTGCTAATCCTATACCTAATCCTAGTGGCATATTCCTCACTCCTCACTTTGCTATACTTATTTTACTTGATAAGTACATAAAATACAAGCAAAAACGGTCATCTGTTTGACTTTATTTTGATTATTCTCTATAATTTAAATAACAGTAAAACACGAGGTGGGAAAAATGGATTTTGTCATTGATTTTGTGATGAGTACGGCAGGTTATTTTATTCTTTCATATTTTATTTTTCAAATCACTGGTAGAAGACATAAGTACATCAACGTGATGTTTTTAGTGTTTATCGTGATTGAAACTGTTCAAGTTGTTGAGGCGTTACTATTAAACATCAATGTTGCACTGATTTTGCTAACGTTAAGAGTGTTACCGTTGCTTTTATCTTGGTATCTTTTCTTAAGATTTACAAACGGTCTGCATTTTAAATTGCGATTTAAAAGACAGACAATAAAGGGTATTAAACATGAGATTATCACAAGTAAACGTGCAAAAACTGGTGCGATTTATATGATATGTGGTGCAGTGCCACTCTTTCTTGTTGGTTATTTTTTCATGGAAGAGATTATGAATTATATTGTCTATTTAAGTGCAGTATTATCACTTATTGGAGGTATATGGATTTATTTAGACACAAAGCGTATCAAAACTGAGTCTGTTATTGTTTTTATTGGTAAAGATAAAGAGTTTATCTATCAATATGATATCCCTAAAGAAAGTTATAAAGTGCAACCCGTTGATTTTTTTAAAAATGAAGATTTTATTATTGATCCAATTGGAGAAGTGCGTTTAATCAGCGATGATAAACATGTTGAAGTTCACTATTTATATTGGGTAGCTACATCTACAAAAGTTGATTTAAAGGATAGTCCTCTTTATAAAATAAACCAAGTGCCTTATAAAGAAGATCTAGATATATTTGAAAAGTATCATTATAAGAAAATGATGTATCAGTATTTAAAAACAGGTGCGGTTGAGAAAATCAAAGAGAAAGTTGTAAAATAACAAAAAGCGTAAACTTTTTCGTTTACGCTTTTTCATATATTGTAATGCGTTTGATACCGTAAGTCTTATCTTTAATCTTAACTAAGCCATTAAGTGCATCTGGTAAGATACGCTTTTTATCACTTTCACAAACTATTTTTCCATCGTTTGAAAGGGATGGACTTAACTTATTTAGAAGGTCTTCATAAACATCAAGTTGATAAGGTGGATCTAAAAAGATAAGATCATATGTTTTTGAAATCTTACTCATAAAACCATCATAAGACATATGATAAATAGATACATTATCACTAATCTTCATGGATAAAACATTTCTCTTAATGGTTAAAATTGCGTCCTTATCGATATCAACTAAATCTGCATGTATGCTTCCTCTAGAAATGGCTTCTAAACCATAAGCACCTGAACCACTAAATAAGTCTAAGACCTGATCGTATTGATAAGGATGGAGCATGTTAAATACAGATTCTCTGACCATATCTGCTGTTTCTCTCGTGGTTGGTTTCAAAACCCTATCTAAGCTTTTGCCACGATATGTTCCACCGATAATCCTCATACTTCGACGTTGTAGCCAGCTTTAGTAATGACAGATTTAGCTTTTTCTAAATCAGTTTCCTTTTTTATCGTGACTGATTTTGATGCTAAATTGACTTCTGCTTGAATACCATTTAAAAGTAATGCCTTTTGAATGGTCATGACACAATGATTGCATGTCATATTGTTTACTGTTAATTTCATATTGATTCTCTCCTTTTTTTAGAATGTTTTGAACTTAAATAATTTTAAACTAAGTGCATTTAAAACAACCATAATACTAGAAAAACCCATACCAATACCTGCAAGTGATGGATTGAGTAATCCAATAGCTGCAAGTGGAATCATAAGTACATTATAAGAAAATGCCCAAAAGAAATTTCTATAGATGTTTTTAAGTGTCGCTAAAGATAAATCGATCGCTTGAATGACTAAGCCTAAATCAAGACTCATTAAGGTGACATCAGATGTATCAATCGCGATATCAGAACCACTACCCACTGCAAAACCTACATCTGCCATCTTTAATGCTGGCGCATCATTAATACCATCACCTACAAAGGCTACAATCTTACCTTGTTGTTGAATATCTTTAATCTTTTCTGCTTTCTCATGAGGTAAGACATCATGATAGATATGATCAATGCCTAGTTTACTACCTATATATTGAGCTGTGATTTCTTGATCTCCTGTGATCATGTAAGGCGTGATGCCACGGCGTTTAAGCTCTAAAATTACTTTTTCTGCGGATTCTTTAATTGGATCATGCACAGCAATCATATTGATGACCTTTTTTTCATCTGCTGTAAAGAACACTGTATGACCTTGCTTAAGAAGGCTTTCATAAGAAAATGCACTTAAATCAAGTTCTAGTGAATTGATCATTTTTAAAGACCCGACATAATAATTTTTACCTTCAATCTTACCTTTTACACCAAGTCCAAGCATCACTTCAAAATCTTTGACTTCAAAGATGTCACCATCATATGCATCTAAGATTGCTTTAGCAATTGGATGGTTAGAGTGTTTTTCTAAGGATGCAGAAATTTTGAGTGAATCTTGTTCACCAACAAATTCTGCGAGCTCAGGATGTCCTTTTGTGAGTGTACCTGTTTTATCAAATGCAATCGCACTTATTTTATTAGCAATTTCAAAAAATTCGCCACCCTTATATAAGATACCTGCCTTAAAGGCGATACCACTACCGACAGAAATCGATGTTGGCGTTGCTAAACCAAGTGCACATGGACAGCTAATCACTAAGACAGCAATCGCAGGTGCGAATGCATGTGATAATGGATGTCCACCTTCAACGACAAAGAGCCATAAAAGAAGTGTAATGATACTGATTAAGACAACAACCGGTACGAAGAAAGCAGAAATCTTATCGGCAATTCTTTGAGCCTTTGGTTTTATTAAAGCAGTATCTTCAACGGTTTGAATAATATGAGCTAACACGGTATCAGAGCCTACTGCTGTGACTTCAATCTCTAAGGTTTCAACAGTATTCATCGTTGAACCAATCACTTTATGACCAGGCTCCTTAAATGATGGCATCGGTTCTCCAGTAATCATCGCTTCATCGACATAGCTCTTACCGGCTTTTACAATCCCGTCTAGCGCGATTTTCTCATTAGCGAGGACAATCATCGTTTCACCAATTTTAACATCGTCACTAGGTACCATGACGTCTTTACCTTGACGTCTAACGCGTGCTTCTTTGGCACCTAGACTAATTAATGATTGTAAAGCATCAGACGTTTTTTCTTTCACTCTATTTTCGAAGTAATTACCAATTAAAACCATGAAAATGATAACTGCGGTGGTTTCAAAGTATAAATCAGGCATTGCATGTCCTGCGTGTTCATCATAAGATAATGTCGTAATGATACTATAGATATAAGCTGCAGTTGTCCCTAAGACAACCAAAGCATCCATACCTAAATTTCTACCTTTGATTTGATGATAGGTTGCTTGAAAGAATCTTCTACCTACATAAAATAATATAGGTGTCGTTATTGCCCACTGTACATAACCATTCATCAGAATGTCTGGCACAGGGACGTTTATGCCTAAATGAACAAACATGGTCCATAATAATGGAAAAGTTAGTATTGCAGCTAAGATTAAATCTATACGATCTCTTTTCTTTGCTTTTTCTTGTTCTTCGTTATTAAATATCGGATAGTAACCAATAATTCTTAAATGATTACCGATACTTTCTTGATCAAACTTATCGTCTTCGTAATTAAAAATGACCTTTTTCGATGTCACAAGTACTTTTGCATCAATATCATCCATTTCACCAAAATAGGATTCAATCGATTTTGCACATTGCGCACATGTAATGTTGCTGACTTTTATGGTTTTTCTTATCATGTCATTAAACCTCTTCTTAATCTATTTGCTGTTTCAATGAAGTTTGTCGCTTCATTTCTTTTTAATTTATAATAAACCATCTTACCCTTTTTTTCACTTGTGACTAAATCAAATGATTTTAATGTTTTCATTTGGTGAGATATAGCACTTTTAGATACATCTAATAAGTATGCTAAATCACAGACACATAATGCTTCATCTTTGATAGCTTCAAGTATTTTAAGTCTTGTTAAATCACTAAAGACTTTAAAGACATCAATTAAACCGTTAAAGACTTGATCCGTTTTTAAGGACTTCTCGACTTTTTCTAGGATATCTTGATGAAAAATCGTACAGTTACAATTTATATCGCATGCTTTCATTGAATCACTCCTTTCAGTTGAGCACTCATTCAACTGTATTATATAAGAAGTAGAAAATGAATGCAAGTAAAACATGAGACATTATAAATAATTGTTAAAGTTTTATAAATAAAAAAAACGCTCGTTACGAGCGTCCATTGTTTAATATCTCAGATACTTTTTTATCGTCTAGTGCTTTAATCAGTGCAACCACTAATTTCACGGTGTTTTCATAGTCATCATAGTGGATAATCGATGTATGAGAATGCATATAACGTGTAGGAATACCAATCGATAATGCTGGTGCCCCTTTATGTGCTAAATGCATATGACCTGCATCTGTTCTACCGCCTACAATGAAAGCTTCTTGATAAGGAATGCCTTCTTTTTGTGCGACTTCAATCGCGAATCTTCTTAAGCTTTGATGAGGAATGAGTCCACCATCATAAAGCAAGATTTGAGGACCTTTACCAAGAGATTGTTCCTCTTTTTCACCACCTGGAACATCATTTGCTAAACCAGTGTCTACTGCAATAGCGATATCAGGTTCAACGACATAAGATGCTGTTTTAGCACCTCTTAAACCGACTTCTTCTTGAACAGTGAATGTTCCAAAAAGCTGATTAGGTACTTTTTGATCTTTGAGTTCCTTTAAAACTTCCATGACAACTGCACTACCAATACGGTTATCCCATGCTTTACTTAGTAAGTATTTTTCATTACCTAAAACCATAAACTCAGCATGAGGTACAACCATATTACCTGGTTCAACACCTAAAGCAACCGCCTCATCCTTAGATGCTACACCGATATCTAAATAAAATGTATCAATAGGTAAAGCATCTTTTCTCTTATCAGCAGGAATGATATGTGGTGGCTTAACGCCTGTTACGCCATAGACAATACCTTTTTTAGTATGAATCTCCCATACTTGGGCAAGCATCACTTGAGAAAACCAACCCCCTAATGTTTGAAACTTAATGAAACCATCTTTGGTAATACTAGTAACGAGTAATCCAATTTCATCCATGTGACCAGCAATCATGACTTTAGGACCTGATCCTTTTTTAACACCGATTAAAGATCCCAAATTATCATAGATGACTTCATCCACGTTAGATTTGATCTCAGATGAGATAAACTGACTCACCTTTTTCTCATTACCTGGAACACCTGGTAATAAGGATAATGTTTTTAATATTTCATATTTTTTATGCATATCGACACCTCTTTACATTTGATGAAATTATACCATAAAAAAAAGAGAAAAAAAAGCCTAGAAAGCTGTGAGAACGAAATAGTTCCACGTGGGAGATACCTTGTCAATATATCGGGATTCCAATCGCTTGGCTTTCACGCCAATATTGTTTTATCTCCCTATAAAAAGCTTTGGGTTCCACGGCTGCTTCCTAGGTTCATCTTCAATTTATCACTAATCTTAAGATTAGTCAAGTATTATGAAAGCGCTTTAGTCATAAGACTCGATCGCTTAAGATAAATGTTATAGAGTTGAAAGTAAATAGATATTAATAATAAACAGATATTCTTACGAACTTACCATGATGCACCATAAGAGCAAGTAACAATTCTCTAATTTTAGACTCAATCATATAATCAACATTGACTGATGGAATATCTACGCGAACAGTGATGTACTCATCATCAGATAAATCTGAGAGTCTAGTCACTGTATATTCATCCATAAACGCTTCTAGTTCATCCTCGAGCTCAAAATAAACAATGACAGAAATAATAATTTTTGTCTTAATTTCAAGTTCCTTTAATAAACCTGCTAAGCTTTGAGCACGACTGATGATATATCCTGGTCTATGGAAAAAATGCTTTTCATAGGATTCCTTATTAGGATCTTCGATTAAATCAAGCGGTATATCCATCTTAAACTTAGACTCTAAATATGTTTTAAAATTTTCTGGACGTTTCTTTTGTTTATGATGGAAATGTGCATGTAGATGGACAACATCCTTTTTGAATGCATAAGCAGTAATGATAAATTTAAAATAGTTTGCATATACTAAGATATCATGTAGATGTCGATTAAAATCCTCTTGTTTGACTTTGATTTGGTAATGACCACATAAAATGTAGGACTCGTTATAAACAAGTGGCTCAAATAATGCATTCGCATAAACGTCTAGTTGCTCATCTACATCATAATAATGATAGCTGTCATAAGATACTCTTTGATAATACTTATATAACTCTACCCCACCTACGATTAAGCCTATTAAGAAGATTGATCCAGCTAACGAATATTTTAATGCATCAGGAAAGCTTGAAATTAAAATCAAATAAATGAGTGGTAAGAATAAAGAGATCACTAAGGTTCTAAAAGTCGATGTAAAGCCTTTTTTAAAGAGAAAAAACGCTAAAATAAAAATCACGATGACATTATAGAAAATAAAGAAATTAAGCCAATCAAAATTATCTAAGGTGTTAGCGATATTATTAATGCCTAAAATAAAGAGAAAAATACCTAAAGTCACTAAAAAAAGCGTCGTCATTTGTCTTAAATGCAAATACCATTTTTTCGTGTAAAGCTTTCTAGCCTGTGGTAAATGATAAAAGTTTTTCATTTCTTTTTGATAGCTGAAAAATGGCCAATAAGAGCCTCTAATACTTATTCTAATCGGCAAGACGTCCTCGTCATTCATCTTTGCTGTTAAATAGGTTTCAAAGCTAGATAGTGGGTTAAGCACAAAGAGTAATGATCCAACGATGATGAAAGGTAAATGGTAGGCTGCATCTAAAAAATAAAGACACAAAAAGGTGACTGCTCCATATATAAAAGAGACGATTAGCTTTGGTACACCACCAAAGACATAAACACCTACATAAACCAGTGTCACAATCGCTGAAATCATAAAAATGCCTTGACCTCTATAATTGAGTAATATCAAAGCAAACGGTAAAAATAAAAAGATCAGTATGGTTAATGTGAGTGAAACGATGACACGTGTTTTCATAAGATGCCCCCATGTTTTTATTATACAAAAAAAAGGTGGTATTTACCACCCTTTAGATTAGGATAACTTTGATAAAGCTTCTACTAAATCAGCTTTTAGCATCGATGAAGCACCTTCAATGCCTTTTTCTTGTGCTAATGCCTTTAAATCTTTAACAAGCATCTTTGAATAATCAACAGTTTCAGCTTTAACTTCAACCTTAGCTTCTACTTTTGGTTCTACTTTAACTGCTTCTTTTTTAACTGGCTTAACTGCTTCTTTCTTTGGTAAATTACCATTTAAAGCATCTGTAGCTAGTTTGCAGTATAATGCAAAATCTGCTGGGTTGTTCACTGCTAAATCTGCTAACATTTTTCTGTTTACTTGAACCTCAGCAAGTGATAAACCATGAATCAGTGTAGAATACTTCATGTTGTTTAATTTTGCTGCTGCATTGATTCTTTGAATCCAAAGTTTTCTAAATTCTCTTTTCTTTTGTTTTCTGTCTCTGTAAGCATATCTTAATGAACGCATCACTTGTTCATGAGCTGTTCTATAGATTGTACTCTTTGAACCGAAATAACCCTTTGCTAACTTTAAAATCTTCTTACGGCGTTTTCTGGCAACCGTACCACCTTTAACTCTTGGCATATATAGTCCCTCCGATTATAATAGGTTCGAAATCAATGATTTAATACGCTTTTTATCTGAAGCGTGTACCGTTGTTTCGCCGCCTAATTGTCTATTTTGTTTTGTTGTTTTAGATGCTGCTAAGTGACCTGTATATGCATGGCCTCTCATAAGTTTGCCAGTACCAGTGACTTTAATTCTTTTCTTTAATCCACTATGTGTCTTTTGTTTTGGCATGTCCATTACCTTCCTTTTTATGTGTTTTGATTGGGTGCTAAAATAGCAATCATACTTCTACCATCCATCTTAGGGCGTGCTTCAACATTCGCCTTTTGACCGATAGCCTCAATAAATTTTTCCATAACTTGTCTGCCCACTTCTTGGTGGGTGATCATTCTACCGAAGAATCGAATCGATAACTTCACTTTGTTGCCTTTTTCTAAGAACTTTTGAGCATGTCTAAGTTTGGTTTCAAAATCATGTTTATCAATCGTTGGAGAAAGTCTAATTTCTTTTAATTCAACGACGACTTGATTTTTCTTAATTTCGCGTAACTTTCTTTGTTGTTCGTAGCGATATTTAGAATAATCCATAAGTTTAGCAACCATCGGTTTTGAGTCTGGAGACACGACGAAAACATCGAGCTCACGCTCAGCACCAATTTTAAGCGCTTCTTTCTTAGAAAGAACTCCAAGCTTGGTTCCTTTCTCATCAATGAGTAATAATTCACCATTTGGAATAAACTCATTCACTAAATCGGTATTTTTGTTATTGGGTTTGACTTGTCTAATAAAAGTCCACCTCCGCTTTCTTGTGATTTTTAGTTAAAAGAAAAAGTGTGTACATAGTACCCACTTATATATCAAGAATCGTTATGATCGTGACATCTTTGCCTATGAATTCGTCCATCAGGCGAGAGGGTACCTCTTCTTTTCACTGCTTAAATTACATATAGATTATACCATGATAATACCATTTGTCAACTATAAACTTTATTTAGTGCTTATTTTTGAGATTTTGGATAAATAACAAGGTAAAACCAGTAAAAATATAACATATTTTGTAGAAAAACTCAATACTTTTAAATGATTCTAAGGGTAAAAATATTGGGAAAAGAAGATATAACATGGGGTGTTGGATATCTTCTAACACAAAGGAATATAACATATAAAATATGGGTATCATGAATGAAAATGCTTGATACTTCAATCTAACTAATAAAAAGGTAATGATGAGTAATAAAAGACCATCTAAAAATAGATTGATAAAAAATAGTTCATAGATAAGATAAATCTCATAATAGTCAGTAAGTATATAAGGTATCAAATGATAAGAGATCATAAAGATCCAAGTTACCCATATTAAGACACAAACATAAAAAACGATTTTTGATGCTAAAACATAATCTTTTCCAAAATAGACATCAAAGGGTTTCATGAAAGGTTGATCATGATCCATTAAAATCATTTCATATAAAAAAGGCAAAAACCAAAGATAAAGTCTTTGTGTACTTTGATGATAATAAATGTTTTCTAAATCTTTATATAACTGTTGTTCATAAAAAGGTGCATTATCATAGATTAAAAGTGATAAAAAAAGGATTATCAAACATAAGAGCAGGATAAAGACGCGTTGTTTTTTTGTGTAAAACACATAATGATAGATCAGTCTAATCATAGAATAATATGTCTAGAACAAAGATCTTTAAAAAGCTCAGGCTGATGGGTTGAAATCAGGATACTTAAGCCTTCATCTCTTCTTTTTTTTAAATAATCCTTAAAGATATGGCACGTTTTGACATCAAGTCCTGATAAAGGTTCATCTAAAATAATGAGATCAGGTGTACCTAAAAAAGTTGAAACAATGGCTAATTTTTGTTGATTACCTTTAGAAAGTGTATGCACACTTTGAAATAAAGGCAGATTAAACATCATCAAAAGCTCTTGATCGAGTTCTGATTTTTTGATTCTAGCAAGTGTTTCAAGATATTGAAATACTTTGATAAATAAGGGTAAGTTAATCCTTTCAGGTAAATAGCCTATTTTTAACTTCTTTTTACTAATCATGCCTTCATCAGGTTCAATAAATCCAAGTAGCATTTGAATCAGTGTCGTTTTACCTGTACCGTTTTGTCCACTAATACTGATAAAATCCTTTTTTTCAATCGTTAAATCAAATGCATGATCCAAATATCTCTTTTTAGCTTTTTCCAGCTTAATTAAGGGTGCCATGGTGAACAAGTAACCCACTTTCTTTTAAGATTTCATAGTCCTTTAAATAGGTGAATGTAAAGATCGTATCGATGTCGCCATTTTGATAATAAATTCTTAATGGACATTGATAAAGCAAAAAAGGTGCTTCTGTTATCGTTATTCTTAAATAATCTTCGTATAGAAGAAATGACGTTTCATGCATAGATCCAATGTCAATTTTAAGGATATCTTCATTTAATATATCAAAATATAGATCAATATATCTAAGTCTTGATAAATGTTCGTTATCTTCTTTGATGCCATAAAGATTTGTCCAATTTATATGTGAAGATGAAGATGTTTTTTTTAGAATAGATAGATGCCCTAAGTAAAGCGTATAAGTATCACCATTTTGTAATGTGATGGTTATAAAGGCATCATTTAATTTATAATCTATCCCTAAGTAAGGGATATCTGTAATGATTTCATAAGCATGATATGTTTCATTTAAATAGCTTTCTTCATGACTTTTTTCTATGCCTTTGATATTTAAAGTCATTCTTTCATGCATTAATTCATCGTGGATATAAATGTCATCGTAGCTTTCCTTTATAGTGATTGGATGATTTACATTAACAAAAAACATAAATCTCATGTAATGATCATCATCATAAAGGTAAAGATATTCAGTCGATACCGTGAGTATTTTAGAAACCTTATCTTCTTTCATCGATAGACCAATCACGATTAACAAGCTAAAAGATAAAAAAAGTGTGATATATAGTAGTATCTTTTTCATATTTTTCTTTTCTCAAGTCTTTGGTATTGTGTCGTCACGATAAAAACTTCAAATCCACCACGATCAGCTCTGATAAAAAAGACATATCTTGCAGCAACACCATTTGTGATTTTACCTTCGCCATATATATAAAGATCCACTTGTGTGCCAGGATCAACCTTGAGCTTAATATCAATCGTTTCTGAATCTTCCTTAGCTTCCTGATAGTCAACAGACAGCTTTAAATTTCCAGTCAGATTATTTTTAAAGCCTTTTCCATCTTTTGCTGAGGTTAAACCGATTGAGCCTGTCGCTGATACAGCAAATTTTGATGTTTCTTTTCTTGAGAGCTTATAGCTATAGTCAATGGGTGTATAGCCATCATTGTAATAAGAAAAAAGTGTTTCAGACGTAAACGTGACTTTCTCATTGGTATGGACTTTATGAATACGCCACCCCATAAATTTTCTTTGATCTACCTCTTTATAATAGCTTTTATATTCTTTATCTGTAAAATCTTCTAAAAGCTTGCCATCTAAAACCTCAATCGTTTCAAAGTGATGATAGGTCGTTCCTTTGACTTCGTGATTCATGACATAAAACGTAATAAAACATAAACATAGGATAATAAGTTTTTTCATATAATCCCTCCTTGCCTTATCATAGAGGGTATCTTGTTATTTTTCTTTGAATTAAAAAAAAGTAATCAGTGACCTGACTACTTCTTCATATAAGATTCAATCTCATCAATTTCTTTGATGATTGATGCTGATAAATTGATTGCACCATCTTTTGTGACAAAAACATCGTCTTCAATACGTATACCAATACCCCACTCAGCAATGTATAACCCAGGTTCAACTGTGATTAATGCACCTTCTGGAATAGGTAAGCTATAGTTACCACCGTCATGGACATCTAATCCTAAATAATGTCCTAAACTATGATAATAGTATTTAATAATGTCCTCATCTTTTTCGATTAGACCCAATTTTTTTAAACCCTTAATTAAGATTTGTTTACCAAAATCGTTAAATTCAGCAAGCGTGACACCTGGCTTTAACCATTCAATGGTCTTTTTATTAGCTTCTAAGACGATTTCATAAACTTGTCTTTGGCGATCTGTAAACTTACCATTCGCTGGATAGGTTCTTGTAATATCAGAAGCATAACGCTTATAATCAACACCTAAGTCAAAGAGCACTAAATCGCCATCTTTAATCTCATCTTTGTTTTCTACATAGTGTAAGATGGTCGCGTTTTTACCACTTGCAGCAATCGTTTGAAAGCTAGGGCTTGTACGATGAAGGTTTAAGACATAATTATAAGAAGCTTCGACTTGATATTCATATGTTCCTGGTTTTAAGGTAGACATGATTTGGTTTAAGCCTTCTTTAGTAATTTCAATCGCTTTTTCCACATGTTCAATTTCTAATGAATCTTTAACTGTTCTAAGTTCAGCTAATATCATTTGATTGGTTTCAATTTGAGCAAAAGGATAGGCTTTAAGAAGCTTATGACTGTATGCTAATCCAGGTGTTGTGTGATCTTTTGGATGTTCTAAATCGAAATATACCTTTTTGATTTGCCCAAAAAGTGCACGTCTTGAAGTTGACATAAGTTCAGAAATAAAGGTATCTAATGTATCGATGTTTTTAATGTTTTTTAGATCAATTTCTGCGATATTGCTCGCTTCTTCAAATGTTAAACCTGCACCATCCCATAAAGCTTTAACAGGATCAATCGCTTCAATAAAAAGATAGCTTTCTTCCTTTTCTAAGCCTTTTGCTAAAAGTAAGACCGTGTTTTGTTGTTCAATGCCTGTCAAATAGTAAAAATTACGGTTGATCGCAAATGGATAAAATTGGTCTGCAGATTTTTGTGGTGCATGACCTGAAAAAATCAGTGTTAAACTGAGTGGTTCAATCTTGTTAAAATAATTTTTTCGACGTGTGTTAAACATAAGCTCTCCTTATAAGCCTTCAATCTCAAAGGCTATTTGATCAGATAATGCATGAATGAATGCTTTTGCATCCTCCATAGATTTACCTTTGGTACCAAAATATATCTTAATCTTTGGCTCAGTACCGCTTGGTCTAAAGACAATCCATGTATTATCCTCATAATAGTATTTTAATACATTTGATTTTGGTAAATCAACCTTTGAAGTGATACCATCTTCAACATGAACACCTTTATCTAAATCATCAAAAGCAATCATTCTCTTATTTAAAACGACTGGAGGATGTTTTTTGAAGTGTTGCATGAGTATTTTCATTTTTTCAAGTCCTGATAGACCTAAAAGCGTAATGCTATTCGTATATTCATAATAGAAACCATAAATTTGATAGATATGATCTAAGTAATCCATCAAGGTTTGGCCTTGTTCATTTAAATAGTTAGCAATCTCAGAAAGTAAATAAACTGCTTGAACAGCATCTTTATCTCTCACAAAGTCTTTGACTAAACTACCATAGGATTCTTCACAGCCAAACACATATGTGCCTAAATGCTTATTTTTTTCAGCTTTCTCACCGATGAATTTAAAGCCAGTTAAGGTTGTTACAACTTCCATATCGAAATCTTTTGCGATGACTTTAATAAGATCAGTTGTAACATTGGTAGTATAGACAAACCCTTTTTTAGGTAATTTATTTTGTAATTTCTTTTCTGATAAGATATAAAAAAGTTCAATGGCTGCTGTTTGATTACCTGTGAGTAAATGAAACTCACCTTGATGCTTGACTGCAATGCCTAATCTGTCTGCATCAGGATCAGTAATCATAACTAAACCAGCATCATTTCTATGTGCATAGTCAATTGTTTTTTCATAAGCTTCTTTTTCTTCAGGATTAGAAGACTTTGTTTGAGAGAAATTAGGATCAATGACCATTTGTGGTTCATAAGGTAAGATTTGATAGCCTTCAGCCTTCAAGAAACCTGGAATGATATCCTTACCTGTGCCATGAAGCGGAGAATACACAATCTTTAAGTCTTTTTTGACATCATTGATCTTTATCTTTTTCACTTCATTTAAGTAAATCTCATCAAAATCCTTTTTGATATAATGAATGCGTTCATTATCAAGAATATCAATCATAAATGGATTATCTATATGACTAATTTCTTCAATGACTTTTTCAGCATCTTCTAAATTGAGTTGTGCACCTGTATGATCATAAGCTTTATAACCATTATATGTTTTAGGATTATGTGACGCAGTAATCATAATACCGCCACATGCTTTAAAATGACGGACAGCAAAAGAGAGCATGGGCGTTGGTCTTAAGGACTCAAACAGATATGAATCTATACCTTCAGCTGCTAAAACCATCGCTGCTTCTTTGGCAAAGGACTCTGAATAGTGTCTATTATCATAACTAATAGCAACCCCACCAGGTATGCCCTTTTTCTTTAGGAAACGCGCAAAGCCTAAGGTTGCTTTACGTATCGTATAGACATTGACACGATTCGTTCCGACACCCATTAAACCTCTTAACCCTCCTGTACCAAACGATAGGTCACTGTAGAAGACTTCTTCAATTTGCTCTTCGTTTAAATTAATCAGTTCATCGAGTAAGACTGGATCTAAATCTTTTTGATTGAGCCAGAATTGATATTTTTTTTCATAAGACATTTTTATCACCTTACTTATTATACACTATTTTTATATAAAAATAACCAGAAAATCCTGGCTATTTTTGGTAAGTTTTTTGATTTTTGTTAAATATAGATAAGAGTCCTTTTAAGATGAGATCAGGATCTCTTGTTAAAGGATGTTTACAAAGTGGTGCAATCAGCTCAGAAAGTCCACCAGTTAAAATGACATCAAAATCTTCACTTACTTCCTCTTTGATACGCTCTATTAAGCCATCTACTTGACTTGCGACACCATAAGTTACACCAGATTGCATACATGCAATTGTATGTGTACCTAATACTTTTTTAGGTACTTCGATATCGATATCAGGTAGTAATGCAGTATTTCCAACCAGTGCACGAATGGAAATATTGACACCTGGTGTGATGATGACGCCTAAAATGGTTTTATTTTTAACATAGATATATTTAATAGCTGTGCCTAAATCAACAATTAGGATTGGCTTTTCTTCATGCTCAACACCTACCGCATCACAAATTAAATCAGCACCTACTTCTCTAGGGTGGTCTGTTTTAATATTTAATCCAGTTTTAACACCAGGTCCTACGATTAAAGGTTGAACCTTGAAGAAACGTTCTGATATGTCTTTTAATTTTTCTGTGATACGAGGCACCACAGACGATATAGCGACACTCATTATATCTTTTAAATCCATCAAGTTTTTCATTTGAATATAATATTCATCCGATGTCTTTTGGACCTCAGTATTCAAACGATAGCTTTGTAAAATGGACACTCCATCTGATAAGCCAAATGTAATTTGTGTATTGCCTACATCACATAATAAAATCATAAAATCATCCTATCTTTGATTTTCTAATTGGTTGATTGCTATCACAATAGGTGTACCTACAAAGGCAGCTAAAATCGCTTCAACTAAGCCATTGGATATCGCAATCGTAAAGATTAAACTCATTAAATTGCCTGATGGTACGAGTGATCTGATTAAATCGTTTTCAAAAATAACGACTGCTGATAAAACAAGTACTGTATGTATAAAGGTTGCGATGATAAAGGTTGATGGTATTAAAATTTTCGTATCACCTTTTTGGATGAATGCATAATAACCACTCACAAAAGCTACATTAATCACTAAGAATAATAATGTCACAAGTGTGCTATTCCAGCCAGAAAATTGAATAATTGCTTGACCCGCATAATAAATACCTAATGAGGTGATTAATGTCACAACGGCAAAGATATAAATATGACTGTTTTTAACTTTCTTTTCAAAAAGTTTAAATAAATCCACAAGATAAACAGCTGCAAGTGCAAATAAGAGTCTTGGTAAGACGGATACCAATGGATTTACGAATGCTGGATCAAGTGGTCCAGTCGGTGTCGTTGCAGCTCTAATCAGTGAACCTATACCAAAAATAAAAGCTAAAACCAATGCGTAAGGTTTACGCAACAAAAAAGCACCGATCAAGACAGGGATATGAATCAATGTGAGTGCTACTGTACCGATTGTGATATATCCTAATTGAGGTACAAAAGTCATCACGAGAATCACAGCTGCAAAAACAGATGCCAACGTTAATGAACGAATATCGTTTACTTTCATATGTTTTCTCCTTTTTAGGCCTCTAAGGGTCCCATAAGTATATCTTTATTATAAAACTTTTAAATCAAATTAACAACAAAAAACCTCATCAAGAGATGAGGCAATATATTATTCAAATGCACCCCAAGGACTGTTATCTGGATCCGTATACACACGTTTACCTCGGTTTAGGTTATTAATTGTTAAAATTTCTTCTTCACTGAGCTTGATATCTTTCGCTTTATAGTTTTCTAAAAGTCTAGAAGGTGTGATGCTTTTTGGAATCATAATCACACCACGGTGTAGACCCCAACTAATAACGATTTGTGCAATCGTTTTATCATGTTTGTTAGCAATCTTATCTAAGCCTTCTTGCCAAATACCTTCAAAAATGCCACCTTTCATGAAAGGACCATAAGATTCAATGGCAATGCCTTCTTCATCTAAAAATTTTTTTAAAGGTTCTTGAGATAAACCAGGATGTAATTCCACTTGGTTGACCATGGGTTTAATTTTGGCTGTTTCATATAAATCTAATATGTGATGTTTCATAAAATTTGAAACGCCAATCGCTTTGCAAAGACCTTTATTATATAATTCCTCAAATAAAGCCCACGTTTGTTGATTGACTTTCTTGTCGTGATTAGGCCAATGAATGAGATATAAATCGACATAGTCGGTACCTAATTTATCTAATGACTCATAAAATTGCTTTCTCATTTTATCTATAGATCCATGTCTTGCTTGCTTGGTCGTAATAAAGATCTCACTTCTTGGAATACCTGAGTCTTTAATTGCTTTACCAACAGATGCTTCATTAAAATACATCTGTGCTGTATCAATATGACGGTATCCAATGTTTAAAGCTTCCTTGACGGTTTCATATGCACTTTCTCCGTCCTTAACTAAGAATGTTCCTAAGCCTAGTTGTGGCATTTTTACGCCATTTCTTAATGTAATTATCATGAATTTGCCTCCTTTAATTTTTGAATTTTATCTGGATTTAAATCCTTTAATACCTTAAAAAGCATATTTCTTGCTGCATCTAAGTCTCTTAAGTCCATCATAGCTGCTGTCGAATGAATATATCTTGCAGGTAGTCCGATGGTTGTTGCGAGTACACCACGATTCATATCTAATGCTTTAGCAGCATCTGTGCCACCTAATGACATGAAATGTTGATATTTGATCTTATGCTTAGTAGCAAGCTTCACAAAATAGTCGAGTAAGCCTTGATGCATGATATTTCTAGGGTCATACATGCGAATTAAAAAGCCTTCGCCTAATTTACCTAAAGCTTCTTTATCAAGTGCATCATTGACTGGTGATGCATCAAGCGCGATGAAGACATCAGGATTAAAAAGATTGGTTGCTGTCTCAGCACCTCTTAAACCAACTTCTTCTTGAACGGTTGCACCAACAACAAGATGAAATGGTAGTTCAATACCATCAAAATGACTAACTGTCTCTAAAGCTAGACCACAACCATAGCGGTTATCAATTGATTTAGATATTAAACGGTTTTGATTTTTAGTGTAAAAGAATGGGTTATCCCATAAAATCATATTGCCTAATTCAACACCAAAATGCTTCGCTTCTTCCTTCGATGATGCACCAATATCTAAAATCAAATCAGAAAGATTGGTATTTTGACCTTTTTTAAGATGTGGAGGTAGTGCGCCAACGACACCTTTGATCACACCATCTTTGGTATGAACATTTAAGACTTGAGAAACAAATACTTCACCATTTAAACCACCGATATTATTCATTTTCAGCATGCCTTGTTCTGTAATACCTACAACAATTAAACCTACTTCATCCATATGACCAGCGACCATAACTGTAGGAGCATCGATTAACTTAGACTTCTTAATAGCGAAAATCGAGCCTAGTCCATCAGTCTTTATGTCATAGCTTTGATATTTTTCCATGTAATTTTTCATATAAGCACGAATACTATGTTCATAACCACTTGTGCCTTCTAAATCAAATAAATCTTTATATACTTTCTTTAACATCGATATTCACCATGCCTTTTGCTTGATATATTGGTCCAATCTTGCGTTTTTTTTCTTCATACTCTGTCATATATTTGGATGCCTCTAAATCATATGTCACATCATGTAATAAAAAATAGGGCTCTAAATAATTCAAACTATCCATAAACATCTCTAAATGATCTGTTCGAAACTGTAAAAAACCATTCGGTTTTAATAAGGATTGATAGTGTTTTAGAAAGGGTGGATAGGTTAATCTTCGTTTATGATGTCTCGCTTTAGGCCAAGGATCTGAAAAATTGAGATAAATGCCATCAAGACTATGGGGACTAAGGTATAAATCTAAATCCTTAGCATCACCTAAAATAATGATCAAGTTATCTAATTTAAGCTCATTTTTCTTTTCTAATATGCGGTAGCACACATTAATATTCATCTCTAAAGCGATATATAAATGCGCTTTGTTGTCTCTTGCAAGCGATGTGATAAACTGACCTTTCCCACTACCAATTTCAATAAAAACAGGTCTATCATCCTTTAAATCAAGCATTTTGGGTAGCGTTATGACATCATATGCTTCCATGAGTTCTCTTGTTGCATATTTAATTTTCTTTTGTCTCATGTTGACCCCCTTTTTAAAACGATAAAAAGCGGTAGATATCTACCACTTTACTTCAGTTTTTTTAAGCTAAACGACCTAAGCCTTCAGTGAGAATAAAATCTGTTAATGCCTCTAAAGCTTTTTCTTGATCAACACCTGATGCTGTAATTTTTATTTTTTCACCCTTATAAATCCCTAAGGACATCAGACCCATGATTGATTTTAAGTTGACCGTTTTATCCATCGCAGTTAAAAAGATTTCAGCATGAAATGTCATGGCTAGATTCACAAGTCTTGTTGCAGGTCTTGCATGAATCCCATATTCGGAAGTCACTAAATATAATTGTTCCATCGTTAAGCTCCTATTCTAGTCTTTATATCGTTAAAGACTTCTTTGGTTTGATGTTTAATAAGTAAGGTTAACTCTTTTCCTTTGAGGAAAACAGGGATTTCTAGTGTTTTTAGTAAATCTTGTTTTACGCGTTTGATCTCTTTAATCATCACTTTAAGTCTTTGATGCTCAAAAGAGACTGATGTAATATTTTCTAAATCACCAAGCGCTAATATCAGTTCACTTGTATCTACTTTCTTAAGCTTGGGTTTTTCTTGTTTTCTTTTTTTAAGTATGAAAAGTGTCAAAAATAATAAGACGATGACCGCAACAATCATAGTGATGTATGGGATATACGTACTTAATGCTAAGCTAATCAAAAGAAACACCACCGTTCATATAAATTATAATGGTTTCACCATTTTTTTTCAATCACTTTATAAACATTGCATCGCCAAATGAAAAGAAACGATAGCGTTCCAGGACGGCATTTAGATAGGCTTTCTTCATAAGTGAAAGACTTGATAATGCACTAACAAGCATAATCAAAGTTGATTTTGGTAAATGGAAATTGGTAATTAAATGCTTAACAACCTTAAATGAATAGCCTGGATAGATAAAAATATCTGTTTCAAAGGTACCAGGTATGAACTGGTCCTTGAAATTACTTTCTAATGTTCTTAGGGAAGTTGTGCCTACACAAATGATTCTTTGGTTGTTTTTAACGGCATCATTTAGGATTTGAGCACTTTCTTTTCTAATCGTATAAGTCTCTTCATGCATATGATGTTTTGTGACATCGTCTACTTGAACTGGTTTAAATGTACCTAACCCTACGTGTAGTGTAATAGGACAAATCTTGACACCTTTATCCTTTAACGTTTCTAATAGTTCTTTTGTAAAATGAAGACCTGCAGTAGGTGCAGCCGCACTTCCTAAGTCTTTTGCGTAAACCGTTTGATAGCGGTCCTTTTCATTTAATCTTTCAGTAATGTATGGTGGTAAAGGCATTGTGCCTAAACGCTCTAGGATTTCAATAAAAAGACCCTCATAATGCATTTTAAAGACACGCATACCTTCTTCTAAGATGCCAGTGCATTCTGCTATTAAAAGATCGGAAAAACGAATTTTAGTACCAACCTTCACTCTTCTTGCTGGTTTTGTCATGGCTTCCCATGTGTCTTTTTCTATTTCTTTTAATAAAAGCACTTCAATTGTGGCATCCGTTTTTTCTTTTAGACCTAAAAGTCTAGCTGGCATGACTTTTGTATCATTGATGACTAAGACATCACCTTGATGTAATTCATCTTTAATATCATAAAAATGCTTATGTGTAATCTCTTCAGTATGCTTATCAATCACCATAAGTCTTGAGTGATCTCTTTGATCAACAGGGTGTTGAGCAATCAGCTCTTTTGGTAATATAAAATCAAAATCATTAACTTTCATCTTGAAACAATCCTTTATAGTATTTAATGCCTAAGGCTTTATAGGCTTTTTCAGTTGCTACTCTACCTCTAGCTGTTCTTTTTATATAGCCTTCCATAAGTAAATAAGGTTCATAGACATCTTCTACGGTCGTCATTTCCTCAGATATGGATGCCGAAATGGATTCAATCCCTACGGGACCACCCGAAAATTTCTCTACGATAGCACGTAGGTAACGATAATCTGTGTGGTCCAAGCCGTTATGATCAATCCCTAATTTTGTCAGTGCGTGATCTGTGATATCTTTAGTAACAACACCATCACCGATGATTTCAGCGAAATCTCTTACACGTCTAAATAGACGATTCGCGATTCTTGGTGTACCACGACTTCTTTTTGCAAGCGCAATTACGGCATCTTCTTGAATCGGGTTATTATAAACCTTTGCTGTTCTTGAAACAATCTCTTCTAAATCTTTTTCATCATAATAAGATAATCTGAGTACAACACCAAAACGATCCCTTAAGGGAGCCGATAAATCACCAAATCTCGTGGTTGCACCAATTAATGTAAAAGGTGGCAAATCAATTCGAATGGATCTTGAATCATGATCTTTACCTATGACGATATCTAACACATAATCTTCCATCGCAGCATATAAAACCTCTTCAACAAAGCGTGGAAGTCTGTGAATTTCATCGATAAATAACACATCTCCTGGATTTAATGAAGATAAAACAGCAGCTAAATCACCACTTCTTTCAATCGCAGGACCTGAAGTGACTCTAATTTGGACACCGAGTTCATTTGCGATAATTTGAGCAAGTGTCGTTTTCCCTAAACCTGGAGGACCATAAAGTAAAATATGATCTAATGCTTCTTTTCTTTTTAAAGCCGCTTGAATATAAACAGATAGCATCTCTTTGATATCAGTTTGTCCAATGTATTGGCTTAATGTTTGTGGACGTAGACTTTGATCTTCATCTTCTTTAATTGAAAGTGCAGTAACTAAGCGTTCTTTATCCATTTAAAAACTCCTATTTCATAAATAGCTTTAAAGCTTCTTTAATCATATCTTCGACAGGTAAATCTTGATTAACTTTCTTTAAGACTTTTCTTATTTCAGTTCTAGAATATCCAAGTGCAGATAACGCATCTTCAACATCATTTTTATGGGTAGGTATGAGCTCATCATCTGTTTCAACGAGTTTACCCTTTAAATCTAAAATGATTTGCTGAGCGCTCTTTAAACCAATGCCAGGAAATTTCGTTAAATATTTTGCATTACCCTCTTCAATCGCTAAGATAATATCGTTTATAGCATCCGTTGCTAGTATCGATAAAGCACTTTTAGGACCAATCCCTGAAACACTAATGAGCTTCAAAAAAAGCTCCTTAGATTCTAAGGTCTTAAAACCGTAAAGATGATTGATATCTTCTCTCACATAGTGGTGTGTATAAACCCTTACAGATGCCCCTAAATGATAGTGATAAGGATAAGGCGAGATGATTAAATAGCCAATCTGATTGTTTTCAATAACGAGGTAACTAGGCTTAATATCCGATACGATGCCGTCAATATAAGCATACATCATAACACATCCTTTTTTATTCCATTTTATTATAACATTTTTATGACCTGTTTTCTATCATAACATATGATTATGATATAATATGTAGGAGGACGTGATCTCGTTGTTAAAGCCTGATTTTTTGAAGTCATTAGAGACTGACTTAAAAGCACAATTAGCGATTGATAAAAAATATCTGCCTATTCAAAAAAAGATGGCAGCTCTTTTGCGTGATATTAGTCCTTTTATGACAGACATTGAAGCACATCAAAAAGCTATTAAAGAAGAATTTCTTCAAGCATCCATCCAAATCCATAAATCCTATGCAGAAAATATGGATAGCTATCAAAAATCACTCAAATTAATTATTGATAAAAACACCTCTGAAATCGATAAAGCACATAAGGAAAGAGTGCTTCAAACTCAAAAACTTAGTCAAGACTTAAAGTCTATTTTAGAGGACCTTGAAAAACAAGTAAATGATGTTTCACTAGATGCAGCAAATGAGTTAGAAAAAGCAGATCAACAGTATAAAAGAGAGCTTACTTCAAGTCATAAATTAATGACTGAAGCGAGAAAAACCTATCAAAAGGTTTCTTCTGATATTGAAAAGGAAAAAGAACTTGCGCTAAAGCAAATCTCTTTAAGCTATGATCAAAAAACCTTAAAGCTTGATGAAGCAATGAAAAGATATGAAGAGACTTATAAGATCAAGCTAGAAAAAGTAAGAGAAACGCATCAATCACTTGTTAAGGAACAAGATGAAACATACTTAACCATTAAAAATACATACACAGAGTTAAGTATTTCACTGAATAAAAAGATTAATGAAGTCAAGAAAAAGCATCAAGCACTCTTAAAAGCGCTCGATCAAGCACACGAAAAACAGCTAAAACCACATCTTGCACAAATTGAAAAGCTCAAACAAGATTTTCAAGATGCACAAGATAAATCACTTGTCTCATATCAAGAAAAACTCACGAGTTTAAACGTGATTTTTGACGTTCAAAAACAAAACTACGAAAGCAAAAAAGAACGTATCATTCATGAAGGTAATGAACAAATCACGCTTTTAAATAGTAAACTTTCAGCGTTTAAAGAATCTATTCAACGTGATAAGATGGCAACATCACGTGAAAAAAGAGATGAAATGAAGTCTATCGAAGATGAACATTTAAAAGATAAGAAAACACGTGATTTAACTTATGCCTTGAAAGATTTGGATCAAGAGCTTAACAAGCAAATTATTAGAACCAATAAAGATATTATCGAAAAGAAAAAAGATGCTCAAAAAAAGCTTTATCAACTTGATATGCAGCATTTAAAAGAAATCAATGAATGGCGTTTCAAAAAGACGCTTTATGAATATGAGAAAAAACAAGAGTTTGCCAAAATTGAACTTAATTTTAATCATAACATGTCAAGATCTGAAGCAACCTTAAAACAAATGGAAGCTACATATCAAAGTAATAAAGAGATTCTACTTCTTAAACATAATCAAGATCTTTTACCACTTGAATATCAATTGCAGGTTGCACAAGCGATTCAAGAAAGAGAATTAAACTTACTTGCAAATGATGCCCAACTGTCTTTATCTTCTTTTAGATTGGAAGAAAAAAAGCTTGAAATAGATTTAGACATCTTAAAATCTCAAAATCTTTTTGAACTCGAACAAGCTAAAACGCTTTATGCTGCGGATGTTCAAGTACTTAACACCAATACAACTCTAGAACTGGAAAAAGAAAAGGTTAAAAGAGATTATGTTCAAAATGAACAAGAATTAAGAATTGAACTTTCTCAATCCATTTTTAATAAACAAAAAGCGCTTATTGAATATAACAAAAATGAAGCAATTAAACATATCGAAATGGAAAGAGAAATTCATTATATCGAGCATCGCACAAAGCTTGAAATGATCAAAGGTAAAGCACACGTTGAAGAACTAAAACGCACCTTTATTATGAATGAAGCACGCTATAAGCATCAACAACGCTTATCGAATGAAAAAGCACATAGACTACTACGCATCTATGAAAACGAATTAGAATTAAACCAAGTTCAAACCGAAGACTTCATGTTTTTAGTGCGTATGGGTCATCAAAAGTTAAATGCATTCAAAAAATGCATACTAGAGCTTTATCATTTACCCTCACATCCTGAAGTCTTAAAAGGTGTGATTGGTATTTTAAAACAGTATTTAGAATCTTTTAAGGGTTTAAGTCTTAACATATTAGAGCATTTCCAAGCTTTAAATCAAGATATCTATTTAAGTAAAATTGAAGATTTAACAGGCTATAAGTACATGCTCAAGCATGAAAATGAGATGAACTTCTACGGCCAAGAAATCGGTAAGATTGTTGAAAAGAAAAAACAAATTGAAGAAGAGATTAAAGCATTAGAATCAGCTTTCTTCCAACATCAATCAGAGTTAGAACGAAATCAAGCATTTTTAAATCAACTTGCTAAAATATCTGATAGCCTTAAGAAAAAAGATTTACCATCAGAACATCGTCATCAGGATATTAAAGAAAATCAAAAGCTCATGCATCATCATATTCAAGAAATCAAGCAAATCAAGCAAATGATTTTAAAAGTTGAAAAAGAAATGGATGAAAAGCATAAAAAGATGTTGCCTTATGATGATGAGATGACATCTTTAAAAAATAAACAAAATCAAAAAGAAAAAGAGCTTGAAAGTAAGAAAAAAGATGAAGCTTCAATCTTCTATGCATTCTTAAACAAAAATCAAGCAATCTATGAGCATTTATCACATATCATTAAAGAAGATTATCAAGCAAGCGATAGTTTTTATAGAGCGCTCTTAGACGAAGTCTACTTAACTGATTTAACACTATCTCAAGCAACGAAAAAGCTTGATCAAAAAATCTCTATCATTGATGAAAAGCTCATGCACACGCAACAACGCTTTTTAAATCTTATGCTTACCTTCTATCAAAATCATGAACGTGAGCAAGATAAACTTGTTCAGGATTTTAAATTTTCAACGTTCGCACTCATTAAAAGCTTAAACCAAAACTATTTAAGCCAAGAGAAAAAATATTTAAAAGATGAACGAAAGATGAAGTTTGATAGTGAAAGACTCATTAAAAACCAACGCATTAAATTTAAGAGAAAGCATTTAATTGATCATATGAGCTATCAAAAAGGGCTAAATGCACAGTTAGAATTCATTCGAGTTTTAGAGAAAAAGATTAGTGAAACTGAAGGGAAAGGTCTAGCAGAATTAAAGCTCATCAATGAAAATCAAATCGCGATTGCAAATCAATATCAACAAGAATACCTGCATAAGGTAAAACTCATGCAAGATAGTGAGCAAAAGAAAATACTTGAACTTAAGAATCTTAATGAACAATCCATAAAAAATCATGAGTCACTAGAGCATAATTTAGAGGCTAAAAACCAAATGATTTTAAATAAATATCAAACAAATTATGATAAGCACATGAACCAGCTTAAACAAAAGACCTTGAGTTATGATGAGCAGATTGAAAAATTAAAAGCACACGATCTTTCGAAACAAAAGGCACTTGAAGAAAGCTTAAATCGTCAAGAAACAAGACGTAAAGATGAATTATCTAATATCCAAAACCACACGGAAAGATTCCAAGCTCAAACCAAGCGTGCTCAAAATCACGAACTCAAAAAGGAATTAAGATTACTTAAGAAAACGCATTACTCAAAAGTAAGGATGCTTCATTTAAATTAGAGGATAAAACCTCTTTTTTTTGTAAAAAAAAAGGCCTTATAAAGGCCTAATCTATAAATTCAAATTCATAATCAAAGATCGTGATGATATCACCATTTTTAACACCTAAGCTTCTTAGTTCTTCATCGACACCTAAGCTTCTAAGCTGTCTAGCAAAGCGTTTGACAGCTTCATCTTTGGTAAAATCAGTACGCTCAAAGATGAGCTTAAGTTTATCACCTGATAAATTGAAACCGTCTTCTGTTTTTGTGATGATATAAGGCTTTTCTTCTGGTTCTAATTGATAGACTTTAATATCCTCATCGATTTCATCTATGATGTTTGGTGCGTTTTTGAGCATCTCTAGTGTTTTATATAATAGTTTATCAATATCTTTTCTTTGGTGTGCAGATATAATTTGTATCGGTGCACTTATATTTTCTTTCAACTGAGTGACTTTTTCTTCGGTTTCTGGCATATCGATCTTATTTAATACAACAAGCTGTGGACGATCTAAAAGTCTTGGATCATACATCTTAAGCTCATGATTGATTTTTAAATAATCTTGATAAGGATCTTCTCTTGTTAAATCAATCACATGTAAGAACACTCTACATCTTTCAATATGCTTTAAGAAACGAATGCCTAAACCAAGTCCTAAATGGGCATTTTCAATGAGACCGGGAAGGTCCGCTATGACAAAGGACTGATCCCCTACTTGAACCATGCCTAAATTCGGTTGAAGGGTTGTAAATGGGTATTCAGCAATCTTTGGTCTCGCATTAGAAACAACGGATATTAAAGTTGATTTACCTACGGATGGATAACCAATGAGACCCACATCAGCGAGTACCTTTAATTCAACTAAAATGCGTCTTTGGACACCGGGATCACCATTTTCTGCATAATCAGGTGCTGGATTTTTATGTGTAGCAAACGCCATATTTCCACGTCCACCTTTACCACCTTCTGCAACAACAAGTTCTTCACCATGTCTTATAATTTCGCCAATTTTTGTGGATTTATCTTCAGTAAAAACTATCGTACCAAGAGGTACTTTAATATAAGTGTTTTCTGCGTTTGCACCATGTTGGCCTTTTGTTCTTCCATTAACACCATGTTTCGCTTTGATATGTCTTTGATAGCGTAGATCAATTAATGTCGATTTACCTTCATCGCCAACAAAAATAACGGAGCCACCACGACCACCATTGCCGCCCCATGGACCACCATATTCTACATATTTTTCACGACGAAAGACAGCAAGACCATTGCCGCCACGACCACCTGTAACTTCTACGACTATTTCATCAACAAACATTTTTTAATTCCTCTTTTCTAGAAAAAAAGGATAACTAGGTTATCCTTCGTAAACTGACACTTGCTTGCGGTCACGGCCTAAACGTTCGTATTTAACGGTGCCACTAACTTTTGCGAAGAGTGTATCGTCCCCACCACGACCAACATTTTCGCCTGGATGAATTTTAGTGCCTCTTTGACGGTAAATGATTGAACCAGCAGTTGCATATTGTCCATCGCTTAATTTTAAGCCTAAACGTTTGGATTGGGAATCGCGTCCATTACGAGACGAACCTGTACCTTTTTTCGATGCGAATAACTGTATATTAAACTTTAACATGTTATCCCTCCTTTATGGTTTTTATATATTTCGGATATTGTTTTTCTAATTCAATGATGGTGTACTTTAGATTACTTAATACTTGATTGATCAGATGTGCTTCTTTTAAGACATCGAGTTTAAAGTATCCATCCTTCATCGTTACTAAGATATGATCTTGTAACCCTAAATGCTCAATCATATTCGCTGTCATGATGGTTGCTGTGGAGATTGCTGCACAGACGATATCTTCACCATGAGGTTTGTAATTGGCATGTCCAGTGACGAAAATTTGCTCGAATTTTTCGTCTTTTCCTTTAAATCTTGCTTCAATCATAATTAAGCTTTGATTGATTCTACGACAAGTTTTGTATAAGCTTGACGGTGTCCTTGTTTGCGACGGTAGTTTTTTCTAACTTTGTACTTGAACACGATAATTTTTGGACCGCGACCATGTTTAACAACTTTAGCAACAACTTTTGCACCGTCAACAAGTGGTGTACCAATTGCTGGCTTATCTCCGCCAACCATAAGTACTTCATTAAAAGTGTACGTTTCGCCAGCTTCTACGTCTAGTTTTTCAACGTAGATTTCTTGACCAACTTCAACTTTGACTTGTTTTCCGCCTGTTTTAATCACTGCATACATATGTTTATCCTCCTTTTTTTATCTGAAGACTCACTATTTAGGTAGCTTTATCGCGTTTTTAACCTATTCTATGTGGTACAACATAGATATTTTAACGTAGTTAGTATGAAAAGTCAATCAAAAAGTGATTTAAATACTTTAGAAAGAGCTAGAAAATAAACTTATATGTGTTTCTTCGTTTTTAAAGTGTTAACACGTTCAAAATATGTGCCTATCGGTAAGTCAGGATGTGTTTTAAACAATGAGGATCCTTCTTTTTGATAGAGCTTGTTTAAATAGATATCATGATGAATATGTTCAGTAATAATAGAGACCATAAGATCATTTTTAGTAAGTGTAGCCGTCCATTCATTTCGTTCTTTATGGTAGTTTGCAACTAAGACAGTTTCTAGGTCAACGACAAGCATTAATCTTGTTGCATCTTCTCTTTTTAGGTTTTGGTTATAATGATGCACATTTGTTCTTTTATAATCTGAACCTGCAAAGGAAAATATATAGACATCGACACCTTTTCTTTCTAAATGAGAAAACGCATCATCAAAGTCAAAAAGATTCATATCTGTATTCATATATACTTCTTTTTCTGCGCCATAAAGCAGTGTTCTTACTTTACCTAATATCGTATAAAAGCCTACCAAGTTCAAATAAGGTTCTCTATCCATGGGTTGCTCTATGTGTTCTAAAGACTTTTTTAAGAGATTCAAGTTTTTTTGATAATCTTTATTTAATACGTCTAAAAGTGATTCAGGTTTCTCTGAAAAATAGAGCTCTTTAGCTCCCTGCTCTAAGATTAAAATACCACGCTCATACATGCTTTGAATAATCGTATATATGGAAGATCTTGCGATATGAAGGTCTTTTGATATTTGAAAGACAGTTTGACCTGGATATTTTAGTAAATGCAGATAAATACGCGCCTCATGCTCTGAAAAATGAATTTTTTTTAGTAATTCAATAGTCTTATCCATAGAATCACCCTTTCGTTGTCTATTTTATACAACGTCATTATAACATGAAAAAAACGGTTGATGGACAACCGTTTCTAAAATGTTAACGTTTCCCTTGATCGTATATTTGACCAAGTGCTTTAGGTACTGATGATTTCTTAGAGAATATCGCGAGTACAACCAGTGTTGCGATAAATGGAATCGCATTATAAATATCTGATCTTAGATTCAAGTTTTCTAAGAATTCAACTTCACGATAGTATAAAGCTAAGGTTCTCATAAATCCAAAGAATAATGCTGCAAGAATAATACCTTTAGGTTTCCAGTTACCAAAGATTAACACGGCAAGGGACAAGAATCCAAAACCAGCTACAGTTGTACTATAAGCTTTAGATGGTAAAACATATAAAATACCACCCATACCAGCAAGTACACCAGATAATGTGACTGCAATAAATCTTGTACGATAGATATTCACACCTAAGGAATCTGCAGCATGTGGATTTTCACCACAAGCTCTTAAGCGTAAACCAAATTTTGTTTTGTATAAGAATATTGTAACGATAATAAAGATTAAAACTGCTAAATAGAGTGTTAAATAGGTGTTTGTAAAAAACATCTGTCCAATCACTGGAATCTTTGATAATACAGGTACTTCTCTAATTTGCATATTATTTGAAATATAGTAGTTTGATGAGCCATTGACGATACGTGATGTAAAGATTGAAAACGCTGGTGCGAAGATATTTAGTGCAGTTGCAGAAATGATTTGGTTTGACTTTAGGTAAACCGCTGCATATGCATGAATCATCGCGTAAAGTGCACCAACACCACCACCGACCATCACAGCCATGATGAAGATAAAATGCTTTTCGGCCTCAATATTTCTTATGATTAGTGTGAGTGGAATGGCAAGCACTAAAGCTGCAATCATCTTATATAAGAACTTCACTTTAATAGATGCTAGCTTTTTCTTTTCTCTTATAATATCAAAGATAAATAATCCTGTTAAAACAACCGCGAGCATAAATAAGGTTGTTACTAGGAAAATGACAAATAGAGTAAGTCCTGAATATGGATATGCTTCTAAGCCTGTTATAAACCAGATACCTAAGAAGGCACCCATGATCATAATCCCCTCAAGCGCAATGTTTGTGACACCACTTCTTTCAGAAATTAAACCACCTAACGCTACAATGAGTAAAATCGGAAACGATGTTGTCATGGACTGAACCATTTGATAAAAAAGTGAAAGCCCAGTCGTATAATGCAGGATAAGGAGAAGCACATAGATACCTAGAAAGATACCGCCCCATAACATGAGTCTTTTTTTCATGCGTCTTCACCTACCTTTTTACTTTTAGCTTCTTTTCTTTTTTCGATAAAGGCTTTTATCTTTTCACGATTATGTTTAATAAACATTTGAATTGCCATAGAAATAGCAATAGAATAAATGATCACAGCAACAATCATATCAACAAGTTCTGGCGTATAGACATAAAGCTGCATGAAATAACCACCCATACGAATGTTTGCTAGAAATAATCCTGCAAAAAGCGCACCAATAGGCTCACCTAAGCCAAGGAGTGCGACAGAAATACCGTCAAAACCTTCTGTAAAGATATGAAAATGAGCAATCGTTTTTGTTTGCACTAAATATAAAATCGATCCACCTAAACCAGCAATTAAACCTGAGATTGTCATCGCTGTAATAATGTTAGCTTTCGTGTTCATACCTGCGTATTTACTACCATCAAAGCTAAATCCAGAAGCTTTTAAAGAAAAGCCTAAGGTTGTTTTATGAATAATAATATGAGCAATGATAATAACACCAATGGCAATAAATATCCCAATGTTCACAGTTGAACCAGGAAATAACCATGAAAGTCTTGGTAATGCTGCACTATTTTGTACAGGTCTAGATGTTGAGTTTGATCCAGCACCTTGTGATAAAAAGTCAATCACAACGGTTGTAAAAATATAAAGAGCAATATAGTTCATCATAATCGATGTAACAACTTCATTCACATTACGTGTGGCTTTCAAGATACCTGGGACAAATCCCCAGATTGCGCCAGCTATAACACCTACTATTAAAGCGATTGTTACATGTAAAAATGGTGGGAAGGAAAACATGATACCTACATAAATAGATGCTAAGGTTCCCATCATCATTTGACCAGAGGCACCTATGTTAAAAAGACCTGTCTTAAATGCGAAAGCAACAGAAAGACCTGCAAGCATGATTGGAGCTGCCATTTCTAGCATGTCACCAACACCAACGACGCCACCTCTAAATCCACCTAAAATCAATGTAAATAATGCTGGAAATGCATCAATCGGGTCAAAAATGATCATGATGATGAGTCCAATCAGCAAACCAATGCCTATGGAGATTAAAGATGGTTTAATGATCTCATAAAAGTTTTTAACTTGTTTTTTAAAGACACTTGTTTGATTAACTTCCATGGGATTCACCTCGTTTCGCACCTGACATGTAAAGACCTAATTCATTAATGGTTACTTCCTTAGGATCAAATTCACCAACGATTTCACCTTCGTACATAACTAAAATTCGATCTGATAAGTTCATAATTTCTTCGATTTCTAAGGAAACAAGTAAGACAGCTTTTCCCTGTTCTCTTTCTTTAATAAGTTGCTTATGAATATACTCGATTGCACCAACATCGAGTCCTCTTGTTGGTTGTACAGCAATGATAATATCATGCTTACGAGAGATTTCTCGGCCTAATATGGCTTTTTGTTGGTTCCCACCGCTCATACTACGAACCAAAGTTTTTGCACCTCGTTCGGAACGAATATCAAACTGGTTGATGAGTTCATTAGCATGTTCTGTAATCGCATCGAATTTTAAGAATTGGTGTTTTTGAAAGGATGATTGATAATAATTTTGAATCACTAAATTACTTTGCAAATCATAGTCTAGAACAACACCATGCTTATGTCTATCTTCAGGAATATGAGAAAGTCCTTTCTCGTATTTTTTTCTAATTGAAAGCTTAGAAATATCTTCGCCATTGATTAAAACTTCTCCTGCTTTAGGTATAGTTAAACCTGTAATTGCTTGAACAAGTTCCGTTTGACCATTACCATCAATCCCTGCAATACCTAAAATTTCATGTGCTTTCACTCTAAATGATACATCATTTACAGCATGACGTCCTCTACCTTCAACTGAGAGATTTTTAACTTCAAAGACAGTATCTCCGGTTGGCATATCTTCTTTTTCTACAGTAAAACTTACCTCACGACCAACCATCATTTCTGCCATTTGATCAGTAGTTGTGTTTTTTACATCTACTGTGCCAATCATCTTACCACGTCTTAAAATGGTGCATCGATCAGCAACTTGCTTAATTTCATTTAATTTATGAGTAATGAGAATAATGGTTTTACCTTCTTTGGCAAAATTTCTCATAATTTGCATAAGTTCAGTTATTTCTTGTGGGGTTAATACGGCAGTAGGCTCATCAAAAATCATGATTTCACTATCACGATATAGCATCTTTAAGATTTCGACTCTTTGTTGTTGCCCTACTGTAATATCTCTAATGAGTGCATTTAAATCCACTCTTAATTTGTATGTATCAATGATATGTTTTAATTTTTCAATGGATTTTTCATATGTAACAAATCCACGGTTGTGGTCTTCAGCGCCTAAGAAAATATTATCAAGCACAGTAAAAACCTCAACTAATTTAAAATGTTGATGGACCATCCCAATGCCTAATCTATTTGCATCGTTTGGATTCGTTATTTCTACTTCTTTGCCATCAATGTATATATGCCCTTCGTCTGGTGTATATAGACCAAAAAGAATCGACATCAACGTCGATTTACCTGCACCATTCTCACCAAGTAGTGCATGGATCTCACCAGGTTTAACCTCGAGATTAACAGCATCGTTTGCTACTAAAGTACCAAAACGTTTGGTAATGCCTTTCATCTCAATCTTGTATGTCATCATTTCACCTCAAGTTTTAGAAAATGGGGAAAGTAAACTTTCCCCATCGTTCTAAGTGTGTAATTGTATAAATATTTACTTATTAAGCAGCTGGAGCACCGAAAATTGCATTAAGTAATGCAGTTTGATAAGTTGCTTCAAAAGTATATCCTAAACCAGTAATAAAAGTAGCAAATGCTTCTCTTGTTGTTGGAACAGCGATATCGCCATCAGCAACCATTTCTAAAATTGCTTCATATTCAGCAACTGTAAAGTTTTCAAATCTCCATGAATCTTCAGTAGTAGGTAGACCAACAGCATCTACGTCAGCACCTAAAGTGATTGAACGAGCACCAACAAATTCATCATTGAAGAAGTCAGCTAATGCTGATTGAACAGCAACTGCTAAACCTTTCATAGCTGATGTAATAACTTTGTCATTTAAGTTAGATTGGTCAACGTCAACGCCTACCATCCACTTGTCAGTATTTTCAGCAGCAGTCATAACTGATAAACCAGCACCACCTGCAGCAGCATGAATGACATCAACACCAGCGTTAAACCATGAAGTTGCTTGAGTAACGATAGAATCGTCTGGAGCAAATGTGTTTAAGTATGCATAGCGGTTTGTTGGGAATACTGCTTGAGCTTGAGCAGCTGTTAAGCCGTTTTCTTCTGCTGCATAGAATGCACCAGCGACATAACCAGCACCGAATCTAACAACAGCAGGCACTGCCATACCACCCATGAAACCTAAGACATCAAAACCTTCCATGACTGAAGCATAACCAGCTAAGAAACCTGATTGTTCTTCTTGGAAGAAGATAGATAATGTGTTAGCACCGATTGTAAAATCAACTGCTTCGCCATCATAAGTTTCCATTGTACCCCAGTCAGCCACGTTGTGTGGTGAACCATCGATTAAGATGAATGTTACTTCTGGATATAAGGATTGAGCCTTATGAACGCTGTTTTCAAATAAGAAACCTGGTGTAACGACAACTTTAGCGCCACCTTTAACTGCTAAGTCAATTGCAGCAACATATGCATCTAGTGTTACAGCAGTTGGCTTGTAGTATTTAATCGTCTTATCGTTTTCTTCTGCAAAATCTTGGATACCTTCCCAAGTACCTTGGTTGAATGAACGGTCGTCGATATCGCCAGAGTCAGTAATCATTGCGATTTCGTATGTTCTAGGACCACATGCAACAAGGGCTAGCGCAGTAACGAGTAAAACAAATGCGAATAAAAATTTCTTCATTTCTTCTTTTCTCCTCTTTGTTTTTTTGAAAGTCTTTGAAAAGGCTTTCTTGTCTTTCTATAATAGTTTACTCACTTTTACATATTTTTGCAAGGTATAAATATATATATTTAGATAAAATGTGATAAACGATATCATTTTTTAAAACAGGAACTCTAAAAAAAATACACCTCGCGGTGTATTAAGTGAAATCTTCTGCAAAATCAGGTGATTCTTCCTTGGTTGGCTTCTTAAACAAACCTGCAAACTTTTTAGGGAAAACCATGAATGCATCTGCAATCACTACAGGTAACATTTTTGCTGCTTCAAGTAAAGCTGTTTTTCTGATTTCTTCTTTCGTGATTTCCTTTGCATCGCTAAATAAGTATTTTCTAGCAACAATACCAATTCTTAAAGTAAGTAACGCATTTGAAATCCCTTGTGTGACTGAAGATAAAACTGGTCGAATCAGTGGAATATCAGCAAGTGTATTCATCGTTGATTGAGGAAGTATATCACCAATGTCCATATTTTCTAAGCCTTCAGCAATCAGTGCCGTCGACATGACGTTTGCTGTTAATTTAGCTAGATTCTTATAGGATGGTCTAAAGCCGCTCATGACGACAAGCTCTTTAATCATTTTTAAATTAACAACTACGACGGTAAAGAAATCAAGGCGACCATTTTGCGAAATTGCTGTTGAAATCATCACAGTCTTCGCATTTTTTCGAATCGTTTGATTCATCTTTTTCTTAATATATTTGTTAAACGTATGATTTAAAGATAATCTTAGATCTTCTGCATTTGAATGAAGTGCATCTTTGAGTCTTACTTGCTCTTCTTCAGGTAGTTCAGGATCTTCTAGTAATCGATAGGCTATCTTTTTATATAAACCATAATTTTTTCTTGAGGCTTCATCGAGTGTTGTCGCTACACTAAAGGTTGGTGAAAAAGCGATAATATTGACGGGTCTTAAAATAAGTATATAGACTAATAAGAATGAAATACCATAAAAACCATATTCAACATATGGCGATATTTGTCTTAAGCGTTCTCCTACATCTAAAACACTTGATAATAATATAAGTACGAATAACAAAATAAATCCAAGAGCAATCGCATACCAGAAAAATTTGGTGTTATCTCTTTTCTTCATAGATATCACTTCCCTTTAAAATATTATATCACGAAGTAAGAAATCACTTTCTATCTAAATGGATTTTTTTAGAAGCTTTCATAGAATAAAATTGATGATGTCCAATGATGATATGATCCACAAGATCAATCCCTAAGATTCTTGAAGCATCCTTAAGCTTTTCAGTAGCATCCATATCTGCTTTAGATGGATAGCTATCGCCTGTTGGATGATTATGGGCAAATAGTACTGCAGAAGCTTTTAATTTTAATGCAATTGAAAGTATTTCTCTAGGATGAATGAGTGTTTGATTGATGGTGCCAATGAAGATAGTCTCATAATGAATAATCTCACTTTTCGTATTTAAATAAAAACAAATGAAATGCTCTTGATCTAAATGACCAATTTCTGGTGATAAGATGTGATAGACATCAAGTGGCTCAGTAATTTTCTTTTTTTCGCTTTTTTGATAGCTAGAAAGTCTTTTACCTAATTCGATGGCAGCTAATATGGTCGTTGCTTTGGCCTCTTTGATGCCTGGAATATGTGTGAGTTCCTTTAATTTCATGTTTTTAAGATCTGTGATATGTTCTAAATGGTAAAGTATATGCTTAGATAACTCCATCACAGATAAATCTTTAGTCCCGCTTCTAATAAGCAAAGCTAAAAGCTCTTCATTTGTAAGAGCACCTACACCATAGATCATAAGTCTTTCTCTTGGCCTTTCTTTTTTGGGCATTTCCTTAATAAAGTACATATAAAAACCTCCTTTACTTATGGTAGAGGAGGTCATATGGTTTTACTCTAAACGATGTAATTTTTTACCTCTAAAATATGCAATTTGCTCAACATCCTTATCACCACGGCCTGATAGATTAATGACTAAAATCTGATCTTTATCCATGGTTTTAGCAACCTTCATAGCAAGTGCTACAGCATGTGAGGTTTCAATGGCTGGAATGATGCCTTCAGTTCTTGAAAGATATTCAAAGGCTTCTACCGCTTCATCATCAGTAATGTAGTGGTAATCGACACGATTTTTGTCTTTTAAATAAGCATGCTCTGGTCCGACACCTGGATAATCAAGACCTGCTGATATGGAATAAACAGGTGAGATTTCACCATCATCTTCTAATAAAACGAGCGTATTCATGCCGTGAATCACACCTTCAACTCCTTTAGTCATGGTTGCTGCATGATCTTTACCATGTATACCTTTACCGCCGCCTTCAGCGCCATAGAGTTTTACTCTTGGATCATCTAAGAAATGTGCAAAGGCACCAATCGCATTCGATCCACCACCAACACATGCAATGACTGCGTCAGGTAGTCTATTTTCTCTTTTTAATAACTCTTCTTTAATTTCTTTAGAAATCACAGATTGAAAATCTTTAACCATTAAAGGATAAGGATGTGGTCCAACAGCAGAACCAATTAGATAAAAGGTATCTTCCAATTCATTACTCCATGTCATTAAAGCACTATCTACTGCCTCTTTTAAAGTCTTTAAGCCAAACTCAACAGAGACAACCTTAGCTCCTAAAAGCTCCATACGATAAACATTCATTGCTTGTTTTTTGATATCTACTGCACCCATGTGAATTTCACAGTCCATACCAAATAGCGCTGCAGCTGTCGCAGTAGCAACCCCATGTTGTCCAGCACCTGTTTCAGCTATTAGTTTTTTCTTACCCATACGTTTTGCAAGCAAAGCTTGTCCAAGCACATTATTGATTTTATGTGCACCAGTATGATTTAAATCCTCACGCTTAAGGAAAATACGAGCACCACCTAAGTCTTTTGTCATATTTTTCGCTTCATAAAGTAAACTTGGTCGATTTGCATAAGTTAAGAATAACTCATTTAACTCTTTCCTGAACGTCTCATCATGCTTATACGTGTTATAAGCCTCTTCCACTTCTTTGACCGCCTTTAAAATGTGGTCAGGAACAAATTGTCCCCCAAACTTGCCAAACTCCATTGGTTTCTCCTTTTTTTTAGTCTAGCCAGTCATATTTGAGCTTTGGATAACAAAAAAAGTATCATCTTCATGGGACGATGATACTCGTGGTGCCACCCATATTCAAGAAATAAAATTTCTCCTTGGTCAAAATACGCTGTCCATAAGACATTAATATTTTTGCTCAATAACGGGAGCTCCCGGCTCAGGCTACTTTGTTCACCCTGCTTCTCATGAGGCCATTCGCTTAAAGTTAGTTGACTCGTCTTTCACCATCACGAGCTCGCTAGCAACCTTCATTTAAGGTACTCTTCTCAATCTTTGAATTTAAAATTATTATACATACTTTACTATGCTAAAGCAATAGATATATATCATTATGTTAAAATTGAGATTTTTTTAGATCAAAGAGTGCTGTTGTATCAAAAAGTAGATCTGCATAAAGATCTGTCTCTTCTTTTTCTCTATAGAGATTTTCTTTAGGTACCCAAAGTTTTATAAATTGATCGATCATATGTTTATTTCTAATGGTAAGTCTTTCATACTGAATCTCTGGATCAAGAGAAAGATAGATGGTTAAGTCATAGTATCTTCTAAAAGGTACTCTTAAACTATAAGAACCTTCGATGATTGTCATCTGATTTCTTTTTATCTTCTTTGGTTCATGAAAAGCTTTTGATTGACAATCATAAGGTTTATATGAAAATGAATCGTTATCTAATTTATCTAAAACATCACTTTGAAATCTTTCATAATCAAGATTACCACCAGTTTCATTTAATCTATCTTCTGTTTTTTGATCTTCTTGTAAAAAGAAATCATCAACTGAAACGATATCTGCAGGATAGATGCTTTGAATAAGTTTAGCTAAATATGTTTTGCCAGAGGTTGTCATACCATCAATCGCGATTACTGGGCTCTTTTTTTCTTTTAGTATGTGATCAATTTTTTCAAAGATATCTAAGTAAAACACAAATTCCTTTGATACGATTCTATAATGTGGTTCGTAAGCTTCTCTATAGACTTCACTATGACTATAAATAGGATATTTTAAGTTTGTAACATATGAGATGAACTTTGCCGTCTCTGCTTCTGGTTTTAGATCATAAAGGATTTCCAGTTTATCTTGAATAAAGCTGACGTCTCCTTTGATATCATTTGAAGATTTAATCACCATGCGTTCTATCGTTTCAGCTTCTAATTTGTTATAAAGTCCATCTAGATAAAGACGATAGACCTTTTCATCAAGCTTCTCAAACTCTTTAAGGGGTTTATCCTTAGACAATTTTAACTCTTGAATTAAAAAGTGAAGATGTTGATTTAAATCAACAATAATATGTCCACCACCATATACACTTTGGTAAATCAGTTTATATAAATCAACAATCGTATGTTTTGGATAAGTTTCTATATGATGTTTAAGAATGTCTTTGAATGCCATTGTAACCTCCCTGATACGCTTCTATTGAACGTATGATCAGTGGTATCAAGATCAATTGTAAGATAAGACCAGGTATTGCATCAATATAAACAGATGCGATATAGATTTGAAATGTGTATCCTCTATTGTTTAATGAAAGTAATATCAGATTTAGGATCCCATAAATGATTCTTCCACCTAACATCGAAATGATTAAAGCAACAAAGACTGTATAAGGCTTTTTAGGTAAAACATGATATAAAAGACCTGTTAATAAACCATAGGTTGCTAGCTCAAAGCTCATAGCAATAGCAACCGGATATAAAGGTGGCATTGTAAAAAGAAGGCTTCTTAAAATGGGTGTGATGAAACCAACACCTAAGCCATACTTCCAGCCGCAAATAAAGCCACAAAGTAAAACCGGTAGATGCATAGGTAGTAATCTAGACCCAATCTCTGGTATTTGTCCTGTTAAAAAAGGTAGTACAATCCCTAATGCTAATAGTAAGGAAGCTAGGGCTAATTTATGATGTTCTCTTAATGTCATGTGATACTCCTGTCTATATATACGACCTCTGGTCGAAATGTTAGTTCTTTTGAACAAGTTTATTATATAGAATCAAGTCATATAAATCAATAAAAATAGTTAGAAAAAGATTAGAACATCATGCTTCATAACTTCTTAAACTTTAATTCTTCTTTCCTTGGTCTCTAGGACATGTTTTTTAAAGCTCATTTTACTCCAAACAAGATGTGTGATTGAAAGTAAAAAGACAATTAAAAAATCAATATTAAATAAGATATGATAAGCCTTCCCACCATTGATATCAACGGTTGTTGATAGATATGCCAAACCAAACATGATGATGGTGATAAAGGTCAAAGGCATTCTTTTTTCAAAAACGCTCATTTCCTTCATCAATTCTATGTTATCTTTAACAAAAATTAAGATGAGTAAAATAAGTACCCACATTAAATCTGTCTTAAAGAAAAAAATGAGTGTAAAGAGCCAAATGAGTGCAATAAATTGTTTGTATTGGACTTTATGCATACTTAAATTGGTTGGAAAATGTCTTGGATGCTTGTATAGATTAATGTCTAAATAAATTGATAGAACCAAAAGCGGTAGTAAAAAGATGATGAATATATCAATGACTGGCGTTAAATAGACTAAGATCAAAGATATCCAATAAAGGATGTATATGACAATCTTTTTACCTTTAAGTCTTTCTAGATTGAGCGTTGTCATGATGTGATAGATCGATATACCAATATAAATAACTGTAATTAAAACATGCGGATAAAGCGTCATTAATTGTAAAACATAAGAAAACCATATCAAGCATAATATGATATGGCTTTTTAAATCTATGTGCTTTAAGTATGTGTTCATATATTTCCCCCTCTTTTGCGTTAAAATAATATTTTTTCATTTTGTTTGATGTACCCAACAAAATGTAATGAACCTGTGATAAGAAGCAACTTTTTTGGATCTTCTATCTTTTTAAAATAAGATAATGCATCTTTGACATCTTCAAAGTAAAGATCATTTACTTCTAGATACGGTTTCAAATCAAGAAATCTCACATCTGGGAATCGAGTCATCATAATCTTATGACTAAACGATCGAATGATATCTAACATACTTTTGCTATCCTTATCACCAAGTGCACTATAGAGTACATAGATATGATGATCTTTAAAAGTGTGTAAGACTGTTTCCTTTAAGGCAAGAATAGCGTGCGTATTATGTGCACCATCAATATAGATATTTGGTGCCATCTTTTCTAATCTACCTGCCCATTTTGCCTTTAATAAGGCTTTTTGAATAATGGATGGCTCTAAATCCCTAAAAAGATAAAAAGATGCTTTAATTGCTAATAATGCATTTAAAAACTGATATTCTCCTATAAGAGATAATGTGTATGTGACATCTTCAAAGATAAATGAAACTGGTTCATAGCTTAATATCTTTATATCATCTAAAGTAAGTAAATCATAAGTCACATCCATATCCTTTAAATAGTCTTTAAAATACGTATGCAAGGATGGATCAACGGTTGTTATTAAATGGTTTCCTGGCTTTAAAATACCCAACTTGTTAAAAGCAATCGATTCTAACGTGTTACCTAGTTGCTTCATATGATCAAAACCAATGGAGGTAATTAAAGAAAGATCATAATTTAATACGTTTGTCGCATCTAATAAGCCCCCTAACCCAACTTCCATCACCATGTAATCAACATTTTCTTTCTTGAAGTATAAAAAGCTCATTAAAGTGAGTAATTCAAAAAAAGCAAGTGGCTCACCAAATGTTTTTTCATAGGTTTGATTAAAGTCATAAATGATATTGATGAGTTCTAATAAATCATGATCACTGATATCTTCAAAATTGACCTTAATTCTTTCATTAAAGCGCACCAAATAAGGTGAGGTAAAGGTCCCCACCTTATAGCCGTCTTCCATTAAAATATGCGTCATAAAGCTTGCAACAGAACCTTTACCGTTTGTACCAGCAATATGTATTTTTTTAATGTTCTTTAAATCAACACCTAAAAGCTTATAGGCATCAGCCATTCTGATTAAATCTGTCTTAGGTCTAAATTTTATCCTTGTTTCAATCCATGAAACTGCATCTTTTAAGTGATTAAACATATGATTTGAGCTTTTCAACCACCATTTCATATTGTTTCAAATATGATTGGTATTTTTCCTTTTCTTGATTAAGTTTTGCTTCTGGTGCTTTACTCACAAAGTTTGGATTATTAAGTAAATTTTCAGATCGAAGAATTTCAGCTTTTAAAGTCTCTTGTTGTTTAAGAAGTCCTGCTTTTTCTTTTTCTTGGTCAATAATATCTGATTTAATGACATATGTGGAGATATGATCTCCTACAAGTAGTATGGTTTCTTCTTTTGCAGATAAAGTTTTTTCAAAGATTAATTTTTCTGCAGCTAAAAATTTCTTAAAATAAACGTTTTGTTCATTCATCATTGCACGCCATGTATCATCTTCAATGACTAGATGGATATTAAGCGGTTTTGTTGGTGGCACTTGGTTTTCACTTCTTAAGTTTCTAACTTTTATGATCGTATCCATGACTTCCTTGAAATAAAGGATACTTTGTTCATCATAATAGCCTTTCTTTGGCCACTCTGAAACCATGATGGTTTCTTCAGTACTCATTTCTAAGAAGAGCTTTTCAGTAACAAAAGGTATAAATGGATGCATAAGCTTTAAGATAGCTTTTAAGACATAAAGCAAGATACCTTCAGTTTGTGTTTTTAGATCTTCATCTTTAAGACTTAATTTAGCAAATTCAACATACCATGAAGCAAACTCATCCCAAATAAAGTTATATAAAACTCTAGATGCCTCATTAAATTCATATCTTTCATAATATAGATCCGCTTGTTCAATAACTTCTGAAAGTCTTGATAGGATATAAGCATCCTTTAACTCTAAGTTATTTTCATGGAATGTAACATCATAAGATTCTAAATTCATCGTAATAAATCTTGCGATATTCCATAACTTATTAATAAAATTCCATGATGATTCCACTTTTTCTTCTTCGTATCTCAAGTCTGCGCCAGGTGCAGAATTAGTTGATAAGAAATAACGCAGTGCATCAACGCCATAACGATCTATGACATCCATTGGATCGACACCATTACCATAGGATTTACTCATCTTTCTACCATCTTCAGCTCGAATGAGACCATGAATTAAAACATGTTTAAATGGATCTTGATTGGTGAATGTTAGTCCTTGGAAAATCATACGTGCAACCCAAAAGAAAATAATATCATAACCTGTAACAAGTACACTTGTTGGATAATAACGTTTAAAATCATCTGTTTCTTCTGGCCAACCTAACGTACTAAATGGCCATAAAGCTGATGAAAACCATGTATCTAAGACATCTTCATCTTGAGTCCATCCTTCACCAGGTGAATCCTTTTGAACTTTAATCTCATCATTTTTATACCATGCTGGTATTCTATGACCCCACCATAGCTGTCTTGAGACACACCAGTCCTGGGTATCTGTCATCCAGTTATTAAAGATTTTTTTGAATCTAGATGGATAAAAGACTGCTTCAGATTTTTCTAAAGTCATCTTTGAAATTTCATCCATCTTTAAAAACCATTGTAAGGAAAGTCTTGGTTCAACAATCACACCTGTTCTCTCACTTAAGCCAATGTTGTTTTTATAATCTTCAATTTTTTCTACAAGATTTAAGTCTTTTAGATCCTTAATAAGTCTTTCTCTGCATATAAATCGATCTAAGCCTTCATACTGAAATGCCATATGGTTCATCGTGCCATCTTCATGCATACATAAAGGCATCTCTAAATGATGACGTTTACCAACTTCAAAGTCATTTGCGTCATGAGCAGGTGTTACTTTCACAACACCTGTACCAAAGTCCATATCGACATAATCATCTGTAATGATTGGAATTTGAACTTTCGTGCCTGGAATAAATACTTTTTTACCGACAAATGATTGATATCTCACATCTTCTGGATGGATCATTAATGCTTGGTCGGCAAACATGGTTTCAGGACGTGTTGTAGCAATCACCATATAGCCCTTTTCATCAACGAAGGGGTATCTAAAGTAATAAAGCTTACCCATTTGTTCTTCATGCTCAACCTCAATATTCGATAAAGCTGTCTTCGCTTCAACATCCCAGTTGATGATTCTGTTACCTCGATAGATTAAACCTTTTTCATAAAGGGTTATAAATACATGATTAACAGCTTCGTTTAATTTGTCATCTAAGGTAAAACGTTCTTTCGTATAATCTAGTGAATTACCTAACGCTGCCCATTGTGTACGAATGAAATTTGAATATTCATCCTTCCATGCCCAAGCTTGTTTTAAAAAGCCTTCACGGCCTAAATCATACCTAGAAATTCCTTGTTTTTTTAGACGTTCATCAACTTTCGCTTGCGTTGCGATACCTGCATGATCCATGCCTGGTAAAAAGAGCGCATCATAGCCCATCATGCGTTTTCTTCTAATGATAATATCTTGAAGTGTATTATCCCATGCATGACCTAAATGTAATTTACCTGTAACATTAGGTGGTGGAATTACAATAGTAAAAGGCTCTTTCTTTTGATCACCTGACTTGAAGTATCCTTTTTCTAGCCATGTTTGATATCTATTTAATTCAACTTCTTTGAAATCATATTTTGGTTTTAATGTTGTCATATTATCTTCTCCATATACTCGTGTCTTAGGATTTGATACATCATAATTGGAATCATCGTTCCATCATAATGCTTTCTTTCCTCTTCATGTGTGTAATAAAATAGGTTTGTTTTTTCTATCACACGCTTTGATTTTATGTTTTCTATGTGATGTCCACATGTTACTTTATCTAGTTCTAAATCTAAAAATGCATAATTTAAAACTTTTAAAACGGCTTCGACCATATAGCCTTTACCCCAATAGGTATCATCTAAGACATACCCGATTTCCTTTGCATTATCAATGGCCATATCAAAATCTCTAGCATGTAAGCCAATGGTGCCAATCAAGGTATCATCATGCTTTAAAGTGATACCCCAGACCTCATGTTCAGAAATCATCATTCTTAAAATACGCAAAGATTCTTCTATGGACTCATGAGGCTTCCAGCCTGCAGAAGGTCCGATATTTGGTTTTTTACAATAATGATAAAAGGCTTCTAAATCAGATAATTTAAGTGGTCTTAAGACTAATCTTTCTGTTACTAATGTTTTCATACACATACCCCAATGGTTTAAAAAATAAAAAACGCCCATAGATAAAATCTAAGGACGTATATATACGCGGTACCACCTTAGTTCTAGTTTGCACTAGCCCTCAATATCTCGTAACGTGAGTGACGGATTAAACTACTAGCCTTCATTTAATCAGCTCCATGGCGACCTTCATCATCACACATCAGATTTTGCACCAACCAATCTGTCTCTAAAAGGGGTTAATGATTACTCCTCCACATCTTCGCTCTCAAAATTATTCTAACATATAGATGATGCTTTAGCAAGCATCTTAAATAAATAAGACTAAGGATATAGCCATCACAACCATACCTGAAATTAAACCGTAAATAGCGATGTGATGCTCACCATGTTTTTCTGCAGTTGGCAAAAGTTCATCTAATGAAATGTAAACCATGATACCGGCAACCATCGAAAAGACAATCCCAAAGAGTGAATCAGATAAAAATGTATAAAGTAAGAAAAAGCCTATGACTGCACCAACTGGTTCAGCAAGTCCTGAAATAAATGAATACATAAAAGCTTTTCTCTTTGATTTTGTCGCATGATAAATAGGAATAGATACAGCTAAACCTTCTGGAATATTATGAATCGCAATCGCAACTGCAATAGAAATACCAATCGCTGGTGATTCTAAAGCACCAATGAAGGTTGCTAAACCTTCTGGAAAGTTATGGATTGCAATCGCGAGTGCTGAAAATAAGCCCATTCTAAGAAGTGTTGCTTGTTCTGGGTGCTCATAAACGTTTAATTCATCTTGCTCATGCGGGTTTGCAGCATGTGGGACTAGACGGTCAATTAAGGCAATGAGTGCAACACCAGCGAAAAAGCCTAATGTTGTATAAAGATAAGCCATTTTTTCACTATATACCTCTGATAACGATGCATAAGCCTTAGGAAATATTTCGATAAATGAGACATAGATCATCACACCTGCTGAAAGTCCTAAAGCAAAGGCTAAAAATTTCTTTGAAGTTGCTTTTTTGTGAAATGCAATGACGCCACCAATTGCGGTGGATAGTCCTGCAAATAGGGTTAATAAAAATGGAAAAATATACTGAGCCATAAAGGTCATCCTTTCTAGATGTTCTCTAAAGATATTAAGGCATACCTTAATTCTAAATTAAGTATAGCATTATTGAAAAAGTTTGTCAATATAAATAAAAAAAGAACCTCAAAGGTTCTAATTTTCTAAGATAGGAAGCTGTGCTAAGATAATATCAATTTGAACAGCAAAATTTAAATCTGTAATACCTTCACCAACATATTCATCCACATATGACATCGTGTTAATACCAATTAAGTTACCATAGATATCAATTAATGCACCACCAGAGTTACCAGGATTAATCGCTGCAGTATGCTGGATAGTGATGGTATCCATCCCATAGTCATCCCACATCTCACGATCGATATAAGAAATGATTCCTTTGGATACAGAATTAGGTAAGTCTAAAGGACTTCCAATCGCAAACACAGTTTCTCCTACTTCTAGAGATGCTTTTGTGCCTAATGGCATGATATTAAACTGATCTAAGGATGTAAAGGTTAACACTGCTAAATCATGTAAGACCGTGGAACCTTTAATTAAGACATTCCCACGAGTGATGATTTTTTCACCTTGAGGTGTAAAAATTGTGATAGAAATATTATTTGATGTATAGCCTTGGATGACATGCTCGTTGGTTAAGACGTAATACGTGTTACCAACTTTTTTATAAATCACACCTGAGCCACTACCATCAACACTGCCTAATGCATAGGTTTCAATCATGACTGTCGATGTTCTTGCGTGTTCAATGGTATCAATCATATGTTTTTCATATAAGGATACGACATCAATTTCATTTAATATCGCATGTATGATAGCTTCTTGGTCTAATAGATTACCTTCTTCAATCAAAGTTATGAGTATCGCCTCAATCACTTCTTGATCAGCAATCGTTAAGTTCTCATCATTTAAAATCTCTAAAAGTAATGCTCTGATATCATCAAGGGTCTTTGTCTCGCTCTCCCATTTTGCATAAAGCGTTAAAGATTCTCTAACGCCAGCATTAAATGCGAAAGGATAATTAAAGGAAGGATCTAAATACCATCCTTTAAATATATAACCATCTCTTAAAGGTGTATCTGATGGTATCAGCAATCCATCTTCTTCAACTGTGATGCTATCAATCAGTGATCCACCATTTGTCTCAAATGTCACAATAAAAGGACCATCATCAGATGTTGTGAGTAACTCACAGCCAGCTAATGCTAATCCTAAACTTAAAAACATAATCATTAATATTAATTTCTTCATGTCATCAATCTCTTTCTATATAACTTATGCCAATGGCACCTTTACCAGCATGTGCAGCAATCACACAGCCCATATATGCGTGATGATATTTTTCCATGTGGTATGTTTTTTTGAGTGTGTCTTTTAAGTATAGCATACCTTTATCTTGATAGGATGATGAAAGTACTAAAAAATCTTTAAGCACCTTATGATTTTTATGAAAGATCGTTTTTAACATATGATCAATGGCTTTTTCGATGGTGCCATGAGGCTTTGAATGCATAATGACCTCGCCATTATGAACAGTAATCATTGGTTTCGTAGATCTTAGTTTCCCAAAGAATCTTTGTGCTTTAGTAATTTTCTTTCCGATATATAAATAATCAAGACTTGGAATAATATAATATGACTTCACATAGGGTACGAGTGCTTCGATCGCTTCTTTAATTTCTAAAGCACCAAGTCCATCATTTCTTAATTCAACAGCTCTTAACACAAGATAAGCAAGTCCACCAGATAAATTTAGTGAATCCACAATATGGATTCTTTCTTGATCGATCGAATTTCTTGCAATCTCAGCAGATTGAATCGAACCAGAGACTTTAGAGGAAATGCCTATATAAACAATATCATAACCTCGAGCTAAAAACTTTCTAAATGCGACATTAAAATCACCTGAACGTAGTCCAGATGATTTTGCCATCATCTTTTTTTCTTGAACCTTTTGATACATTTCCTTCGGTTCAATTTCAATACCATCCAAATAGACTTCCTCATCAAAACGAATAAAGAGTGGAATGGATTCTATATCATTTTTTAGTAAGATTTCTTTCGACAAATCTGCGGTAGAATCTGTCATAATTAATACTTTTCCCATATGACACACCTTTATATAAAAATCTTTCTTTTTTGCTTCTAGGTGTGTTTATTATAGCAAATTTTTCTAAATAATACCAAAAAAATGAATATTATGATATTTCTCGATAATAAGACAAGGTTTGATAAGGTAAAACTTCGATAAAATGTGTTTCACCAATTTGATAGAGTGCAAAGGAAACTTCACGTTTCTGATCACGATAATCAACGATGCCGCCAAAAGGTGTTTCTATCTCACTCGTGTTGATATAATCCATTAAATCAGTATATGCATAGCTGCTTAAATTTTTAAAGATACTTTCAAAGATCGGTTGATAGTATTGATAAGCTTCAATGGATACACCTGTATATAAATTGATATCATCATTCATCATTTCTTTAAACGCTTGATAGTTATCTGTTTCTTCGCCCAAATCATCATAGATATGATAATTTTGAATAGTGTACACAGGAAATGAAAGATTACTTGCTAAACTCTTATCATAATTTCCAGCTAATGAAGATAAGAATACTGGTACATGAATATCATTTTCTTCTAAGGCTAACAACATATCATTTGTCGAAAATAAAGATGTATACATAAATATGATTTTTAAATCTTGATCTTTGAATCGATCTATGACATATTGGATAGTTACCTCTAAAGGCTCTTGAATAAATTGATGGATGGTCACTCTATCATTAAGATCAAGATATCTAAGCTCATGAAGGATTTCTGTAATTGTGAAACCATATGATACATCATAAATCACTCCAATGCCATCACTTTCATTAAGTAACTCATTACCAAGAGGTCCAAAAACGTCCAAGTTGAGCGCATGATGTAAAAGCACTTTAACTTCATCTCTATAATTAAATGTCATTGGGTAAATGTTTTCAACAAATGGAAAGAATGATGCATATGGATCAGCATTTTGATAACCTAAGATTGGAAAATTTGGGATAATGCTTAATAACTCCATCATTTCTGGAAATGCTTTTGATAAATCAGACATGATCAGTCCATAGACTTGATCTTCAAATAAAAGCTTTCTCATTGATTCTATCGATAGTGCTTTACTATTTTGATGGCTATATGACACAATTTCAAAGGTCATGCCATGAATGCCACCATTTAAATTGATACTATTTATATAAGCATTTAAAGATTGAAGTCTTGCTAAACTATTCAAATCTCCAGGATGCAGAAAACCTAGCTTCATATGATTATTTTCGATGCCTTGAATAAGTGGTGCTTCATAAATATCATCTGGTAATTCTACTATCGTTTCATTAATTAATTCATATTCAAATACTGTTTTAGAACCATCACCATAAAAACTTTGAATGGAAACAACTAATTTATCATCCAAAACTTCATAAGTCACATCTGAGATCAATGTCATTGGATGATTAAGTTTCGTATATGTTTGTTGATAGCTATATAACATTAAGTCTCTTAAAACAAATTTGCCATCAACGACATCAAACCATGACATATTTAAATTTGGATTCACTAATTTCATGGCTTGCTCATAATAATCGGGTCCTAAATTCGCATACGCACTCATGGACTTTTCAACAAAGAAATCTGGATAATAATCAAATTGCATATATAGCTTTTCATTCGTCATATCTACATATTGATAAAAGATGTCACTTTCTTCTTGATATGAAACATAATAGAGATCACCATCTTTAGCAACATGTTCTACCTTGATGTAGGATGGGTAGATATCTATGGTTGAAATGGCAAATAAACTGATTGAATCAGCATCTTTAATCTCATTTAACATGTTAAGTAGTTCTGATTCATAATCTTTTTCATAGCTTGCGATTAATGTGCCACCAGTCTTATATATTAAGGCTTCACCTTTTAAAATATGACTAGGAGTATCTTCAAAATACCATCCTTCAAAGATATATCCATCTTTACTGGTCACTGGTAGATTGATGATATGCATATAGTTATAAGTCATGGGCTCTACAGGATCACCACCTTGTGTATCAAAGGTGATAGTATATGTATTAGCATACCATTTAGCATATAATGTTATATTCTCTTCATAACTTTCTTTAGCTTCTACAAGATAGTTTTCATCTTCATACCAACCATCAAACGAAAAGCCTACACGCTCTACTGGGGTAGGAAATGAAAATGACATACCTCGTTCAACTATGATTGGATTAGGACTATCTACATAAAGTGCATTAAACGAAATGGTTACCATTTCTTTTTGACATGATGATAAAAAAATTAAAAACATGAATGACATCACTACATAAATTAATTTTTTCATACAATGCTCCTTTTTTAGGATTTAAGCTCTAAGGCTAAATCATCAATGAATCTGTAATCATCAATAATAATCCACTTGCCATTTTCATATGTAGTTAGTAAATAACTTATATCAAAATGGGATTTTCTATAAGGTTTGCTTAATTTAAGCTCTCCACCAAAATAAAGATCGATTGTTTCTTTGTGAAGGTATGTCCATAATGTCTCATGCGATAAATCATCACCAACTTCAAAGAGTAGATCATAAAAGATAGCATGTAATGTTTGATATAAATCTAAAGATGGTCTAGTCACTGGTGTATATCCCATAGATGACATCAAATTTTGATATGAGAGATATGAAGTGGTGTAAGTGCCATCTAGATTATAGATAGATATATCTTCATTCATATAGATTGGCATGGATAACTGATCTAAAAGTGTAGAGCTAAGTTCAGTACCAATGGTTGTTAAAAAGACTGGTACATGAAAGTCATGCTGTTCCATCCATAAAAGCACTTTAGGTATTTCAAAACTATAAAGATATAAAACGATCGATGCTGGATTAAAATCTTCTACTTCTCGCATGATTTCATCAACAGCTAAATCGGTGATTGAGGTAAATCTAAACATTTCAAATTTAGGGGTAATATCATATTCATAGATGAAATTTTGAAAATCAGCAGTCGCTGTGATACTAGAAAAACCACTATGGATGATTGCTACCTGATCATTTTCACTTAAAGGCTCATTTTCTTCATCTTTATAAATATCACTTGTTAAGGCTCTTAATAAAGCCATCAAGCCATCATCCTTATAGGAAGGATTTGTAAAAAAGACTTGATCACTGAGCTCTATATTAGGTGGATAATTTAAAACATTTTCGATACCTAAGATAGGAAAATCCTCATAAAGACTAAGTAGTTCTGTCACTTCACTATTTGCAAACATAAGATCACTCATGATGATAGCGAACACTTGATCTTCTAACATCAATTTTCTTGTGTATGTGACTAAATCATTTTGACCGTATAGAAACTCATATGAGATAAGTTCAATACTTCTTCCATGGATGCCACCTTCGCTATTAACAAACTCAATATAATTTGTTATAAACTCTTTAACTTGCTTAGAAGGATAATTATCATACAAAAGCATACCAAGCTTTATCTTATCATCAGTGACGCCTTGTCTATCATCCATCATGCAAGTATTAGGTTCATCAAAGAATGTTTGAGTGCTACCAATACTTCTAAAATCATATAGAACATCATAATGATACTTTAAGTCGGTAAAGCTAACTTTAATATGTGTTTTCATGAATAAATCAATTTCTAATTCTAATTTGACATTTTCTAATAGAACTTCATCTTGATTGTTACCGTGATAAGCCTTTGTAAGTTCAAGCATATAAAGATCTTTTAAGATAAAAACATCACCATCTTGCTCAAATTTAGTCATATCTGAAAATAAACTTGCAATAACCTTTGCTTTTTGATGATAATAATCATTTTCTAAATAGGAATCATCATAAGCTTCCTTTTTTTGACATCCCGGAAAATAAGATTTTGCGTGATAGGTCCCGTTATAAACTAGGGATAGATAAACAGACTCATAATCATAAGATACGCCATTAAAATAACTATGACTCATGATGACTTCACCATCATTTTTTCTATATGTATGTGTCTCAATGGGATTTGGAAATGATTCATGATAGATATCAATCATCAAGAAAACACTCTCTTCATTTAAAAGTAAGGCACTTTGTCTTTCGATATAGAGATTTTTATCCTCTGTTTTTGCATAAAGCATCAGATCTTCTGCGGGCATAAAAAATGGAATCTCAGCTTTAGTCTCAAAATCTTCATCTAGATACCATCCTTCGATGACATAATCATCATAAATAGAGGTATATGGAAAGTTCACGCCTTCGCCATAAAAAACATTTTCTATGATATGTTCATCTTCGTAAACCCATGTGACTTGATAAAGTCTTTTTTCCCATGATGCATAAAGTGTTATACCATCATAGACTTTGCCATCATAAGCACGTAGTCCTGATGGATCATAATACCAGCCGCGAAAATAATGACCTTCTTTTTCTACCAAAGGTAAATCTAAAAGCTCTCCTTCTTTAGCTAAAACAATACTTTCAACTTCAGTGCCACCTCTTGTGTCAAAATTCACAGTGATGGTTTTATCTTTACAGGCATAAAAAAACATAGCGAAAAAGAAAATCGCTATGCATGTTATCATTTTTTTCATAGAAGTTCCCCCCTCTAATTTTAGATGATATAGTTTTCTATCGTCTCTAATATATATTCTACATTATTTTTAGTGACATTGGAATAGCTAATGATATGAAGTGCATCATGTAATGCTTGTCTAATCACTTTTTCTTGTTTATATTGATGTGTTTTAGGCACTTTATCTTGTTTGGTGCAAACCACAATAAAAGGTAAGTTTAAGGTAATCAAAAATAAATAGGTTTCTAAATCATCTTTGGTTGGTCCAATTTTAAAATCAATAAGCATGATGATGAGCTTTAAATTAGGATTGTCTAAGATAAAATGCTCAATCATGATAATAAAATCATCTTTCATTGATTTCGATCTTTTCGCATAGCCATACCCTGGAGCATCTACGACATAATACTTTCTATCGAAATCATAAATATTTAAAGTCAGTGTCTTACCTGGTGTGTTAGACACTCTTGCTAAATTTTTACGATTAGTAATCGCGTTAATAAAAGAACTCTTTCCTACATTAGAGCGTCCTAAAAGTAGCACATGGGGTAAATCACTTGGTGCATCCTTTGGATGAACAACGGAAGTTAAGTAACTTGCTTGTTTAATCATAACATATCTCCCTATATAAAAAAGTAGTCTTTTGGACTACTTCATTATACCTTATCTTAAGGCATATTGGAAGACATCAGTGACATTTTCAACTGGGATAATCTCTAGTGCATCTCTGACTTCTTCTGGAATATCATCAATATCTTTTTCATTATCTTTTGGAATTAAAATTGTCTTTAGCCCACTTCTATGTGCTGCAATAGACTTTTCTTTTAAGCCACCAATTGGAAGAACATAACCACGAAGGGTGATCTCACCTGTCATGCCGACTTCTTTTTTCACATAACGCTGTGTGACTGCTGAATAAATCGCAGTCGCAATCGTAATACCTGCAGATGGACCATCTTTTGGAATGGCACCTTCAGGGACGTGGACGTGGAAATCATTTTGATTAAATAAATCTTCATTGATTTCAAAGGCTTTCGCTTTAGATTTAACAAAGGATAATGCTGTTTGAGCAGATTCCTTCATCACATCACCAAGCTTGCCAGTTAAGACGAGTTTACCGTTACCTTTATAGTAAGTAACTTCTACAGGTAAAGTGTCTCCACCAAAAGCTGTGTAAGCAAGACCTGTTGCTACACCGATTTGTTCTTTTTCGTCAGCTAAGTTATGTGTAAATCTAGCTTTACCGATATATGATTCAATGTTATCAACTGAAATATGTACAGCTTCTACCTTTGTTAAAAGAATTTCCTTTATGGATTTTCTAATTAAAGCACCAATAAAGCGGTTAAGCTCTCTAACGCCAGCTTCTCTTGTGTATCTTTGGATGATGAAATAAATGGCATCATCTGTAATTGAAAACTGTGCTTCTTTCATACCATGAGCTTTTAATTGCTTCTTAAGTAAATGACGTCTAGCAATTTGGAATTTTTCTTGTTCTGTATAAGAAGATAATTCTACAATCTCCATACGGTCACGAAGTGGTGCTGGTACATTTTCTAAGTAGTTTGCGGTTGTAATAAATAAGACTTGAGATAAATCATAAGGTTCTTCTAAATAGTGATCACTAAATTTCGCGTTTTGTTCAGGATCTAAAACCTCTAGCATCGCAGATGCTGGATCACCTTTATAATCGCTACTCATCTTATCGATTTCATCTAATAAGAAGACAGGGTTGACAGTTTTTGCATCCTTCATACCCTTAATGATACGACCTGGCATCGCGCCAATATAGGTTCTTCTATGGCCTCTAATCTCAGATTCGTCTCTCACCCCACCTAAGGATTGTTTGACAAACTTTCTGTTTAAGGCTTCAGCGATTGAAATCGCTAAGGATGTTTTACCGACCCCTGGAGGCCCTGCTAAACATAAAATCGTCTGTGGATTACGTTTCGTCATAATCTTAACAGCTAGATATTCAATAATACGTTCCTTGACTTTCTCTAAGCCATAATGATTTTCATCTAATTTATCTTTAACCTTCTTTAAATCATAGTTATCCTTGCTTGCTTTCTTCCAAGGAAGATCAACAAGTAAATCTAAATACGTCTTAATGATAGATGATTCAGCCATAGCTGCTGGTGTAGATTGATATCTATTTAATTCTTGAAGTGCTTTTTCTTCAATCGCTTTAGGCATTTTAGCAGCTAAAATTTTTGTTCTTAGCTCATCAATCTCTTCTTCTTTTTTCGCTTTATCGCCTAACTCATTTTGAATGGCACGCATCTTTTCTCTTAAATAGTATTCCTTTTGATTTTCATCAATGGACTTTTTGATTTCATCATTAATCTTTTGTTCAAGATCAACAATCATCTTTTGCTTATTGATATCTTCTAAGAGCATGCGTAAACGATTATTTAAGTTGCTTTCTTCTAAATAGCGATATTTGGTTTGGTCTGGACTCTTTAAGTTAAAGACCACAATATCACATATTTTTTCAGTAGATAAGCCTTGTTGGACTTTTTCTAAGACTTGATTATTGGGTACTAAAATGGTTTGTGCATGATTTGCAACCTCTTGTACAATCATCTTAACCAAAGTAACTTCTTCATCTACATTGCCTGGTTCAGTTTCAATTTCTTCATATTCCACCACAAAATAAGGGTCAGTTAAAAAATACTCTTTGACCTTGATTCTTGAGATGACATTAAATTTGACTTTATAGGCATCATTTGGTAATTTAATTTTCATTTGAACCTTAACAAGTGCCCCATAAGGCTCTAAATCGTCAATGGTAGGTTCTTCTATCATAGGATTCTTTTGTATTAAAACAATCGCATAGGATCCGAAGTTCTTTTCTGCTTCTTCCACTGCCTTAAGGGAAATCTTACGACCTACTTCAATTCTAAAATCATTATTAGGAACTGGTATGGTTCCCCTAACGACAATCGCAGGTAGACTTTTTTGTAGTTCCATCTCTTTTCACATCCTTTTTTAATCTATTTTTATTATAGCATATCTTTTTAAATTTGCAATCGATTAGCACGAGTGCCAATCACATTTTTTTAAAAGAAGGGACAAGGCCCCTTCATTTACTTTTTAACGACTGAATCAATCACGAATTGATATGCTTTATTTAAGGTTACGTCTTGTTTAAGTTGAGCTTCTGGGATGTATTTTTTGATTTCTTCAACAGGCATATTATAGCGTTTTGATAATTCCTCATATTGCGTGACGAGTTCTTCATCTTTTACTTCAAATGTTTCTTTTTTAGCAATCGCTTCAATCACTAACGTTGTCTTCACACGCTTTTCTGATTCTGTTTTAAGTTGCGCTTCAAATGTTTCTTTATCGACACCTGATAATTGTAAGAACATATCCATTTCTAAGCCATATTGTTTCGCTTGGTTTTCAACATTCTTTTTAGCAGCTTCAATTTCTTCAGTAATCATCACTTCTGGAATATCCATAGTTGATGATTCAATGAGCTTATTGATAGCTTGTTCAGCAATTTGGTTTTTCGCATTTTCTTCTTTTGATTTTAAAAGATCAGCTTTAGTAGATGCTTTAAGTTCATCTACTGTTTTAACGTTTTCTTTTTCTAATGATGCAACAAAATCATCATTTAATTCAACTTTAACCTTAGATTTTACTTCATGAAGCTTAATCTTAAAGACAACTGGTTTACCAGCTAAATTTTCTGCTTGATAGTTTTCTGGGAAAGTGACGTTAATATCTTTTTCATCACCAGGATTTAATCCTACCATTTGTGATTCAAAGCCTGGGATAAATTGGTTAGAACCAATTTCTAATTGATAGTTTTCAGCCTTACCGCCTTCAAATGGTGTACCATCTAAAAAGCCTTCAAAATCAAAGATTGCTGTATCGCCTAACTCTAAAGCACCTTCTTTAGGTGATAATTCTGAGTTTTGTGATAAAAGCTTATTGATTGCTTGTTCAACTTCAGCATCTGTCACAGTTGTATCAACATTGTCTACTTCAATACCTTTATACTGACCTAAAGTGACTTCTGGTTTTACAGGAGCTACAATAGATACACTAAATGTTTCCCCACGTTTTACGTTTTTCCAATCGATATCAATATCAGGTTGACCAACGATCTCAAACTCAGGATGATTTTGAGCTTCGTGATACTTATGATGAAGCACATGGTTTAATGCATCTTCAAATAAAGATTCAACACCAAATTTTGTTTCATAAATATTTCTTGGTACATGACCTTTTCTAAAGCCCTTGACTTCAACGTCTTTTTGTACATGATCGAATGCATGATCTAACCCATGTTCAAACTCATGTGGTGTGACATCAAATGTATATTTGACGCTATTACTTGTTAATTTTTCTACTTTCATGTTTTACTCCTTTTGGTACGTATACTTTTTGTTTCATAGCCTTATCTATTATAACATAAAATATATTTTGTCCAAGTAAATTAGTTAAACATTGCAGTTTTTGGTAAATTAAGTTAAAATAATCTCATGTGAGTGAGGTGGATTTCAAAGTGATCACAATCAAAGAAGTTAAAACCACATTAGATGGTATCCGTTTTACTGAATTTCCTAATAAAATGTACAAGAAAAATCCTTTTTATGTCCCTGCTTTATCTTTAGATGAAAGAAACGTTTTTAATGAGAAGAAAAACCCTGTTTTTGAATACTGTGAAGCAGTGAGATATCTTGCATATCATGATGGTAAGATTGTTGGACGTATTGCAGGGATTATTAATCATAAGTTAAATGATGCTTATAAGATTAAAACAGGACGTTTTACAAGATTAGATATGATTGATGATATTGAAGTCACAAAAGCCTTAATCAATCAAGTGACTAATTGGGCTAAAGCAAAGGGCATGAATAAACTGATTGGTCCTATTGGATTTACCGATTTAGATAGACAAGGCATGCTTGTTGATGGGTTTGACCAATTAAACATGTTTATTACGATTTATAATCATCCTTATTATATGGAACATATGGAAAAACTAGGCTTTGTTAAAGATGTCGATTGGACAGAAAAACAAATCATGTGGCCTACATCTATTCCTGAAAAAGTGACACGTGGTGCAGAAATCGCAAGAAAACGTTATGGCTATGAGCTTATCAAATGTAAAACCAAAAAAGAAGTCTTTAAATATGTCTATGAAGCCTTTGAAATGTACAATGTCGCATTCAATGAACTATATGGCTTCTTCCCTATTACAAATAAGGTCATGGACTATTATATAAAACAAGTGATTCAACTTGTTCAATTAAATTATTTATGGTTTGTCTTAGATAAAGATAAGAAAGTCGTAGGCTTTACTGTGATTATGCCAAGCTTAGCAGAAGCTAATAAAAAAGCAAATGGACATTTGTTTCCATTTGGCTGGTGGCATATCTTAAGAGGCTTAAAAAAATATGACGTGATTGATTTATATTTCATTGCTATCGATCCAAAGCATCAAGGTCATGGCATCATCGCGATGATTTGGGAAGATGGTATTTTAGAAGGTCTTAAACATAACGTAAGATACGCTGAAACTGGACCTGAATTAGAATTAAATGATGCCATTCAAAATCAATGGAAAAACTTTGAATTTATTGAGCATAAAAGAAGACGTTGCTATACCAAAGATATTTAAAAGCAAAAACTCTGGAAGCTTTCCAGAGTTCTTTTTTTTAGCCTACTAAGTGATACTTCTTATTACCAAATAATATTCTAACTAAACCTAATGCAAGGACACCACCTAAAAAGCCTAAAGTTGTATATCCTATCATCACAATAAAGAATGTGATGATTAGATACCAAATACGCTTATGTCCATCAGCTTGCATGGTTTCTTTTTCTCTACTATTTTCAGCATGAAGGCTCATAATCCACTGTGCTGTCCATAGTAAGGCTAAATTAATTAAGGCAGCTAACATAATGATTTGAGACTGATTAATGATATCTCTTGCGAATCTAAAGATCATAAGATATAAAAGTAGATTTAATGACCAAATGAGTGCTGAATAAAAGCCCATTAATATACCTGCAAATAATAGATTTAACCCAATCTCTTTAATTTGGGTTTTCTTAAATTTTTTTCTATTCATACCGATCATAAAGATCGTGTAGATAAGCTCAGATAAAAAGCCTAATAAAAAGCCCATCCAAGAAACAGTCCATAAAGTTTTAAAAAAGATAGCTCCGTTTGCTCTAATTAGAGATCTACTAATAATCGCATCATAGTTTTGCGTTTCATAAGTGTTTGTTGATGTCCCATTATTGATTCTTGCTGCTTCTTCATTTGTGACAAAGATTAAATTATTGGGATCTGATCTAAAAGGCTCAACATTGCCATTAATGTGATGGATCTGAAATGCTTCAGGATTATTAGGATCAAAAGGCACTCTGGCACCTGATTCAATCGCTTCTAAGAGTTCAGGAGAAAAAGTTGTAGGATTAGCTGGATCTCTATAATTTAACCCACTACCACCTAAATTTAGATCTGTTCTAATATATAGCTCATGAATCGCTGTAAAGTTATTTCCAGAGCCTATATCCCCAGACCAGGTGGGTCTTCTTACGAAAATATCAATCGCACTATCTAATTTATTGACATACGTATAATTTAGATTGATTTGATGGACACCTTGATCCATCAAAAAAGGCGTGAAAGCAAGTGCTTGCACGGGGGTTTTTGCAGGATATTTAGCATTTAAAACAAGATCTGTTGCTTTCTCTTGAAGTGACATAGATTATCTTTCCTTTAGGGGTACGTTTTTGTACTCTTATTTTACATCAAATCCACTAAAAAATACAGTAGTATAATGCTTTATCTATCAATGAAAGGTGGATGCCTTGTTTTCATGAAAACAGGCATCTATGGTATAATGTTAAGATAAGGGAGGTTTGATTTATGAAACATCCATATTTAAAAAAGGCTTATGACACATTACTTTTACGTACACCTCATGAACCTGAATTCCATCAAGCTGTTTATGAAGTTTTAGAATCATTAGAACACGTTGTTGATGATTATCCATATGTGATTAAAGAAAACATCATTGAAAGACTTTTAGAGCCAGAAAGAGTTATAACATTTAGAGTCTCTTGGACAAATGACCAAGGTGACGTTGAAGTCAATCGAGGTTACCGCGTTCAATTTAATTCAGCGATTGGTACCTTTAAAGGTGGTTTAAGATTTCACCCTTCAGTAAATCTTTCCATATTAAAATTCTTAGCATTTGAACAAACATTTAAAAATGCACTTACAACACTACCTATGGGTGGTGCGAAAGGTGGATCTGATTTTAATCCAAAAGGACGAAGTGACCAAGAAATCATGCGTTTTTGTCAAGCGTTTATGAGTGAGCTTTATCATCACATAGGCGAAGACATTGATGTTCCAGCAGGTGACATTGGTGTTGGCCGTAGAGAAATCGGGTATCTTTATGGATATTATAAAAAGCTTAAAAATCAAGTCTCTTCTGTTTTAACTGGTAAAGGCACATCTTATGGCGGTTCTTACGTTAGAAAGGAAGCCACAGGTTACGGGCTAGTCTATTTTACAAATGAAGCACTTAAAACAGTTTATGCAACTGACTTTAAAGATAAAAAGGTGATCATCTCAGGATCAGGTAATGTCGCTATTTACGCTGCAGAAAAAGTGATTGATCTTGGTGGTTTAGTTATAGGCATGAGTGATTCAGAAGGCATCATTCATGATGCTACTGGCATCGATATCAAAATCATTAAAGAGATTAAAGAAGTTAAAAGGGAAAACATCAAAACATATCTAGATACTTACCCAAACGCTACCTATCAAAAGAATCCTAAAAAGCTTTGGGAAATAATTTGTGATGTTGCACTACCTTGTGCAACTCAAAATGAATTAGATGACAAAGATGTCAAACATCTCATTAAAAACAACGTTCTTATGGTTTCAGAAGGAGCAAATATGCCTTTAACTAAAGAAGCTATTGACTTACTTTTAGAAAACAATATCCTCTTTGGACCTGCAAAAGCAGCCAATGCAGGTGGTGTCTTAGTCTCAGGTCTTGAAATCTCACAAAACAATCAATTTTATAACTACTCTTATGAAAAGGTAGATACGATTTTAAAGGATATCATGAATAAGATGTTTCATGATATCTATGAAACAGCAAGAAGATATAACGAACCTAACAATTTACTTTGTGGTGCGAACATCCTTAGCTTCAAAAAGATAGCGAAAGCGATGCACGAACAAGGTGTCACCTAAGAAAGGATCATAACATGAAAAAATTTCACTTAACAGAAAACTACGCATTAATAAACTTTGATGCATCACTATGTGACTCAGAGGTTACGATTATTCAATCAAAGAGCTTTGAAGCCGTTTTAGTTCAATATATAAAGCTTTTAAGAAAAAACAAAGATATCATCATGACAGAACTTAAAGGTATTAGAGTTCAAGAAATCCTAGATACCTATAAGCTTCTTTTAATCTATGATTTTGAAAGTGTCTATAAGAAAAATCATGAGCTTCATCATCTCTTAAAGAAAAGAGAAACACTCTATCATCTAACAGAAAAGTTTTATGATTACTGGAGAAAGTTAGAGCGCTTTGGTCTCATGGCTTCTTCTAAGCTTTATCATCAAACAGCTAAGACAGCTGATTTTATACATGCAGCTGATAACTTTAATGCTAAAATCTTATATCTATATCGAACCATCTCACAAAACTTATTAGGACATCCTTATGATGTGTATCGTCAGCTTCCTGCAGGCGTAAACGCTAATATTTTATATGTCCCGCATCGCTTCTCATATAATGAGACTTATGCTAATCTTCAAAATGTAGGATTTATCACAAGTGTATTAACAAGACCACCATTTATGATTTATTCTAAAAGTAATACAAGATCCGGTTTATTTCAAGAAATTGATCATAATCCTTTAAAGGATCTAAATATCAACAAGCTCCATTATTTTGCTTATCCAGTAAAAATCGGACCGTTATTAGCCTTTGTCTATATTCATAGAGATTTTTTACATCACGGGATTGGATTATCTAATTTATTTGAAGTTGCTTCTTATGAGGCATTTAAAGACAAAAAGCCAGATATTTTATATGTCTATGGTATTAGAGAACATGAGTATGATTGTACATTCTATCATGATAAAGAGGAAGATCTTTATATAGGCTTTGTCAGTAGAAATGATAAAAATGATTATTTTGGATACTTGAAAAAAATGCTACTTACACTTCACAATGTCCATATGATTGATCAAAAGAAGCTACCGATCCATGGCGCGATGGTTTCAGTTATTCTAAAAAATAACGAAACAAAAAACATCGTCGTTATTGGCGACAGTGGTGCTGGAAAATCAGAATCACTAGAAGCATTAAGGGTGATTGGTAAAGATTATATTAAAGAAATGAAAGTCGTATTTGACGATATGGGCACGTTTTATTATAAAGGTGCTAAAGTATACGCTCAAGGCACTGAAATTGGTGCATTCGTGAGATTAGATGACTTAGATGCAGGCTATGCCTATCAAGAAATGGATCGAGCGATCTTCTTAAATCCAGATCAAACCAACGCAAGAGTCATTCTACCTATTAGCTATTATAATTTTGTCATGCAAGATCACAAAATTGATTTGGTCTTATATGCAAATAACTATAAAGATGAAAATGTCGGCTTAAAGCTATTTGAAAAGCCAGATGAAGCCTTAGATGTCTTTAGACGTGGCGAACGTATGGCTAAAGGTACAACCTCAGAGGTTGGTATCGTTAAAAGTTATTTTGCAAATCCCTTTGGACCTGTGCAAAGAGAAAAGATTACAGATCCACTACTTATCGCATATTTTGAAGATTTATTTAAACAAGGTGTTAAGGTGGGTGAGTTATATACCAAGCTTGCGATACCTGGATATGAAATGAAGGGTCCTCAAGAGGCTGCTAAATATTTACTAGAATCCTTAACAAAATAGGAAGTCCAGCGGACTTCCTTTGTTTTAGTGTGTGCTAGACATGATACATTCTAGTCTACCTTCAATATCAAGCATTTTTGTTAATGTAGTGATAATGAAATGATCACCTTTTTTAATCTTTTGACCATTGATTTTACCAAATCCATCAATGACGCTCACAAGCGTAAAATGCTGATGAGGTATTTTAAGTTGATCTTTGGTCTTTAAGTGCATTACTTTAAAGAATCGATTATCAATCAATGTGATAAGTTTTGATGAACCAAAGTGTTCTTCTTTTTGATCGATTTTTTCCTCTATGTGAGGTATTCGTGCAACCTCGATAGATTTTTCGATATGTAGTTCTCTAGTCTTTCCTAAAGCATCTTTTCTATCATAATCATAAAGTCTATAGGTAGTATCAGATGATTGTTGCGTTTCTAATATGAGCAGTCCCTTACCTAAAGCATGAATTGTCTTTGATGGCACGTAAATGAAATCACCCTTTTTAACATGCTTTTTAATTAGCAACTCATCCCATTTACCTTCATCAATCATCTTTTTAAATGCTTCATTAGTTTGTGCTCTGTGTCCATAAATGATATGGGCATCAGGTGCTGCATCAAGCACATACCAACATTCTGTTTTACCTAAATCATGTTCAACTTCTTTGGCATAGTGATCATCTGGATGGACTTGTACAGATAAATCATCTTCAGCATCCAATATTTTAATAAGTAATGGAAAGACATCGTGTTGGATATTTCCAAATAGATGACGTTCATTTTGATAGACTATACTTAAAGGTTTTCCCTGATAAGGACCGTTTTTTACAATAGACTCACCATTTTTATGTGCAGATATTGCCCAGCATTCTCCTGTGTGTTGAAATGGTAAATGATAGCCAAAAGATTTAAGCTTATCGCCACCCCATATACGTTCTTTAAATGTTGGCTCTAAAAATATAATATCCATATGCACCTCACTTGGACGTCTCATTTTTAATGAATGTTTTAAGTATTGATGAAATCAATTGATAACCTTCATGGTTTATATGAAGTCCTTCAACAGTATATTTAGGATGAAGTAAATGATTTTCATCTAATAAAGCATGATATAAATCAACATAAATAATATTAGGAATAGTTTGATATAATTCGTTAAGCTTTTCAATGTGATGATTTTTTCTGTTTCCTACACTCATGATATCCATTTTTGGATTGACTGGGTATATAGACTCTAGATATATTTTAGCGTTTGGTAGACGCATTGAAATAGTCTTGCAGACTTCTTTCATTCTATCATAAATCGTATTAATATCATCATTTAAAACTGCAAAATCATTGGTTCCCATGAGTAAAACAACTGCTTTAGGTTCTAATTCAAATATAGAAACATCCAGTCTTTCAAGTAAACCTTTAGTCGTATCGCCACCGATACCACGATTATAGACTAAAAAATCTGGAAAATACTCATAAACATTAAAATCTTGAGTGATTGAATCACCTACAAAGACGATACCACCTTTTTTGACGATTTTGTTTTGTGTTTTAAAAGATTTGACCTTTGCATCATAACCACTTTTAATTAAAAGTGCTAAAAAATCATCCATCCCTTTTTTCTTGCCACGCTTAAAAAAGAGATAGGATGATAAAGGTATCATAATGACTAAAAATCCAATAATGATATAAGGCATAGCTTACCTCACGTGTGCTTTAATGATTTTACATGACTTATCTAAACAACGCACTCTAAATTTAGAAATTGTCGCTGGAATTAAAAATGTTTCAGCATAATGAATTTCATAGGGTTCAAAAGAACCATCTATAGACTCAATGATTGCTTTTTGTCCTTCAACAAGATTCCCCATATTGACAGAACAATACGTATCAATGTCAACGGTATCATTAAAATGATATCGTCTTGTTTCTAAAAATTCTCTTTCATGTAAACCTGTGATTTCTTCGGTATCACTTACTTTTGTGATAGCATTATAAAGCTCTTTATTCACATAATTTGTATCTCTATCATATTGTAGGGCTTTAAATCCATGTTCTAGATGTACAGGACGAGGTTTGCCATCTAATCCTACTCTTCCCCAGTCCCAAAGTTTAAACGTAAAAATATAAGCTGTTGCGCTAATTTCTAAGACCAATGTGTTTTTACCAGAACAGTGAATGGTTCCTGCAGGAATTAAAAAGTGATCATGCTTCTTAGCTTTGTAAATATTGACATATGTTTCTGCAGGAAACATAGCATCGCCTCTTTGTGCTTTTCTTAAATCATGTTCAAAAGCTTTCTTGTCAACATTTTCTTTAAAGCCTAAATAGACTGTACCATCATCTTCTGTATCTAATATATAATATGATTCATCTTGTGTATAAGGCATACCAAATTTATCATATATGTATTCTTGGAGAGGGTGGACTTGCAAGGAAAGATTACCGCCACCCATCGTATCTAAAAGATCAAATCGAATGGGGAATTTCTTACCAAATCTTGCATGCGTTCGACTACCCATCAATTTTTCAGGTGCATAATCCACTAAATCCTGTGCAGGTATCTCAAAAATGGTTTCTCCATATTTAAAACGCATGCTATTTTCTTCAGGTACACCATCAAAACTCCATGCGTAATTTTGTTCATCTTTGTCCAAATTGCACACTTCTTTCATCCACTGACCACCCCATACACCTGGATCAAAATAAGGTACCATTCTAAAGGGTCTCATAAGAGCATGATCTAAAGAGGCAACATAAAGTTCTCTTGTAATCATTTTTGGTTGACTTAAATCATTATAATCAATGATGTAATTTGCATGTGGTAAAAAGCTTTCTTTGATTCGATCAGCAACACGCCATTCGATAAAAAAGCCACGTTTGTATTTTCTTAAAATATCTTCTTTTGGATTGTGTTTCTTAAAATTTGTTAAGCCTTTTCGATATCTTAACTGAATTTCCCATCTCGTCAGTGATACATGGACAAGATGTGTCCCATGAATAAGACTCGCACCAAAACCATAAACAATGGTCAATCCTTTTTGCGTTTTTAATCTTTTATTGATTGAAGCAATGATTTCTTTAGGATAAAAATCATGTATCGTGTGATGACTCATCACACCAAATACGCGATCATCAGTTAAATGATGTTTAAGCATATCATCAATGGTTTCTTCTCTGTGACTAAATTCTTCGATACATATAACTTCATCAGCTTTTAGTGGATTAATGATGTCTTTTAATAAGACTGTTAAATCAATACCAGGATATGTTTCAAAGATGATAATGCCTTCTTTGATGTTTTGAAAAACTTTAAGAATCTCTTCTTGATTTTTGTATAATTGATCACTATGATAGGATTTAATCTCAATATGGGGATACTTATCGTATAGAGATTTAAAATTTAAATAGGCCATTTCTCAAATACCTTCCTCTTCGTCTATTTCCCCTAAGTCTTTTAGATAGGGGAGAAATACTTTTTTAAGGTGAAAGCTTATCAAAACACCATAAAGGCCAACTGCTAAAATCAAAAACATGTTATGGACAAATAAGATGAGTAAAATGACAAAAAGCATACTTCCTAATAGTTTAAAATTTGTCCAAAGATTTTTGTTTTGTAGTAATAATACATTTTTAATGAGTGTGCTATGTTTATCTGTCTTAAATAAAGCAATGGTAGGAAAAACATAAATCAAAAATAATATGACTTGATAGCTTGATACAATTGCTAAAATAAGTAACCATGTGATTTCCATGGATAATGCATAATGATACATGAAAAATAGTGGGATACCTATGATGATAAGCACCAACCAAACCAATGTGCTGAGGAGAAAGTTTTCTTTAAAACTTTTAACAAATAGGTTGAGCACATTGGTTGGTTCATGCTTTTTCATAATTTGAAAAATAACTCTAAATAGTGCTGTTGTGGATGCACCTGTTGTAATGAGCAATCCTAAAAAACTTACTAAAAGCCATAAGAAGTTCACATAGATGATGTCTGTAAGTTTTTTAAGAAACTCTTTCATGTTAAAGCCTACTTTAAACTATTTTTTTAATACTTTCTTAGAAACAAAGAATCCAGCAACACCAAGTACTGCAACACCTAAAACTAAGATGACAACAAGTGTTACATTGAAGAATGAACCTGAAAGTTCAAAGTTTTCACTTTCAACAAAAATGACTTTACCAGTAAAATCACCATCAGCTGCATCTTCATCATAATATCTTAATTCTTCAAACGTTTCATCATTAATGGTAAGTGTGTAATTAGCTAAAACTGAAATATCAGCTTTTGTAACAAATCCTGCTAAATCAGCTTCATCATAAATGGAGTTATAAATACCATCAATTGCCCAATCTAATGATGCTTCAACGATCGCTTTTGATTCAGTGAATGTTAACGTCTTATTAAATCCACCAGTTGTTGTTAATGTTGGTAATTCTGAATCATCAAAGTCATCCCATGATAGATTTGGTGATAAATTAACAAGTGTTTCGTATTTGTCTAAGAAATCATCAAAATCATCAAAAGTAAAGCTCATTGTAAATGTGCGTACATAACCTTCAACTTTTGCATCATGTACAGTGATAAAGCTTGGTGCATTTTCTTCTAGCCATGTTTGAATAGCAATCACACCACCTGTGATGTGTTTATCATTTAAAACAGCACCTTTACCTTCATCACCTTCAGGATCATCAGGATTTGTAATAGGTGATGTTGAAAGTGTATCATCCATCACTTCAAGCACAATAAATCTTTCACCAGAACCATCTGCATTGAACGTTGTGCTTACTGCCACTTCTCCAGGCCAGCATGCAGCAAGTGCAAATGCCATAACAAGTAATACCACTACATTGAGTAGTTTCTTCATATAAATTCTCTCCCTTTTCTTTTTTTATCCTTCTTCGCCTAAATAAATAACATATTTATTCAAACGTAAAGCTAACATAGTTAAAATTAAAACAATGACTAATAAGATCCAAGCCATGGCTGATGCCATGCCCATCGATCTATCTAACATCATCTTGTCAAACATATAATATGCATAATAATATGTTGAACGAGATGGACCACCATTTGTCATAATATAGGCAATCGTAAAGACTTGAAAGCCGCCAATTAAACTCATAATAAAATTGAAAAAGATCGAAGGTGTCATGAGTGGTAGTGTAATATACATGGTTTTTTTAATCCAATTTGCGCCATCCATTTCAGCAGACTCATATAACGATGTAGGAATATCTTGCATTTGTGCTAAATAGATGACCATCGTACCACCTGCAGTCCATAGTCCCATTAAGATGAGTGTCATTTTCGCTGTACTTTCAGCCTGATGCCATCTTAAGGGTTCCATATCTAAAAGGCGATAAATCGGTGCTAGAAACTGATTAATAATCCCGAAATTTGGTTGAAATAACCAAAGCCATAAGAGTGACATCGCAACGATACTTACGACATTAGGTAAGTAAAACATGGTTCGATAAACGCTCATACCTTTAATTTTATTATTCAGTAATAAAGCTAATAAAACACCTACAACAATACCAAGTGGAATCGCAATCACAACATGATAAACCGTATTGCCTAAGCTTTTCCAAAAAAGTGAATCATTGGTAAATAAAATACGATAATTTGCAAATCCTACCCATCTTGGTAAAGATATCATATTATACGTGGTAAAGCTAATATAAAGAGATGCAAGAATGGGAAACATACCTAAAACAATCAACCCAAAAAGCCAAGGGGATGCAAATAAATACCCAATCAAATTTTCTTGTTTTTTAAGTTTTGTAATAGATATTGTTTTAGCCATACATACGCTCCTAATTTACTGCATCATAATTTTGTTTCTTTTGAATATAATTGGCACGTGCTGCAGCTAATGCCTCTTCTGCAGTTAATGTACCAGATAACGCTTGATTATAATAAGGTTGCCAGTCATTGCCATGCCAAGATGGTGCGTAAGGAATATAAACTTTATCAATCGCATCATCTACTTCAAGTAGTAATTTTTCTAAGATTGGATCACCAGCAACATGTTCTTCCATCGCACTGATATGACTCATAATCCAACCATTCACTTCTGCAAGTCTTATTTGAGTTTCTTTAGATAAGAGATATTTTAAAAACTCAAATGCGCCATCTCTTTCAGCGTCTGTCGTGTTTCCATTATCAAAGAGTTCGATAGAAAATCCACTACCCCAGTTGACATGTCTTCCACCTTCTGGAATCGGAATTGGTGCAACATCATAATTAAAATCCGCACCAGCATCTTTAATAATTTGATATAAACCATCAACTTCAACAATCATCGCAACTCTTTCTGATGCAAAAGGATTAATCCCAAGCATTTGATTACCTTCACCAAAGGATGTAAGCTGCGCTCTTGTAAAATCATTGTTAAAATTCATGATCCATTCTAAAACATCAATATGTCCTTGAGTGTTTAAGGTTGGTAACCCCTCTTCATCAAAGAAATCAAGATTGTTTTGCCATAACCATCCATGGTATGTTGCATTACCATAAGTTGGATCAAATCCTAAACGTGTGATGTTATTTTGATTATCAGTTTCATCAAACATTTTAGCAATCGTATGAAGCTCATCCCATGTTTCAGGTATATCATCTTCAGTTAAATTAAGCTCGGCAAACATATCCATATTGACAAATAAAGCACGTGTAGTTGCAGAAAATGGCATCGCATATAAATCACCATTATAGGTAGCAAAATCCTTTTGAGACTGTCTGAACTCTGATAAATCAATATTGTTAAGAGATGTGTCATTTTCAATGAGTTCAGAAATATTGAATAACACACCAGCTCTTGCTCTTGCCTCAACATCATCAATCGTCATTAAGCCGACCTCTGGTGCTGTTCTAGAAGAAACTGCAACATTGATTTTATCCCAGTAATCCCAAAATGAAAATCCTGTACCTCTTACAAAATAGGTATCTTGACTATTGTTAAAATCATTGATGATACCCCTCATACCAGAAAACGATGGTGAACCCACAGGTGACATATGCCAAAAGTCAATGACAATTTTATCGCCTGTATCTTCGTTATTACATGCTGCAAGTGTAAGTAATGTAGATAGTAAGACCATGATAACGAGTAATTTCTTCATTTTTTTCCTCCTTAACCTTTTATACCTGTAAATGTAATACCTTCTATAAAGCTTTTTTGTGTAAAAAAGAATAGCACTAATGTCGGTAACATAATAAGAATCGCAGCTGCCATCATTAAATCAAAGCGTCCACCAAACTGCAGCTGGAAAGCTCTTAAACCTAAAGCAAGTGTCCAATGATCTGGATTACTTAAGAAAATCAAAGGACCAAAATAATCATTCCATGCACCCATGAATGTAAATAGCATGACAGTAATAATTGCTGGTTTACATAAAGGAAGCATTATTTTGAAAAATATTTGAAAATGATTTGCGCCATCAATAATAGCAGACTCTGAAAGCTCTTTAGGTATCCCTTTAAAAAACTGTCTTAATAAGAAAATGTAAAACGCTGATCCACCACCAAAGAATGCAGGAACAATTAAAGGAAGTCTTGTACCTAACCATCCGATTTGTGCATACATAATGTACGTTGGAATCAAAATCACTTGAATGGGAATCATCATGGTTGCTAGCATAATTAAAAACCACTTATCTCTACCTTTCCAATTAAGCTTTGCAAAAGCATAAGCAGCGGTAGTTGCAGAAAAAAGTGTTCCTGCCATAACCAGCACCACAATAATCAAACTATTTTTTAAATAGAGTAAAAACGGAATCGATCTCACCGCGGTTAAAAAATTACCCCATTGTGGTGTTTGTGGGAAAAAAGCTTCAGTCCCTTGTAAAAGCTCTTGAGGTGTCTTTAAAGCTGTAAAAAGCATCCATAAAAATGGAAAGATAAAGCCAAAGCTTGCAAGGATCAATATAAAGTGTAAGAGGCTTTGTTTGATGAAATCTTTTTGCTTTTTATTAAGTAACGGTTTTTTGATGGCATCCGTCATAGGATCACCCCTTTTTTAAAAAGTATCTTTAAGTCTAATGAATCTTGGTCTGTAAATCAAATTATTCGACATGTTATGATCAAAATTATACGTATTTGTATTATAAGACACTAAAATATCACGTGATTTGGATAAATGTGGATGTGCTTTTGCATTATAAGTATATGTCGTTGATTTAAAGATTTCTTGTTCAGGTGTCTTATAAATCTTTTGTGGTTTCGTAAATGGTCCAACAAGTGAATCACCTAAAGCAAAGGACACATAAGGTGTGTTTGTGTCATATGTGAATACTGCGATATATTTGCCTTGATATGGTCCATCTAAAAGCTCTGAAACGCTCATTTCACAAGAGATGTGCTCTAAGAGTCCTTTTGCTTCGAATATATCTGTGACCCAATCCTTACCATTATAAAATCTCCAGTCATCAAAAAACTCAAAACGTTCTGCTAAGACTCTTGCAACAACAAGCTCTCTTAATCCCATGGTGGTTTTATATCCATAAACATAAACATAACCATCAGGATTTTTTGCACCAGCTTGCTTCGTATTTGCAGTCATTGCTGCACCAAATAGCCATTGAGATGTCTTAGAATCAACCAAAAGTGGTGCCATCTTCATTTCTGCGTTCTTATAATCTGGCATACCATTAATTATTTTACTTTTATAAAGTGAAACACCCTTTACACAAAATTGAAGACCCTCTGGTTGATTTAAATCACTATTAATAACCATAGGTAATGTATATAGATGATCACCTATCACAACACCATCTTGAAGCCAAATCCATGAATGCTCATAATCTTTAAGTAAAAATGAATTTGAGCTTGCATAGATATCTTTTAGTTGATGCGTATGATGAAAGAATTTAACAAGATTAAGACCGTAAAGACCTTCATCAAATGTGTCATCATTATGATTCCCTATACCATTTTTCGTAGGCACATCTAATTTAATGTAACGATATCTTTTTTGAATGCTGACCTTTTCTTTATCATCTTTGTGCTCAGCCATAGATAAGGTGACTTCTTTAATCAAGTCATACGTCTTACCATCATGTGATCCTAATATATGAACTTGTTTCAATCCTCTTTTAGCAAGCATCGAAGATTCATCACTATAGTAGTTATAAAACTCCATATGCGTAATGTCTCTTTCATCATAAAGATCAAAAACAATAGATAATGATTTAGGAAGATAGCCTGATAGAAAACCATTATTTTTTTCTTTTCTGTCATAATACGTTAGATTTGATGCAATCGTTCCTGACTCATCAAACTTTGGGTCCACCTTATAAAAGGCAGATACAGAGCCATCCTCTTGAAAATTCACTAAAAAGTCGATATGATCATTTTCATAAACACCAAAGCTATTATTAGGCATTAAGTGTGGTTGATATCTTTGGTTCGTTTTAAGATCAGATGTTCCAACAAACGTATCACCAAAAAAGAAAAGTGTTTTCATGTTTTCTTTTTGATCGAAACGATCTTTACCACTTGTCATATTAAATGAATAAATACCATCACCACCAGACCAGTGGCTATAAGATAAAAATTTATCTGTTAAATCAGCATCTTTTGATGCTATAAAACCTTGGCCCACATGTAACTCAATGGTTTCTTCTGACTTAGCATCAATCATGATTTTATTCGCATAAAATATACCATCATCCATCGTTTCATCATCAATCATCAATGTAATGATATTATGATTTTTTGATTTAAATGGTTGAATCGGATAGATTTGGTCTAAACACACAGTGTTTATCCCTTTTTTAAGTTGTACCTTCTTGATTAAATCCCCTTGTCTCATATAAAAAACCTCCTATTTTTTGACTTCAATCATTTTAATAAATCTCGGATAGTATATATTTGCATCGGATAATGCACCAACAAGCGTTGTATTCACGTTATAAGATATGAGAAACTCACCTGGTTTAGATAAAGCAGGATGTAATTTTGCATTATATGTAAACCCACCGCGTAAGTAGGTGTTTTCTGTCGTTTGATAGATGAGCTGATAATCATCAAACGGTCCATAAGGTGTATCAGATAAACTATAGCTGATTCTACCTGATGTTGTGTTTTCCATCACAACAAGCATGTATTTACCTTGAAAGATACCTTCTTCGATATAAGTAACAGATAACTCTGCAGAGACCGCTTCTTTAAGTGGAAAAACATCATTCATATGAGGTGTAAAGGATGTCCCATCAAAATAGGTCCATGCATTAAAATTTTCAATATCTTCTGGTTTGAATCTACCTACCACTAAATGTCTACCATTTAAATCTTTATAACCATAAATATAGATATAACCATCCTTCTTTACATGATTCATCAAGCCAGCACCAAAGAAAATCGTGCCACCATCTTCAGTTTTTGCTTGAAGTGGTGTGTTTAAGTAGGTCGTTTCATCAAAGTTTAATCTTTCATCCAAAATCGGTGTCTTTACTAATCCCACATTATGGACTTTAAAGATATCACTTTCATCTTTTACTAAAATTGGAAATAAATATAAGTGATTATCTATAACTACACCATCTTGAAGCCAAAGTCTAGCTGATGCTTCATTGGGATGTTTTGTAGCATCATAACTCGTTGATGAAATCTCTCCAAAAAGAAATTGCTCGTTTTCTCCAAAAATCATGATTTTACCTAAGCCTATTTTTTCATCATGATAAGATGTCTTTAAATGTAGCTTGATGAATCTTGCTTCATTTTCCAAATCAATCTTTAAGGTATAAGGTTCTTCATTTGAACCAGAGGCTTGATCTAATGTATAGCTATTAATTAATGTATAGGTCTCTCCATCATTACTTAAAAATAAATCAAAATCCTTAGTGCCTTTTTCTGGTTCCTCATTTAAGTTCCATAAATAGATCTCATTTAATGTATAAACATCCTTTAAATCGATAATTAACGTATCTTCATGATCATTTGAGATAAAGCTAAACCCTTCGCTTAGATTCGTAAGTGTTGCATTGGGGCTTTGTGATATGGATAAACCATCGCCATCTAGTAAATTTCTTGGCTTTTTACCAATATAGGACTCTGGATGATAAAGCGAATCAGGTGTACCTTCCATATTGCCCCAAACAAAATCAAATGCTTCGTTAAGTGGTTTATGCATATCTTGATATCCAAAGGAATTATTAATCATCACACTTGATTTTCTAAGATTGTTATGAGGATAAACCTCTCCAATAAAGGTATCTGAAAAAATATAACCAACCGTATTTTTTAAAGCACCGATTCTTTCATCACCACTTGTTAAATTAAAGGTAAAAATCCCATCGCCACCTGTCCAACCTTCATATCTTAGAAATTCTTTTGTATAATCAAGAGCTTCTTTAATAATGATGCCATCATTTAGTCTAGCTTCTATTTTTTTAAAGCCATACTGTTGATCATCAGATTGAAATATAAATCGGATGGATTTTGCCATGGTACCTCCAAGATTGAATGTCGTACTGTAATCTTCAACAGGTGCTTGATGCATAATTCTTTTATATTGATTGCCATTTAATGAAACTTCAATCGAAATCGATGAAATCATCTTTTCTGATGAAAGTTGTTCAATGAGTAAATCTCCAATTGGATAAATAGCATCAAAATTGAGTACGATATAGTGTGATTGAATGGATGCATTTTTTAAAGTAATGGGACTTTCTCCATCCAATTTACATGTTCTAATAAAATTAGTAGGATTCCCTGTAACTTCTGAATAAGGAATGTGTATGGATTTAAAAGGAATGACCTCGTTTAAGAACATATCAAAGGTTTCGATACAAGGATCTTTCGTTACTTCTTCCTCTTCGATAGATTCTTTGCAACCATAGAGGATAACTAATGAGATGATGAATGTGAGTAAAAGCCATTTTTTCATGCGCTACCTCCTATGCAAGCGTTTTCTTGTTATCAATATACCATATAGAAATTAAAAAAACAATACATTTATAATACATTTATAATTTTTATGATACATTAAGCCTAAAAATAAAAATACCGCAGATTACTTTCTGCGGTAAAAGATTCTTGCGCGGTACTCATAAGCACTCGCATTATAAAACGTTTCTGTATACTCTATTAAATGATTTTCTTGATCAAATGCATATCTTTTTCGTTTTAATTGTGGTGTATCATCATAAATCTTTAAGATATTTCGTATGTTTTTTGGTGCACTGACTGCACTTACATATTCTTCAAACATACTAAAGTAAATATTTTTCGATGCTAAAAACTTATATAAAGAACCATATAAAAACTCATGCGTGTTTGGTAGTTCAATAATGGGTACCATATACGTATCAGAATATAAAATCGGAGTTTTAGAACCTCTTACACGTATGAGATTATATAACGGTGCCCCCACTTCAATTTTAAAAATCTCTGCAAGCTTTTGATCTGCTTCAATCAGTTTTAAATGGGCATCTAATGTCTCTGCTTGCATCCCCATCTCATTCATTTCATTGGTAAAGCTTTGAATGAGTGTAAAGCTTGATAAGGAAGATTTGTTTCTTAAGACAGTTGTACCATAACCAGCTCTTCTTGTTAAATACTGTTCTTGTACAAGCTGTGAAATCGCAGCACGAATAGTGACACGAGAAACCCCAAATGTTTCAGCAAGCTCTTTTTCACTTGGTATTAGATCACCTTCTTGATATGTACCGTGCTCGATTTTTTCTTTTATAGATTCTTTAATTTGGACATAAAAAGGTTTATTATCTGTTACATCAATTTTCATATTTGCACCTACCTAAACAATTCTATTTAATTGTATCATATGTATAATACCTTTACAATACATTTTCGGTTTCTGTTGACATAATTTACAATTTAAGATACTCTTAATATGTATAAGAAATAAGAGGTGAAGTCATGGCATTTTATCTAGGTATTGATGGTGGTGGCACGAAAACAAAAGTAGCGATCATCAATGAAAAAAATGAAACAGTATACATCGGAGTTGCTGGACCATCAAGCACCGATACAGTCTTGATAGACACAACAATTAAACACATTAGAGAAGCTTATGCAGAATATGTGAAAATACATAAAGATGTTTCTTTTGATGGTATATTTTGTGGTCTTGGAGGCCTTGTCTCTATAGAAGACATGAAGCATGTAGAAGGCTTATTAAGATATATCCCTGGTGCGAGCAATCACACAATGATTACAGCAAGAAACGATATGGAAAACGCATTATATTCTGGTGCATGCTTTGAATCAGGTATGACACTTATATGTGGTACAGGTATGGTTGCTTATGCAAAAAATAAAGCTGGCTTTTCTGCTAAAGCAGGTGGTTGGGGTTTTAAGGAAGGTGACGAAGGTTCTTCTTATGATTTAGGTATGCAAGCCTTAAAGCATGTAGCAAAAGCGTATGACGGCAGAAAAGAAAAAGATGATTTTTCAGAAGAAATCGCAAAAGAGATTGGACTAAAAGAAGCATCGGATATTGTTAGCATTATGAACACTTATTATTTAGAGCGCACATGGATTGCAGGCTTATCACCCATAGTGACAAAGCATGCAAATCTTGGAAATATCTATGCTAAAGAAATCATCGATCGAGGGACATCTAATTTAAGAGACGCTATTCATGCTGTTTATCATAAGGTAAAGCCTGAAAATAAAACATTAGTCATCGTAGGTAGTCTTGGACATTCAGGCGGATACTTTGGGGATATGCTTTATCAAAAGATCCAAAAGATTGATCCAATGATTGATTTGATCAAACCGATATATGATCCTGCAGTTGCAGCTGCTATGATGGCAAAACGCTTGATTGATGACAAATGAGTTGGTATAAACCAACTCTTTTTTGACAAAATAACGCTTTACATCTATAATATATTTATTGTATGAGGTGCATCATGAAACACATAGAAAAATTCCTTAATTCGTTTTATTATATTGCGTTTATTTTTATATTCACATTCATAAGTTGGACTTTTTTCAAAGAAACTCCTCCACATTATTTTAATCTTTATAATATGATTGGTGTATTAACACTTGTTGTTTTTTTGGTGTTTGTATTAGTATCATTTGAAAACACTTTATATGCTATGCCCATACTGATTGGCTTTTTATTTATCATAAACCATCCATCATTAACATTTGATTCAACAACACTAATATTTCCCATTATAAGTGTTGCTTTGATAATTATAAGCTTCGTTGTTCACATCATTCGTTTCAAACCTGTATTTAGAAGGGGTAGATTTTTTTTAGGCTTTTTGCTACTAGCAATTGCTTATCTCATACCACTTTTATACACACCATTTCAATTTAAAGCTCTTCCAGTTTCATTATTAGGTGCCACATATTTGGGATTTTACGTCTTTTTCACAAGCACTACAAAAGGAAATATTGATTACTTGTTTAAAATGATGCTTATCATTAATCTACTTTTATGTTTTCAGATGGTTGTCTACATAATGAATGGATACATTCAGCATCCCGAACTAACTTTTTATGAGAGGTTATTAGTTGGTTGGGATCGAAACTTAGGATGGGCTAATGTAAATGATATGTGCTTCTATATATCTCTCACAGCACCTAGCTATGTCTATTTTATTTTTAAAAAGCCCAAAACTTATCTTATCTGGTTTTTAATGCTTATACCCATACTCATTATCATCTTGTCGAAATCAAGAGGTGGAGTGATAGGTTTTGGTGTTGCAGTGATAGGTCTTATTTATTTTTCGATTTATCAAGGTCAAAAAGTACAGCTAAAACATGGAATTCTCTTTTTATCATTCCTAATTATCTTTTTTATCGTCAATAGAGATGTCATTATACTGTGGTGGCAATATTTCAATGATACAGCCACGGGTGATTTAAATGAATTTTCATCAAATAGACTCTTTTTATATAGAGAAGGCTGGCGTATTTTCCTAAGAAATCCTCTCTTTGGTGCTGGTTGGTTATCTATAGATGAAGTTGCAGAACTTTGGTATTTAGAATATGGTGCCTACCAAAGACTATTCATGTTTCATTCGACCTTATTTCACACACTAGCAACCATGGGACTCTTTGGACTTGTTGGTCTTATTATTCATTACACACAAATATTTAAATTTATATTTCAACATTTAACACTTGAAAAATACTTATTTGTTATAGGTTATATCGCATCACAAGTCCATGGTTTGATTGATAATGTACAATTTGCAGTGCCATATAGTATTTTAATGGTTGTTTTCTTATCCGTCTTTGAGACATCAAAAGTTGATACACTCTTTGAAACAGTCAATAACAAATACAAACTTATTCATTAGTTAAAACGGATATATCGCACATGATATTGAAATAGTAAAGAGTTAGTAGACACATTAAAACGTTTATGCATACAATTTCT
>CAZZMZ010000005.1:0-119330 GCA_964655445.1 uncultured Mariniplasma sp. | reverse complement strand
CCCAAGAAGCCCCCACTTCAAATGATATGCATTAAGTGGTGGGAGTAGTTCACGATTGAGTCATACGTTTGTTTAAATCGTTTGTAATTTTTTCATACATGACGGCATCAATCTTATATTTCCATCTATAAATCACATAAGATATGATAATCAAGAGTAGTGGAATAATAATCATAGATAGTCTTAAACCTAAAAGCATTTCAGATGAAACGAGTGACTCAATGAGTGCTCTTGCGTTTTCTGTTGTAAATGGTATACCTAGGCTTGCTGCACTTTCTTTTGCTTCAGTTAAAGGTCTAATCACACCTTCATTTAAACCAGATACAGCAAGTGTCGTTGTCACAACAAAGATTTGAACAGCTGTTGCTAGTTTTGTTACAAATGGATTAATCGCAAAAACAACACTTTCGTTTCTTGTCCCTAGCTTCCATTGTCCATATTCAATGGTATCAGCAAGCATAACAAGCACTAAGACTTGAATAAATCCTTGTCCAAAGAAAAGAAATAATCCTGCAATACCAATAAATAGCATGTTCATAGGAATAAATGTATAGCCAACACTCATAAATAAAAGATATCCAATAACCATGAGTGATACAGCAAAGCCAAAGATTTTCTTTCTAGTAAACTTTTTAGCAACCACAGGAAACAACATCAGTGCAGATAATTGACTTACCGCGAGAATTGCAGAAAACATGGTAAATTCTGCACCACCATAGCGATTAAAATCATAGTTAAAGAAATAGATACCTAAAGCTGTTGTTATAAAATAACCGGTGTTAAATAAGAAGATGGCTACAATAATGACTAAAAGTTGATCATTTTTGAATATAATTCTTACCATATCTTTTAAAGTTGTTTTTTCTTGTTTAACATCAACAATTTTATTTTTAGGTTGTTTAACAACGAAAAATAAAATGATTTGAGATGTGACATAAATCAAACAAATGACTAACGCGATTACTGAAAATGCTGCTTTAGGACCACTTGCATAATTTTGATAAATAATCGGCACTAATGCGATCGTTAAAAACATACCTAAGCTTGCAAATATTCTTGCTAAAGATCCAATACTTTCTCTTTCTTTAGGATCTGTTGAAAACGATGGATACATGGACCAATAACTAATATCATTCATGGTAAACGTCATGCCTGATAATACATATAAAATCCCAAAAACAGTAACAAATGCAGTGCCAGTTAAACCTAAATCTTGAAATAGTAAATAGAAAATAAGTGCAGATGATAACGCACCTATTAAGATCCATGGTTTAAACTTGCCATATCTTGATTTTGTGTTATCAACAATCGTTCCCATAATTGGATCATTAATCGCATCCCAAATTCTTGCAATTGCTACAATGGTACCAATAGCAATTAGCTGCCAGTTAGGAAGACCTAACGCATCTGTAAAAAAGACGATGAGATATGTGCTATATAACGCATACATCATATCTCTACCCATGCCACTCATGGCATAGGTCCATTTGGTTTGTTTGCTTACCTTAACATCTTCTTGCATATGTTTATCCTTTAGATCCTTTTCTAAGTTTTCTTAAACCTCTAAAGATTTTTAAGTTTATTAAATCGACAAGCCCTTCTGCTTGTGTGAAGGATACTTTTCCTGCACTAAATAATGCAAGCATATGAATTGGCGTTTCGTCCATGGTTTTTCTTGCGACTTCAACCATCCAGCTATCCTTCATCTCTTTGGCTTGCTTTAAGCCTTGCTTCATAACAATATTTCTAATAATTCTTCCCATCAATGTGTTTTTAGCATCCTCTAAGGTTGATGATAGTGTATAAGGTCTTTTTTTAATGATATTTTTAGGTGGTAATGTGCGTTGACATATTTTACTAAATTCTTGTGGATCGTAAATATATTTTTGGTAGCTTAGAGCTGGATGATGCACTTCTTCACCTTGAAGTTTGACATCAAAGGATTCAATCTCATCATTAACATGCTTGCATACAAGAATTTGATAATCACCTTTTTCAATGGTAAATCTTTTTTTATAAATATCATAATACGCAAAATCAGAAGTTAAAAGATCTATATCAATGGTTTGTGACTCGCCTGGCTTTAATTCAATCTTTTTAAATCTTTTAAGTTCTCTTCTTGCTTTATACACAGATGACTCATTGTTACCAATATAAACTTGAATGACTTCTTTACCTTTGACTTTACCTGTGTTTTGAACAGTAATTGATAAATGATATCCATCTTTTGTTTCATCTAAAACCATCGATGGATATTCAAACGTGGTATAAGATAACCCATAACCAAAAGGATATCTAACTTTTTTGTTAAAGGTATGATAGTAGCGATAGCCTATAAAAATAGATTCATCATAATACACTGCGTTATTATCATTTGTTAATTGTACGTTACAATCTTTTATATCATCAATAAACGTTTCTGCAAGTCTTCCTGAAGGATTAATCTTGCCGTATAAGATGTCTAAAATCGCTTCAGAAGAGGCTTGTCCGCCTAAATATGCTAGGAGTAATCCTTTGGTCATTGATTCAAAGGAAAGACTCACAACAGAGCCTGCAATGATGACACCAATGATATTTGGATTTACTTCATGAAGTTTTTCTAAGAGCTCTATTTGGTGTGATGGTATGTTTAATGTGTCACGATCAAATCCTTCTGTTTCATAACGATCTGGAAGACCCATCACATAAACAACCTTATCTACTAGTTTTGCTTTTTCTACTGCTTCTTCTAATAAATCTTGATCGAGTTTTTCTTGATCGAGTGTGTAACCTGTGGTATCTATAGCATGCTCTGAATATGTTGGTAAAAGTGATTTAATTTGTGAGACCTTTGTGGGGTTAATATGTGATGAACCACCACCTTGGAATCTCATGTTTTCTATAAACCCACCAAGAAAAAGTACTTTATCTTTTTTAGAAAGTGGTAAAATGTCCTGATTCTTTAATAAGACCATGGATTCTGATGCGATTCTTTTAGCAACCTTATGATGTGCATCTATATCATAGGTCACTTTATCATAGGTCTTATATTTTCTAGCAAGCTCGATGATACGTTCACTTGACTTTGTAACACTTTGTCTTAACACATCATCATCTTTAATATGATCTAATACTTCTTTCGATCTATATCCAAAGGATGTTGGCATTTCTAAATCACAGCCTGCCTTTAAGCTTTCTACTCTTTTATGTACAGCACCCCAGTCTGAAACAACCACACCTTTAAATCCCCATTCTTTTCTAAGTACTTTTTGAATGTATGGATGTTCAGTTGCGTAAAAGCCATTGATTTTATTATAGCTTGCCATCACAGTTGCTGGGTTTTCCTTAACAACACGTTCAAAGGCTTTTAGATAGATTTCACGTAGTGCTCTTTCATCAACGATACTATCTATGAAGAATCTATTTTTCTCTTGATTGTTTGCAAAAAAGTGTTTGACTGATGTTCCAACGCCTTCATCTTCAATACCTCTAACAAACGCACTTGCAAGCTCTCCAGCTAAATAAGGATCTTCAGAGAAATACTCAAAGTTTCTCCCACAAAGAGGTGATCTTTTCATATTAATCCCTGGACCTAAGATGATATTTACTTTCTCTTTTTTCGCTTCAATAGCCATATATTTTCCCATCGTTTTTAGTAATTCAGGGTCAAAGCTACATGCTGTTAAAGAAGCTGTTGGAAAACAGGTGGCTGGTACACTACCAAAAACACCTAGATTATCTTTCGACTCATATTGTTTTCTCAAGCCATGTGGGCCATCAGCCATCATGATGCTTGGCAAGTCTTTGACTGGTTTGGTATGCCAAACATCAAGTCCATCTAGTAATTGAACTTTTTCTTCTTGTGTTAATTTCATGAGACTAATACCTCCTCATATATGGCGGTTTGACCACTTTCTATTTCAATCATGCCTATACCTTTTTCCTTTGATTTTACATAAAATGAGATCGTGCCACTGACTAAGTGGATATGACTTGGACCGATTAATTCAATCGACCCACTGACGTTAATCTTTATATCATCAAATGCATAATCAACAATTTCTTCATGTTGATTCACTTTGGTTAACACATATTGCTTCACATCATAGGTATCACCTAGTTTTAGTTCATGATCATCTGATGTAAGCACTAAATCAAAGGTTTGATGAGTTTCGATATGCACAGTTTTCATGAGCTTCTCATTTTTATAGCCTTTAAATGTGTATTTAAGTGATGTTTGTCCCCATCCACTTGTATACTTGAAAAAGAGTTTGACGCCATCATCCATCGATAAATGATATTTTTTTAGCATGAAAAGCATAGATAGTTTGTGCTTAAGAGATAATTTATTACCATAAGTCATAATGGCTTTAAATATTTCTTTTATTTTTCTTGCATCTTTTTTAGACATCTTTTCGTTTTTTTCTAACGATTCACCAATAAAATCAGTCATAATAATTGGTGGATGCTTTAGATGAGGATATGCTTTTTTATCAGGTTTAAATGTTCCTATTAACATTTCATTCTTATAAAGCATCACTTCATCTAAATTTGTCATCACATAGACTTCTTTTAATAATCCCCCTTTATAATCACCTATATGCATTTTAGACGTTACTTCTAAAATAGGCTCATCATCTTTTAGGGTCTGATATGCAAGACTCGCTATTTTATCTAATCTAAACATATCTAATACACCATGATAACACACACGATCGCCACTACCAAAATCCTTATGTGTGTGATAATCAAACATGGACCAACCAATTGCACCACTGATATTGTTTTTTGGATTTAAGGCTTCATTGATGACATTTAAATGTCTTTTTAAATGTTCTATGCGATGTGATTCATCATCAAATCGCTTTGTTGGAAACATATGTCCATTATATTCAGTGACCAAATAAGGGTTTTTCTTATCTGTGACTTTATGTTTAGGAAGAAGCCCTTTGTTTTTACCTGTATGTGAAAAATCATTATATGTATAAACATCTTCTAATAATTCACTCTTCTCAAAATTACGAACGCCTCCTCTTGGTCTAGAGGGATCTAATGATTTTGCAAGCTCGTTTGTTTTTTGATAAAAGTCATGATGATCAGCAGACTCATTAATTCTTACACCCCACATGATGATAGAAGGATGGTTTCTGTCTCTTAAAATCATTTCTTTTAAAGCATCTAAACTTCTTTGTTGAAAAATCTCATTTCCGATATGCTGCCAGCCTGGAATTTCTTCAAACACTAAAAGTCCAATCTCATCACAGCGTTTTAGAAAATGCTTTGACTGTGGGTAATGTGATGTTCTAACAATATTAACACCAAGATGATATTTTAGTAAATCAGCATCTTTTTCTTGCATGGATTTTGGCATTGCATAGCCAACATAAGGATAGCTTTGATGACGATTAAGTCCGATGAGCTTTACGTTTTTACCGTTTAAATAAAAGCCTTCTTTTTTAAATTCAATGGTCCTCATGCCAAAGTTTTCATTGATTTCATCTGTTTGATCTTGATCTTTAATCTTTACATTTAATTGGTAGAGATGCGGATGTTCAAGATCCCATAATATAGGATGTTCAATCTCTACATAATAATGAGATAGACTGTGCTTGATTGTATCTTTATTTATGTAAACTGTTTTTCCTTCATCATCTTTAATTTCTAAAGAGATATCTCCATGATGCTTTTTTGTTTTTACATGGATTTTTAAATCCTTTTCACTGAGTTGTTCAATAAAAAGATATTCAATATATTGTTCATCCCTAAGGATTAAAGACACTTCTCTATAAATGCCACCATAGCCTAAATAATCAACGACACCACCAAAGGGTGGAAGTTCATCTAATTCTTTTGTATCAACGATGATGGCTAGTATATTGTCATTTGTATAACTTATATGTTCACTCATCTCAAATTCAAAGGGCGTATAGCCGCCATAATGCTCACCAACATAATGACCATTGATATAGATTTTTGCATGATGCAAGATACCTTCACATAAAATATGACATAATTTACCTTGATCTTTTTCACTTAGTTTGAAGACTTTATAATATGAAAAAACATCTTGATAAGAGCGTTCGTTAAAATTGTTCAGTGGTAATTCTACCACTTGATGTGGTATATCAACAATCTCTAAATCATCAAAACTTATTCTTTTTTCATCATTTTTTTCATATGTCTTAAAATACCACTCAAAATTGATAGGGATTACTTTTCTCATAAGGACACCTCTTTCAAGTAATATAATTCAGAACCAAAGTCACCTAGAAGTCTTGTATGTTCATTATAATAAGTACCTGAAAATTGTTGTTTAGGATAAAACCCCTCATGTAAGACTTGTCCACTTGCTAAAAAGTTCATATCTGTCTGTTTTAAGGTATATCTTTGTTTAATCATCTGCATAATCATGCCATCTGGATGTAATTTAATAGGTAGTGCGTGGCTTATTAAATGTCCAAATCTAGAGAGTCCTAATCTTTCTTCTATTTTATGGACATGATAAATTTGATCTTTTTTAAGATGATCAATTTTAATCGTTTCTAACTCAGGACTAGGTAATTGATTTGTTTGATAGTATCCAAACATATGTTCACTATCCTTTGATACTTGAAAAAACATATGATTTTCTTGATGTGGGTAACGATAAAAATCCCCATACTGAAAAAGCATGCGGTGTTTTTTATAAAACTCAATATGCGTTTTAATCATTTTTTTCTCATAGGGTTTTACATACTTAAGATTGAGCTCATAGCCTAAAACACCAAAACTAGCAACATTAAATCTCGTAGACAACGGTGTATCTCTTAAGGTTTGTACGTGTGGTGCTAAGCTCACATGAGCACTTATGGTAGATTGAGGGTAAAAATAACTAAGTCCTTCTTGAATGCTTAATCTTGATATAGGATCTGTATTATCTGATGCCCAAACGAATGCACCATAGCATAACATACCTAAATCAAAACGGTTTCCACCACTTGAGCATGTTTCAAGTAAGATATCTGGATAACTTTCTTTTAATTCATGTAAAATCTCATATAACCCTAACATATAACTATGGAAAAAAGCACCTTGATGTGTTAGACATTTTGAGTACATGTCTGTGATGTGTCTATTCATATCCCATTTGATGTAAGAGATATTTGCTTCACTTAAAATCTTTTTAATGTTTTCTATTATATAATGCCTTACCTCTTTATTGCATAAATCTAAAACAAGCTGATTTCTTCCTAATGCAGGTGTCCTACCTTCTATCTTTACTGCAAATGAAGGATATTTTTCATAAAGCTTACTTTTTGGATTTACCATTTCTGGTTCAAACCATAACCCAAAAGATAGACCTAATCGGTTGATTTTACGTGATAAACCTTTAATACCACTTGGTAGTTTCTTATAATTGACATCATAATCACCAAGTCCTTCTAGATCATCATTTCTAGTGGAAAACCAACCATCATCTAAAACGAATAATTCAGCACCTAGTGCTTTCGCATCCTTAGCTAGCTTCATAAGTTTTCTTTCGTTAAAATCAAAATAGAAAGCTTCCCAACTATTAAATGCAATCGGTCTTTCCTTAAATTGGAAGGATTTAGGTGTGATGTGGTGATTGACAAAATGATGAAAGTTTTTTGATAGTTGATTAAATCCTTGATCAGAGTAGGTTAGAATAGCCTCTGGTGTAACAAAGGCCTCACCTTTTTTAAGTTCCCATTCGAATGTATGAGGATGAATCCCCGTCATGACACGCATATGACCAAATGTGTTGATTTGAACAGCCTCATAATGATTACCGCTATAAACCAAATTTAACCCGATGCAAACTCCAGTTGTTTCTGTCGCATCTTTTTTCGCTAATATGATGCCAGGTTGATGTCTATTAGAACTAGAGCCTGTCACAGATTCATTAATGTAAGTGCCATAAGATAAGGCTCTTTTATGTTTGCCAGCTTCTTTAATCCACCCACCATCAAGTGTATATAAATCATAATCAAAGGACTTTAGGTCAAACATCATACTCATGATTTTTCGAATCATTAAAGGTTTTTCGTGATGATTGATTAATCTTACGCGTCTTGAAATGATATTCGAATTTTTGAATACTGTATAAATTAAATGAAGTGCACATTTTGCATGCTTATCTTCTAGATGAATAACTAAGGTCTCTACATCTTCATCATAGGCTTTTGCTTGAGGTAGTTCAAAAAATACAAAAATACCTTTCTTGATTTCATGTGATTCATAGATAAAATCTGAAACAAATGTACCATCAGGCATTTTGAGTTCTAAAGGTGTTAATCGAAAATCTCCTTTACCAATGCCCGAATACTCTAAGGGATAGAGTTCTAAAAAGAGTTTACCTTTTTTGTTTTGATATTCAATCGTGCTACCCATACCTGCCGTGATTTTTGTATGTAATGGTTCATAGTTTTCATCGATGAGTTTACGTCCAAAATAAATATGCTCTAAATGACCTGTAGGCAAAAGATGGATGATATAGTTTAACGCTTTTGATTCCAGTATAAAATGATCATTTTTAAATGTTATCATGTGTACAATCTCTTTCTATGACTAAAGCTTGGTATGGTTTTAAGTGTTTTAAAGGTAAAGAAATGCTCTCATCATTTTTTATAAGTATTTTTCCATCAATTTTTAGAGGTATTTTGGATGTTTTAAGATTCAAATTCACAAGGATGATTAAAGATTTACCTTGATATGTTCTTTCAAATATGAAGATACTATGATTCATATATAATGGCTTAAAATCGCCATTTAACATGATATCATTTGTCTTCCTAAACTGGATAAAACGTTGATAAAAAGAAAGAATTGAGTCTTTATTTTTCAAATCATCTTCTACATTAATAGTTTTTTTATTTTCGTTCATTTTTAACCACGGTTTTTGATCACTAAAACCACCATCTTTTGACCATTGCATCGGTGTTCTTGCATGATCTCTTGAAGTTCTTTGAATCATTTTTTTAATATACCAATTTGGAAACTTTAACTTCTTTGCTAAATGATAGATTCTATGTGTTTCAACATCCATATATTCATCCATCGATTGAAAATCACCATTGGTCATACCAATCTCTTGACCTTGATAAATATAAGGTGTACCTTTTAAACTTAGATTGAATAACGCTAATGCCTTTGCACTTAAGATATGGTAATTCTTTTCATTACCAAATCTAGAAACAGATCTTGGTTGGTCATGGTTTTCTAAGTAATTCGCGTTCCAATAAGCCTCTTTTTGCCATTTAGAGATGACTTTAAAGAGCTTTTTAGGTTTAAACTTTGTCTTAAACCACTTATTATTGATTTGATCAACTTCCATATGCTCAAAACTAAAGACCATATCAAGCTCATGTCTTTCTGGTAAGATTAAGTCATTTGCTTGTTTGGTATTAACCATTACGGTTTCACCTACAGTAAATTGATCATAAAGATCTAAAACCTCAGATCTTAATCTTTTTAAGATACGATGACATCCTTCTTGTGAATGATAATGCTCTCTTCCTCTTAAAACAAGTCGCTTCTTGCCATCCTTTAAAGATGTTTTATAGATGATGTTAATGACATCACATCTAAAACCGTATATCCCTTTATTAAGCCAAAATATCATAATGTCTTTGATTTCATCATAAACCTTTGGATTGTGCCAGTTTAAATCAGGTTGTTTAGGACTAAATAAGTGAAGATAATAGCTATCACCTGCTTTACTCCAAGCAGATCCTCCAAAAAAGCTTGTCCAGTTATTAGGTTGATCTTTCCAAATATAATAGTCTCTATATGGACTATCTTTTTTCTTACTTTCGATAAACCATGGATGCTCATCAGAGGTATGATTGATAACTAAATCCATAATGATTCTCATCCCTCTTTTCATCGCCTCAACGATGAGTAGATCCATATCTTGCATCGTGCCATATTCTGGATTGATTTGATAATAGTCACTAATATCGTAACCATTATCATCGTTAGGCGATGCGTAAACAGGCGATAGCCATATGATGTCCACGCCTAAATCTTTAATATAGTCAAGTTTAAGAATAATGCCAGGAATATCTCCTATACCATCATGGTTACTATCGTTAAAACTTCTAGGATACACTTGATAAACGATACCTTTTTGCCATAAGTTCGATTTTTCAATCATTAAGTTCCACATCCTAAACGTATTTGATTACTTATTATTATATAATAACTTATCATATTAAACCTTCAAACAAAATAAAAAAAGCTATTTCTTTGAAGAAATAACCTTTTAAAATGTTTTTAATGCTTCTAAGAGTTCCTTTAAAGGTAATCCTACAATCGTGAAAAAATCACCTTTATAATGGTCTACTAAAGCACCACCATCACCTTGAATCGCATACGCTCCTGCTTTATCCATAGGTTCTCCACTTTGAATATAATTTTTAATTTCTAAATCACTTAAATATTTCATCCACACTTCAGTTTCTGATACAAACGTTTTTACTTGGTTCCCTTTTACTAAGCAAACACCTGTATAAACGACATGACGATCGTCAGATAAAAGCCTAAGCATGCGATAAGCATCTTCTTCATCCTTGGGTTTCCCTAAGACTTGACCTTCAAAAACAACGATGGTATCAGCACCTATCACAACATCATTAGGATATTTAGATGCGACATGAAGTGCCTTCATTTTTGCAAGTTCGATGACGAGTTCTCTTGGTTCTAACGATTCATCCATCGTTTCATCTAAATGAGAGGGTTCAACCTTAAACTCTAAACCTGCATCTTCTAAAAGCTTTGCTCTTCTTGGTGAACTACTTGCCAAAATTAACATATCTTGGTCTCCTTTATCGTATGCTATTATAACATAGAACTTCGATTCTCAACCATTAAATTTACATGCTCATGTTATAATAGTTCTATAGAAATGAGGATGATTTTGTGGATGATATGATCTCCTATCTCAAAGATACCTTAAAAATTCCATCTAAAAAAACATTAGTTCTATCTGTAAGTGGTGGCATGGATTCCATGGCACTTCTTCATCTTTTATCAAAATCTGATTTTAAAATCGCCGTTGTACATTTTAATCATCAAAAAAGAACAGAATCAATCATTGAAAAAGATATGGTAGAAAACTATGCAAAAACACTTGATCTACCTTTTCATTATTATACCATTCAAATAAATGATGGCAATTTTCACCATGAAGCTCATCACTTAAGATATCACTATTTAAAGGAAGTTGCTAAACTCTATCATACTCCTTATATTTTAACAGCACACCATTTAGATGATTTATTTGAAAATGTGCTCATCAAACTTACAAGAGGTTCAAATTTACTGGGTTATGCTGGTATGCAAATCGTCTATCAAGATGATCGTTATACATATATCAAACCGCTGCTTTATACATCCAAGGATGATATCAAGGCTTATGTTAAAAAACATGATGTACCCTATTTAGAGGACGAATCTAATGATACACATTTATATTTAAGAAATAGATATCGTCATGCTGTTGTTCCTATTATGAAACAAGAAAATGAGGATTTGTTATCAAAGATTAAAGATTTTCATGTGCAGCTTTCACAAGCATTTAAATATATTAGACAACAAACTGAAAAGTTGATGCCAGATAAAAACATGATTCATATTCCCTTATTCAAAGAACAAGATGATGTCATTCAAGAGGATATGATTGCATACTTAATCCAACAGAACAAGCTCTCATCAAGCTATGAAACCATCCTCAAAATCAAAGAGATGCTAAAGAATAAAAAACCTAATGCTACCTATCTTTTATCATCGGAGCACGAATTAATTAAATCTTACGAAGAGGCCTTTATAAAGCCAATTTCAACCCTTAAAAATAAGGTTTATCAACTTAAAGAAGGGGAAAATAAGCTATCAAATATGGCTATTTTCACATTTTTAACCAAAACCAACAGCAATACTGCGGAATTCACAAAATTGTGTTATAATAAATTAGCGTTTCCACTATGGCTACGCCATCGCAATCCAGGTGACATGCTCGCTTATTCATACGGGCACAAAAAACTAAAAAAACTTTTAATCGACAAAAAAGTACCCATGAAAAAAAGAGATGCTTTATGGGTCTTAACAGATAACAATCACCAGGTATTATGGGTAGAATCCTTCTACTTAAATGAAACCTTAGGTGATCAGGAATGCTTATATTTCAAACTTAAAGAGGTAAAGAAACATGCATAACGACATTTCAGAAATTCTACTGTCTGAACAGGAAATCCAAGACATATGTAAAAGACTAGGACAAGAAGTAACAAAAGACTATCAAGGCAAAAACCCTATCTTAGTAGGTCTTCTAAAGGGCTGTGTACCTTTTATGGCTGATGTCCAAAGATATATCGATTTAAAAGTCGATATCGCATACATGAGTGTCTCAAGCTATCATGGTGGCATATCATCCTCGGGTGATGTTAAAATTAAAATGGATTTAGATATATCCATTAAAGATCGTGATGTCATCATTATTGAAGACATCGTTGATACAGCAAATACGATTGTTACGATTATTGAGTTACTGAAGCATCGTGGTGCTAAATCTGTAAAAATGGTCACACTTTTAGATAAGCCTGAAGGTAGAAAAAGACCTTATCAACCTGAATATGTTGGAAAAGTTATTCCTAAAGCTTTCGTAGTCGGTTATGGACTCGATTACGAAGAGTACTATCGTAATCTGCCTTATGTAGGTATATTAAAACCCGAAGTTTACGCAAAATAAAGAGGTGTATCTATGAATCAAAACCCAACGCCAAAAAGAAATCAACAATTTCGCAAGAAGCCAGATTATTTAATCTTGCTTTTTACCCTTGTCATCGTGATTGGGGTCTTCCTATTTTTAAGAGATGCTTTTCAAGGTGAGGTTGCAACCTTAAATGCAACAGAATTAGTCACTGCAGCTAATGCAAACCATATTGAAGAAATTACTTACACGCCAGTTGGTGGCGATAATATCTCACTTGTTGAAGTCAAAGGAACATTTAGACGCACAAGTGGTTCAGCAAATTTCTATGGTACCGTTAATTTTGAAACCATCATAACGATAGAACAAGCAACAACCGTATTTGAAATCGTTGAAACGAATGGTGGATCTACTTCTATTGTTCCAAGAAGCGGTGTCACGATTTGGACAGTTTTAATTAACTTAGTCCCAATGATCTTAGTCATTGTTGTCTTATTCATTATCTTTAGAAATGCAAACAGCCAAAACTCAAGAGCATTTGATTTTGCAAAAAATCGTGCGAAGTTAAATAGAGAAAAATCAGTGACGTTTAAGGATGTTGCTGGTGCTGATGAAGAAAAACAAGAAATGGAAGAACTGATTGACTTCCTAAAGACGCCTAAGAAATATGTCGACATGGGTGCACGCATTCCAAAGGGTGTACTTCTTGTTGGTTCTCCTGGTACAGGTAAAACGCTTTTAGCCCGTGCAGTAGCAGGTGAAGCCAATGTACCATTCTTCTCAATATCTGGTTCTGACTTCGTGGAAATGTTTGTTGGTGTTGGTGCATCAAGAGTGCGTGACTTATTTAAAGTCGCTAAAGAAAACTCACCATGTATCATCTTCATCGATGAAATTGATGCTGTAGGTCGTCAACGTGGTGCAGGTTTAGGTGGTGGGCATGATGAAAGAGAACAAACATTAAACCAACTACTCGTTGAAATGGATGGATTTACGACCAATATGGGTATTATCATCATGGCAGCAACCAACCGTCCTGACGTATTAGACCCAGCTTTACTTCGTCCAGGTCGTTTCGATCGTCAAATCACCATTAGTTTACCTGATGTAAGAGGACGCGAAGCTATTTTAAAAGTACATGCTAGAAATAAAAAATTAGATCCAAAAATTAAACTAGGAGAATTCGCACATCGTATTCCTGGATTCTCTGGCGCTGATATTGAAAACTTACTTAACGAAGCTGCACTCCTTGCAGCACGTGATAATAGAACTTTAATTGCTGAACAAGATATGGATGAAGCGATTGACCGTGTCATGATGGGACCAGCTAAAAAGAGCCGTAAATATTCAGCTTCTGAAAAGAAAACTGTGGCTTATCATGAAGCAGGACATGCCGTTATTGGTTTAAAGCTTGAAGGTGCAAACATTGTTCAAAAGGTCACCATCATCCCAAGAGGTCGTGCAGGTGGTTATAACTTGATGACTCCAGGTGAAGAAAAGTTCTTAGAAACAAAACAATCACTTACAGCTCGTATTACTTCTTATCTCGGTGGACGTGTTGCTGAAGAAACAGTCTTTGACACAGTAACTACCGGTGCTTATAACGATTTTCAAATGGCAACTCAAATTGCACGTGCCATGGTTACTGAATATGGTATGTCTGATTTAGGACCTATCCAATATGAATCATCTGGTGGTAATGTCTTCTTAGGTAGAGATTATTTCAAAGAGAAAAACTTCTCTGATCAAGTAGCACATGAAATTGATAAAGAAGTGAGACATATTATTACTTCATGCTTCGAAAAAGCAAGAGAAATTATTACAACACACCGTGACTTACTTGATCTTATCGCAAAATACTTAATTGAAGTGGAAACACTTACTAAAGCAGACATCGAAGAAATCGTTGAAACAGGTAAACTTTCTTGGTGGCAAGAAAAGAAAGACACAAACGGCAATGAGGCTTGATAAGTTTTTAAAGGTTTCAAGAATTATTAAACGAAGAACAGTCGCTAAAGAGGCTGCCTTAAAGGACCGTGTAGAGATTAATGGAAAAATCGCGAAACCATCAACACATGTTAAAGAAAATGATATCTTAACACTCTACTTTGGTTTAAATATCATTAAAGTAAAAGTCATCTCTCTTATTCAAAAGAAAGATGTCTTAATGTATGAACTATTATCTGAAGAAAAACAGCCATAATTTGTTATTATGGCTTTTCTTATGATATAATATCTTGGATTAGGAGGATGAATCACATGTATCCAGAAGACTTAAAAGAACAACAAATCGTCAGACGTGAAAAAGCACAAGAATTAAAGGATAGAGGGATTGAACCCTTTGGACAAAAATATCAACGCACACACACATCTAAACAAATTATTGAAGCCTACGATCAATTTGATCACGATCACTTCTTAGACAAAACATATGAAGTAAGTATCGCAGGACGTATTATGTTAAAACGCGGCCAAGGTAAGGCTGGTTTTATGCATCTACAAGATAGAGATGGACTCATTCAAGTCTATGTTCGCCAAGATAACGTTGGTGAAGATGCTTATGATTTATACAAAAAAGCTGACTTAGGTGATATCGTAGGTATCAGGGGTCATGTTTTTAGAACTAAAACAAATGAACTTACTGTAAAAGCTGATCAATTCACGCATTTAACGAAAGCATTAAGACCACTTCCAGATAAATATCATGGCCTACAAGATAAAGAGGAAGCTAGACGAAGAAGATATGTTGACTTAATCGTTAATGAAGAAGCGAAACGTGTCGCGATGCTTCGCCCAAGAATTATTCGCTCTATTCAAAACTATTTTGATAGTCGCGGTTTTGTAGAAGTTGAAACACCTGTACTTCAAAGCATTTTAGGTGGTGCAGCAGCAAGACCGTTTGTAACGCACCATAATGCACTTGATATGGACTTCTATTTAAGAATCGCTACCGAACTACCACTCAAAAGACTCATTGTTGGTGGCTTAGAAGCTGTTTACGAAATTGGTCGTCTCTTTAGAAATGAAGGTATGGACGCTAAGCATAACCCAGAATTTACAACCATTGAAGCTTATTTGGCATATTCTGATATGGAAGGTATGATGGATTTAGTTGAGGGGTGTCTATCAACAGTAACCTATGAAACATTAGGGACATATGATGTCACATTTAATGATACTATCATCCATATGGCACCAACATGGAAAAGATGGCATATGGTAGATGCTGTTAAAGAAATGTCAGGCGTTGATTTCTGGCAACATATGACGTTAGATGAAGCAAAAGCGCATGCTAAGGCACATGATATTCATGTTGAAAAGCACTATAGCTACGGTCATATTATCGAACAATTCTTTGAAAGATATTGTGAAGAAAAGATTATTCAACCAACTTTTGTTTATGGTCATCCTATTGAAATATCACCACTCGCAAAAAAGAATGAAAAAGACCCTAGATTTACGGATCGTTTTGAATTATTTATTAATAAGAGTGAGTATGCCAATGCATTCTCAGAATTAAATGATCCCATTGATCAAAGAGAAAGATTTGAAAATCAATTAAAAGAAAAAGCATTAGGCAATGATGAAGCAAACGAAATGGATATCGACTTTGTTGAATCCCTAGAATATGGTATGCCACCAACAGGTGGACTAGGTATCGGTATAGATCGACTCGTGATGTTACTTACAAATACACCAAACATTAGAGATGTCATCTTATTCCCACATATGAAACATAGATAGAACAAGAAAAAAAGTGCTGATTTCAGCACTTTTCTATTTTACATCTTACGTTTAATTATCTAATACACCTTCGCCTGGATAATCCACTTCATCATACTCATCTAAATCACTTGGGAAGTTTGGAAGTTCAACACCAAAGTCAATGACATAAAGAATATCAATTTCAATATTACCATCTTTTGATAAGAACTCAACGTCCATAGCTAACTTAGTAATCTTATTGTCTTTAATAGAAATCACGAATTTAACGGATAGATTTTCAATTTCAGCATTGATTGCATCTCTAGCTTCATTAATCGCTTCTTGAATCTCTTGTTCTGTTGGTGTTTCACCATACTCACCAGCAACTTCAGCTGCAGTTCTAATAACATCTTCTAAATTATCTAAGATACCTTGTTTATTGATTTCAAAAACAACTGAATAAGTTTGACCATCTTTATAAACCTTTAAGTTAGGAATGGCTTCCATGATTTCATCGAAATCACCATTTTCAATCATTTCTAAAACTTCAGCAGGTAACATGTTATCATATTCATCAATGAGTTCTTCTGAATATGTATCATCCCACATGGTTTGAGTCACTTGTTCTCTAATCTTTTGTTTGAAGACTGCTGACTCAGTTTCTCCATCCATAGTCGCTTCAATATCTGAATTTAGATATAGATATTGATTGTAAAAATAAATACCACCACTACCTACTGCTGCATTACTATAGGTTTCTGTTTCTGGTGTTTCCATATATGTCCATGTTTCAGTACGTTCTGATGAAAAATCGATATCACCTTCAGCATGAAGTCTTACATCTGCAACAAGTGGAGATAAAAATGAATAGATCACCAAACTAAATTCTGCTTGAACAGATTCTTCTGAAGAATAACCCCAACCTTCTGATTCAGTAAACACATTGAACATACCAGAAATCTCTAATCTCATAGATTCTTGATTTTCTGTAGAGTACTCTAGATTTTGGAATAGTTCAACCATCTCAGTTCCGCTTAATTCAACTAAATCCCCTTCTTTGAATTCAGGAAACTCCCCAATATCACTGCCATTTTCACATGCAGCGAGCCCAAAAAATGCTAAAACTAGCAATAAGTAAAACAAAATTCTTTTCATAGATTCACCTCTTTTGCTCTATTATATATCTTTTGGCTTGTAATGTAAATAAAAAGGAACCCTTCATATTAAGTGATTTCATATATAATAGTAATAACAGGGGTTGACACTATGATTTCATTAAAAAACATCTTTAAAACATATCATGCAGCAGATGAAGACATCCATGCCTTAAAGGATATTTCCATATCACTTAGACATAAAGGACTCGTGATGATTTTAGGTCCATCTGGATGTGGAAAAACAACACTTCTTAATTTGATGGGTGGTTTAGATCAACCATCATCAGGTGAACTTTTTATGTTTGGAAAGTCTAGACATGATATGAATGAAGATGAACTTAATACTTATCGTAATCACAAAGTGGGCTTTATATTTCAAAACTATTACTTAATACCACATTTAAATATCATTGATAATGTAGCTTTACCACTTCTTTTATCTGGTTTCGATGAGAAAACTGCAAAAGAAAAAGCTAAAGAACAACTGATTCGTTTAGGTTTAAAAGATAAACTTTTTAAGAAGCCTTCTGAACTATCAGGTGGACAACAACAAAGAGCAGCGATTGCAAGAGCTCTTATTCATGAACCAAACATTATTTTGGCAGATGAGCCTACGGGTTCTCTTGATCATGAATCTTCATTAGATATTATGCATATCATAAAAACCATTTCTAAAGATCGATTAGTCGTGATGGTTACTCATAATATGGAGCTTGCCGAATCGTTTGGTGATGAAATCATTGAAATGAGGGATGGTCAAGTACTCTCCACTCATGAAGCAAAAACAGAAGATACACTAAAAAAAGAGCATATCCATCATAAAGTCAATTTATCCATAAAGACTTCTTTTTTCTTATCTTTTGGCAATCTTCTTAAACGAAAATATCGAACACTTTTAACCTTGCTAGCAGCATCCATCAGCGTTATTGGAATGAGTTTGGTGCTTGCTGTATCATTTGGTTTTAATCGCTTTGTTGAAGATAGAAAGGTTGAAACGTTAAATGCTTTTCCAATCCGTGTTGAGCGTGTCTCTTTTGTTGTACCTTTATTAGATGATCACTATAGACCAAACCTAGAGACTTTTCCTGATGATGGTATTGTTCATTTAAGAAATATTCAATATGAGTTTCAAACGATTAATACATTAACACCCGAATACTATAACTATGTCCAAGATATGAATCAAAGTCTTTACACCTATATTCATTATGATTATCGAGTTATTTCTAATTTTATTGTTAATAATGATAGCACTTATAGTGATCCTTCGAGTTATCTTAGAGTCTCTGAGGTGAGCGAGTCCTATATCGCTTCTAACTATGATATCTTAACTGGTACTCTTCCTTCAGATGATACACCTCAAATCTTTATCGTTTTAGATCGATACAATCGTCTATCTAAAGATATTGCACAAGCCTTTGGCTTTAGTGGAGATGATGATATTTCTTTAGATGTGCTTTTAGACCTTGAGGTTTTTTGGGTTCCTAATGATGTGATGTACACTCAAAACGGGGAAAACTTTACTAAAGCATCACTAGGTTCAGTTTATAACCATGCTCAACGAGTTGAAATACCCATCGTTTCCATCATTCGCATTAAAGATAAATTTGAATTAGATCCTCTTAAAACAGGCATTTATTATACAAAAGCTACTCAAGACTTAATCAGAGAAAGTTCCATAGATAGTGAGATTGTTGTAGCTCAAATCTCATCATCAACATCTGTCATTGATGGCTCAAGCTTAACATCTTCTCAAAAAGATCAATTATTAAGATCCTTAGGATATGCAACCTATCCATTATCTTATGCCATCTATTCTAGAAGCTTTCAAGATAAGGATATTATTGTCAATTACTTAAGAGGCTATAATCAAACTGTTTCAGCGTCTAATGCGATTGAGCCTTTAGATGTTGCTGGTATCGGTCTAGCAACCATGAGAGTAGTCATTGATTCAACGACTTGGATCTTACTTTCTTTTGCAATCATCTCATTAATTATTTCTAATTTTATGATTGGTATCATGACTTATACATCAGTGATTGAACGCACTAAAGAAATTGGTTTACTTAGAAGCATTGGAGCATCTAAAAAGGATGTGAAACGTATCTTTTATGCTGAAACATTTATGATTGGCTTTCTTTCTGCACTGATTGGCCTTCTACTTTTATATCTACTCATGCCACTCATTAATCTTGGTCTATATCAATTGACAGGTATCAAAGGTGTCGGTTATCTACCAATTATTTATGGTCTGATGATTCTTATATTAAATACTTTATTGACAAGTATTGCAGGACTGATACCAGCAAATATTGCATCTAAGAAAGATCCAATTATCGCCTTAAGAAGCCAATAAAAAAAGCCTAATCGGCTTTTTTTTATGCGCTTATGGTTATATTAATTTCTTCAGGACTATGAGACCCAATCGCAAAAATATAATATGTTCCGGGTTCTAATAAAATTGATGTCATACCATGAAGATTCGCAATTATTTCGTCATCATCATTATAAAGAACAAAGTGATTAAATGTATCAGTTATACTTATTGTAATCTCTTTATGTTCTAAGAGTTCAAATGCTACAATATCGATATCAAATCTATACTGAAGATTGATTGTAAATGACTTATTCAAAGAAACCTTTAAAGGATTGTGGTCTTTATGATTCGCATGATCATCAATCAGATAATCAGTCGTTTCATTAAATTCTGGTGTAAAAGCTCCTGGTAAATAAAAATATTCAATCCATGCACGTTCAAATGTTCTACCCATCTCTAATTCAAATGCTTCATTCAGATAGTCTTTAAAATCAAAAATAATAGAATGGATTTCTCCCTTTTTTCTTACCTTAATTAAGACATCAATCAAAAAATCCTCTACTTCATGATCGTTTTTCTCAAGCATATATGTAGCTACATAAGATTCAATAGCTTTGATCATTTTAAGTGATGATTCTAATTGACTTGCTGGAACACTTAATGCATATGTTTCATATACTGAAGTTGAAATAAGTTTAGCTTCTTCTAATAGATCGAATAAACTTAAATATGGATTATCTTCCATAAAACTAGGTCCACTTGACTGATAATATGTGCCATCAACTTCATTAATTACATAAAACGTTTCATCTCTTTTGATAAGCATTTGACTCATGTCACTTTGAGTGACTTTAGCAAAATGAACATAGAAAGGATGATTAAACAAATAGTTATCATAGTTATACTCATAAGTGGTTTTCCCACTATAAAAAACATCATAAGAAATACGAAATCCTACCTGATTACTTGTGCTAGCGTTATCTAATGCAATTTGTAAAACGCTACGCTCTTTCTCTTTTTCACAACTCATCATAAAAAATAATATAAATACCATTAAAATATACATATGAGTCTTCTTCATTTATTTTCCCCCTGGATGTGATAAATATATGTATATTCTATCACACAAGTAACAGAGAATTAATAAAAAATGAGCATTTCTGCTCATTTTATAATATGCCTAATTCATCTGCTATTTCTAAGAAGATATGATTGATTGGGTAATACTCAACATCTAACTTCTTGAATAACTCATAAGATAACTGATCGAGTTCCTCATACATTTCTATGGGGATCTCTTTTTTATCTTCAAGTAGTTTTTTTACTTTTTCTTCGAAAGATACAAGTACACTCATATCCTTTTCATCAAAAGTTTCTAAACCGAGAAGCTCATTTTGAAAATCAATCGTTGTTAATAACAAATTAACGTCTTTAGATTTTTTATCTAAATCCTCTAAATTGTTTTGATAGGTCTTCTTTAAGAGTTGATCAATCTCTTCGATCTGATCAACCATGTAATAAAAACCTGTCTCAAAGATTTGATCCTCTTCCTCAGAGTATGTTGGATCATCTATTAACTTATCATAGAGATAATCAATGACATCGATGACATGTTTAAAACGAATCATCAAATCGGAATTACGCTCAATCAGATATTTTAATAAATCATGATGTTCCATCTTCCAATTGGCATATTCGTGATAAACCTTCTCATCACGCACAATATCACCTCGTTATGCTTTATTTACTGAACCAAACATTTCTAATTTATCTTTAATGACTTGTTTAATTGCTTGATAACCTGGATCAAGTAATTTTCTTGGGTCAAAGCCCTTACCTTTTTGGTCTTTACCTTCTTCGATATATTTTCTAGTTGCTGCTGCGAATGCTAATTGAAGTTCAGTGTTGACATTAATCTTTGATACACCCATTGAAATAGCTTTTTTAACTTGTTCAGCTGGAATACCTGTACCACCATGTAACACTAAAGGTACACCGCCAGTTACTTCAGATACCGTTTGAAGCACATCAAATCTTAAGCCTGGCCAGTTTGCTGGATATGTACCATGGATATTACCAATACCAGCTGCAAACATATCTACACCTAATGCTGCAATTTGTCTGCATTCTTCAGGATCAGCAACTTCACCCATACCAACAACACCATCTTCTTCACCACCAATAGAACCTACTTCAGCTTCAACTGATACGCCTTTTGCATGACATACTTCGACGATTTCTTTTGTTTTAGCTAAGTTTTCTTCAAATGGATAATGTGAACCATCAAACATAATCGATGTAAATCCAGCCTCTAAAGCTTTATATGCACCTTCATATGTACCATGATCTAAATGTACTGCTACTGGTACTGAAACATTATAGAATGCATCGAGTGCATGTACCATAGCCATAACGTTTTTATACCCACCCATGTATTTAGCTGCACCTTCTGATACACCTAAAATCACTGGTGACTTTAATTCTTCAACTGTTGTTAAAACAGCTTTAATCCATTCTAAGTTGTTGATGTTGATTTGTGCAACACCATAACCTTCTTTACGTGCTTTTAATAACATATCTTTTGCGGATACGACTGCCATATTAAATTCCTCCTTGACATTTTTACCATATCTATTATATATCAAACATACCTATATTACAATCAAATCAGTGCGTGTAACCGTATACAGAACATCTATTTTTTATGAAAATTAAGGGTTGCACCAATAAAATCTTTAAAGAGTGGATGAGGTCTCAAGGGTCTTGATAAAAACTCTGGATGAAACTGAACAGCGATAAACCATGGATGGTTTTGTAGTTCAACCATTTCAACGAGCTGGTACTCACTATTAAATCCAGAAATGACCATATCTGAGGTTTCAAAATGATCTAAGTATTGATTATTAAACTCATAGCGATGTCTATGTCTTTCAAAGATTTCTTTTGATTTATAAGCTTCATAGGCTTTCGTATTTTCTTTGATTTCACAGCTATAAAGTCCTAATCTTAATGTGCCACCCATTTCTTCATCAGTGAGTCTTCCTCTTTGAAGTGAAATGATTGGATCTTTAGTGTCTGGGTCAATTTCTGTTGAGCTCGCATCTTTTAATCCTAAGACGTTTCTTGCATATTCAATGACTGCAAGCTGCATACCATAGCATAAACCAAAGAAAGGCATATTGTTTTCTCTCGCATAGGTGATGGCTGCTAATTTACCTTCTGTAGCTCTTTTTCCAAATCCACCAGGTACAATGAGTCCATCACAATCATGTAGGTATAAGCCAACATTATCTAAATCAACATCGTCTGCATTAATCCATTTAATTTTAATGCGTACATTATGATGATATCCTGCATGTTTTAATGCCTCTGAAACGGATAGATATGCATCATGAAGCTGCACATATTTTCCAACTAATCCGACTTCTATATCACCTTTTAGATGCTTAATACGATAAATCAAATCCTGCCAAGGTGTAATATCAGCTTCTGGTTTATCATCATACTGAAAATGCTTTAAAATCCAGTCATCAATGTTTTGCTTATGGAGATTAACAATGACTTCGTATAAGACATCAACATCAATAGACTCAAAGACTGCATCCTTGTCAACATCGCAGAATAAAGCGATTTTATCCTTATGCTCTGTAGAGATTGGAATCTCACTTCTAAGCATGATAATATCAGGATGAATACCCATACTCATGAGTTCTTTAACGGAATGCTGTGTTGGTTTTGTTTTAATTTCATTGGCTGCTTTTAAATATGGGACAAGGGTATTATGTATGTATAACGTATTATGATAACCAAAATCTCTTCGTGCCTGTCTGATAGCTTCTAAAAAAGGAAGAGATTCGATATCACCGACAGTACCACCAATTTCAGTAATAACGACATCTGGATTCGTATGCTTTGCAACGTCAACTAGCTTCTTTTTAATTTGATCAGTGATGTGGGGTATCACCTGAACGGTTGCTCCTAAATAGTCACCTCGACGTTCTCTTTTTAGAACGGTTTGATAAATCTTACCTGTTGTAATCGATGAGTGTCTATTTAAGTTTTCATCAATGAAGCGCTCGTAATGTCCTAAATCAAGATCAGTCTCGGCACCATCTTGGGTCACGAAAACTTCTCCATGTTGGTAAGGAGACATTGTGCCTGGATCCACATTGATATATGGATCGAATTTTTGCATAAAGACTTTTAAGCCTCTGCTTTTTAAAAGTTGACCAATGGCTGAAGCAGTGATCCCTTTCCCTAAACTAGATACAACCCCACCTGTGACGAAGATATATTTTGCCATAAAACCCTCCTTGATTTTTTAAATAAAAAGAATCCCCTAATACTAGGAGACTCTTTGGTGTGCCCTTATCTATTATATCAAAATAAAGATGTTTTACAAGCATGCATTTTTACTTTTTTAGTTTGATCAAAGAGTCTTTATATAGATGTCTCCCTTTTCAAAACCCATTTTTGTTAAATATGCTTGATGTTTTTCATTACCTGGTTTTGTAACTATTTTTTTATAACCTTGTTCTGTAAAATATTGTTTTTGTGTTTCATATAGAAAGTTACCTACTTTAAAATCACGATATGATGGTGTGACATAATCAATTAAAATTTCAAAGGTTTCTTTGTCAATCTTTTTTCCGACAACTAATCCAGCAGGTACCGTATTTCTTAAAATAAAGAGTTTCTCATAGGATGCATCCTGATAGTCATCATCGATTGTCATGAATGATGTAATATCATTTTTATGAAACTCTAAAAAGTTTTGAAAATAAGCTCTTTCATTTAGTGGTAGTAGCGTGAAGAAATCCTTTTTTGTATACATTTGATAAAGATAATATAAATTAATACATACAATCCCTAAATTCATCACAGCAACAGGTATCGCCCCAATTAAAAACCCATAGACTGCAAAGACCATACTACCTATCATGTTAATCCATCTAAGTTTCTTCACTGAACTCATTAACAAAGAAATTAATACAACCAGTGATGCGACATACCCTAATACTTCTTGATAACCCATAAACGTTTTGCCCTCGTTTCTTTCTTACATTGTATCACTTATGATGAAAAAAGGCATAGCAAGTATGCCTTTTACATATTATTCGTCGTACATATCCTCGTAATCATCCATGATTTCGTTATAATCGTCTTCATCATAATCTTCATCATCGAATTCGATTTCAACATCATCATCTACATCGTCATCATCTGTTGATTTAACAGGTAGATCGATATCAATATACGCTTTTTCTTCTTTAATTTCTTCGTCTTCAACTTCTTCAACATCTTCATCTTCATCGTCGTCAACTTCAACTTCTTCTTCCTCAATGTCTTCTAACACAAATTCAGTGAAGTCTAAATCTTCTTCGACATCTTCTTCAATGTCTTCATGGTGAACAAATGCATAACCGTCTTTGTCCCAAAGTTCAAGATTGTTTTCTTTTAAGTCCCATTGATCATCACCACAAAAAACAAATTTTGCAGATGTTGTTATATCCATATAAAGTTGAGTTAACTTATCAATATCTTCTAATGGTATTTCTTTAATTTCAGCAACGCTTCTCATAATATCTTGAATGCTAAGAGGTGCCTTATTTTCCTTAATAAGTGTCTCTGCGATATCAAGCATTGCTAACGATTTCATATTATCCTTCATGTTTGCCTCCTAAAACCGTTATTATTGTATACGAATTGTTTCTATTTTGCAAGCCTTAACTGTTTAATTGTGTGACGAGTACAACAATTGCTAGGATAACTGCTAAAACGATAAACAATTTTAAAAGCTTTTTGACGAAACTAATCGTTCCAAATACGATGATAATCGCTAAAAACACTGCACCAAGAATTTTAAAGAGTTCTGGGAGTGGTTCAACAAATTGATCGTATAAACCTAAAATGAGCTGATCAAATTGAAAGGTTCTTTCTAAAAACCCATTAAATGATCCAAAAATACTACTAAAAAATCCTTTAATCATTTCCCACATGATTATACCTCCTAATACTTCTGTCTATTTTCGACAGCCTTGTTTAAGGTCAATTCATCTGCATATTTTAAATCTGCACCGACGGGAAGACCATATGCCAGTCTTGTAATCATCAGTTTTTCTTGATCAAACAGTGATTTTAAATATTTCGCTGTCATCTCGCCTTCAACGGTGCCGTTCGTCGCAATAATCATTTCTTTGATTGAAGGTACTTTTTTCTCTAAGGTATCCATGTTTAAATCCTTATCTGTGACACCTCTAGAAAAATCAATCAGTCCACCTAATACATGGTAGACACCGTGGTAGGTTTTCATTTTCTCCATAATAAAGACATCTTTAGCATCAGCTACTACCATGACTTGATCATGATCCCTTGCTGGATTTGCGCAAATCTCGCATAACTCATGATCTGTAATCATATGACAAGACTTGCAGTATTTAATAGAGGATTTTAAAACCTTCAAATGTTCTGAAAAATCTAGTATATCATCATCACTTATTTGTGTAACAAGATGAAGTGCTAGTCTTTCAGCTGTTTTTTCTCCGATACCGGGTAACTTTTGAAAATCTTCTATGATCTTCGTTAGAATTTTTGGATACATTAAAATCCAAACCCACCCATACCACCAGAAAATTGTCCCATAGTTTCTTCTTGTTCTTTATCGATTTGCTTTAAGGCATCATTTGTTGCTAGTAAAACAGCGTCTTGAAGGAGTTCAACTTCTTCTAAAAGCTCAGGATTGATTTGAACATCAATCACCTGTCTTGTGCCTTGCATAACGACTGTCACACCTGATGCTTTACCGAAAAATTCTTTTCTTTCTAAAGCTTCTTGTGCTTCCATCATTTGTTTTTGTAATTTTTTGAGTTTGTTTAACATGTTTGGATTCATTATATTACTCCTTAATCGTTACTTTATCTCCGAAATATTCTTTAGCTAAGCTAATGATTTCGGATTCTTTATGTTCTTCTTCTAATAAGTCTATATATAATTTTAAATCATAAGGTGGTAAAGTAGGCTTTTTTTGCCCCTTCTTCCATAAATCTAAGTAAACTTCTTTAATAACAAGCCAATCAGTTTTTAGTATTGCAATATAGTCATCGATTAAGTGATTTTTATTGTTAAAGATTTCAAGCACATGTTTTTTCGTGTCTTGATCTAAGATTTGTTTACAAAGATTGATGTCATCATAAACAATAAGCATCATCGTATCTGAGACTGCTTCTAATTCACCTTGTGATAATAGATATGCAACCATTTTTAAATGTGCTTTGGGATAATCTTTTAAATAGTCCCAACCTTTTAGCATGAGTTGTTTTTTATCTTTATCACTATGATTTAAAACCTGTTCAACTTGTTTAATTGTCACAAGCGGTTTTCTGTTTTTAGATGCTTCAATCACTTGTTTAGGTTGAACCTTCATTTGTGTTTTAAGCTCTTGAACTGTTTGTTTTAAATCTTGGATGGTTGCTTCTACATCAATCGTCTTTAAACGTTGATGCTCCATCATTTTAACAAATGCGAGTTCTACATAAGCTCTTTTTTGATGGGTCCATTTCATATCTTGTTGTAATTGGTTTAAGATATCTAGGTAGAAATAGATTTTATCAAATGAGAATATGCTTAAGATATCTTGATATTTTGGTGCTTCAACCTTTGTTGATTTTTCTAATAAAATATCTCTTAAGGCTAGAATAAGATCATTAACGATTCGTGTGATTTCTTTACCTTCAGCTAGTAAATCCTTTAAGATGAGCATTGCGTTCGCGATTTCTTTATTAGATATTGCTGTCAGGAGTTTCTTAAGTGCTTTTTTGGAGACTGAACCGGAAACTTGATGGACATCATCTTCTGTAATGGTATCTCCTGCAAATGAGATGGCTTGATCTAATAAGCTAATCGCATCTCTTAAACCACCTTCAGCATTTTCAGCAACTGCGTAAATTGCATCTTTAGAAATAGAGATGTTTTCTGTTTCTGCAATCTTTTCTAATTTATCAACGATATCTGGAGTATCAATGTTTTTAAAATCAAAACGTTGACATCTAGATAAAATCGTTGCTGGAATTTTATGAACCTCTGTGGTTGCTAAAATAAAGATCACATGTTTGGGTGGTTCTTCCAATGTTTTTAATAGTGCGTTAAATGCCCCTGTAGTTAACATATGGACTTCATCGATAATATAGACTTTATACTGTCCAACGGATGGCATGTACTTGACTTTGTCTCTTAAATCTCTGATTTCATCAACACCATTATTAGATGCAGCATCAATTTCTATAACATCTCCAATATCGCCTCGATCTATCCCTTTACAAATATCACATTCGTTACATGGATCTGAATTGGGTTGATGTATACAGTTAACTGCTTTTGCAAAAATCTTCGCGATACTTGTTTTACCAGTACCTCTAGGACCGCTAAAAAGATAAGCATGGGCAATCTTATCATGTAATAGTGCGTTTTGGAGTGTTTTGATGATGACCTTTTGTCCAGATACTTCTTGAAAAGACTTTGGACGATAGGCACGATATAATGCAACGTAAGCCATGGTTTACCCACCCTTTCTTTTTCTTAATCATTATAACATATAATGACCTTTCTAAATATCTCTTTTTTTATCTATTTACCTAAGCAGAATTTACTAAATAATTCGGTGAGCAAATCATCTTGATAATGCTCTCCAAGGATTTCACCTAAGAGCCTCCATGCTGTCGTTAAATCGATGGCATAGACATCAACAGGCATATCAAGTTCTATAGACGCTAAGACTTGATTAAGTGCATTTTTAGCTTCTTTAACTTTTGTGATATGTCTGACGTTTGATAAATAATTAAAATCTCTTGATTCAATATCTTCTAAAGATAGTTTTTTTAAGATTGCTTGTTCAAGATCATTTAATCCATATTTAGTGATAGTCGAAATTTGAATGACCTCTTCCATCTCTAACGCTTTTGGTAAATCTGATTTATTACCGATGATAATACGTTTTTTATCTTTTGTAAGTTCTAAAAGCATTGTGTCTTCTTGTGATAGTTTTCTGCTTAAGTCTAAAACAAGTAACACAAGCTCAGCTTCGGTGATTGCTTTCATAGAGCGATCTACACCGATTTTTTCGACGACATCTTTTGTTTCTCTAATACCTGCAGTATCGATTAATTTTAAGGTGATACCTCGAATATTAATATATGCTTCAATCGTATCTCTTGTTGTTCCCTCAATCTCTGTAACAATTGCTTTTTCTTCATTTAGAAGTGCATTTAAAAGACTTGATTTACCTACATTAGGTCTACCAATAATCGCGGTCTTTACACCTTCTCGAATGATTTGGTTCTTTTCTGATTCTCTTAATAGGTGATCGATATCAGCAATCAAATCCTTTGTTTTAGGTCCTATGATTTCCTTGCTCATGATGATGGCATCATCATATTCTGGATAATCAATATTGACCTCGATTTGAGCAATAATAGTCAGTAATTTTGATCTTAGATTTCGAATGAGTTGACTTGTTTCTTTTTGAATACCTAGGTTCGCGATTTTTAAAGCTTGTTCACTTTTTGCATGAATTATATCCATAATAGATTCCGCTTCAATGAGATCAATTCTACCATTCAAATAAGCTCTTTGACTAAATTCCCCTGGTTCTGCAAGTCTGATGTCAAGCTCTAAAATACGAGCTAGCACTTTTTGCGTGATTAAAATACCGCCATGTGTAGAGACTTCAACGGTATCTTCAGCTGTAAAGGACTTAGGACCTTTCATGACTGCAACCATCACTTCATCGATGTATGATCCATCTTGTTCAGTGATATGACCATAATGAAGTGTATGTGTTTTAACCTTTGTTAAATCCTTACCTTTAAATATTTTATTAAATTCAGTAATTGCATCTTTTCCACTGATGCGAATCACTGAGATTCCTGCTGTTCCAAACGCTGTGGAAATCGCAGCAATCGTATCAAATATCATAGATTTTCCTCTTGTATTTTTTCTAGTCTCTTTTGGACTTTCTTTGCAGGCTTAAGTGGATTAAATCCTCGTTTAATATCTCTTGATAAGACAAAGATGACAACAAATAATCCTAAGATGGTACCAATGATTAAATAGCCGCTACCTAAAATTAAACCGATCATCGCAACAAACCAGATTGTAGCTGCTGTCGTGATGCCTTTAACGACATTGGCTTGGTCTTTGATGATAACACCAGCACCAACAAAACCAATACCTGTGACGACTTGGGCAATGACTCTTTGTCCTTCAGGATCAATGCTGAGTCCTTTTTCTAGTTGTAGGTACATTTGATACTCAAACATAAAGCGTTGCATGATTGCAATACCTGCAGCACCCATGGCAACTAAAATGTGTGATGACAAGCCAGCTGCTTTACCCACATTTTGTCTTTCTAACCCTACAAATGCTGCCACAAAGAAGGTTATGAATAATGGTACTATGATTTTTGATAATACATCATACAATGTTAAATCTGTTGCTAATTCTAATGTCATGTCTTTTTTCTCCTCTTCTCATAAATTTGGTTATAATCAACCTTTTCTTGATCTTTATAATAGCCTAGGATGGCATCTAAATTCACATTTTTTGTTGCAGTAAAGATAAAATGGTCCACCATAGGATTTTGTTCTCTTAATGTTTCAATGAGTGCTTTAATCTCTCTTCTTTTTGAAGATGTCTTTTCTGCTACGACCGTGCATCCACAGTTCATAGCTTGTATGCCACTTTTTTTAATCCAACGAATGATATCTTTTTCTTTGACTAAAAAGAGTGGGCGAATAAGTTCAATACCTTCAAAGTTTTCAGCCTCTACTTTAGGTACCATCGTTTTAAAGGTACCATTGTAAAACATATTTAAAAGTGTTGTTTCAATCACATCATCAAAGTGATGTGCAAGTGCAAGCTTATTGCATCCTAGTTCTTTAGCTTGTTGATATAAGAAGCCCCTTCTCATCCTTGCACACATATAACAAGGATTTTCTTTAGCAATATTGCCTACGACTTTAAATATGTTAGAGTTTCTGATTTCTAAAGGAATATTTAAGTATGTACAGTTTGTTGTTAGTAAATCTTTATTTTCCTCTCTAAAGCCTGGATCCATCGATAGAAAAACAAGCTCAAAAGGAAATTTTTGATGTCTTTGAAGCTCTTGAAATAATTTAGCAAGCACTAATGAATCTTTACCACCTGATATACCAACTGCTACTTTATCACCAGGCTCTAAAAGGTTATATTCATTAATCGCTTTAACAAAGGGATTAAACAAGTCTTTTTTGTAAGTAGTTCTTAAGCTTTGTTCAATATCCATTAAAGGACTTTTTGGTTCTAAGACTAAAATTGTCTCACAAGATGACATATTAAACCTCTTTTAAATAGCTTTCTACGAGTGCTTCAACATCTTGAACAAATTGAGGTAATTCATCCCAGTTATTTAATTTACAGCCAGATGCTTTAGCGTGTCCGCCACCTTGGTATTTATTAGCAAGTTGATCCACTGTTGGACCATTGGATCTTAAGCGAATGCGAATTTCTCCTGGATATTCAATGATTAAAGCCCAAACAGGATAACCTTGAATTCCTCCAATGAGACCTACCATGGATGCTGCTTGTTCGTCTGTTACTTGATATTTTTCTATAACGTCTCTTGTCATCTTAATATAGACAAACCCTTTTTGAGTCACAAAATTAGAATATACATATCCCTTTAAGGCAATCATCTCTAATGATTCTTGAGAAAGATTTTGATCGATGTATTCTACATCAACTCCTTTTTCGATAAGAAGACCTGCCATTTGGTGTGTAAGCTTAGAAACACCTCTAAAACGAAATCTTCCAGTATCTGTAACAATACCTGTATAAAGTGCGTTAGCACCTTCAAGTGATAGTTGAAGCTCGTCTTTAAATGTGTAATAAAAATATGTAATCATTTGTGCGCACGATGGAAACGTTGTGTCAACCCATCTTAAGTGGCCATAGTCATCAATAGGGATATGGTGATCTATTTTGATAATTTCTTGTCCCAGGGTATATCTATCATCACTGATACGTTCTTTGGTAGCTGTATCGACGACAATCGATAATGCCCCTTGATATGTGTCATCAGTGATTGTGTCAACCTTGCCTAAAAAATCGACAAAATCAGAAGTCTCTCCTACAACATAAACGTTTTTATGTGGAAAAGATGATTTAATGATATCCTTTAAACCAAACTGTGCGCCATAGCAATCTCCATCTGGTCTTTTATGCCCATGTATGATAATCGTTTGATAATCTTTAATTTTATTGAGTATTTTTTCCATGTGTTTTTGCCCTTTCGTCTAAGTCTTTTAAAACGAGATCTACTTCATCCCAGTTTTTGAGTGATGCACCACATGCATTGTTATGTCCGCCACCACCATATTTTTTAGCGATATCTACAATGGTGATGCCTCTTGCTCGAAACTCACCAACAATTAATTTGTTTTCAACATCTTCAGTAAAATTAGCCCAAATAGGGATTTCTTTGATACCAGCCATTTGATTGACCATACCTCTTGAAATAGATTGAAACTCTAAACCACTTTTTTCAATGAGTGACTGATCATTTTTACGATAGGCAACACCATGTTCGGTCATTTCAAATGTTGAAAATAAGTTTTTAGTTAATCTCTTTTGTAATGTTTCTGTGTAAATATAATCATAAAACTCTTGAACAGCTGGATTAAATCTTGTAATATATGATGCTAATTCAAAGGTCTTGCTTGGATTGTTTAAATAGAGGAATCTACCTGTATCAGTCACCATACCACCATAAAGATAGGTTGCTGCTTCAGGTGATACACGCCATCCAAAGGTTTGAATAAGATCTACGATCATTTCTGCAGCTGATGCGAAAGTAGGATCCTTATAAAAAATGGAAACATTGTTTAAGTCTGTGTCATTTTGGTGGTGATCGATTATGATCAAGTCTTTTGCAAGTTCATATCTTTTATCACTAATAAGTTTTTCAACAGAAACGTCTGTGATGATGACTAAACTGTCCTTATAAAAGTGATCAGGGATATCATCCATCTTTGCAAGATAAGACATATCATTTAAATCACCTACGACATAGCATTCTTTTGTTGGATAATTTTCTTTTAATGTTAAATAAAGTCCATATTGTGATCCTATAGCATCCATATCGGGTCTTACATGTCTATGGATAATAATACGTGGATAAGACTCAATCATATGCTTGATTTTTTGTTTAATTGACATAGAGGTTTCCTTTCATTTATGTATTATAGTAGTATATCATAAAGAGACCAAAAAAGCGATAATGTATCGCCTTTTATCCTTTTTTCTTGCCTAACTTTTCAATATCTTTTCTTAAGCCTTCGGTTGCTTCTTTTGAACCCATATATCGTTTCTTAACCGTAAAAGATAAGACGGTTACAACTAATGCAATCACAATGTATATGACCGCATTTCGAATAACTTCACTTCTTGTATTGATTTCAATTCTTGGTGCATAACCAAGCATGTTTAGATTTTCTGTTGGAAGTTCATTATAGTTATCATAATAATCTTTGATAAGTGGTTCTAATTTAAAATCTGCTTCACTAAACCCGAGTGATATTTCGTAAAGAAGTGTATCAGATTGAATGATTTTCACTGTGTTGATTGTTTCTAAAACATGATTTGTCATAAACCGTTCAGTGCTGTAAAAAGTACCTAAATTATCAGTAGATATCATCGTATAAATAGGTAATGATGAAATCTGCATACCCATAAAGGGTACTTCTTTTGTATCTGAAGTGGCTGTTCCAAAGAAAGGTAATGGTAAATAATCGCCTTCAATTTGATATAAAATAACTTGGAATCCTTCGACAACTCTTAATCCATCATCATCTATAAATGCATTTCCTACATTATAGACAAAAAGTTTAAAAGTTCGGTTTTCAAATGTAATTTCTTCATCAACTAAAGGTGTTTGATGATAATATCTTGCTGACACAAAGAAAGCATAATCTTCGTTTTCGATAGCGATATTTCCTTGTTCAACAATATATTTTGAGACTAGATTAGAATGAGTTAAATCTATGGTTAGATATAAACCTAGTGCGACACAGATTGCAAAGATGATGCGGTAAAAGATACGCATTATGTCCAAATACCTCTTCTTGCAGCACGTGCTTCTTGTTCAGCTCTTTCAAATAGACGATTTAAAGAAACACCATTAAAGACGAGACGTTGTTGTGAATCAAAATAAGTTGCTGCACTAAAACCAGCTCTTACGACTTCAACATTAAGTAAAACACCATCCACCCAGACAAGTCCTAAAGCTCTAGCATAGGTATCTTGATTGCCGGATACAGGGTCATGCATGATATAAATGTCTGTACCGTTTGAGAGCATGTTATCAACAAATTCTTTAGCAGCGAGTGCATAAGGTTGTGGTGCATCTGGTGTACCAAATGTTTCAGGCGTATCAATGCCAATAAATCTCACACGATTTGAATCTGTGAAATGAGGGACATTAGGGTCAAGTGAGTAGAACTGTGCGGTATCACCATCATTATTTGAAATAAATGTCACTTTGACCATACCTGTGGGTATATTAAACGAATTTTCTAAGAGTGAGGGATCAAACGTAAATGATGTTGGATAAGTTGTTGGGTGTGAGCCTACCATGAAAAACTGATTGATTGCATATATGTCCCAATCTAAGATACTATAGGTTGTTTTATTGTTTGTAATAGATGCTTTTCTTACAAATGTTTCATCAGCAAGATAGAAAATACCAAAGCCTGGTGTGCCAATAATATCTACTAAACGACCGTTTTTAAAAGTGATAGCTACTGCATCATTACCATCAAATGTTAATGAGCTTGATGTTAAATCTGCTTTAGCAACTAAATCTTCATGAGCGCTTGGGTGAACAATCACATACGTCTCACCTATAGCTAAAGATCCACTCAATATGATAGAGGTAGTCACTGTTTCAGAGCCATTTTCATAAATGTCTAGAGTATATTCTGATAAATCAACAATTTCATCTGATAAATTTGTTAGTTCGATAGCCTTATTATTTCCAGTACCTTCAACATATTTACTAATAATAAATTGTCTATTATAGGGTTCTGTTGCATATTCAATGACAATATTTGTCCATTCTTCAACATATTGTCCGATTTGGAAGTTATTTTGATAACCTACAAATAAACCTTCTTCTACCTCATTTGTTTCAACTTCAACGAATGTGTAAAAGAGATCTAAATTAATCAAAATTTCATCCATTTCTTCAAGTGTGAAACCTGTTAGATCAGGTAATTCTATGCCATCTACATGGATGTAAAAATAAACAACCACTTCAGCATTTGGTAATACTATGTCACCTGCTTTTAAATCATTACCATAATATGCAAAAGCACCTTCAGTTTTTGTGTTATCAATGACGTCATCAAAAGATATTTGAAGACCTAAACCTGATAATTGATTGAGTGCTTCAGATTTTGTCATACCATTTAAATTGGGTAAAACAATGTCTGTTGGTGTATTATCTTGTTCACATCCAACAAGCACTGCGATACTTAAAAGAAGCATCATAACCCATACTATTTTTTTAATCATATCTACAACTCCTTGTTTATTGTAAAAATATTATAACATGAAATGTTATATATGCGTGAGATTATGATATTTTATAAAATTTCACATGAAAAAAAGCCATACGAGATGACTCGATATGGCTTTTATCAAATTGAAATGATTAAATTATCTTAATCCAAAGATTTTGACATCATCAAGATATAATCTACCATCTGATGTTGGCATTGGATCTGGTACAACAATTGTGAATTTAAACATTACTTCTTCTGCTTGATATTCGGCAGGAACGTTATATGTATATTCAGTACTTGTTGTAGTAAGTGTGAATACTTCTGGAGCTATCCAGTTAGTACCACCATCAACTGAGATTGTAACTTCAACATTCATACCAGTTGCATTAGCTGCAAAGAAAGTAATCTTTGTTGCTGCTTCAGTTGCAAAATTAGTATATGTATAAATTGGATCAGTTGTATGTGAACCACTTGCAGCTCTATACCATCTCATTTGTAATGACATTGCACCAATAAGAGGTGATGTTGTAGATGGTGAGCCATATCTTGTTGCCCATTGGAAATCAACTGGACCTGTTAATACTTCAGCATTGTTGTTATAAACTGTTGCTGCTGTAAATCCGTCAGCTACTTCAAATCCTGTTGCAAAAACTTCAGTTTCTACTGGAAGATCAGCATAAATATTTACATTGTCTAAATATAATCTACCATCTGCTGTTGGCATTGGATCTGGTACAACAATTGTGAATTTAAACATAACGTTATCTGCTTGGTTTACTTCTGGAACTAAGTAAGTATATTCAGTACTTGTTGTTGTTAATGTGAATACTTCTGGAGCTATCCAGTTAGTACCACCGTCAACTGAAATCGTAACTTCAACATTCATACCAGTTGCATTAGCTGCAAAGAATGTAACTTTTGTAGCATATGCAGTAGCAAAATTTGTATAGGTATAAATTGGATCAGTTGTATGTGAACCACTTGCAGCTCTATACCATCTCATTTGTAATGACATTGCATCAATAAGTGGTGATGTTGTAGAAGGTGAACCGTATCTAGTTGCCCATTGGAAATCAACTGGACCAGTTAACACTTCAGCATTATTGTTATAAACTGTTGCTGCTGTAAATCCGTCAGCTACTTCAAAACCTGTTGTGTAAACAACTTGTTCTCCACCAACTGGCGTTGGTTCTTCTTTTAATACTGTATAAACAACTGTACCAGTTGCATATAGATTTTCACCAATCTTTAATTCATAAGTTAAGGTAACAACTTCATCAGCTGCATCAGATGCTGGACGTGTAACCACACCCGCATTAGAAATAACCGCTGGTTTGTCAGAAACCCAAGTTACAACTGAACCAAATAATCCAGATGTTGGAAGAGTCACATCAGCAACCACTTCAGCATTGTCAGCTGGTTCAACGAATAATGCACCAGCAACAGCACCAAGTTCTGCTTCAGTTCCTAATGAACCTGCAGTAACTGCTGTTTGAGAATAAACTAATAATCTAGTATAATCATTTCTTCTTCCAACTGGGGCAACTATTGTAATTTCCGTACCTGCTGCTATACCAGTTAAAACTGTTTCATCTCCACTAGTGTTAAAATAAATCTCATACTCACCTGTTTCATCAACGATTGAAGATGCTCTTGTAGCACCTGCAACTTTTAAGAAAGCGGTGATTGAAACCAATTTGCCTTCGTATTGAGCTGCTTCAGAAATCGATGCAACTACAATAGGAGTAACAGCATTACCCGTGCTAATAAGTTCTACTAAAGATGGTGTGGCAAATTGAATTTGATTATTAAAGAAAGCAATCGTTCCTCTCAATTTAACAATATTACCAACAGCAAAAGCATCTTTTTGAGCTTGTGTTGCATTAGATATAAATACATTAATGCCACCAGTTTCATCTTGTATAAATGCACTAACATTAGTTCCTATTGTTGAAACTGTAACTAGTCCTTGTGCTGTAGCAATTTGACCATTAACAAGTGTTCTAACTTCACTAATCGGACGAATAATTTCACCAACTGTAACAACGATATTTCTAACATATTGTTCTGTACCCACGGTAACAGTTGCTGTTAATGTTATATCTACGTTTCCTGATGCAGGTAATGTTACTACACCAGTTGTTGGATTAATAACTGCATCGTCAGATGAAGTCCACACTACTGTAGAACCATGTGCACCAGCTGTTACTAAATTAAGAGTTGTAGCAGCTTCAACTTCTATTGGTACTGTTAAAAATTCTGCAGCTTGTTGTGCTTTTTCTGCGTCATTTAATTCAACATATCCACCAACATAAATATCGTTAGCCGTATAAACAACGATTTGTGGACCATTATTCCACATAAGTGGTCCCATTGCAGAAATAGTGTCTCCCGCTTCAAGCGCTTGAAGTTTATCAATAATTGCTTGTCTAATTGCAGGATCCATATCACCTGGATGATTTATATATAATTTAAATGAAATTTCGGTTGTAACATTTACAATGACTGAATTATCATTGTTTGATGTGCTAATAACTGGTTTTGCCGCTAAAGTACCTGTTGCATAAACATATTGACCCTTGAAATCAGCGAACACATTTGTTTCAGTTCCAACTTCAACAGCAACAAATGGATTACCTGATGATAAAATTTCACCTTCAATAAAGTTTTGAACTCTTGTATATCCTTGGCTAGATGTGCCAATGTAACCTACAAGTTTAACGATATCTCCGACTTTGATAGTTTTAACATCGAAAGAACCAACAAATTCAGCCATTCTGTAAGCTATAACTCCGCCAGTTTCATCTTGTACATAGAAATCAGCGTTCTTAAAGAATGGAGAGTATGAGAATCCTGTCACAACACCTTCAATCCAAACTTTAGATCCATCTGGACGATTTAAAGCTTCAGCTATTGTTGAAACTTCGAGTGGTCCAACATTAATCTTGACTGTAAAGTTTTTAGAAACTTCACCCTTAACTACTGTAGCTGTCAATGTTACTTCCGTTTGACCATCTTCAGGTAATGTAACAGCACCAGTTGATGTGTTAATAAGAACTTCATCATTTGATGACCATGTAATGGTTGCGCCTTGTAGTGAAGATGGCAAATTAATGGTTCCAGCTTCTAAGAATTCAGTTGGTAATAATGTTGGTAATGAAGCTCCAACAAAATCAACTGTTTGAGTATCATCAAGTGATGTTTGAATGTCACCTACAGTACCATAGAATAATGTAGAGAACACTGTTCTATCATCTCTATAACCATAAAGAACCAAATCAAATGTAACAACTTGACCATTTAAATTGTCAAATGCTGCTTTGTTTGATTTGTAATAAACAACAACTCCGTCTAAAGTAGCTGCTGAGTTTGCTGCAGTTGGGATATCTCCACCATCATAAGTAGGATCAACAAATACTGTATCATAATTACCAGTACCTTGAATTCTTACTTTCGCAGTTAAACGATATACTTGTGCAAAGAGTGGTGTTCCTGCTACTGGAACTGTATGGTTTGCTAACATTTCTGTTACTGAACCTACAACAACAGGCGTTGGAGTAGTTGCAGCACCATCTGACTCAAAGTATAATACTGGAGCTCCAGATCTTGCAGATAATTGATAAGCACCAAATCCTAATGAAGTAACACCTCTTAAATTATAGACTTGACCAGGAACAAGTGGATTACCCTCTTGTGAAACTTTTCCTAATGTATCATATACTTGGATGACGCCAGTTGCATCAATGAAAGTTGCACCATCTGGGAATACTCCTAATAAAGTAACGTTATTAATTTGAACGTAAATTTCTTCAACAGTTGTATTACCTGATAAAGTAATTGCTTCAGCAATTGTATCAACGATGACATAATCAGTTGCTGCAATAACAACAACTTCAAATTCTTTAGTCACTGATTCAGCACCTAAAGATAAGGTAGCTGTTAAGATTACAGTAATATTTGATTCTCCTCTAACAACAACACCAAGGTTTGAAACCACAGATGTATTGCTTGAAGACCAAGTAACTGTAACGCCTTCAGTACCTACAACGGTTGGTAAAGTAATATTACCAGTAACACCGTCACTAATACCTGAAAGGAGTAATGCATCTCTTGCTTCACTTAAAATAAGTGCAGCTGGTTTTTCAGTAATTGCAGGAACAACCATTGTGAATTCTCTTTCAACGCTGTTAATTGATGCAATTAAGACAACGTTTGCATTTGGTTGACCATAAGCTGGACGCGTTACAACACCTGCATTAGAAATAACTGCTGGTTGAGTAGATTCCCATGTAACAGCTAAACCATTTGCAGTAGCTGGTAAAGTAATATTGCCATTTACTGTATAGATTTGAGTTGTAGCATTATATGTTAATGCACCAGTGATTGTGATTGCTGCTAAAGCTGCATCCACATCATGACCTTTAACAGTTACTGTGAAATCTTTCGTAGCTGTCGCATCACCTTTTGTTAAAGTCGCTGTTAAAGTCACTGTTACATCATTAAATCCTCTTGTAACTGTACCATTATTTGCGATAACTGCAGTATTGCTTGATGTCCAAGCAATCTCAATATCACCAGCTAAAGTCGTTGGTAAATTAAGATTTTGAGTGACAGAGTTTGCATTATCGCCTGTCGCAAAAACAATTGAAACAGTATCTACAGCTTCATCAACTAAATCTTGATCATTATCGCCACAAGCGACAAGTGTTAACGTCAAGAGTAAAGTCATTAAAAGTGTAAATAATGTTTTTGTAAAACTAAATTTTTTACTCATTTGTTTCCTCCATTTATATTTTTTTAAAAGCTTGAAAACTATGTTTATGTGCTTGGCATGTTACCATACCAAGCACGATAACCCCTTAAATAAGTAAATCTTATGAACCGCCTAAGTTTGCTTCAGCGTATGCTTCATCAAGTGCAGCTTGAATATTGCCATCACCTAATAAAATACGTTCTAATGCAATACCCACTTGAGTTCTTGCTCTTGATGAACCAACAAATGCTGGATCATAGAAGAAATATGCTGATTGTTGGTATGCAGCAAGTGCTGTAATCGCAATCGCGTTATTAGATTGTCCTAAGAATGATGTATATGTTGGATGTGTATACGCACTTGTTCTAACTGGTAAGTAACCAGTATTGATTGCCCAATCCATTGTGTTTTCGGTATTAATTAAGTGCTTTAAGAATAACCATGAAACGAGTTGTTCTTGACGATCGCCTTTATTTAATAAGGATACGTTTGTACCTTGTTGAATCACAGCACGATCATTAGGACGATCTGCATTGTATGGTACTGGTGCAACACCGATTTGGAATGTTGTGCCTAATGATGGATTAGATGCGTTAAATCCACCAGGAATGTTATAGCGTACACCTGCTGAAGAACCAATAGTTACATAAACTTGACCATTCACAAATGGTGTCGATGCATAATCTTGATCCCAGAAATTAGGTAATGTGATCACATTGTTATTTGTCTTTAAAAATTGCATTGCACTAAATGTGTTCGCATTGGTGTGCCATAAATATTGGCCTCTCATGTTTGTGAAGTTAATTGCTGTATATTGACCACCAAATTGACGTGTAAATGTAATGAATGCATTACCATCAGAGTCATAAGCAGCTGGCATAAATGTGCTTGCTGTTTGACCATTTGCATAAGCATGGTTTCTTAATGTTGGCGCCATAGCAATCAGATCTTGCCATGTTGCTGGTGGCGTTAATCCTAATGCATCAAATACAGTCTTATTATAAATCATAACTTCTGTAGACTTGTTAAATGGTAATGAGTAGAATGTACCATTAAGGTCATATTGACTGTTTTCTTCACGGTATGCTTCGATGATATCTTCAAATGCGTCATCGCCATTTAAGCCCCAATTATCAGAATTGATATATGGATCTAGATTAACAACAACCTTACCATTTAAGTATTCAGCCACATGGTCTGGATAACCTTGAACTAAGTTTGGATATGATCCTGCAGTAATCGCATTAATCATATTAGATCTTAAAGTATTATAGTTACCAGCACTTTCTGCAATCACAACAGTGACATTTGCACCGTGTTCTGCAAGCATTTCAGCTTCGAATGAACGTGCATACTTGTTAAGTAATGCGGTGTTTTCTTGACCCATAGCATGCCATAACGTAATCGTTACAGGTGCAGTTGTAAGTTCAAATGGTACTGGACTTTCCATAACCGTTAAAATAATGGTTACAGTCGTACGTCCACCTGCGCTATTGGTTGCACGTAAACGAATGGTGTAAGTGCCTGGCACTTCAAGATTATAAGTTCCAAGTACTTCAGCTGTTAATTCATCATCGATTTGGTCAGTGACTGTCACACCTTGAAGTGGATCATATGTACCTGAGCCGATGTAGAATGTTGGTGTTGCATTAAATCCAGTAATTGATGGTAGTGGTACATCACCTTCAACGGTTAACACTAAAGTCACACGTGTTGTTTGACCATTACTATCTGTTACTGAATAGATGATGTCATAACTACCAGGAGAATTTTCGTCCCCTTCTTCCCAACCATCTACTGTAATACTGTCTGTTAAATCACCGTCTTCACGGTCTTCTGCAGTGACGCCATCCATTGGATCAAAGGCTTCACCTACTTGAATTGTCTTCGTTGCATCAACACCTAAAATCTGTGGTGCTTGATCACGTCTTTGAGCACAAGCTGAAAGCGTTAAGACTGCTAACAAAACAAAGACAACTGATAATATTTTCTTCATTGTTTCCTCCTTGTACAATGTATCTGTTTTTTTTATGTTATCAAAACTGAATGTTTTCAGTTGATTAACCTTTTGTACCGCTTCTGCCTACACCTGACATAATATATTTCTTGAGTAGGAAGAAAATCACTAAGAGTGGCACAGTAACAAGTGCTGTTGCAGCAAGCTGCATATTATAAACAGGTCTTGCATCTGAACCAGATCCTAACGTAAAGCTTGTTCCTCTAAGAGCTACTGAGATTAACCAGTTTTCTCTAGATGGTGTCACTAATTGTGGCCAAATATAGGCATCCCATGCACCGATTGCTGAAAGAATAGTAATCGTAATGATTGTTGGCTTAGCAATTGGAATCATAACTCTTGTTAAATATTTGAAATCTCCACAGCCATCCACTTGAGCAGCGCGATATAAACTATCTGGGATTTGCTTAAATGTTTGTCTTAAGAAGAAAATATAGAACACTGAAGTCATAAATGGGAAGATTAAAGCTGAGAATGAATCATACCAACCTAATCTAGTTACCGTAATAAAGTTTGTAATGGTATAAAGTTCACCAGGAATCATCATCGTGAGTAGTAACACACTAAAGATGAAGTCTCTACCTTTGAATTCTAATCTTGAGAATGCAAATGCAGCAAGTACGGTTGTAATAATCGTACCGATGGTTGACATGATACCTACATAAACTGTATTTAAAATATATGTTGTAAAGTCAAATCGTGTTAAGGCAACCTTGAAGTTCACCCATTGCATCTCTGATAAACCAATAAAGAATCTTGGATTTAATGCAGTGTTTAGTTCTTCATATGTTTTGAGTGCTGTAATAATCATCCAATAGAATGGAATGAAGATGAAGAGTGCAAAAAGTGTTAAGAATGAGTACGTTAAGACAAGTCTAGCGACTGTCTTGAAGAACTCTACCTTTGTAACTCTTTCTAAATCGTGTTGACTATCTGACATTTCTAAACGCTTTTGACGTTTTTCCTTCATCTTTTGATAGGTTTCAGCTTTGAAGATATTTTTAAAGCTTTGCCATAAATCCTTCATGGTTAAGACAAATCCTTTGTCATCATAAATGACTTTGATTTGCATACCAACAAGATATCTTAATACTGCTGAAAATATATTGAATGTAAAGAAGCTCATAAACATATATAGAAATTGTGTACGATATGTCCATTCATCAATATCTACTAAGTCTTTACTTCTTAAGCGCTTGGTATTAACAATTGCTGTTGGGAAGAACACAAGCAAATAACCAATTAAAATAGAAATCCATAAATTAACTTGACTACTAGATAGTGTGAAACCTAGGAATTCATAATCTCTAATAATCACTTCACTAATAACGTCTGGTACTTGAAGAATACTGAATAATCGATAGACAACAAAGATTGCTGCAACTACAAAAATCCAATCAATAATGGTTGCTATGACGTCTAGTAGTCTGATCTTTTTAGGTATACGTTTCATCGTCATAACCTCCTAGTAGTGTACACGACGTTTACCAACTTGAAGTTGGATAATCGTGAAGAATAATATAATTACAAATAGTATAATCGCCGCAGCAGATGCAAAAGACATCATACCATTTGTTCCGGCCATGCCAATAAAGTCATAAACATAGAATACGATGGTTTTTAAGTTGATTGTGCCATCAGCACCATAGGATATTAAACCTTCAGGGTTAATAATCGCAACAACAGATGTATAAGTCTTAAAGCCACCAATGACTGATGTGACTAAAATATAGAAAATCATCGGTGAAATAAGAGGTACTGTAATACGTCTTAAGGCTTTAGATTTAGATGCACCATCAATTTGTGCAGCTTGATAATATTGCTTATCAATACCTTGGATACCGGATAGGAAGACGATAATCTTAAATGCTAAACCATTCCATATTGTATAGATTAAGATGACTGACATCGCTGTCCAATAGGTTGCTCCTCTGATACCTTCAGCAGCATTACCTGCGCCAAGCCAAATGATTGGATCTACACCAAACCATCCTAAAATTTGGTTTGCTAAACCTAAGGTCGTACCAATGGTGTTCGCATTACCACTAAACATATAAGCAAATACTAAACCAATCGCGATTGTATTTGTAATATATGGTAAGAAGAAAACTGTTTGGAAAAATCCCTTTAAGGGTTTAACCGATGCGAGTGCAACTGCAATAAATAATGAAATTAAAATCGTTGCTGGCACAGTAATTGCTACGATGAGTGCTGTATTAATAACAGCTTGTCTAAAACCAGTTGCTTCTAAAATGATATAGCGATAGTTACCAATCAAGGTATAATCATCAAATTCGCCAGTTTGAATGTTATAGCCTTCTAAAAAGGAAATAAAAAATGAATTAAAAATTGGGAAGAACGTGAATACACCTAGTAGGAGTAATGCAGGAAGTAGATAGAATATTGCTTTTAGCCAACCTGGCCAATGGATCATAAATCCTAAGCGTCTTTTTTCGAAAAAGGTTGTAATGCGCCCCGTGTATCTTCTTGTAAAGTTACGGAACTTCCATGTGGCTTCACTCAACCATAGTTTGAGTGATTTCATCATAAGACCACTTGTCCATTCTCTTTATCAAATAAGTGAACTTTATGAGTTTTGACGCTTAAAGCTATTTCTTCTTTGCCTTCTACAGAGTCAGAATCAACAAGTGCTCTGACTTGAGTTTCTCCCATCATGAAACGAATCATCGTGTCACGACCGATATGTTCGACGTCAATCGTGTCAACTTTAATGCCATTTTCATCTGCTTTAAAATCTTCTGGACGAATACCAATAGTATATGATCCATCTTTAGCTTTTGTTTTACCGATGACTGTGTCTTTACCTACGATGATATTACCATCTTTAACTTTACCTTCTAAAACATTAATCGGTGGGTTACCTAAGAACTTAGCAACGAAAAGATTTTTAGGTTTGTTATACATATCTTGTGGTGCATCCATTTGTTGTTCAACACCAAAATCAAGCACAACCATTTGATCAGAAATACTCATAGCTTCTTCTTGGTCATGTGTTACGAAAATGGTTGTAATACCTGTTTCTCTTTGAATACGTTTGATTTCTTCTCTTGTTTGAAGACGAAGACGTGCGTCTAAGTTTGATAGCGGTTCGTCTAATAATAGTACACGTGGTTTTTTAACAAGTGCACGAGCAATTGCGACACGTTGTTGTTGTCCACCAGATAATTGTGCTGGTTTTTTATCTAACTGATCTTCAATACCAACAAGTTTTGCCATTTCTTTAACGAGTTCTAATGCCTCTTCACGCTTAATATTAATGTTTTCAAGCGGGAACATAATGTTTTGACGTACTGTCATGTGAGGATAAAGTGCATAGTTTTGGAAAACTAATCCAATACCTCTTTTTTCAGGAGCAAGTCTTGTGACATCATCATCTCCAAAAAAGATTTTTCCTCCTGATGGTTTATGAAGCCCTGCAATCATAAAAAGTGTGGTTGATTTCCCACATCCTGATGGTCCTAATAAACCAATCAGTTTTCCCGAAGGAATTGTTATGGATAGATCGTCTACCGCAACTGTTTCTTTACCGTTTTTGTCCGTAAAGATTTTGGTTAAACCTTCTAATCTAATCTCCATGTTGTATATTTTCTCCTTTTGTTAAACTATATATTTGTTTATTTTTAAATAAAAATAAAGCACCCTTGATTCCCAAAAGCACCCTATAGTTTAGATATGAAAAAAACGATAGATCTCGTTTTCGTTTGATTCGTTTGAATAGTAATTAGTTTTTGGAACATCGACTACTCACCTCAACATGTGTATTATATAATAATACGGTTCAAAAAACAATGAAGTGACATAGTTTAGAAACATATTTTTACTCAATTTTTTCAAACAAGACACTTGAAAGCGCTTTTAGGGGTAATCATATTATAGTATGTGTGACCTGTTTTGTCAATTCAAAAAGACCTATAAAATGACTAAAACAAAAAAACACTTTCGTGTTTTATGTTTGTTTGACCTCATTTAATAAAGTTTTGACGTAGTTAGGTAAAGCAAAGGATCCTACGTGAATATCTTTATTATAATAAAGCGTTTCATACCCTAGTGATTCTATTTTCGATTTTTGGAAATCTTTAATAGGGTGATATTTCTTAGATGCGAATCCAAATAACCAATGTCCAGAAGGATATGTCGGTATAAATGCTTGGTAGACTTCTGCAATAGGAAACAGGTTAAAAATCTTCGCATGTGCACGTTTCATTTCTAGTCTTTCCTTTAGGAAATATGGAGATTCATGTTGATTTATCAATATACCGTCTTCGTTTAAATGATCATAACATGCTTGATAAAATGCTTGTGTGAATAAGCCTTCTCCTGGACCGATGGGATCTGTGGAATCAACAATGATTAAATCATACATCTTTTTTGTATTTTGAATATACAAAAGGCCATCTTCAAACATTAAGTTAACTCTCTCATCTTTTAGACCTGAAGTTAGGTAAGAGAAATATTTCTGGCAAACTTTGACAACACGCTCATCAATTTCAACCATATCAATGGATTTGATGGATGGATATCTTGAAAGTTCACGCACAGAACCACCATCACCACCACCAATGACTAATACGTTTTTGACGTTAGGATGTATGCTCATCGGAGTATGCACTATCATTTCATGATAGATAAACTCATCTTTTTCATTTGCCATCATAATATCATCGAGTGTAAAAAAGAGACCAAATTCGTTGGAATCATACACATCAAGCTTTTGATAAGGTGTTTGTTCATGATAAAGGTGTGATTTCACTTCAATACTAAAATTGACGTGTGGTGTCCATTTTTCAGTAAACCAAGCCATTTACTTTTCCTCCTTCATATGTGGCATATTCATGCCATAAAAGATTTCAGTCATTTCTTGATTGATGTCCATCTTGATTTTTTGTTTCTCTGATGTGGATAAATCATCACTTGTTACATTGAAAATGTATGAATCTAATACAAAATGATTTAGCATCATCTTCGTATGAAACAAATTTGAGTGATCAAGATTGATATCGATTGCTGTATATTTAGATAATGTCTGTCCATCGATATAATCACGAATCGAATTAATGTCATGATCAAGATAATGCTTTTGACCATTTAGATCTCTTGTAAATCCTCTCACTCTATAATCCATGATGATGATATCTGAGTCAAAGCTTTGAATCAAATAATTAAGTGCTTTAATTGGAGAGATTTTTCCACATGTTGATACATCGATATCTACTCTAAATGTCGAAATGTTTTGATCTGGATGTGATTCAGGATATGTGTGAACTGTGACGTGACTTTTATCAAGATGCATCACAACCGAATCTTTTGAGACATCGCCACCATTACAAGAAGGATCTCTTTTTTCATCAGATACTTTTTCTTCAGCAATCAAAAGTGTGACTGAAGCACCTTGTGGATCGTAGTCTTGCTTGGCAACGTTTAAAATAGACGCATCAATAATGCGTGTAACCTCTGTTAAAATACATGTTAGCCTGTCAGAATTATACTGTTCATCAATATATTCGATGTAAGCTTTTTTTTCTTCTTCATTGCGTGTATAGCATATATCATAAATGTTAAAACTTAATGTTTTGGTTAAATTGTTAAAGCCATATAATTTTAATTTTTCCATAGAAAAGGCACTCCTGTTTAGTATATTTAAACCAATCGTTTATTATCATGAAACTATTTTAACATAAACTATGTTTATTTCAAGAGAAAATTAAAAAAAGATCCATCTAAGAAAAGGAGATGAATCTTTCGTCTAAATCATCAATCTGAAAGATGATGTTGGACTCTATAAATAATTGTTTCTAGTAAGATTGCGCAAAGGACAATGATGACTGTCCATGCAAATACATAGGCATAATCGATGTTTGATTTTGCTATAAAAAGAGATCTGCCGATTGAATATTTAGTCTGAGCAAAATATTCTGCCATAATCAGCACCTTCAAACCTAAAGAAAAGGACTGTAATAAAGATAGCATAATATGGTTTTTTAGAAGCGGTAAATAGACATACATAATGCTTTCTTTAAAATGCGCATGCTCTAAATAAAACACGTCAAGTAAATCCTTATTGATATGATGCATCCCTTCTAATGTTGCTTGATATATGATGGGGAAAACGACCATAAAGGTAATAATCCAAGGTGCTAAAGATGGCCCAAAAATGATTAAAATAATAATGACTATGGAAATGACAGGAACAGTTTTTATACCCGTAAACCAAGGTCTGAAAAACACTTCAGCATGGTGATGTTTACCCATGAAAAATCCTAAACTTATAGCAAGTACTGAAATTGCGAAAATGATTGAAATTAGTCTCATAAAAGTCATACCAATAGAGATGAGATACATAGATTCAGTGAGTATACTAAAAAAGGCTTTTAAGACGTGGCTTGGATGTGGAAAAATCAGTGGATGATTAATCATTTCATAAAACAAAAACCACAAGCCTAAAAACATGATGAAGTTGATGAGATGTCTTTGATAAGCTTTCAACAAAATCACTTCCAATAAAATGTATCAGGCGGTATAGATCCACCTATTATATTTGGATTAAATAATAAGATGTTTTCTAGATATTTCTCTATATTTGATTTGTTTATATTGGCTTCATAAAGCGATATATAGTTGCTTTCTAACGATTTAATAAATATGGATTCATCCATGTTAGGATCATCTTTCTTGATGTTTCTGAGGGATAAATCAATATCATCATAAAGCAAATCCACTGCATCATTTAAATCGTTTAAGAGCTTTTCAACTTGCTCGTGTGACAGTCTCTCATGGACAAAAACACCAGCTTGTGGGACACTATCAATACCTGATATTGCGCGATAATAACTCATGATATCAATCGTTTTTATATCATCATAAAGCAGTGCTAACTTCGCATAAATCGGCTCTGAAACAAGCACAATCTTTTCTTCATTTCTGATAAAAGATATCGCTGCATCAGAAAGCGAATCTACATATGTTTTACTGACTTCAATATCTAACGACTCAAGCACATAAGATGTGATAATATCTCCTGTTTGACCTTTACCAAATATGATAATTTCTTGATGTTTTATGTCTTCAAGTTCACTCACTCTATCATTACATGTTACTAAATAAAATGTGCTTTCAATGATAGTTGCTAAAAGCTTGTAATTTGGTTTAGATTGATACATTTTTACACCTAATATAAGTGGTGCAAAAATAACATCATAATCTTCAGAACCAAATGCTGCAATGAGTGGATCTGGTCCTAATACAAGATCTCTTTGATATATGTCATTATCCATCAAATGAACTTGACTTATATGTGTGCTACCATAGGGTACAATCATTTGAATCTGATCTTTTTTTTGACATGCAGAAATAAGTAAACTGACACATATCAAAAGCATTAAAACAAACTTTCTACTTAACATCTTGATAAGCCTGTCTCTTTTCGTAATGTGTATGTAATAGCTCATGAGATTTATGTGAATTAGGGTGACCCAAAAAATCTGCATATAGTGCTTTGACAAATGGATTTAAATGTGATTTTCTAATGCTTTCTTTTGCATCGATTTGATAAAGCACAGAAGCTCTTAATGATCTAATATCCACTTTTTCTTGCACAGTTGCGTGTTGAATAGGCTGACCACCACCATTGATACAACCACCTGTACATCCCATGACTTCAACAAAATGATACGTCTTTTTACTTGTCTTCATCTCTTCGATGAATGTTTGGATTGCTTTACCACCATGAACAACGGCTACATGAATAGGTTTGCCTTGAATCATATATGTCGCTTCTTTAATGTCTTGATTACCGCGTAGTTCCTTAAAATCAATAGGCGTTTCACGGTCTTCAAGTATCTCAGTGACTGTTCTTAAGGCCGCTTCCATCACGCCACCTGTTGCACCAAAAATGTTCCCTGCACCTGTATATGATGCGAGTAAGCCAAATGGTTTTATGGGTTCAAGATTAGGAAAATCTAATTTTCTTCTTTTAATCATACGAGCAAGTTCTCTAGTTGTTAACACAATATCCACATCTTGATAACCATCTCTACCCATATCTGGTCTTTTTGCTTCTTGTTTTTTAGCAACACAAGGCATGATGGCTACCGAAACGATGTTTTTAGGATCTAATCCTAATTTATCTGCATAGTGTGTTTTAATCAGTGCTCCTGCCATTTGTTGTGGTGATTTACAGCTTGAAACATGAGGAATAAGCTCTGGTTCATAAAGCTCTAAATAATTGATCCATCCTGGTGAACATGATGTAAACATAGGAAATGGACCGTTATTTTTCAAACGACTGATAAACTCTGTGCCTTCCTCTAGTATGGTTAAATCCGCAGTGAAATTAGTGTCCATAATTTCATCAAAACCAAGTTCCTTTAAGGCTTTAAACATTTGACCTTCAACATTTGTGCCAATCGGTAATCCAAACGCTTCACCAAGGGCTGCACGCACAGATGGTGCCACTTGAACAATCAAGGTTTTACTAGGATCTCTTAAAGCGAATTCAACTTTTTTGATGTCATCTTTTTCTCTTAAAGCTCCCGTTGGACAAGATTGTATACATTTACCACAATAAATACATCCGCTATCCTCTAAAGCATGAAATAATGCTGGTCCAACATAGGTTTCTGTACCTCTATGATTGTAATTTAAGATATTTAATCCTGTATAGTGCTCACAAGCACTCACGCATCTACCACATAATATACATTTTGCTGAATCAATAGATATCGCACCTGATGAATTTGAAAAGTATTGGGGTAAACCTAAATCCCCATAAAGATGAGATAATGTATCTTCTACAGAATATCTTCTAAGAAGCTCTAAAAACTCACAGTCATCTTCTCTAGAGCAGTTAAAACATTCAAATTGGTGCTTATGTGACAGTAGTTGTAAATTCATGCGTACAGTCTCGTAAATCTCTAAATCATCAGTGATAATGTCCATATTTTCTTCAACAAATGTTTTACAAGCAGGCTTTAATTGATGTGATCCGTTGACTTTCACTGAGCATACGCGACAGTTACCTTCTTCATGAATATTTTCCATAAAGCATAGTCTAGGTATAAAAATACCATGATTTTCAGCAGCTTTTAAAATGGTTTCATTTGATTTCGCGATGATCGGTTGACCATTGATTTTTAAATATACATTGGAAATCATAAAAATACCTCTTGTTCTATTTTTTGACTTGAAATCGCGTGTACAGGACATGCAATCTTACATGCACCACATTTAATGCATGCGTCTAAGTCAATGACATGTTTAGTTTTCATCCATCCAGTGATCGCGTTTACTGGACAATGTCTTGCACATTTTCCACAACCAATACAATTATCTTCAATGACAAAGTGTGTGAGTTCTCTACAAACACCTGCCTTACAGTTTTTATCGATGACATGGCTAATGTATTCATCTTTAAAATGTTTGAGTGTCGATAATACTGGGTTAGGTGCCGTTTGGCCAAGGCCACATAAGGATGTGTTTTTGACCATATAAGCTAGTTTTTCTAATTCTTCGATGTCTTTCATCGTACCGTATCCTTCAACAATACGATTTAAGATGTCAAGCATTTGCTTAGTGCCTTCACGACATGGTGTACATTTACCACAGGATTCATCAACTGTAAAATCTAAATAGAATCTAGCTACGTCGACCATACAATTATCTTCATCCATGATAATCATGCCACCTGAGCCCATCATGGAACCTAATGCAGTTAAATTTTCAAAATCAATTTTAGTATCTAAATCCTTTTCAGTAATACATCCACCTGATGGACCACCGGTTTGTACGGCTTTGAATTTGCGTTTATTGGGTATACCACCACCGATATCAAAAATCACTTCACGTAGTGTAGTTCCCATAGGTACTTCAACTAAACCTGTATTAACAATCTTCCCACCTAATGCAAAAACCTTTGTACCACTTGATTTTTCAGTACCAATGGATTTAAACCATGTAGCTCCCTTTAAGAAAATCACTGGTACATTTGCAAATGTTTCAACGTTATTCACGTTAGTAGGATATCCCCATAACCCTTTAATTGCTGGAAAAGGTGGCTTTAAGCGTGGCATACCTCTACCACCTTCAATAGATTGAATAAGTGCTGTTTCTTCGCCACATACAAACGCACCTGCACCTAATCTAATATCAATATCAAAACTAAATGACGATTCAAATAGGTTATTTCCTAATAAACCCAACTCTCTTGCTTGATTGATCGCGATTTCTAATCTTTCAACAGCTACAGGATATTCAGCTCTAACATAAATGTATCCTTGGTTAGAGCCAATAGCGTATCCACAAATAGCCATAGCTTCTAAGACAGAATGTGGATCTCCTTCTAAAATCGCACGATCCATAAATGCACCTGGATCACCTTCATCTGCATTACAAATGACATATTTTTGAGAGCTTACAGTATTTTTTGTAAATTGCCATTTCTTACCTGTTGGAAACCCGCCACCACCACGACCTCTTAAACCAGATCGTGTGACTTCGTCAACAACTTCTTGTGGCGTCATGTTCATAAGAACATGTCCTAATGCTTGATAACCGTCTTTTGCGATATATTCATAGATATTCATTGGATCAATCGCACCACAGTTTCTTAAAGCGATACGCTTTTGTTTAGCGTAAAATACAAGCTGATTGATATTTTTAACCTGTGTTTTATTAAGGGGATTCGTAATGGTTAAACGATCGACAATACGTCCTTTTAAAATGTGTTCTTCGCATATATCTTTAACATCTTTGGGTGTAACATGCGCATAAAAAGTTTCGTCTGGATATAAAATCACAACAGGTCCCTTTTCACAAAGACCAAAGCACCCTGTCATGATTAAACCTACTTCATCTTTTAATCCTAAGACTTCTAGCTCTATTTCAAATTGTTTTTTGATGTCTTTAGCATGTGAGCTTAAGCATCCTGTCCCACCACAGATGAGTACGTGTATTCGTTCTAACATACTTCTTACCCCTTTCTTTGAGACAGTAAATGTCTTTGGATTGGTTCTTTATCCATCAAATGCTTTTGGACAATCTCTTTTACAATCGCTTCAGTTAAATTGCAATACACAAAAGATTGACCGTCTTCGTCAATGATTTCAGCCATAGGTTCATAGGCACATTCACCCATACATCCAACTTGTGTGATGGTTACATTTTTTAAAGATTGAACCGATGTTTCTTCGATAAAAACTTTCAAAATGTTTCTTGCTCCTGATGCAATACCGCATGTTCCCATGCCAATTTGAATGCGAAAACCGTTTTTAACATGTCTTACATCCATCTTTTTTAATGCTTCATCTCTTAATTTCTTTAAATCTTCTAATGATTTCATATGTCACCTCTTGAAAGTGTAATTTCTTGATTCATAAATTGAATGAGTGCGTGCATGATTTTATGATCATAAAGCACATCTTTAAATTCTTTTTTTATGATTGATGCATGGTATGTATATGTCTTTTTTCCTATTGATTTAAACACAAACTGCTTAATGTCTTGATGAATGGTTAAAGCATATAGCATATCCCCTAAATCACCGATTGGTGGTAAATCGATGCTTTTTTTGTTCATCGTAAGATATACATCGGTCCCTTTATTTTTTTTAGATGTGATTTTAAAAGTACCTTCTGTTTGTTCTGCGAGTAACATAAGCAAAGGAATGCCTAATCCTACGTTTCTTGTTGTTCTAGTTGTATAAAATGGACTTTGTGCTCTTATAAGCGTCTCTTCGTCCATACCACATCCATTATCCTTAAGGTGGATCTTAATCTTACTTCCCCAAGTAATCGATAAAAAGATATAAGTTGCTTTTGCTTGGATTGAATTTTGAATTAAATCATATAAGTAACTGCTTAAATCAATCATGTTTATTAAAAACCTCAAAAAAATCATCCATGGTTAAGTTTTTTAACTTGATTTGATTTTCTTTTGTTCTTTCTAGCATATGTATAATCGTATGTGCATCTGAGTTTCTTATGGTTTTAAAAGACTGATAGTGATCAGGATTGCTTTTTTCAGTGAGTTCGATGGCATTCAATGGTTTTTCTTTGAAATATTCAAGTGCACCGTGTTTTTTACGATCGATATGGGCATAAACCAAAAGATGCTCATATGGGTTTAACAATCGTTTTAAATCTTCAATCGATAAATCTAAAGTTTGACTCAAGTCATATGGTATGACTTCAATGACTTCGTCGTGAATATCAGTCATCTCTTGATCTCCAAATATAGCTTGATCATATGGTTTTTTATCCAAATACTTTTCTAAGATTTGGTCAAATGCCATTGCTTCATGAACATATTTAAAATAACAAAGGATATGGCAACCCTCTTTAACAGATATCTCAACGCCAGGTATGAAAAGGATGTCATAGCTTTCAGATATCTTTGCACAAATCGGTATGTTTTTTAAAGAATTATGGTCTGTTACAGCAATGATATCGAGCTTTTTTAAATAGGCCATATTAAATATGTTATGAGGTGTCATGAGTTCATCTGCATCCTGTGAAAGCACAGAATGGATGTGTAAATCATAAAAATAGATCATGAGATGATACCTCTCTTGAATAGATCTAAGATGACTTCATAGGATTTCATAGGTGTTTTAAGTATCGTGATATGATGTTCATTTGCTTTTTCAATCATTTCTAAAGAGACATGACTAGATTCACAAATGATAATAAGAGGTAAATCTAATAGAGCTGCAACAGCAATAGTCGTTTGATGCGCAATAATCGTTATAAGTATATTTTTTTCTTCAGCACTTTTAATCGCTTGAGATAGTAAATCTGTCTGATAACAGCCCATAAAAGTGTTGGTTAAATAAGTTTTATCGGTAAGTAGTTGATACTTGGGACTAAGCACATTTTTAATCATCATGATTCTAAAAAGAAAATAATGATGAGATGTGTGCCATCAATGCTTGAATGTATTTCCAAATGATCACTTGAGCGTTTGATATTAGGCAGTCCCATACCTGCACCAAACCCATTTTTATGATCTAATTCGGTTGCTGTAGAGTAACCTTCAGTCATAGCTAAATCTAAATCATGGATACCAGGCCCATCATCATAAAATTCTAATACAATCTTTTCATCATCTAAAAAAAATGTTGCGTATCCACCAAAAGAGTGAATGACAGTATTAATTTCTGCTTCATATGATGCTGCACACACACGCTTGATCAAGGATTTTGGAAAATCAAGAGCTACAAGTGTTCGCTTGATATCACTTGATGCTCTACCTGCTAAATCGTAGTTTTTAGCAATGATTTGATATTCTTTTTGGATCATAAGTGATTATATGTTATCCCTCTTATGCCGTCCTCATATAGCAATCCACTGATATTAAACATCGTGTGTTCTGTAGAAAGAAGTATAATATTTGATTCAATTGCTAAATCAACAACTTTTAAAGAAGGTATTTTCCCACGAACTAAAAGAACGACTCTTACATCAAGCATTTCAGCTGTACGAATGGATTGATTCGTCGTTAATCCTGTAATTAAAATCGTTTCTTTTAAAATGGTATCGTCTTGAACTGAATTTAAGATCATGAGAGCATCACTCATTAAATCTGCACAAAAAGCATATTTAAACTCTAAATCTTGAAATAAGTCTTTTGTATAGACTTTGCAGTCATATAAGCTAACAAGTTCACTGAGCTTCATGGTTTTTACCCTTCATATCTTGGATGAACTGTTTTGTTTTTTGTACGTTTGCGTTTCCAATGATTTGATCACCAACAGAAAATACTGGTGCTAATCCGCACGCACCTATACAACGGGTCGCTACTAAGGTGTATGCTCCATCTTTGGTTGTTTCACCTTGTTTAACCTTAAGTAAGTCCTCTAGTGTGTCCATGATGTTTTGTGAGCCTCTTACATAGCATGCAGTCCCTAGACAGACGCCAATCGTGCATTTTCCTTTTGGTTTAACAGAAAAATTGCCGTAAAATGTCACGACACCGTTAATTTTTGCAATACTCTCGTTCAGTTCACTGGCTATAATCTTTTGGATAGATAGAGGAATATAGCCGAAGATGTGTTGCGCGTCATGGAGTGTAGGCATCAAAGGTCCTGGTAGAACCTTGTTTTTTTCGAGGGCTGCGTAAAAAAGAGCAAGCTTTTCACTCGTAATGCGAGCATGTTCGTTCATACATGTTCTCCTTTTAATTGTCATCGTATTATTCGCCCTCATTATAACACCTAATTAGAAAAAGTATATATGTCTAAATGTAAATTTGTATGATAACGTTTTCAAGTGAAAAGATAAAAAAAGAGCCTTATTTCTAAGGCATCTTTGTTAAAATTCGCAATTTTTTGGCGTTCTTGGGAACGGAATAACATCTCTAATATTTTCAACACCTGATAGATACATCAGTAATCTCTCAAATCCCATACCGAATCCAGCATGAACACATCCACCGTATCTTCTTAAATCGATATACCATGATAAATCATCCTTAGGTACATGCATTTCATCCATACGTTTGATCAGGTAATCAAGTCTTTCTTCTCTTTGAGAACCCCCAATGAGCTCTCCAGAACCTGGCACGAGTAAATCCATCGCAGCGACCGTTTCCTTATCATCATTTAAGCGCATATAAAATGCTTTAATATCTTTAGGCCAATCAATCACAAATACAGGTGATTTGAAGTGTTTTTCAGTTAAATACTTTTCATGTTCTGTATTGATATCTTGTCCTTGTTTAGGTGTGTTTTCAAACTTAACACCTGAATTTAATAAAATATCTATAGCTTCTTTATGTGTAACCTTTGCAAAAGGTGATGTTAAAACCTTAAGTAATCGGTCTGTTAATCCTGGTTCAACAAACTTATCAAAGAAGACCATTTCTTCTGGAAGCTTTTCAAATACATATTTAATGATGAATTTAACCATGTCTTCAGCAACCTTCATGTCTTTTTCTAGATCACAAAATGCCATTTCTGGTTCAATCATCCAAAACTCAGATGCATGTCTTTGTGTGTTCGAATTTTCTGCTCTAAAGGTAGGTCCAAATGTATACACATCTTTAAATGCTAATGCAAAAGCTTCAGCTTCAAGCTGTCCTGTCACTGTCAAGTTTGTGCTTTTACCAAAGAAATCCTTCTTAAAATCAACTTTCCCGTCTTCAGTTTTAGGGATTTGATCTAAAGGGAGTGTCGTAACAGAAAACATTTGTCCTGCACCTTCACCATCATTACCTGTAATAATCGGTGTATGTGTATAAATAAATCCTCTCGATTGGAAAAATTCATGAATCGCCATTGCTGCAACACTTCTTAATCTAAAGACAGCATGAAAAAGATTGGTTCTCATGCGTAAATGAGCAACCTCTCTTAAAAACTCTCTTGAATGTCTTTTTGGCTGAATCGGATAATTTTCTTCAGAATCGCCGAGTAATTCAACATGTGAAGCCTTCACTTCAAAGGATTGTTTAGCATCTGGTGTTAAAATGAGCTCTCCTTTAACAAGAATTGAACTACCAACTCTGATTTTTTGAACATCCTTAAAGTTATTTAATTTTTGTTCTTCATAAACGATTTGAAGCGTTTCGAAAAACGTGCCATCAGAGAAATTGATAAATCCAAATTCCTTTTGTGCACGGTTATTTCTAACCCATCCAAATAATGTGATTTCTTTTTTTAAATGACTATCTGTTTCACGGTAAATCTTTTTAACTGTTGTTTCCATATAAACTCCTTTTTAGCCTTTATATAGCTGTCAAATTAAATATAAAACGCCCCTAGATATAAATCTAAGGACGTAAAAATACGCGGTACCACCTTAGTTCTAGAATGACTTCTAGCCCTTTAAAACTCTTAACGCGAGCATACGGATGAGTCTACTGTCTATCTCTAGATTTCTTTCATCTCTCCAAGTGTTCTTCATCATCTATTTTTACTGGTCTTTCACCATCACCAGCTCGCTAGAAAAGATTTAAGATGATTACTCTCTCTTCATCGATTTATGTCATTATTATAGCGTGATTACTTATGATTGTCAATTAAATGTCTGTCTCTTCGTCTTCTATATCATCTATCTCATCTTCGACATCTAATAAATCAAACTTAGCTTCTGATATATGTTTAAATTTGGTGTTAATCTTGGTTGAAGTAATATGTACTTGTTCAGCACTCCTAGAGACAGAATCGATGGATCTTTTTAGTTTATCCCAACGATCGATATAACGTGTAAATTCTTCGCTTAAACTTCTAAGCTCTTGAACGATTTTGCCGGTTTGTTTGTCTCTTTCCATGTTTTTAACTACCATTTGAATCATCGAAAGTGTCGCGATTAACGTCGTAGGTGAGACAATCCATATCTTATTTAAGTTAGCATACTGAACAATGTCTTCGTGGTTCGCGTGGACTTCTGAAAAAATCGCTTCAGCAGGCACAAACATGATTGCTTGATCGCTTGTTTCTCCTGGAATAATATACTTGTTTTTAATATCATTGATATGTTTTTTCATATCGTTTTTAAAATCTTTTTCTGCTTGTTTTCGATCGAGCTCGCCAAGATCTTTATTCACCATGCGTTTATAGTTGTCTAGCGGGAATTTAGAGTCAATTGCTATGGAGCCTACAGGTTCTGGTGCATAAACAATCGCGTCAGCTATAAAACTATTAGATAAAGTCTTTTGCTTATCATATAGTTCCTTGTTGTCACCTAAAACAGCTGATAGTAGTTGATATAGCTGTACTTCTCCATAGATGCCTCTTGATTTTTTGTCTGTGAGTAACACATTGAGTGATACAACTTCATTAGATAGTGATTCAATCTTTTTTTGAGCTTCATCAATTCTACCTAAGCGTTCCATCACATTTGTAAATGTAACTTTGGTATCTTCAAAACCTTTACCTAAACGTTCATCAACACGGTCATTAATCGCCTTAAGTTGTCTTTCAATGTGAACCATCATGCTATCTCTAAAGGTATTTAAGTCTTGTTGTCCGGCTTTTTGGGATTCGTTTAAGAGCTTGTTTAGCTCTAGTTTTAAATCACCATACTCCTTTGAGAGATAAATTTTAAGCTCATTTTGAATTTCTTTTTGGTCTGATAAATCAATGGGTTCCTTTTGTTTTTTATTCAGATAAAGGAATGATGTGACCTGAAATATGATTAAAAATCCAATGAGCCCTAGTAATACATAGTCCATAATATACCCCCTATAAGATATCTTCTAAATAATAAATATGCGCAACTTCATCGATATACTCAACATAAAACGTAATATATGTCTCATTCGATAGCAAAATGTCATTAATAGACGTAATAAAGCCGTCATCATTTAAGGATCTAGAGTAAAGTCTTTGATTTTCTGGTTCCACCATGACAGATTGATATGCTCTACTCACTAAATCTGCACAATAATATTTGTATTCCATATTTAAGAAAAATAAGAAATTATATAAGTTGAAATCGACTTTATCTCTTGCATAATCTACAGCACCATCAATCATATCTGAAGTAGCACCTTTGACTCTAACACCGACAAAGTGATTTCTATAGCGTGTGCCGTAATAAGGGAAATCCCTGTCTGTTTCTGTTCGATATCTTGGATTTAACCAATAATTTGTGTTTGATCTATTGACTGTTACTGATAAATCATGTGGTACATTACCTGGATGCATGATGATATCTAACAGTGTTTCATCCTCATCAGGAAATCCAACTGCTTCAATAAAACGATTTTCACCATTATTAATCGCTGCATGCCCACCAAAATAATAGCTGATGAACCAGTGAATAGGTTTATTACTTGGAAATGGTGACTCAGATGTCATGAAAATATCACCTTTTTGCCCTAGATATTTTCTTGTGTCATTATAAAACACACTGCGCGTATCCTCTAATTCATATGATGTTTCACGTGAAACTTTATAATATCTTCTTGTTTGTTCTACACCAGCTGAATACATGATGGTTTCTTCATACTCAAACAAAGCGCGTGCTTTAAATGCTTCAATCGCTCGATTTGCTTGAATGTTTTCTGAGATTGCGACACCTAAAGAATATAAAATACCCATACCTATGAGCAGGATGATGGTCTTTATGGTGCGTTTGAGATTAAATTTTACTCTTCTTTTTTTTCGTTTAAATTGTGCGTTTAAAATCATATATGTTACCTCAGCTTGTGGTATACATTATATCATGATTTAGATGAAACATCATGTCTTTGAATACAAAAAAAAGTAGTCAATGACTACCTTTTTGGTTTAATAACTAATGCTCTTTCTTCACCTTCACCTTCTGATTCAGTGATTACATCACGCCATTCAGAAAGTTTTGTGTGAATAATTCTACGATCAAACGCATTCATTGGGTCTAATTTAACCGCAATTTTTGTTTGTGCAACTTCTTTAGCTGTTTTAGTTGCAAGTATTTCTAATTGCTTCTTTCTATTCTCATGGTAATTACCAATGTCTAAAGAAACAATTAAGTGACCATCTACATAAACATTTAAATAATTTCTTAAAAGGAATTGAAGTGCTAAAAGTGTGCGACCTTCACGACCAATTAAAAGTGCATTTTCATCACTTTCGACATGATAATGAATTTCTGTGCCATCATTTAAAGTTCTAACTTCCATACGTGATGTAATTTCCATAGTCTTTAAAATGCTTTCTAGGTACACTTTACCTTCAGTAGCTAAATTAACATTAGGTGTTGCTTCATATAAAGAAGAAGAACCAATACCTAATAAGCCTTTCTTTTCCTTTAAAACGGTCAATTTGATCTTATCTTTTTGAATTTTTAAATGATCAACAGCAAGTTTTTCAGCTTCTTGCAGAGATTTTGCTTCAAATTCTACTTTTTTTAACATCGAAATCACCCCAGTAATTGTTTTTGTTTTAATGCTTCGTGCTTCTTTTCATTGAGTTTTCTATTCACCATGGTTTGTCCAAGTGAGTAAATGTTACCAAAAATCCAATAAAGCGCAAGCGCATTACTTTGATACGAAGCGAATGCCATCATGACAACCATGAAATATGACACAAACTTCATAGTCTTTTCTGTTTGTTCTGCTTGTGGATTTGGATTATGCTTCGCTGTGTTTTTTGCATAACTTGGTTTTTTCATGGAAATCTTTTGCAAGATAAACATGGTTGCTCCAACTAAACCAGCTAATACCATACCGATGATACCATCTTGTTGATTTGCAAGATTGATCCCTAAAAAGTTCGTATTTGCTACACCTGATGCGTACATACCACCTTCAACAGTAATACGTCTAACAACACCAAACATTGCAATAAAGATTGGCATTTGCAAGAATGGGAATAAACAGCCTAAGACGTTAATACCATGCTTTTTATAAACTTGCATCATTTCCATTTGCATTTGTTGTTGTGATTGTGGATCTTTTCTAGTTGCATATTTAGCTTGAACACGTTGCATATCTGGTTGTGCTAAATTCATCTTGATTGACATATCGTTACTCTTTGCATAAATAGGCCAAGCAAGTGTACGTACAACTACAGTTGTAAATAAAATACCTAATGCGAAATTATTACCAAAAATGGTTGCAAAGAAGTTCATAATGAACGCAACTGGAATCACTAAGATCCAGTCAAAAAAATTAGCATCTTTTGTTGAAATAGGTCTTTCTCCACCAGATACATAGACTGTAATCTCGGGTCCTTCAAAATTTTCGTAAGTAAAATTCACTGTATAGGATATTTGATTATTGAATCCATCTTCTCCAAGTGGCTCATAGCCGCCATCGTCAAAGAGTGTTGCAACATCTTTTCCATCTAAGACTTCTACATCGCCATTTCTATAAACCACATAAATCTTAATACCCTCTGGATTAAAATCTTGTCCCATTTGATATAAAATAGCATCTTGTTCAAATTGATAAGATATCATAACGATATCATCATCGTTTCCTACAATTGTTTCTGGCTTAATGTATACTTGGAAAGTAGAAGAAATACTTGAAACAGCATATGTGTAGGTTCTAACACCATCTGCATTATCTGAATAAGATACGGTAATGTCTGTTGATGATTCAACTGGAACCAATTCAGCAGTACCATTCTTCTTTAAGATCCAATAAGATAAACCATTTTGTCCCCACCAAATATTATTGGTAGCTTCAGTATGATCATAAACGAGTTTGTCATAGGTAACACCAGTGGATGTTGTACTTTCTGTTCCAACAGGTGTATTAGATACAATCACAGTAGCAGTTGTATCCTCTCTTGTACATGCAGCAAGACCTAAAACAAGAAAAACCATCATGATCACAAATAAAATCTTTTTACTCATGTTCGTTCTCCATTAACTTAGATTTTAGAAATAAAATGTGTAATTTTTCTTTCATGTCCTGATAGGACAATGTGCTTGATTGCGGTTTAATGACTATGACAAACAATTTATTTTTAATAAATTGGTCCTTAAATTCACTCACAATCATGCGTACACGTCTCTTTGCGAGATTACGATCAACAGCTTTTCCATATTTTCTACCAATGGAAAGTGCAAATCTAAAATGCAAAGCATGCTCGTCTTCAGATTGATAGACGGCAAAATAACTGTCACCTTTGACCATTTTCTTTTTAAAGATCGCATCGATTTCGCTACTTTTCTTTATGCGATATCTTTTTTTCATAGTTTTAAAAAAATAAGGATTACTCAAAAAATAACATAAGTTATTATTTTAAACGAGTAATCCAAGTGTTTTTAAAATAAGGATTCAATTTTAAACAGTTAATTCTGCGCGGCCCTTCAATCTGCGACGAGCAAGTACGCGACGACCACCAGCAGTTGCCATTCTAGCTCTAAAACCGTGAGTCTTGATGCGCTTTAGCTTACTAGGTTGATAAGTTCTTTTCACAAATAAAACCACCTTTCTTGCGAAACCATGCTTTTTCATTATATTAAAAGACCCTATTTTTGTCAACCAAAAACATACTTTTTCTATCAAAAAAGAGAAAGAAAAAAAAGGATGATTTTTTTTGTTGATATATTCGTCTCTTTTTGTGTAAAGATTCATCATTGAGTGTGGATAACTTAACCACAAAAATGGGGGTATGTGGATAACTTGGTAAAATCACTTTTTGGCCTTATAAAGATGTTCATTAATTCTAGTTTTCCACATGTTTCCCACTTATCCACAAAATATGTCTTATAGTTTTCCACAAAAACTGTTGATAACTTTTTGCATCACAAACCTCTATTTGTGTTATTCTATGAATAAATTATTAAAGGGGTACGTATCAATGAATACTTATAATCTATTATGGGCGAAGATTTTACAAGAATTAGAATCGACTTTTAACGAGGAAACTTTTCAAGAAGTCTTTCAGCCAATGACATCTGTGCACAAGTATGCCAATGATCATGTATACGTATTGGTCCCTAATGAATTCATTAAAAATAGGATCAATCGCTTATACATCAATAAAATCAATGATTTAGCGACAAAATTCCACGGATCTCCTATCCGTTTTAAGTTCGTTACTGAGAGTGAAATCGTTCCTGAAGAGACTTTAGTGAGTCCAGAACGTAATTTATCTTTAAAATATCGTCCAGGTAATCTAAATGCAACCTATACTTTTGATAATTTTGTTGTAGGTAAAAGTAATATGTTCGCATTTAGGATGGCAATGAAGGTTGCTGATCAACCAGGTGCTGTAGCAAACCCTTTATACATTTTTGGTGATGTAGGATTAGGTAAAACCCACTTAATGCAAGCTATTGGTAACTATATATTAGATCAAGATATCAATAAAAAGGTTTTATATGTCAAAGCAGATGGTTTTATTGAGGACTTTGCAAATCTTTTAAAAAGAGAGCAAATGGACGATTTCAATGCAAAATATCGTGATATAGATATTCTACTTGTCGATGACATCCAAATTATGGGTGGTGCGACAAAAACACAAATGGAATTCTTTAAACTCTTTGATTATTTATATCAACAAAATAAACAAATCGTCATCACATCTGATAAACCAGCCTCTGAATTAAAAAACATTATGACGCGTCTAACTTCTCGTTTTGAAGTTGGCTTAACAGTTGACATTCAAGTACCTGATTTGGAGCATCGTATTGAAATTTTAAAGAGAAAACTTCAATCTGAATCATCAGATATTCATGATATTCCAACGGAAGTTTTAGAATTTATTGCTTCCTCCTTTGTTACAAACATTAGAGAGCTTGAAGGTGCATTAAAAAGAGTTTTATTCTATTGTTTAACTAACAACTTTGATTTAACTATAGAAACAGCTAATGAAGCTTTAGAGCCTTTATTAAAAACAAAACGTAAGTCAGATACATTAAATGAAAATAACTATGATAAGATTCAATCGATTGTAAGCGACTTTTATGGGATTTCACTTGAAGATTTAATTGGTAAGAAAAGACATTCTAAATACATATTACCTAGACATATCGCAATGTTTATAATAAAGAGCAAATATAATATTCCTTATAAAACGATTGGTTCCCTCTTTGGTGATAGAGATCACTCAACTGTTTTAGCAGCTTGCGAGAAGATTGATAATGATTTAAAACAAGACACTTCCTTAAGACTTGCTGTTGATACAATCATTAAAAAGATAGACACATTCGGAAAAAAATAAGTGTGTATAAAATGTTGGAAATATGGTATAATAAATGCAGTATAAAGCCATTTACTATATTTATCCACAAGCCCACACTTATAACAACAATAACTTAAAGATAAAACTAAAAAAATAAAGGAGCCATATTATGATTTTCAGTGTCGATAGAGATGTATTACTAAACCAACTATTAATCGCATCAAAAGGACTTCCAACAAAAACACCATTACCAATTTTGTATGCTGTTAAGTTCGAAGTACATGAAGATTATATGCTACTTACGACTAGCAATACTGATGTAGCTATTCAAGTACTTATTGATGATAAAAGCTTAAACATTAAATCACCAGGTAAAGTTGCTATTCCAGGACGCTATTTGGTTGAAATTATGAGAAAGATTTCTTCAGAGAAAGTTGAGTTTGCACTCATTGAAGATAAACTTATCGTCATTAAAGCAGATCGCTCTGAATTTAAATTACGTCTTATGGATGTTGAAGATTATCCTGAAATTGATTTTTTAGATTTAGATGATCCAATTGTTTTAGATGGTCAGCTTATTAAAACAATCATTAAAGAAACAAACTACGCGACAGCTAATTCTGAAAAACGTCCTATATTAACAGGCGTGAATTTCAAATATCACGATAACCATCTTTACTGTGTTGCAACTGACTCATACCGTTTATCACAAAAAAACGTGAAGTTAAGAACACATAGTAAACATTTTGATATCGTCATTCCTAATAAGAGTTTAGATGAACTCAATAAAATTTTAGATACTTATCATGATGATGTTGAATTATTTATTAACCCAAATAAAGTCTTATTTAAAATGAACAAAATATTGTTTCAAACAAGATTACTCGAAGGTACTTATCCAGATACACTTAGAATTATTCCAACTGAATTCCCTGTAACAATTCCATTTAACAAAGAAGAATTATTACAAGCTGTTGAACGTGTATCACTCTTATCTCCTAGAGATCGTGAAACAAATTATAATATTATCAAACTCAACTTAAGAGCTGATAAAATAGTTGAAATCAGTTCAACCAATACAGAAGTTGGGGATGCAAACGAAGAGATTATTCCTTCTTCTGATGTGACAGGTCCAATGATTAAAATTGCCTTCTCATCTAAGTATCTAGTTGAAGCATTAAAATCATTTAGTTCCTCAGAAATTATCATTCAATTTGCTGGTGAAGTGAAGCCGTTTGTGATCAAAGGTGAACTCGATCAAGATTTACTCCATCTCATTTTACCTGTACGTATTGATTAAAATACTAATCTCATTAAAAGCCTTAATTTCAAATCTAAGGCTTTTTTTTATGCTTGCCTAAAGTCATGACTTTATCACTAAAAAAAACGTAAAAAATGATGTTTTTTCCTTTATATTATGATATAATATAAAAGGATACAAAGGGGATTTATATGAAAAAATTTCAAATTTATGAAGATTACATCACACTCGGACAGTTTTTAAAAGCCACCAATCATATTGGTTCTGGAGGGGAAGCCAAGTTTTTTTTATATGAAAACGAGGTTCTTTTAAATCAAGAAAGACGCATAGAACGTGGTAAAAAACTATATCCAGGTGACTACATTCAAATTGGAAATGAAAGCTACGTGATTGTACGTGATCCGAAAAATTCAACTCAGACAATTTCGAAATCATAAAGATATAGAACTTACTTTTGAAAAACCCTTTGTGTATATTGATGGTCCAAATGGCAGCGGAAAGACAAGCATTTTGGAAGCTATATATTTTGTAGCAACAACAAAGTCACATCGTGCTAACGATGAAAAGGAAATGATTCAAAGATCAGAGCCTTTCACACACGTTAAGATTTGGACAGATGATGATCGTTATGAAGTGATTTTTTCTAAAACAGGAAAAAGAGCTTTAATTAACGGTGTTGAAAAAAGAAAAATTAGTGATTTTATTGGACATTTGCGCGTAGTGATGTTTTCGCCTCTTGACTTAGATTTGATTAAAGGTGCACCACAAACTAGAAGACAATTTATGGATTTGGAATGGATGCAGCTTCATAAAACATATTTAAGATATTTAAACACATATAAACAAGTTTTAAAGCAACGTAATAGCCTTTTAAAAAAGATCCATATAGAAGACGATTATACATTTTTAAATATATTAGGTGAGCAATTATTTGAAGTTGGTATTGAAATTATCAACGAAAGACAAAAGTTGATTCGTGAACTCAATCAATATTTCAAAGTTGTTTATCAAAGATTTTCATCACATGAAGTAGAGCTTATTTATGAGCCTGATGTTGATGAAAAAGCATTTAAAGCACACTTACATAAAAATCAAAAACAAGATATTTTATATCAAAGCACTTTAGCAGGACCTCATAGAGACGATTTTTTCATCCGTTTTAACGGTTTTGATGCCAAAAGCTATGCATCTCAAGGGGAGCAACGTTTAATGGTTGTGTGCCTTAAATTAGCACTTCTAAAGCTCATTGAAAAGGAAACGAACACGCAAGTCATCTTACTTTTAGATGATGTCTTAAGTGAATTAGACCAAGAAAGACAACATATTTTTTTAAACGAGTTACCAAAAGAACATCAAATGATTATGAATAGTGCGATACCAATTGAAATTAAGCACATTCAAATGATTCATTTAACGAAGGAGTAAGTACATGGAAAACTATAATGCATCGAATATTCAAATATTAGAAGGATTAGAGGCGGTTAGAAAACGTCCTGGTATGTATATTGGAAGTACAGGATCTAGAGGGCTTCACCATTTAGTATGGGAAATTATTGATAATTCAATTGATGAAGCACTCGCTGGCTATGCAACTAAGATTGACATTGAAATCCTTAAAGGGGATGTTGTTCGTGTTACAGATGACGGACGTGGTATTCCTGTAGATATACATCCAAAGACGAATAAACCTGCCGTAGAAACGATTTTAACGTCATTACACTCAGGTGGTAAGTTTGATGGTAAAAGCTATAAGGTTTCTGGTGGTCTTCATGGTGTTGGGGCTTCAGTAGTTAATGCACTTTCTGAATGGTTTTTAGTTGAAATCCATAGAGATGATAAAAGATATGAGCAAAAGTTTGAAAGAGGTATTCCAGTAACTCAATTAAATGTAATTGGTGAGTCATCTCATACAGGAACTATTGTAACCTTCAAGGCAGATCATTTAGTGTTTACAGAAACACTTGTATATGAATATGAAATTTTAAGAAATCGTGTACAACAATTAGCCTTTTTAAATAAAGGTATTAAGATTTCAATTAGTGATAAAAGAGGCGAAGTACCTATTGAAAATGCTTATCACTATGAAGGTGGTATTGTAGAATATGTTACCTTCTTAAACGGTAATAAAGGTCGCGTAAATCAAGATATTATTTATACTGAAAAAGAAGTTGATGGCATCACTTTAGAGATTGCTTTACAATATAATGATTCTTATGCAACAAACTTATATTCATTTGCTAATAATATTCCTACACATGAAGGTGGTATGCATGAAGATGGCTTTAAACTTGCATTAACGCGTTTATTAAACAAATACGCAAATGACAATAACATGCTTAAAAAAGATGATTCTTTCTTAGGTGAAGATACAAGAGAAGGCTTAACTGCTATTATTTCAGTGAAGCATCCGGATCCTCAATTTGAAGGACAAACAAAAACAAAATTAGGTAATCCAGAAGTTCGTCAAATCACGAGTCAAATCGTTGGTGAAGGACTTGAAAGATACTTACTTGAAAATCCAAATGATGCGAAAGCTATTATCGAAAAATGCTTAATGGCTGCACGTGCAAGAATTGCAGCAAGAAAAGCAAGAGAAGCAACGCGAAGAAAATCGCCTTTAGATGCTTTAGGTTTTGCATCTAAGTTAGCAGATTGCAGAAGTAAAGATCCAAAAATATCTGAAATATACATCGTCGAGGGTGATTCTGCCGGAGGTTCAGCAAAACAAGGTAGAGAGTCAGAATATCAAGCGATTCTACCGCTACGCGGTAAGGTGTTAAACGTTGAAAAAGCAAGACTCGATAAAATTTTAAACAATAAAGAAATTTTATCGCTCATTCAAGCTTTAGGTACTGGCATTGGAGATGAGTTTGATGCTGAAAAAGCAAGATATCATAAGATTGTCATTATGACCGATGCTGATATCGATGGCGCACATATCCGTACTTTACTACTTACCTTCTTCTTTAGATATATGAAACCACTCATTGACTTAGGTTTAGTGTTTATTGCACAACCACCTTTATACAAAGTTCAGGCAGGTAAACGTGTAGAATATGTTTACACCGATGAAGGTCTTCAAAAAGCATTAAGCGATATGGGCGGTAGACCTAATATTCAACGCTATAAAGGTCTTGGTGAAATGAATCCTGAACAATTATGGGAGACAACCATGGACCCAGAAAACAGAACACTCCTTCAAGTATCCTTAAAGGATGCGATGGATGCTGATGCAGTATTTTCAATGCTTATGGGTGAAGAAGTTGATCCAAGAAAGCAGTTTATTCAAGAAAACGCAATTTATGCGAACAATATTGACGTATAGGAGGGATGCACATGGATTATAGTCAAACAACAAAAACAACTGAAGGCTACATCAAAGAGATTAACATCTCGACAGAGATGAAAACATCCTTCTTAAATTACGCGATGAGTGTCATCGTATCTCGTGCGCTACCCGATGTAAGAGATGGCCTTAAGCCAGTTCAAAGACGTATTTTATACGCGATGAATGATTTAGGCATGTCAGCTGATAAACCACATAAAAAATCAGCACGTATTGTCGGGGAAGTTATTGGTAAGTACCATCCACATGGTGATTCATCCGTGTATGATGCGATGGTTCGTATGGCACAACCGTTTAGCTACCGTATGCCTTTAATTGATGGTCACGGTAACTTTGGTTCTGTCGATGGTGATGGCGCTGCTGCGATGCGTTACACCGAAGCAAGAATGTCAAAAATCGCTGGAGAACTCGTTAGAGATTTAGAAAAAAATACAGTTGATTTTATCGATAATTACGATGGTTCTGAACATGAACCTTCTGTATTGCCAGCAAGATATCCAAATTTACTCGTAAATGGTTCAACAGGTATTGCTGTTGGTATGGCAACCAATATACCACCACATAATCTAACAGAAATCATTAACGGTATCTTCGCCTATATGGATAACGAAGAAATAACAACAACTGAGCTTATGGAACATATTCAAGGGCCAGATTTTCCAACAGGTGGACAAGTTTTAGGCCTCACTGGACTTCGTCAAGCTTATGAAACAGGCAAAGGTATTATTGCTGTTCGTGCAACGGCTGAAATCGTATCTCACAAAAACAAAAACACGATTATTGTTACTGCGATTCCTTATCAAGTAAATAAAACCACATTAATTGAACGTATCGCTGAAATCGCTAAAGAAAAAATCGTTGAAGGTATTACAGATTTACGCGATGAATCAAATCGTAAAGGTATGCGTATTGTCATCGAGTTAAGACGTGATGTAAATCCACATGTCATGCTTAATAATTTATACAAGTATACACAACTTCAAACAAGTTTTGGCATCAATATGATTTGTCTAGTTAAAGGTCAACCACAAATGGTCACCTTAAGGGATGCACTTAAGCATTATTTAGATCACCAAATTGAAGTTGTTCAAAGACGTACGATTTATGATCTAGAAAAAGCTGAAGCAAGAGAACATATCTTAAATGGTTTAGTCATTGCACTTCATGATATTGATCACGCGATTGAAATCATCAAGCAATCTAAGACAGGCGATGAAGCAAGAGAAGCTTTAATTAATACCTATGAATTATCAGATATTCAAGCTAGAGCGATCCTTGATATGCGTCTACAACGCTTAACAGGATTAGAAATTGAAAAACTTGAAACCGAATTAAAAGATGTCATTGTTCGTATTGGTGATTATAAAGATATCATCAGTAGCCATGATAGAAAGCTAAGTATCATCCGTGAAGAATTAGCTCAAATTCAAGCACAATACAATGAACCACGAAATTCAGAAATTAATCTTCACGAAGACTTATCTATTGAAAATGAAGATTTAATTCCAGTTGAAGATGTCATCATCACAGTGACCAATAATGGTTATATTAAACGTATGAAAGTTGATCACTATAAAACACAAAATCGTGGTGGTGTCGGTATGTCTGGCATTAAGGTTCATGAAGATGATTACGTTGAACATATCAAGATGACTTCAACACATGATTTTCATTTATTCTTCACGAATAAAGGCCGCGTTTATAAGATTAAAGGCTATCAAATTCCTGAAGGATCAAGACAATCTAAAGGCTTACCAATCGTTAACTTATTAGAGTTTGATAAGGATGAAACTTTAGCATCATTTACCAATGTTAAAGACTTTGATTCTGAAACAGATTTCTTAACCTTCGTTACTAAAAAAGGTATCATTAAACGTACTCAAATTAGCGAATATAAGAATATTCGAACAAACGGTATTAACGCAATCAATCTTCGAGATGATGATGAATTACTTAATGTTACACTCACTGATGGTAAGAAAGATATCATCTTAGGAGCATCCAATGGTAAAGCGATTCGCTTTGATGAAAATGATGCAAGAGCTATGGGTAGAACCACATCAGGTGTGCGTGGTATGAGCTTAGGTAAAGATGATGAAGTTGTTGGTGTAGCTATCGTGGATCACGATCAACAAGAAATATTAGTAGTTACCGAAAAAGGCTTTGGTAAGCGAACTATCGTTGAAGAATATCGTAGACAAATCCGTGGCGGTAAAGGTGTTAAGACGGTTAATGTCACTGAAAAAAATGGTCGTTTATCAACCTTAAGAACTGTTTCTGATGATCAAGATTTAATTGTAGTATCTGATAAAGGTGTCGTGATTAGAACACATATTGATCAAATCTCACAAACAAAACGTGCCACTCAAGGTGTAAGAATTATCCGTTTAAGACCTGATCATAAAGTATCAACGATTGCACTTGTGCCTAGACAAGATGAAATTGAAGAACTTCAACAGGGTGAAGAAAACTTCCATCAAGAAGCAATGCCTGTTCAAGAAGAAAAGAAAAAGATTGAAGCAGTAGTTCTAGCTCCTGATGAAATCGAAACAGATGAAAAAGAAGTTATAACAACTGATAGTTTATTCGATGAATAATTGATTAAAAATGGCTTATCTTATGATAGGCCTTTTTTACTTTCAACATATGCATGACTCCATGCTACAACAATTATTTTAGTTTCATATTGCCATATTGATTTTCAATATGGCTTTTTTTCATCATTCCGTTTAAAATATTATATAATGAGACAAAGAGGGGAGCATTTATGAAAAAAATCGCAGCATGGCATAGTTACTTTATTTTTATCATTGCCTTTTTCTTACTAAATATATTAAATACTTATGTACTGACCATACAAGAATTAAACAGATATATCGCACCATTTAGACATAATTTCTTAGGAGAAATGAATGCATTTATCGGTAATTTTTCTATTCTTTTTTTCGTAAACACGATTTTTTTTACTTTTATTAAGAAAGCTAAATCACGTATGAAGTTTTTGCTCATTTTTACATTCCTACTAAACTTCTTTATCTTTTGGATGGGCGTTTTTAATTTGTTTTTCGGGACTGCTTTTTCAATACCCGCAAGTACCATTTTTAAAAACCCAGCAGAGGGATTTGCGATGGGTACTTTGATACAAGCTCTTTTAGAACTCATAACCTATTATAGAATTATTGTCTTTTTACCCTTCTTTGTTTTACTCACCTTATATTTATTATCAGATCGCTTAGAGCTTAAAGAGCTTTATTTTAGAGTAACACCTAAAAAAGCTTTATCTGCCATACTGATAGTTGCTATTACGCTATACACTGCAATCTTTTCATATTATGAACAGTTTAAAAACACCTTACCCCTAAATGCTGTAAAAAGTACGTTTGCTATTCAGCATCTAGGCGTCTATCCTTATTATTTAGGTGAGTTTATTGGTCAACCATTTGATTTAGACTTAGAGACTTTTTTAGAGCTTGAAACTAATGATGATTATTATGATGCTTATCAAGTTTATAACAAAAACAAAGCATCTTATCAGAATTTTTTCAATCAAGAGACCTACAGTAACGATCTTTTATTGAGCCAAACAATTGATGACTTATATATAGATGCCTCACTCTTGAATGGAGAATCCCTTACTGGCATTCTAGAAGGCAAAAATCTTGTTTTAATTCATCTTGAGTCTATCAATACATTCTTGCTTGAGTTGGATCTCACCAACGAAAGACTTGTCTTTTTAAATCGTTTGCTAGATGAAAGCTTTTACTTTTCTAATTTTTATAACAACGTTGGTATGGGTGTTAGCTCGGATGCCGAATTATCTGTCTTGACAGGACTTTACCCGATGGGAGATCGAACACTTTACTGGGAGTTTGATCATATACCGTATGATTTAGAATCCATTCCTCAATATTTTAACGAAATCAATTACCATACACTTGCTATCCACGGAGATAAAGCACAGTTTTATAATCGTGACAAAGTATATCCAGACCTCATGACATTTGATGCATTTTATGCGCTTGAGGATTTTATAAATGATGGCTATGTCGTTGAAAATGGTTATATATATGATCATGCGAATCAGTTAGTTCATCATAGCCCTTGGATTAGCGACTATCATCTTGCAGATGAAACATATCGATTTGGGACATCATTTTTATCAAATAACACACCATTTATGATGTTTTCAGTCATGATGATGCCGCATACACCCTTTGAATTTGATCCAAATGCACTCGATCGAGATAGATTTGACTTATTTGATCGACCTCTTCAATCAATTACTATGCGTTATCTTAATTATGTGGATTATATGGATGATGTCTTCAAGCGATTCTTTGTTGCAGAAGACGGATCATCTCAAACGCTAGATAATACAGTTTATATTTTCTATAGCGATCATGGATCAGGTATCAAAAATCAAGATCTAGACTTATTATTTAATAGAGAATTATCAGTGATTGAAACAAGAAAAATTTTACAAAAAGTACCAGCATGGATCTATGTACCTGGTGATGAAGTGATTGATTATGGCGATTATGAGCTTAGACAGGGCTTACTTAAAGGCGAACAACCACTCGTAAGAAGTCAAGTCGATCTTTATCGAACAATGATTGAATTATTTAATTTACCTGTTGGAAATGATCCCTATTTTGGTGTTCATGGGCTTTCTGACGAACCAACATTTGCTTTAGACAATCGTTTAATGGATGTTGTATTAGATGGTTATATGTACTCGATGAGAAATAAGAGAATTACATATCCTGAGTCTTACACAATTCCAAAAAAGGATTATGACTATATATTAAGATTTAAGCAGTTATCAGATATTTTGATAACTAATGATTATAATCAAAGATATATATATGACATCATTCGGTCTAGGTCATGAATCATAAAAAGATATTTATATCATCTATGATATATGTTGTCATAGCCATACTGACTGGTACCATCTTAAATGACGGTTTAATCATCTTTTTAGGGTGGAACATATTACTAGCTACAATACCCTACTTAATTGCATTGTTATATGTAAAAAACTATGAAAAAAATAGTTCAATCTATGTATTGATAGGTATTCTATTATTGTATGTGCTGTTTTTCCCTAATACGTTTTATGTTTTAACAGATGTGATACATTTTGAAGAAAGTCATTTTTTTGAAAGATATCCAGACCTTTACCATGCTATATTAGAAGAATGGATACTCTTTTTCATCATTATCTATGGCGTATTTCAAGCAACGTTATTAGGTGTTTTTTCATTAAAACAAATCGAAAGCACATTCAAAAAACCAATCATTCAAATCTCATTAATCATAACTATATGTTTTTTATCAAGTATAGGCATTTATATTGGTAGATTTTTAAGACTTAATTCATGGCAATTTTTTAGATTGGATTTAATTTTTCAGGGTATTTTTCATAATTTAGGTTTTTTCATAGGGTTTATAGCCATATTTACGATATTGCAAGTCATCATATATAGGTTAATTACAAATATTTTTAATCATTATTAGGAGGAAATTATGCGTGTTTTAGTTGTTGGTGGGGCTGGATATATTGGATCTCACACGGTTTATGAATTAATTAAAGATGGACAAGAAGTTGTTATCCTGGATAACTTATCCTCAGGTTATATGGAGCTTGTGCATCCAAAAGCTATATTTTACAAAGGTGACATTCGCATAAAAAAAGACATTGAACATGTATTTGATAAAGAAAAGATTGATGTCGTTATGCATTTCGCTGCTAAAATCGTTGTCCCTGAAAGTGTAGAACAACCTTTAGAATATTATTATAACAACGTTGAGGGCGTGCGTGTTTTGCTTGAAGTCATGAATGAAAAAAATGTTAAAAAAATCGTCTTTTCTTCAACAGCAGCTGTCTATGGTGAAGCATCAGGAACTTGTTATGAGGATATGCCAACGAAGCCCATTAATCCATATGGTGAAACCAAATTAGCGACTGAAAAAATGATTCAATGGGTTGCCGGCGCACATGGCTTTAACTATGTCATATTTAGATATTTCAATGTTGCCGGTGCAGATGAGTCTCTTAAAATTGGTTTGATGAAAGATCAACTAACACACTTAATACCTGTTGCAATCCAAGCAATTTTAGGCATAAGAGAGCACTTAACTATTTTTGGAGATGATTATCCAACAAGAGATGGTTCATGCATTAGAGATTATGTTCATGTCTCTGATCTAGCGTATGCACACGTGCTTGGTGCACATTACCTATTAAAAGGTGGCGCATCAGAAATCATGAATCTTGGTTCCAATAGTGGATTTACAGTAAAAGAAGTTGCAGAAGCTGTAAATGACATTGCACCATTAAAGGTTCTGTTAGGACCAAGAAGAGCAGGAGATCCTGCTGAGCTTGTAGCATCAAATGAAAAAGCGAAACGTATTTTAAACTGGATACCTAAATTTAATATCAAAGATATCGTCATGAGTGATTATAATTATCGTAAGAAAATATCAAGCAAATAAAAAAAGAACGAATCACACTAAGTGGTTCGTTCTTATCTATTAAAATACAAAATAACTTATAATGGATAATATACCTACAATGAAACAATACACCGCAAAATATATCAAGTTTTTAACTTTAACATATTCATATAAAAATTTTACTGCAAAATAGCTGAATATAAAACTAAAGATAAATGCAAGTGTGTAACCTAAATAATGAATGGATTCTCCAGCCTCTAAGGCATCGTATAATCCAAGCAGTGACACAGGCACGGATATCACAATGTAACTTAAGAAAGAAAACTTTAAAACCTTTTTTAATTCAATCTTTTGAGTTAGACCACCTGTCATAGTGATACCACTTCTTGAAATACCTGGGAAAATGGCAAACATTTGAAAAGCACCAATAACAACTGCATTTTTCCATGTCACATCATTTTTCCATTGAATATCTCTTTGTTGATAAACATAATATAAAAGTAAACTAGTAACCACTAATGAAAAACCAACAGATAATAAATCATTGGGTAGAAGATCTTTCATAAATAAACCAAAAATGCCAATTGGAATAATCGCGATAAGTAATTTTAAGACATAGACGAAATCTTCTTTTCCTGTCTCGTCCTTTCGAACGATAAAGCACCAAGTACCTTTGATAAGTGTGCCCACATCCCTTTTAAAAAACAATAGTAAAGCTAAAAATGATCCCGTATTAGTAATCATTAAAAGCGTTGTAAAATTGTCTAGATTCATTTGAAAAAGTCTTGAGAAAATCGTTAAATGACCACTTGATGAAACCGGAAATATTTCGGTTACACCTTGTATGATCCCAAGCACAATATATTTTAATATTTCAATAAGTTCTTGCATAATATCACCGACACTATTATAACACAACAAAGACACATTAAAATATGTTAAAATAGAAACAATCAAACGCAAATGAAATGATATAGAAAGAGTCGTTTGATATCATAGAAATACACAAAAAAGACACGAGGAACTTTATGCAGCATCTTATAAAAATCATAAAATCAATATTTGTAGGTATGGGGAGCATTTTACCAGGGATAAGTGGATCAATGGTTGCTGCTATTTTAAAAATATACCAAGACTTAATTGAGGCTTTAAACAATATCACAAAGCACCCTATTCAATCCATTAAATCGATTTGGCAGTATATTATTGGTATCATCATCGGTCTTGGATTAGGGTTTATATTTATCCGTTTATTTTATGAACAATTCCCCATTCCTTTGACGCTCTTATTTATTGGATTTATATTAGGTGCTCTACCGAGCTTACTTAAGGAAATCAAAGGAGAACCACTTAAAAAAAGCCATTATATTGTGATGGGTTTAGCAATGCTTTTAATGGTTTTATTTCTATTCATTCAAGAAAACGAATCCAACACGACTTCTTGGACATATTACCTTGTTGTTTTTATGGTTGGCGCAATTACTGCAATCGCACTCATTACACCGGGATTAAGTGGTGCTACACTTTTAATGGCTTTAGGATATTTCCAATTGCTGATTGGCATTGGATCGGATCTCATTGAAGCAATCCTTACACTCAATTTTACAGAAGTCTTACCCATGCTACCAACACTTCTTGTTTTAATCCTAGGCGTATTAGTAGGGCTTGTTGTGATTGGTAAATTCATGTATTTTATTTTAAAATCTTATCGCGTATATTTTTACATAGCAATCTTAGGGATTGTCTTTGTATCGCCATTTAACATACTCTTCACCCTTCAAGAAAACACATCAAACAATGTGTTTCAAGCAGCTTGGTATGTATGGCTCATTGGTGCATTATTATTTATTTTAGGTATTTACATTACGTATATAATATCCATTAAAGGACAAAAAAAGGAGATGGACTTATGATTAAAAAAGCAGTCATTCCAGCAGCAGGATACGGCACAAGATTTTTGCCTATCACTAAAGCATTACCTAAAGAGTTACTTCCAATCATTGACAGACCAACGATTGAATACATTGTCAATGAAGCGATTGAAGCCGGCATTACAGATATTTTGCTGATTGTCAGCTCAAATAAAAATGCGATCATTGATTATTTTGATTACAATCTAGAACTTGAGCAAATTCTTTTATCAAAACAAAAAACTGAAGATTATAAAATGCTTAGAGAAATTGCTAAAAATGTTAATATTCACTACATTCGTCAAAGAGAACAACTCGGCTTGGGACACGCTGTATTGCAAGCAAAAGCATTTGTTGGTAATGATCCATTTGCGATTCTTTTAGGCGATGATATGTATGTAGGTAAAGATAAACCAGCCATAAAGCAACTGATGGATGCTTATGAAAAGGTAGAATCATCTATTTTAGGAACGATGGAAGTAGCACTTAAAGATACATCAAAATATGGTATTTGCATCCCCAAAGAAGATGCTAAAAAACCACTAGTTGCATTAAAAGGTGTCGTTGAAAAACCAAATGTTGAGGATGCACCATCGCGTTCAGCCATCGGTGGCAGATATGTATTAACACCAACAATCTTTAAACTATTAGAAAATCAAACAAGAGGTAAAGGAAACGAAATCCAATTAACTGATGCGATTTTAAGATTAATGGATGAAGAATCTGTTTATGCTTTAGATATAGAAGGTAAACGTTACGATGTAGGTAACAAAATTGACTATATTGAAGCCATTATCGATTTTGGTCTTCAAAAAGAAGACTTAAAAGAAGATTTAAAAGCCTTATTAAAGAATAAAGCACGTTAATCCTGCTTTACAATTAGAGATAAAACACATATAATAAAAATAACACGAAGATAGAGACTAGTAATTTGATCGTTTTGAAAAAGAGAGATTACGATAGGTGCGAGTAATCCAAAACATCAAATGAATCTACTCTTGAGTGGTGCTAATCACACCCGAGGGCTTGCGTTAAAAGCATTTTGAGGGCTAGAATTATTCTAGAACTAAGGTGGTACCGCGTACATATACGTCCTTAGATTTTAATCTATGGGCGTTTTTATATTTTTAGAATTAGAAGGGAGTATTATTATGCTAGATTTAAAATTTGTCACAGAGAATATCGAAGAAGTTGTAAATAACCTATCACATCGTCAAGGTGATTTTAAGTATTTGTATGAGCTCATTGACTTACAAAATGAAAGAAAAACAATCATTATGGATGTAGAATCCATGAAAGAAAAGAGAAATCAAGCATCTAAAAAAATTGGTGAACTCAAAAGACAAAAGCTAGATGCAACAGAGATTTTAAATGAGGTACAACACTTAGGAGACGATATCAAAGCGTTAGATGATCAATTAAAAGATATCGAACTTCGCATTTTTGATATCCTATCTGTCACACCCAACCTATTGCATCCATCTACACCGATTGGTAAAGATGACCAAGACAATCTTGTCATCAGAGTTGAAGGTACGCCACGCGTCTTTGACTTTAAAGTAAAAGATCACATTGAACTTGGTGAAAACCTAGGTATTTTAGATTTTGAACGTGCTACTAAGATTACAGGCACCCGTTTTGTCGTAGATAAAGGATTAGGTGCTAGACTTGAACGTTCACTAATTCAATTTATGATGGATTTACATGCACTTAAACATGGGTATACAGAAATCATTCCACCTTATATCGTTTCTGAGAAAAGCATGTTTGCAACCGGTCAATTTCCTAAGTTTAAAGAAGATGCCTTTAAAGTAGGACCTATAGATTTACCATGGTATTTAAATCCAACCGCTGAAGTACCTACGATCAATTTATATCGTGACGAAATTTTAAACGGTGATGATTTACCTTTTAAATATTGTGCATTTACCACAGCATTTCGTGCTGAAGCAGGATCAGCAGGTAGAGACACAAGAGGTATTTTAAGACAACATCAATTTAATAAGGTTGAATTGATTAAGTTTACGAAGCCAGAAGATTCATATGATGAGCTCGAAGAGATGTTAAAAAACTCTGAAGAAGTCTTAAAACAACTTCAAATTCCATATCGTGTTGTGCAACTATGCTCTGGTGATATTGGCTTTGGTATGGCAAAAACATACGATATAGAAGTATGGTTGCCAGGACAAAATATGTATCGAGAAATTGGATCCATTTCTAATGCTGAAGATTTCCAAGCACGTCGCGCAAACATCCGCTTTAAGCGCACAAAAGATAGTAAGACAGAGTATGTACATACACTCAACGGCTCTGGCTTAGCAGTAGGTAGAACAATGATTGCTGTCTTAGAAAATTATCAAAACGAAGACGGAACTGTCACTATACCAGAGGTTTTAGTGCCATACATGAAGGTTAACGTGATTAAATAACATTATTTCACATGAAAAAAACATGAGGTTCCCACAGTGTTTTGTTACACTATAGGTACTTCATTTTTTTCTTTCTATCTATTTCTCTATGATATAATAAGTGTGCTGATGCACGCTTATTTTATTTAAAAAAAGGCAGGTAATTATATGAAAGTTTATTTTGTTGAAGACGAAAAAGATTTAGCTGAAATCATTCGTAAGTATTTAACGAGAGAAGGGTATGAAACAACTGTTTTTCATGATGGTGAAACAGCAATGGAACATATCAATGATCAAGTAGATTTATGGATTTTAGACATTATGCTTACTGGCGAAATCAGTGGGTATGATCTTATCAAAGCATTAAAGGAAAAACAAAGTCCAGCAGCCATCATATTCACATCAGCAAGAGATCAAGACTTAGATAAAATTATGGGACTAGAATTAGGATCAGATGATTACCTAGCTAAACCATATTCTCCACGTGAACTTATTCTACGTGTTAAAGCAGTTTTAAAAAGAAGTCATCAAATGCAAGCATCAGAGATGGTTTCTTATGGTGCTTATGAGATTAATGTCACAAAACGTGAAATCAAACATCAACAAGAAATGATTGATTTAACGAATAAAGAATTTGAATTACTCTTATTTTTCTTAAAGCATATGAATGTTGCTTTTGGTAGAGAAGAGATCTTAAAGCACGTCTGGGGCGATAACTATTATGGTAGTGATCGTGTGGTTGATGACCTTTTAAGACGCTTAAGACATAAAATGCCTGAATTAAAAATTGAAACGATTTACGGATTTGGTTATCGCTTGTTATGAAAGAGATGAAGTTAACAACGCAACTCAATATTATGTTTACAATTGTGACGCTGTTAACCAGTCTCATTTTTATCATTGCGATGAACCGTGTTTTTATATCTATTAGAGAAGAACAAAATGCGATTCAATTATCTGCGTATTTAAATGATGTTAGACAAAATCCCAATAATCCACCTACTTCCGAATATAATGGATACATTATTGTCAGAGATTACGTGATTGTATCACATCGTAATATTGATGTGTTAGATGGCAATCATACCGTGATTGAAGTCGTTTCAATGATGAGCATTTGGCCAGGGCAACAAAGAGAAGAAACGATTAATAGAAATACATATTATTACCGAATAGATAGAGAATCTATGGGCAATTACATTATTGTTTTTTCAGGTGAGGATTATCTACAAGCATTTGGTACATCCTTTTCAACACTCATGCGTATTAGTTTAATCGCGCTTGTTTTATTAGGAAATTTTATCATACTTGTATGGTCTAGAATTACTGTAGAACGTGTGAAAAGATTACAAGGTGAAGTTCAAGTATTAAGAAGTAATGCTTATAAAGTCCCTATTGAAATTGATGGTAATGATGAAATTACAGAACTTGCACAAACCATTGAAACCATGCGTCAAGAAATTGAGTATAGTGAAAAAACAAAACAGGATATGCTTCAAAACTTATCTCATGATTTTAAAACACCTATTGCTGTGATTCAGTCTTATGCTGAAGCGATTAAAGATGGGGTCTCAGATATCGATGAAGCTAGAGTTATAGTGAAACAAGCAGAAATGCTTAATCAAAAAGTGAAACAGCTTCTTGAACTTAATAAGCTTGAATATTTAAAAACACAGGACGAGTTTGAAACAGTTAGAATTAAAGATCTTATTCAAAATATTGTAGATAACATGAAATATCGGACGAATCTAGAATTTGTTGTAGATTTAGATGATTCAACATATTATGGCATTAAAGAAAATTTTTACACCGCATTTAGCAACATCATCGATAATGCCATGCGATATGGAAAACATAAAATTGTTATTACTCTAAAACAAAAAAAGCTCACCTTCTTCAATGATGGCGAGCCCATAAGTCAAAAATTTGTTGATAGATTATTTAGGCCTTATGAAAAAGGTTCTAAAGGCCAATTTGGTCTTGGGATGAGTATTGTTCAAAAAACATGTGAACATTTCAATCTCCTTCTAAAGGTTGACAATGTTCAAAATGGCGTTTTATTTACGATAGAGCCGCTTTAATTAAGTGAGCTCTTTCTTTATATTCCTCATGAGAAATTGAACCCATGAAGTTTGTAAATTGGAACTTGACATCATCTTTTGCGTAGCGTGGAATGACATGGAAATGAAAGTGAAAAACGGTTTGTCCTGCGATTTCATCGTTATTACTTAAAATATTAACGCCTGAAGCGTGAAAGGCATCTTTAACAGCGACTGCTATCTTTTGCGTCACAGCAATAACTTCTTTTAAGATGTTTGTGTCCATCTCATAAATATTAGGATAAGCTTTCTTAGGTACAACCAATGTATGACCTTTTGTTGCTTGTGAAATATCTAGGAATGCAATTGTCTTTTCATCCTCATAAACAATATGTGCAGGAATTTCTCTTGCAATAATTTTTTCAAAAATAGTAGCCATATGAACACCTCTTTCTTTGTTTTTATTCTATCATAAAACATTGAAAAGAAAGCCTATAAATGATATAATCATTTTGACTATGTAGGAGGAATTTAAACATGAATAAAAAAGTACCAGTAGGCATTTCAGGACGTCACGTCCACGTGACAAAAGAGCATTTAGATATCCTTTTTGGTAAAGATTACGCACTTACTGAAATGAAACCACTATCTCAGCCTGGACAATATGCAGCAAACGAAAAAATCGATGTCTTAAGCCCAGCAGGCAAATTATTAGAAGGTGTTCGTATTTTAGGACCCGTTAGAAAAGCATCTCAAGTTGAAATTTCAAAGAGTGATGCTATTAGATTTAAATTTGATGCACCGGTAAGATCTTCAGGTGATGTCAAAGGGTCAGGGGCATGCAAACTGATTGGACCTAAAGGTGAAGTTGAATTATCTGAAGGCGTGATTATTGCTGACCGTCATATTCATTTTTCACCAGAAGAAGCCTTAGCTTTTGGCGTGAAAGATCGTGATATTGTGTCACTCAAAATTTCAGGTGTTAAAGCAGGTATCCTAGATAATGTTCTATGCCGCGTACACCCTGAATTTAGGCTAGACTGCCATTTAGATACAGATGATGGTAGTGCATTTATGCTCAATACTGGTGATTTTGTTGAGCTTGTAAAATCTTATACCATTAACGCATAGTGCCTAAGCAGGCACTTTTTTGCCCAAGGAGTTACATGAAAAAATTAGACAAAGAACAAGTATTTAAAGACCCATTATATGGTTTTATCCATGTAGAGGATGTGACCATTAAAGCACTTATTAACACACCATTATTTCAAAGATTAAGACGTGTAAGACAGCTATCAGGTGTACAAATGGTATTTCATGGTGCTGAACATTCTAGATTTTCTCATAGTCTAGGTGTCTATGAAATTGCACGTCGTTTTTTAACTGTGCCTGATTTAAAAAAGGCATTAAGCGATCGTGAAAAACTCATTTTTCTGTGCGCTGCACTTTTACATGATATTGGTCACGGTGCTTATTCTCATGCTTTTGAAGATATCTTTGGTGTCGATCATGAACTGATTGGTGCAAATCTGATTGTCCATAATACTCAAATTAGATCGATTTTAGATGATGTCGATCATGATTTTGCATATGATGTACAATCGATTATTCTGAAAAAGAAAAAGTTTCCACTCATTGAACAACTCATATCGTCTCAATTAGATGTTGACCGACTTGATTATTTAGAAAGAGATGCATATTTTACCGGAGCTGCTTATGGTCATATTGATGTTGATCGTTTGATTCGTGTACTTTATATTAAAAATGGACAAGTTGTTTTTAAACTCTCAGGGATTCATGCCATTGAAAACTATTTAATTGCTAGATATCACATGTACTGGCAAGTCTATTATCATCCGGTTTCTAGAGCTTATGAAGTGATATTAGAAAAGATTTATCAAAGAGTTAAAGATTTGTTACTTATTGATTTTAAGTTTAAAGGCAACGTTGATGCACTTAAGAAGTTAATTGATAAACCAGATGATTTAGATAATTATTTACGCATCGATGATTTTTATATGAATGGTCTCATTTCTAGCTTTACAGAATCAGAAGACCTCATTTTAAGAGAGTTAGCACTCGATTTTTTAAATCGACGCATATGGAAATACATTCAAAACACAAAAGCAAATCAAGATAAAATCAAAGCTATTGAGTCTTCTTTCAAAGATCAAGAAAGACCTTATTATACAGCGTATAGAACCGTTGAAAATAGCACATATAAAGATGATGGCAGCTTTGGAGACAAGATATATATTTTATTAGAAGATGGTACGATATCTACCTTGAAGGAACAATCCGACATTATCAAGAGTTTAATGATGACTGGCACAAAACAAGATCCTAAATTCTTTTATAGAGAACTATGAGACCTTTAGTATTTGTTGTTGAAGGCAGAAACGATCAATCAAGACTAAAAAAGTTGTTTAAGGATGCTATGGTTGTTACAACGAATGGTAGTGCCATGGATGAATCACAGATTGAACTTATCATGACGCTAGAAAAGACGCACGACATCATACTTTTCTTAGATCCAGATCATGCAGGCGAGCGCATTAGAAGATTGTTATCTAAAAAGTTAACACATGTACACCATGCCTTTTTAGAACAAAAAGATGCTATGAGTAAAAACATGAAGAAAATAGGGATAGAGCATGCATCAGACGAAGCCATCCTAGATGCACTATCACATATTAAAATCGAGCATGAAGTTTCAAAAAGTGATATTAATATGTCTTTTTTATACGATATGAAGCTTATTGGACATAATAAAAGCCAAGAGAAAAGAGCATACTTATCAGAAAAACTAAAAATTGGTCATGTGAATGGTAAAACATTACTGGAACGATTAAGAAGATTTAATATGATGCAAAAAGATATTGAAGAGGTTTTTAAGTGAGCGTACAAGCAAAGAAAAAATTCGGACAAAACTTCTTAAGAGACAAAAATCTCTTAATGAAAATTGTCAGAGAGTCTCATATTCAAAATGCATACGTCATTGAAGTGGGTCCCGGTCAAGGTGCATTGACCGAGTTTTTAGCACGCGAAGCCAAACATGTCACAGCATATGAAATAGATATTTCATTAAAACCGATATTAGATAAACTTGAACAAGTACACCCTAATTTAAACATCATATACGAAGATTTTATGACAGCAGATTTAGATCTTTTTCACGATCCTATACATGTTGTAGCAAACGTACCATATTACATTACAACACCTATTTTGTTTAAATTACTTGAAACAAAGCATATAAAAACAGCTTCACTCATGATCCAAAAAGAGGTATGCGATAGACTATTAGCAAAACCAGATTCTAAGCAATATAATGCGTTATCTGTTATTTTGCAATACCATGCACATGTGTCTAAAATGCTCGATGTTAAAAGACATATGTTTTATCCCGTACCAAATGTTGATAGTGCTGTGATTCGTATCATAAAAAGAGAAAAACCACTCCTAGAAGAGCCTTTAGAATCGCTATTTATCAATATAGTCAAACATGCATTTAAGCAAAAGAGAAAAACATTGGTTAATAATTTACATGAGGGGTTTGAACTACCCAAAGATGATATCATCAACATACTCAATAGCATCAATTTAAAATCCGATACGCGTGCTGAAGCACTCACACAAGAAGATTTCATTAAATTGACCGAGGTGTGGCCAAAATGATTACTGAAAAAGCTTATGCCAAGTTAAATCTTGCACTAGATGTCGTAGGTAAAAGATCTGATGGTTATCATGACTTAAATATGATTATGATACCTTTAGAGCTTTTCGATCTTTTAACATTTGAAAAAGCTAAAGACATATCACTATCATCAAATATTTTTATTGAAAATAATGCCATAATCAAAGCAGCAGAACTCATGAAAGAAACATTTAGCATTGAAGAAGGCGTTAAAATTAAGCTTGAAAAACATATACCAATAGGTGCTGGTCTTGCAGGTGGATCTGCAGATATCGCAGCAACCCTCAGAGGACTCAATAGATTATGGGAGCTCAATTTACCCTTGGAAGATCTTGAGGAACTTGCCTTAAAACTAGGTTCTGACACACTATTTTGTTTGCACAATCAAACAGCATATGTCTCAAAAAGAGGCGATGAAATGCTATATATCAATACGCCTCCTATAGAGCATATTTATCTTTTTCCACAAGAGGTTGAGGTTTCAACAAGGAAAGTATTTCAACATCATAAAATTGCCTATAAAAAAAGAAGATTTCAAATGTTACTCATTCATTATCTAAATGAAAACTATGATCTATTCTTTAAGAAAACATATAATGCACTTCTTAAAACGACACTATCCTGCTATCCTTCATTAAAAAAAATATATCGTAGCCTTAAAAAGATAGATAAGCATGTCATGATGACGGGAAGCGGCTCCACATTTTATATCATAGATTTTCATAAAAACATCCCAAATTTAGATGAAAAAATAACAAATTTAGGCATAGTAAACATCAAAACAAAGCCAAAAATCTAAAAAAACTTTAATATATTAAAGGATTATGCTATAATTTAGATAAAATCAGGACGTCTTGGAGGGCAAAATGAAGATTACCGATGTAAGAGTTAAACTTGTAGAAAGTGAAAGTAGACTTAGAGGCGTAGCGACCATTACTTTTGATGAAAGTTTTGTAGTACACGACATTCGAATCATCGAGGGCGAAAACGGCATTTTTGTAGCAATGCCAAGCAAAAAGACACCTAATGGCACCTTCAGAGATATCGCTCATCCGATTCATGGCGAAATGCGCAAAATGATTGAAGATGCAATAGTCGTTGCATATAATGAGGCTTTAGCTCATCCTGAAACTGAAGATGAAGCATAATTAGTTAGAACGAAAATTAGAAAACAAAAATCTTTTTTGCATGTCTGTGCAAAAAGATTTTTTTTTGAGGGAAAACCAAGAAAATTGACTTTATTTCATGTATAATGAAAGCGAGAGAAACGAAAGGGAGTTTACAAACCATGTCTATAGTTGATGGAAAGAAAATCAAACTTTTTGCCTTGAGCTCAAACAGACCTCTAGCTGAAGAGGTTTCAAGAGCAGCCAATATCGAACTCAGTCCAGCTGAAGTTGTTCAGTTCCAAGATGGAGAAATCTCAATTAATATCGAAGATTCTGTCCGTGGCCATGATGTTTTCATCATCCAATCCACATCAGCTCCAGCAAATGAACATTTAATGGAATTACTCATTATGGCTGATGCACTCAAACGTGCTTCAGCAAAAACGATTACCGTTTTGATGCCATACTATGGATATTCTAGACAAGATAGAAAATCAAAGTCAAGACAACCAATTACTGCTAAATTAGTTGCAGACATGCTACAAATCGCAGGGGTTGATCGTGTGATTTCCATCGATTTACATGCCGCACAGATTCAAGGTTTCTTTAACATCCCTATTGACAATTTCCCTGCTTCACCGCTTTTAGCTGATTACTTTACATATACTAAAAAATTAGAAAATGTAGTTGTTGTATCACCCGATCATGGTGGTGTGACACGTGCAAGAATATTTGCTAGAATCTTAAATGCACCACTCGCAATTATCGATAAGAGAAGACCAGAACCAAACAAAGCAGAAGTCCAAAATATTATCGGTGATGTCTCAGGTAAAATTGCTATTATGGTTGATGATATTATTGATACAGCAGGTACATTAGTTGCAGGAGCCCAAGCTTTAATTGAAGCTGGAGCAACCAAGGTTTATGCAGCAGCAACGCATGCAGTATTCTCAGGTTCAGCGATTGAACGCATCAATGATTCAGTCATTTCGGAAGTTGTTGTTACGGATACTATTGCTCTTCCAAAATCTAAAACCTCACCTAAAGTGACTCAATTATCAATTGGACCACTTTTAGGACAATCCATCTTACACATTGTCAAAGACGAACCAATTAGTCAAATTTTTGACAAGATTACACATAACGAGCATAAAGAAGTATGAAGCTGATTATTGGACTTGGTAACCCCGGTTCTAAATATCAAAATACGAGACATAACATTGGATTTATGGTGATTGATCGAGCATTAAAAAACCTTCAAGAGACAGCAAAGTTTGATGCAAAATTTAATGCAGAATTTGCTCTGATAAATCAATTAGGTCAAAAGATTGGTTTTGTTAAACCATCGACTTATATGAACCTTTCTGGAGAAGCAATTACCAAAATAATGAAGTATTATGATGTAGATATAGAAGACATATTGATTATTGTTGACGATATTAATTTAGAAACAGGTAGACTTAGACTAAGAGAAACTGGCGGACACGGTGGACACAATGGTCTTAAGAACATCATTGGGTTATTACACCAAGAAGATTTTAAACGTGTAAGAATTGGGATTGGATTAAACACATCTATGCCTCTTGATCATTATGTATTAGGTCAATTTAGCAAAGATGAGCTTATCACACTTGAAAAATCTATCATAGATTCAACAGGTGTGATTGAATTATTTATCAAAGATGTTCCATTTAAAGATATCATGACAAAGTACAATACCCAAACATAGGTTTGGGTTTTACTATCTAGAGGAGAGTCCATGATTTCAAAACTAGAAACACTCAAGAGTTATGACAATTTAAGTCTAGAAAAAGGCCTTATTAGAACATTTAAATATTCTAATGATACATATAACGCATACCTTATATATCATGACTATAAAGTCCATCAAAAGACTGTTTTTGTTGTTACACCAAATCTTTATGAAGCTCAAAAATACTATGATATGTTAAACCAAATGGTTGAGGAAGACATTGTATTATTTTATCCAGCAGATCAAACGCTTACTTCTATTATGGCTTTAGGATCGCCTGAATTTAAAAGCGAAAGATTATACACTTTAAAACAACTTATGACTAATAATCCATATATAGTTGTTACAACCATTCAAGGTTTATCTCAAAGACAGCTCACCAAAGAAGACCATCAAAACGGCGTCAAAGTTCTTAAAAAAGATGAATCATACACGTTAGATAAGTTAACACAATATCTTACATATAGCGGATACTCACGTGCTTATACTGTTGAAAAACCAGGTGAGTTTAGTTTAAGAGGCCATATTCTTGATGTCTTTACACTTAACCATGAGCATCCATTTCGCCTAGATTTCTTTGATGATATACTTGACGAAATCAAACTGTTTGATGTTGAAACACAACGCTCTTTCGCATCTTTAAATAGTGTAGAATTAAGTCCGATGAATGAGTTATTTTACACAGATGAAATGAAAGAAAAAGCATTATCAGATATTAAGAAATTCTTTGAAAAACGTTCTTTATCAGATCGTGAAAAAGAAAAGCTAAATGAAGATTTAGAAAGATTAGACACTAGACACAAATTAGATGCTTTGAGCATATACATACCTTTTTTTAATCCAAAAGAGACGACACTACTTGATTTTGTATCAGCATATCATATGTTCATGATTGATGTTCACAAGATGGAAATCAACGAAGCATCAACGCTAAGTGATTTAGATACATACGCCACCACAATGAACGGAAGAAATTTTTTAGATATTCCTTTTCGTATACCTTTAGAGAATCAACTAAAAAAACCACATATCAATATTGATAATTTAGGATTCAATCAAAAAAATGGGATTGATTTAGGTGTCAGAACACCCAATCATTACCAAGGCAATCTAGCTCTTTTCTTGCTTGATATCAAACATATCATAGATACTTATCACGTGATTCTATCTATTACAGCGAATCAATTTTATGATGAAGCCATTGAATTTTTTAATGAAAAGAAAATCAGTTATCATCATGATCCTAATCAAATTGGATTAAGCATTGTCAAAGAACCTACTTATGGATCATTCATATCACAGCATGATAATCTGTTTGTTATAGATGAGTCTCAATTATTTACCCATAAATTAAGACCACGCATTAATTATCGTTCTGTACTTAATCAAGCAACAAAAATTAGAAAAGTTGAAGAATTATCAGTTGGTGATTTTGTTGTTCATTATGACTATGGTATTGGACAGTATGTTGGTCTAAAAACCATGGAGCTTTCCGGAGAAAAAAGAGATTACCTTCATATTATTTATGCTAATGAAGAAGCTTTATATGTGCCTATGGATCAAATTGACATGGTTTTAAAGTATAGTAGCCATGATGGCATTCATCCAAAACTTTCAAAATTAGGTAGCAAACAATGGTCGAAAACTAAAGCTAGTGTACGTATGCGCATTAAAGATTTAAGTGATAGATTGATTGCTTTATATGCACAAAGACAGCAAAGTGAAGGATTTTCATTTGGAAAAGATCATGAGCTTCAAACGTTATTTGAAAGAGATTTTCCATACGATTTAACAAAAGACCAAGAAAAAGCGATTATTGATACAAAGTATGATATGGAACTTGGAAGACCTATGGATCGTCTCATTTGTGGCGATGTAGGTTTTGGTAAAACAGAAGTCGCACTTCGTGCTGCCTTTAAGGCTGTTATGGCACAAAAACAGGTACTATATTTAGTGCCAACAACTGTACTTGCTAGACAGCATTACTACACATTCAAAGAAAGATTCGATAAATTTGGTGCGAATGTTGCACTACTTAGTCGTTTTGTCACACCAAAACGTCAAAAAGATACTCTCTTAAAACTCAGTAAAGGTTTTGTTGATGTCATCATTGGTACACATAGACTATTATCTAAAGATGTGAAGTTTAAGGATTTGGGATTACTCATCATTGATGAAGAACAACGCTTTGGAGTGGAACATAAAGAAAAAATAAGAGAACTAAAGGTGAATGTGGATACCCTCACCTTATCAGCTACACCCATTCCAAGAACCTTACAAATGTCTATGATGGGACTAAAAGATTTAACGATGATCGAAACGCCACCAAGAAATCGATACCCTGTTCAAACATATGTTGTTGAAAGACATGAAGCATTAATTAAAGAGGCTATTTCAAGAGAACTAGCAAGAGGTGGACAAGTCTTTTACCTATTTAATACCATACAAGGTATTGAAGGTATGGTCTACAAATTAAACAAGCTTGTCCCAGAAGCACGTATTACCTATGCACATGGACAAATGCAAAGAGATCAACTAGAAAATGTATTAAGCGACTTTATTGATCACCAGTATGATGTATTAATATCTACAACAATCATAGAGACAGGTGTTGATATTCCTAATACAAACACATTAATTATTCATGACGCGGATAAGTTAGGTCTATCACAGCTTTATCAAATTAGAGGACGTGTTGGTCGTAGTGATCGGATTGCTTATGCCTATCTCTTGTATGATCCTTTTAAAAATATGAATGACGAAGCTAAGAAGAGACTCAACGCGATTCAAGATTTTACAGCACTAGGCAGTGGATTTAAGATTGCTATGCGAGATTTATCGATTCGTGGTGCAGGTGATATTTTAGGTTCTGAGCAATCTGGCTTTATTGATTCAGTTGGTATGGAACTTTATATGAAGCTCCTTGAAGAAGCCATTTCTGGTCAATCTCTTGAACGTCCAAAAGATACGAAGATTGAGGAAGTGTTCGCGCCAAGACATGTGGATCCAAAATACATTGAAGTTGATAGTGTTCGTATCGAAATCCACAAACGGATTGCTGAACTTAATCGTATGCAAGATGTTATCGATCTTAAAGAAGAACTTCAAGATCGTTTTGGGGAGTTAGATGCTGATTTACTACTATACATGTATGAAAAATTATTCAAAAAACTATCATCAAAAATCGGTGTACAAAAAACGATTGTAGAAACCAATCAAACAACACTTGTTTTATCCTTAGAAGCATCTCAAAAAATGAATGGTGAAAGACTATTTAATAAAGCAAATGCTTTTAAATCAATGATACGTTTAAATTATTTAAAAGGGCATATTCATATCATCTTAGTAACAAAACATGAAAAGCAACACTGGCTTTATTTGTTTGGCCTGTTTTTAGATGATTTGATTTATAATAATGAGTAGAGGTGATCCAGGATGGCAGTAGATATTTTAAAAATATCAAAGGACGCTCAAGCAGCATCAAAAATATATGATGATGTCATTGACGCATCCGTTGGTATGTTTTACGATGAAGAAAAGAACATCGGAGGCATGCCGACCGTATTAAAGGTAATTAAAGCTTTAAGTGATGAGCAAATGCTACCATATCCAGCAGTAGATGGCGGGGCAGCTTTCAAAAAAAATATTCAATCTTGGGTATTTGGTGCTTATGAGAAAGACATCACAAAAGAAATGTATGTAAATGTATGTGCAACGCCAGGTGGGAGCGGCGCGATTGCAGCAACATTTTCAGTTTTAACAGAGCCAAATGATTATATTTTTGTATCTGATATCAGATGGCAATATGAACGATTTGCAGATCGAGCAAACCTAAGAATATTTGAACATGAACTCTTTGATGGTGATGGATTTAATATGACATCCTTTAAAAAACGTCTTGATGAGTTATGTAAGGTTCAAAAACGTGTGGTTGTTATTGTAAATGACCCATGCCATAATCCAACAGGTTTTACTTTAAGTGAAGAAGAGTTTAAAGACATATTAGAAACATTAAACCAAAAGCATGATAATGATATCGTCTTCTTATATGATTTAGCGTATCTTGAATATTCACATGAAACAAATAATCGTAAGAAAATCAGTATGTTACCTATGTTAGAACCACATGTTCTAACCATTATTGGCTTTAGTGGATCAAAAACTTTTGGCGTTTATGGCATGCGTATGGGTGCAGCTATCATCATTGGGAAAAATGAAAAGCTCGTTGCAGAAACACACAAAAAATATGTGAATGAAGCGAGAGGTTCGTGGTCTGCAACACCAACACCAGCCATTGAGTTATTTAATCAATTTGCAGAGCCCGAGTATCGAGCATTGTTTTTAAAAGACCTAGATAAAATCAATACATTTGTTCAAAAAAGAAGTCAGTTGTTTGTTGAACAGGCAAAAGCTATTGGATTAAAAACACATCCATTTAGAAGTGGTTTCTATATCGTAGTACTCACAAAAAACCCAGATCAAGATTATTTAAAACTTGCAGAACATCGCATTTTCGCAGTACCTATGAGTGGTGGCGTTAGATTTGCATTATGCAGTTTAAACTTAAAAGAAATTGATGGGTTACCTCAAAAAATAAAGCACATATTAGATTTGTAAGAGAGATTAATAATTAAATCAAAGGATACTTTTAAAGCTTAAAGGTATCCTTTTTTATCTTTATTATAGATAAAAACACATTAAAACGTTTTCAATTTTTTGCAAAACGTTTTCAAAAAAAATGCATCATATCTTTAGATATAATGAAGGTAACAAGAAACGATCATAACTTAATCACATGTAGGAGGTATTTTTTATGTCTGCTTGGAGAAATTTTAAAAAAGGCGAATGGATGACATCTGTCAATGTTCGTGATTTTATGGACAAGAACTATCGTGAGTATCATGGGGATGCATCATTTTTAGCTGGACCCACAGATGCAAGCGTTAAACTTAATCAATTATTTGAATCGTACTTAGAAAAGGAAAAAGAGCTTGGTGGTGTGATAGAGCTAGATACACATGTTGTAGCATCTATTACTTCACATGGTCCAGGTTATATGGATGCTAACTTAGAAAAAATTGTCGGTTTACAAACAGATCGTCCTTTTAAGCGTGCATTTCATCCATATGGTGGTATTCAAGTAGCTACAAAAGCTGCTGAAGCTTATGGATATGAGGTATCAGACGATTTAAAACGTGTTTTTACAGAATATAGAAAGACACACAACCAAGGTGTATTTGATGTTTATAATGCAGACATCAGACGTGCAAGAAGATCAGGGATTGTCACAGGACTTCCTGATGGTTATGGACGCGGACGTATTATTGGTGACTACAGAAGAGTTGCACTTTATGGTGTTGATTTTTTAATTGCTGAAAAGAAAAAGGATAAAACCAAATTTGCATATCCAATGAATGAGAAAAACATTCGCTTACGAGAAGAAATTGAAGAGCAAATCAAAGCACTTCAAGCTTTAAAGATTATGGGTGCATCTTATGGATTTGATGTATCAAAACCAGCAACAAACGCCAAAGAAGCTGTTCAATGGCTATACTTTGCTTATTTAGCAGCTGTTAAAGAACAAAATGGGGCTGCGATGAGCCTTGGTAGAACAGCATCTTTTTTAGATATCTATATTGAAAGAGATTTAAATGAGGGTTTGATTGATGAAATCGAAGCTCAAGAGCTTATCGATCATTTCGTAATGAAACTACGTATGGTAAGATTTGCACGTACACCCGAGTATAATGAACTATTTACAGGTGATCCAACTTGGGTCACTGAGTCACTTGCAGGTATGCATAATGATGGACGATCTTGGGTGACAAAAAACACCTATCGCTACCTACAAACACTTTATAATCTAGGCACATCTGCTGAGCCCAACCTAACTGTTTTATGGTCAGACGACCTACCTATACACTTTAAGAATTTTTGTGCAAAAGTATCGATTGATACATCATCTATTCAATATGAAAATGATGATTTAATGCGTAAATCACATACCGATGATTATGGTATTGCATGCTGTGTATCTCCAATGGCATTAGGTAAAGAAATGCAATTTTTCGGTGCCAGAGCAAATCTTGCAAAAGCTTTATTATACGCACTTAACGGCGGAAAAGATGAATTAACAGGGGATCAAGTAGCACCTGAATCATCCATCGTTCAATCAGAATACCTTTTATTTGATGATGTTATGGAAAGACTTGATCATATGTTTGATTGGTTGGCAAAAACATATGTATCTGCTTTAAATATTATTCATTATATGCATGATAAATATGCTTATGAAAGATTACAAATGGCACTACATGATGCAGAAGTTACGAGATTTTTCGCAACCGGTGTTGCAGGCTTATCGGTTGTTGCAGACTCATTATCTGCAATCAAATATGCAAAAGTTAAACCAATATATGATGAAAAAGGCCTCATCGTTGATTTTGAAACAACCGGCGATTTCCCATGTTATGGTAACAATGATGATCGTGTTGATCAACTTGCTGTCATGATTGTTGAAAAATTTATGTCAAAAATAAGATCTCAATATACATATAGAGAATCTATACCAACCATGAGTATTCTTACAATCACATCGAATGTTGTATATGGAAAGAAAACAGGTAATACACCTGACGGCAGAAGAAAAGGTGAAGCATTTGCTCCCGGAGCGAACCCTATGCACGGTAGAGACAAATCTGGTGCTTTAAAATCTTTATTATCCGTATCAAAAATTCCTTGTGAATCATGTCAAGATGGTATCTCAAATACATTTACACTCATACCACAAGCTTTAGGTAAATCGACATTAGAATCGAGCGATGGTTTTACTTATGAAGGTGATATCAAAGTAAGTAATTTAGTTCAAATTCTTGATGGTTATTTCTTAAGTGGAGGATACCATTTAAATGTGAATATTTTCAATCGAGATATGCTCATTGATGCATACAATCATCCTGAAAAATATCCAAATTTGACGATTCGTGTATCAGGATATGCAGTGAACTTCTCAAATTTAACAAACGAGCAAAAACAAGAGGTTATTTCAAGAACATTCCATGAAAGCTTCTAATACACGCTACGCAAATGTGCATTCGATTGAAACATTTGGTGCCTTTGATGGCCCTGGTGTAAGATATGTCCTTTTCTTACAAGGTTGTCCATTTCAATGTCAATACTGTCACAATCGAGACACATGGAGTACAAAAGAAAATCGTTTAATGTCGGTTGAAGATATTATTGCTGATTACAAACTATATCAACGATTCTACAAAAAAGGTGGTATCACAGTTTCAGGTGGCGAACCTTTATTACAACTGCCGTTTTTAATTGATTTATTTAAAGCATGTAAAGCGTTAGGTATTCATACTTGTTTAGATACATCTGCAGGATGTTATCACGAAAAGCATCATGATATGTATGAAACATTACTTAAATATACAGATTTGGTCTTACTAGATATCAAGCATATCGATTCAGATAAGCATGAAATACTCACAGGTCAAAAAAATGACCAGGTGCTTCATTTTGCAAGATTACTTGACGAGAAAAAAACACCTGTTGTTATCAGACATGTACTATTACCACAAATTAACAGCGATATAATATACTTAAAAAAGCTTAGATCATTTTTAGATACATTAAACAATGTAACAGCTATTGATGTATTACCTTATCATAAACAAGGTATTAAGAAATGGGAAGCGATGGGTTTAGCTTATCCAATTCCAGAAGTGAGCGAACCAACACATAAAGAAGTTGAACTTGCAGAGTCTATTCTTAAGTCTAATTATCTTTTTATGCCATAAAATCTATGTTATAATAAAAGTATCTATCACAGATACTTTTTATTTTTATACAAGGGAGAAAAGACATGCAAAAAATTACTTTACTGTGCGAAAAAATGGGTGTTGCACCTGAAGAGTGTATCCCATATGGCTTTGACAAAGCCAAAATTGATTTAAAGGTTTTAGATCGTTTAGAAAACAAGAAGGATGGCAAATTAATTCTTGTTTCAGCGATAAATCCTACACCAGCTGGTGAAGGAAAAACAACAGTTTCGATTGGTTTATCTCAAGGTCTTAAGGAAATTGGGAAGCATCCAGTACTTGCTTTAAGAGAACCAAGTTTAGGACCTGTGTTTGGTTTAAAAGGTGGCGCAACAGGCGGTGGTAAGGCAAGTGTTGTACCTTCAGATGAGATTAACCTTCATTTTACTGGCGATTTACATGCTATTACTGCAGCGAACAATTTACTATCTGCACTCATTGATAATCATATATTCCAAGGAAACGAACTAGACATTCAAACAGTCACTTGGAAACGCGCAATGGATATGAATGATCGTAGCCTAAGAGACATCGAAACACCTATTAGGAAAGATGGATTTGTCATTACAGCAGCAAGTGAAGTCATGGCAATCTTAGCATTATCAAGGGACCTAGAGGATTTAAAAGAAAGAATTAATCGCGTTTTAATTGGTTATAATTCAAAAGAGGAACCTATTTTTGTTAAGGATTTAGGTGGTGCTGATGCCATGGCATTACTTTTAAAACAAGCAATTCATCCGAATCTAGTTCAAACAGTTGATGGTGTTCCTACGTTTGTACATGCAGGGCCATTTGCTAATATTGCACATGGATGCAATTCAATAGTTGCTACCAAATTAGCATTAAAGCTTGGTGATTATGCGATTACTGAAGCTGGCTTTGGTGCGGATTTAGGTATGGAAAAATTCTTAGATTTAAAGATGCCATATTTAAATAAACAAGTAGATACAGTTGTTATTGTAGCAACCATTAGAGCTCTCAAATCTCATGGACATGCTGCTGATTATAATGTTAAAGACATGGAAGCCTTGAAAAAAGGTGTACCTCTACTTGAAAAGCATTTAACCAATGTTAAGAACTTTGGATTGCCTTATGTGATTGCTCTCAATCATTTCTATAATGATGATCAAGAAGAAGTGGATTTCTTAATGAATTGGGCGGAACTCAACCACCATCCGATTGCATTAGCTAGAGGTTTTGCTGAAGGCGGAAAAGGGATGGTTGATTTAGCGCATAAAGTTGTTGAATTAGCCGAATTAAAATCAGAATTCAAGCCAGTTTATGATAAAACAGATTTACCAAAAGTTAAAATAGAAAAAATCGCTAAAAATATTTATGGTGCATCAGAAGTTGTCTTCTCTAAAAAAGCTTTAAAACAATTAGAAACCTATGAACAACTCGGTTGGAACCTTCCAGTATGTATGGCAAAAACACCACTATCACTCACTGGTGATGCAAGCATCCAAGGTCTACCTGAACCATTTACTTTAAATATTTCAGAAATTAGACCTTCACTTGGTGCAGGCTTTTTAGTGGCTTTAACCAAAGGGATTATGGTTATGCCAGGGCTAAATAAAACACCTCGTGCCATTCAAATGCGTATCGATAAAGATGGCAATCTTTTAGATTAAGGGGGTATTTCATTGATTTTATTAGACGGATTTCAAGTTGCACAAGACCGCAACCTAACATTAAAAAAAGAAATTGATCAATTAAAAGTTGATGGAAAAAGACTACCACATTTGGCAATCATTTTAATTGGAGAAAATCCTGCAAGCCTTTCTTATGTCAAAGGTAAGGGTAAAGCATGTGATTTAGTAGGTATTAAACACACGCTGCATAAGCTTAACGATCAAGTTTCTGAACAAGAAGTCATTGATCTCATTACATCACTGAATGAAGATAAAACAATTGATGGTATGATTTTACAGCTGCCTATTCCTAAGCATTTAGACGAAGTGAAGTTGATTGATCTTATTTCAAAGAATAAAGATGCTGATGGATTTCATGTGGTAAATCAAGGTAATTTATATCAAAAAAGACCTACCATAGAACCCGCAACACCAAAAGGTGTGATGTCATTACTTAAAACATATCATATCGATCCTATGGGTAAACATGCTGTCGTTGTCGGTAGAAGTAATATTGTAGGATTTCCCCTAGCTAGGCTATTAATGGACAGCGGTGCTACCATTACGGTATGTCATAGTAAAACCAAAGATTTAAGCTATCACACTAGACAAGCAGACATCTTGATAGCTGCTGTGGGTAAAGCAAAAATGATTACTAAAGACATGGTAAAAGAAGGTGCTGTGGTCATTGATGTAGGCGTGAATAGAGTTGATGGAAAGCTAGTTGGCGACGTCGATTTTGAAGAAGTTTCAAAAATCGCATCATATATTACACCCGTTCCAAAAGGTGTTGGGCCAATGACAATCAATGCACTGATAGAAAACACCTATGAATTGTATAAGATGCACAACTTATAAAACCAAAAAAGAAAAAAGCATACTTTAAAAATCTGAACTTTTACCTTTACATTCATAGAGATAAGTTGCTATAATAGGAATGTATTTAGTTATCGTATAAGTTATCTAGTAGGGTGATAACGTTTCTACCGCGATGCCTTCTATCGCGACTACGATCATTAAGCATTTTAGGGGTTGTTTGATTCTTCGTAGCCTTTATACAGGTACTAATATACATAGGGGCACATAGGGGATAGGTAGCTTAATATACCTAGAGTATGTGTTACAAAAAAAGGACACCCACTTTTAGGGTGTTTTTTTTGGGCATAAATGATAAAATAGATGTGATATAGAAAAAGGAGTTTGATGATATGAATATTTGGCATGATATTGACAAAAAAAGAATCCAACCCGATCAATTTATTGCTTGTATAGAAATTTCTAAAGGCAGTAAGAAAAAATATGAATTAGATAAAGATACAGGGATGATTATTTTAGATCGTATCTTGTTTACATCAACTCACTACCCTGCAAATTATGGATTTATTCCACGCACATATGCAGGTGACAATGACCCACTTGATGTCTTAGTTTTATGTCAAGAAGACATTGAACCTTTAAGTATTGTCCAGTGCTATCCAATTGGTGTCATGAAAATGATTGATTCTGATGAAATTGATGAAAAAATCATTGCCATTCCGTTTGGAGATCCATCACTCACACAATATAAAGATATTAGCGAATTACCCGCACACTTACTGACAGAAATGGGACACTTTTTTGAAGTGTATAAGTCGTTAGAAGGTAAAAAAACATATATTCTTGATATCGAAGGTGCTGAGGCAGCAAAAAAAATCATTTCTCAAAGCATGAAAAATTATGATGAAAAATTTGGTAAATAAAAAAGGTGATGAATTATGGGAAGAGCATTTGAAGTAAGAAAAGTAGCTATGGCAAAAACGGCTGCAGTCAAAAGTAAAGTTTATGCGAAATACGGTCGCGAAATATATATGGCAGCAAAATCTGGCACACCAGACCCAGAAACGAATCAAACATTAAAGCGTATTATAGAGCGTGCTAAAAAGGAACAAGTACCTGCTGATGTTATTAAGAGAAATATCGAAAAAGCAGTCGGTGGTACAGGAGAAAACTATACATCGGTCAGATATGAAGGCTTTGGTCCAGGGAACTCACTATTAATTGTTGAATGTTTAACAGATAACGTGAATAGAACGATTGCTGAAGTTAGAAACTGCTTTACAAAAACAGGTGGTAAATTAGGTATTTCTGGTTCTGTTGTCCATCAATTTAATCATCAAGCTGTGTTTGTAATTAAAGGACTTACAGAAGATGAAGTATTAGAGATTTTAGTACTTAACGATTTAGATGTTTCTGATATGGAAGCAGATGAAGAAGGCGTCACAATCTATAGTGATGCAACCAATTTCAATGCTATTCGTACTGCGCTTTTAGATACAAATCCAGACATGGATTTAGACACAGAGGAAATTATGTGGCTACCAATTATGGAGACGACTTTAGATAGCGAAGAGGATCAAGAAAAATTCGATCGATTGACCTCTATGTTAGATGAGCTTGATGATGTGCAAGATGTTTTCCACAATGTGCATTTATAAAGATAATTTATAAACAAAAAAATAATCATTTAGAAAACAAAAAAAGTTAACAAAAGAACAGTTTCTATTTGTTGGAAACTGTCTTTTTTTTTGCATTTTATTATGTTATAATAACATAAGGAATTATCGAGGAGGATGGAATGAGCTTACACATGATTGACAAAACAATCGATGAGATCATTCTTCGAGAAAAAAATCGTCAAGAAGAACACATCGAGTTAATCGCTTCTGAAAATTTTGTTTCACAAGCAGTTTTGGATGCTCAAGGTTCTATTCTTACCAATAAATACGCAGAAGGCTACCCAAAGAAAAGATATTATGGGGGCTGTGAATTTGTTGATGAGATTGAAAACTTAGCAATAGATAGACTTAAAAAGCTTTTTAATGTGGCATATGCCAATGTTCAACCACACTCCGGATCACAAGCGAATATGGCAGTTTTTCAAGCCTTGCTAAATCCAGGAGACACAATTTTAGGGATGTCACTTGCTGAAGGTGGACATCTAACACATGGATTTCATTTGAATTTTTCTGGTAAATTTTATCAATCAGCATTTTATGGTGTTGATGAAAAGACAGAGTTGATCGATTACGATAAAGTAAGAGACATTGCATTAGAAGTTAAACCTAAACTGATTATTGCTGGTGCGAGTGCATATTCACGTGTCATTGATTTTAAGAAGTTTAGAGAAATTGCCGATGAAGTAGGAGCATACTTACACGTCGATATGGCACATATTGCAGGATTAGTCGCTGCTGGACTTCATCCATCACCAGTACCTTACGCACATGCAATTACATCAACAACACATAAAACATTAAGAGGTCCACGTGGTGGTATTGTCATCACAAACGATGAAGAGATTGCTAAAAAAATAGATAAAGCAGTATTTCCAGGTGTTCAAGGCGGACCACTCATGCATGTGATTGCTGCCAAGGCTGTGGCATTTTTGGAAGCTTTAGATTCATCATTTGTGGACTATCAAAAACAAGTTATTAAAAATGCACAAGCACTTGCAGATGAGCTCACAAAACTTGGATATCGAGTTGTCAGTGGAGGCACAGATAATCATTTAATGCTTGTTGATGTTAAAGGTAGACATAACATCACAGGCTTAGATGCGGAAAAGACTTTACATAAGGCACACATTACATGTAACAAAAATGGTTTGCCTTTTGATAAAGAAAAACCCGCATATGGTAGTGGTATCAGACTAGGTACACCTGCTGTGACAACAAGAGGATTCAAGGAAGAGGATATGCGTCAGATTGCACATTGGATCGATCGTGCACTTGCTAATAAACAAGATGTGCATATACTTGAAGAGATTAAACAAGAAGTTTTAAAATTGACAGAAAAATATCCATTATACAAGAAGGGAGTATAGAATATGATAGCAAAAACAAGATACATATCAGACGGTAAAAAAGCATTAAAAGAATTACCTATAATGCATTATCTCGATGCTGAGTATCTTTATTATCCCGTAACGAGTGCACGTTGCCCAGAAGGAGAAACCTGTGTACGTGGGGGTCAATTCGTTAAAGTAGGAGAAGTAGTAGGAACAAGAAAAGGTGCATTTTTTGAGCAACCTATGCACGCAACCTGTAGTGGTGAGGTCGTAGGTTATGAAAAGCATATCGATCAAAGTGGTAAAGTTGTAGACTGTCTTATTGTTAAAAATGACAAGAAATACGAACTTCACGAATCTATATCAGAAAGAACTGATGAAGAAATCGATGCATTAACGAAAGAAGCATTTATTGAAATCGTTAAAGAAGCAGGGTTAGTTGGTTTAGGTGGTAGCGCGTTTCCAACCTATATTAAATTAGATACTAAAGATCCAATCAATGTTGTCATCGCTAATGGTGTCGAATGTGAACCTAATTTAATTGCTGATTATGGTTTAATGATGAATAACCCAAGAGAAGTCATTAAAGGCTTAATTTATGCAATGAAGGCATCAGGTGCACCAAAAGGTGTCATCGCAATCAAGAAAAAATATATCGAAATTGAAGAAAGACTTAAGTTTGTTCTACAAGAGTTTACTGAATACGACATTAAAGTAGTTAAAGTAGGCAATCATTACCCACAAGGTTGGGAATTAGATATGATTAAACGTGCCTTAGGTATAAACATTCCACAAGGTGAGCTACTTTCCAAATATGGCGTCTTAAACTTCAATGTTTCAACACTTCAAAGTATTTATAATGCAGTTAAAAAAAGACTACCTGTTTTAGAAAGACTATTTACCATTAGTGGTGATGGAGTACATAATAAGAGCTTTAGAGCACGTATCGGTACGAATGTTAAAGATCTTATCGAACTTGCAGGTGGCTATAAGGAAGAAGAAAAACCTAAAGTGCTCATTTTAGGTGGACCGATGATGGGAACAAACATTCAACGTGATGACATTGTCATGACACATACATCAACATCTCTCATCGTGTTAAATGAAAATTTAGACAAAGAAGAGCCATGTATTCATTGTGCTTCATGTGTTTATTCCTGTCCAGTTGAGATTCAACCGGTTCAAATTATGAATGCCTATAAGGTTAGAGATAAAGAAGCTTTAAAAACCTTAGAAGTGAATAAGTGTATTGAGTGTGGCTTATGTTCATTCGTATGCCCATCGAAGATTCATTTGACAGAGTATATGCGTTCTGGTAAACGCTTTGCTGGTAAATAGGAGGGAATTCACATGCAAGCAGTTAAACAAACAAGCCCTTATATTCGTAAACCGATAAGCACAAAACGTATGATGATTGACGTTTTAATCGCGTTAATCCCTGTCGTTGCTTTCTCGATCTATCGATTTGGATGGGATGCAATTATTCGTATTTTAGTCTCTCTTGTTGTCATGATTGGCTTAGAAGCTCTTGCTTTTGTCATGATGCAAAAACCATCAAACAGTGATAACAAATGGGAAAAGTTTAAATCAAGATATCAAAATTACACCATCAATAATATAACCGCTCCAGCTGTGAGTGCGATTATTTTTGCGATGCTTGTGCCAAGTAAACTGCCAATTTATGCAGTTGTAGCTGGTGCTGCGTTTGGTATATTAATTGCCAAAATGCTTTTTGGTGGCTTAGGATCTAATATTTTTAATGTCGCTGCAGCAGGTCGTATTTTTATAGCATTAGCATTAACAAATATGTTTTCAGGCACTTATGTAGGTGTTGATTTAGTTGCTGGTGGCACAGCATTAACAACTTTAAGAAGTGGTTTATTATTTCCGCAAGCCTTAAACAGTTACAGCATTTCAGATTTGTTCTTTGGAAACATTCCAGGAGCAATGGGCGAAATCAGTGCTTTAGCTATTTTAATTGGCTTGGCATATCTTCTTATTAGACGTTCTGCTGATTACAGAGTCGTCGTTTCATCTGCTTCAACATTTATTATTCTGATGTTGCTTGTAGGTTTTAAATTATATCCTGATCAAGCATTTGAATATATGGCATATCAATTATTTGCAGGTGGTCTATTATTTGGTGTCGCATTCATGATAACAGACCCAGTGACATCACCTGTAACTAGACCTGGTCGTTGGCTTTATGGTCTATTTGTTGGTGCGCTTATTGTATTGATTCGATTATTTGGTGCATATCCTGAAGGTGTTGCATTTGCATTGTTATTTGCAAATATGTTTGTCCCACTCATCGATTATCCAAAATGGGCAACAAATAAAATTAAACCAGCATTTATCGCGAGCTATTTAGTCCTACTTATTGTGATTGGACTTGTCGTATTCTTTGGTGTTGGAGGTGCTGTATAATGAAAAAGTTATTTGAAAAACCATTATTCCATTACACCTTTGTATTAACAGTTGTTTCGATTGTTTGTGGCATTATGATTGGTGCAGTCAATGCAATTACCGCACCTATTATTGAAAACAATATTAAAGAAGCCCAAGCAGCAGCTTATTCAAGAGTACTTTCTGGTTTAGATGATTTTGAAGAAGTTGCATTAACAAGCGAAGATCCAAGTACTGTCGTTGGTAAAGTCATCGGATATAATGCAGCTGATGAAATTATTGGATATATTTACACAGGCTATACAACAAACAAATACGGTTATATGAGAATCGTAGTTAGTGTGAATGCCTCAGGTATTATATTAGGTGCAGATTTTATTGAAATTAATCAAACCTATCAAGTAGATGGCACAAGAACGAACCTTTCACTTTATGTAGGGTCTCCTATTGCAAATCTTGCACCACAAGGTGATATTGTCACTGGCGCAACAGGATCATTAAACAGTGTTCAACAATTATTAAGTGATATCGCTGTTTCACATAGTTTAACAGCAACTGAACCACCACTACCTTATGCAGAATATTATGGTAATGATTACGTGTTAGTAGAAGATACAACCTTCTCTGGTACACTCGTTACAAATAAATACACGGTTGAAGGTCAAGGCACAGTTTATTTAGTAACTGGTTCTGGGGAATACTTTGATGGTAATGAAGGATCTATCACACTTCATGTGTTACTTGATAATGATGGAGAAATTATTAAATTGTTATTACCAGAAGAAGATTATGGACATACAAAACGTGCACCATGGGGTACAAATAATCTTACATATTTAAGTTATTTTGAGGGATTAACATTAAGTCAAGTTGAACAAGTTGTAGATGACAACGATGATTTACAAACAGGTGCAACAAATACAAAAACATTGATAGAAATTTTATTAAGAGCATTAGTGAGTGAGGTGACAGCATAATGAAAAAACAAGAACTTTGGTTACTCATTAATACAATCATCGTTTTACTAGTGGCATTTGGTTTCATCCTAATTTATTCAAATGCTGTTGTCAAAACACCAGAAGATCGTCTCTTTGGTCGTGTCGTTGAATTAACAAATGAAGCTGTTGTCGAAACGCTACCAAATACGAACAGTTACGCAGTCGTTCATTTAAGTTATGATGCTGTAACTCGTTCAGGAGAAACAGTTGGTAAAGTCTACAATTTAAAGATTAAGAATGGTTATAATTTCTCAAGCAATGAAAACTTTGGTGAAATTGAACTTCTTGTCGGTATTGGCAAAGACAATTTAATCAATGTTGAAATTATCACACTTAAGCAATCATCTTGGACTGTCAAAGGTATACAACGATTTGTTTATGATCGTTATCAAGATGTTTTAATTGCTCAAGTAGAAAATGTACCAGCTTATGATGCTGCTGATCCAGATGCTGGAGCAACTGCAACAGATAGTACAGGTGCAATTCGTGATCTTGTTAAAAAAGCAGTTCAAATGCATTTTGGTACATTTGTTGATGACCCTTACATTGAGTTTTATGGTGAGGATTACATTTTAGTAGAAGACACAACCTTCTCTGGTACACTTGTTACAAACAAATATACGGTTGAAGGTCAAGGCACAGTTTATTTAGTAACTGGCTCAGGCGAATACTATGATGGTAATGAAGCATCGATCACACTTCACGTATTATTAGATAGCGATGGAGAAATCTTGGCATTACTTCTACCAGATGATGGCTATGGCCATACGAAAGGTTTTAGAAGTAGAAACGATGCATATCTCGCAGAGTTTATTGGATTAACAATAGGTCAAGTTGAACAGGTTGTTAATGATAATGATGATTTAACAACAGGAGCAACAAATACAAAAACATTAATAGAAGTCTTATTAAGAGCTTTAGTGAGTGAGGTGACAGCATAATGACAGAAGCAAAAAAAGTGCCTGCTAAAAAAGTAAAAGCAGAAGAAAAAGAACAAACATATCTAGATGTTTTCTTAAAAGGTATTTGGAAAGAAAACGGGATATTTGTTACAGCTTTAGGTCTATGTCCTGCTCTTGCTGTTACACGTTCATTTGAAGGAGCATTTGGTATGGGTATTTTAGTCCTTATGGTATTATTCATGACCAATGTGTCCGTATCACTGATTAGAAAACTTGTTCCAGATACAGTGCGTATTCCAGTCTATGTAATTATTATTGCAACTGAAGTAACGATTGTTAAGATGCTTGTTGATGCATTTGCTCCAGCACTTGCACAAGAACTTGGTGTGTTCATTGCATTAATTACAGTTAACTGTGTTGTCTTTGGTCGAGCAGAAGCATTCGCATCAAAAAATTCAGTACCTATGGCAGCTATGGATGCGTTTGGTGTTGCTGCAGGCTTTGGTTTAGCATTATCTATGATTGGTTTCTTTAGAGAGTTCTTAGGTACAGGCACGATCATTTTAGGTCAAACATTACCATTAGGATTTGCAGAACCTATTTCAGTATTTGGTGATGCCTTAGCACCGTATGCATTTGGTGTGCTTGTTCAACCTCCAGGAGCGTTCTTAGTCATTGGATTAATTATTGCTATTATCACTGCTTCAAACCAAAAGAAAGGGGCTAAGAAATAATGAACTTAATTGCGATTTTAATTTCAGCGATGTTGGTGAACAACATTGTACTCATGCAGTTTTTAGGTCTTTGCTCATTCTTTGGTGTATCAACCAAGATGAAGTCAGTTGTCGGTATGGGATTAGCAGTTATTACAGTTATCTTTTTAGCTGCTGTGATTACTTATCCTCTTTATCATCTCGTATTAGTGGAATTAAAAATTGAATATATTGATACAATTGCATTTATTTTAGTTATTGCGTCTCTTGTTCAGTTAACAGAACTAGTGATTAAGAGATTTAGCCAAAGCTTATATAAAGCACTTGGTGTATATCTACCACTCATTGCAACAAACTGTGCAGTTTTAGGTGTTGCTTTAACAAACGTTGCAACCCCTCAATCATATCCTGAAGCGCTTATGTTCGCATTAGGCTCAGGTTTAGGCTACGCAATGATAATTATTACATTTACTGCAATCCGCATGCGACTAGATTCAGCAAACGTTCCAAAAGCACTGAAAGGCCTTCCTATTGCATTTGTTACAGCTAGTTTAATGGCTATGGCATTTATGGGATTGTCAGGTATTATCTAATGGAACTATTGATTTTAGTAGCAGTGTTGAGCGGGTTCATAGGACTTTATATATTAGCTATGTATTTAAACTCAAAAGTAGCGATTCCTGAATCATGTAAACAAGCTTATTTAGAAGCTCAAGCATGTGAATCTTGTGCAACAAAAAGCTCAGGTGGTAAAGCATGTGGATTTAGTGATGCACTTGAATTTATGAAGGAGGTCAAGCTACAATGATGGAAGCATTATACCCTTTTATGGTTCTTGGTGTTCTTGGTATTTTATTAGGTGTGATTTTATCACTTGCAAATAAATATTTAACCGTTGAAGAAGATCCAAGAATCGATGGCGTTGAAAAATTATTACCCAATTATAATTGTGGTGCATGTGGTACACCAGGTTGCCGTGCGTTTGCCACAGGTATTTTAAATGGAGAAGTTAAAAACTTATCTCGCTGTAAGCCAGGTAAGGCTGAAAAACACTTTAATCCTATCTTAGAGTACCTTAAAGATCACCCAAATCCAGATGGATCTAAAGTCGATGTAAAGATTTAGGACATTATTTGTCCTTTTCTTTACTACATGTAGTAAAAATGAATTAAAAAGAGGTTATGTTCATGAAGAAAATAACATATGTCATATTACTTATCATCAGTATTTTGGCATTAAGTGCATGTGAATCTAAAGCAGAAGTATATTCTATTAATTTTTTTGATTATATGGATACTTTTATCAACGTGCAAATATATACAGATGATGAGGATTTAGCAAAAGATTTATTTGATGACATTGAAAAGGTGTATGCGCTATATCATGATTTAACAACAGGTTATGAACCACTTAAAGAAGATTCACCTTACCTTGCAAATATATATAGCATTAACCAAACGCTGAATGAACGTATAGAAATTGATGAACCATTATATAATATATTAATCGATGCCGAAGAAATCAAAGCATTAACAAATGGATACTTTGATGTTTCTGTGGGTAAGATTGTAGATGTCTGGAAAAATGTTATTTTAGATGAAAATGATGGATTCCTGTTTGAAGAAATTCCCCAAGACACTTATGATCAAGTTATATTGGCATTAGCAGAGATTGACATTGTCCTTAACCCCTTCACACTAGAAAATGAAGATGGTAAGTTTTATATCACCATCAATCATGAAGATGTCAAAATTGATTTAGGTGCATTCTCAAAAGGGTATGCTACCGAAAGAGCACACGAGATCCTTAAGGAAGCCGGCATAAGACACTATAGTGTAACAGCAGGAAGTAGCTCTATATCACTTGGAGAAAATGCTGGTAGAGAAACAGGTTTATATCATGTCTCTCTTGCTAACCCCGTGAGAAAAGGTTTAGATGATCGTTCATATGGCATGATTAAAGTTCAAAACCTTTCAGTAACAACAAGTGGTAACTATGAACAATATGCACTATATAACGATTTAAGATATCACCACATTATTTCACCAATTACTAAATTACCCATGCAATATTATCATACTGTCACCATCTTAGGAAGTGATGCAGGTTTTTTAGACGCTGTTTCAACAGCACTTTTCTCCATGGAACCTGAAGTTTTTGATGCATGGTTTGATACACATAAAGATGCATATCAATTAGAGATTATTCGTTTCAATTATGATGAAACAGTCTCAACATTTTTAAGCCAAACAATTTTCGAGGAAAACTAGTATGATGGAAAAAAGAAGTCCAACACAAAAGAAGAGAGATATCATTTTAGTGACCATGCTATTTATTATCATGGGTGGGCTTTTTCTGTTTTTTAGATTCTTTGCTTTTCAAACAGATGCATCAAGAGCACATGTCTATTATGGAAGTTCAAATGAGCCTATCGTGACAATTGATTTTGTGAATTATAGAGTGCTTAGAAATTATGATCAAGGCTTCGAAAGTGATCAAGGGGACCCTTATCCAATCATCGATGAAGTGAACCGTACAATCACTTTATTAGGCGATTATCAAGTCAATGGTGTGCGTCAAATTGTTGTCATATCTTACAACTTTGATCGTAAAAGTGTGCAGGTTATAGAAGAAACAAGTCCCAACAATATTTGCAGTAGAGAAGGAGAATCAACGGGTTGGCCACTCATCTGCCTACCTAATAGAGTTCGTATTGAATTTGAAGCGACAGATGAAGATTTTACCGTTTAACAAGCCATGAAGAAAACAAAAAAAATGGTATTGCTTGCTAATTTTTTAGCGATTGCAATCGTGTTAAATATAATTGAATCGGCGATACCTGTAATTCCCGTTCCTGGTGCTAAACTTGGATTTGCAAACATAATGACACTCGTCATATTGTACATGTATTCCTTTAAGGACAGTGCCGCAATAACCATCCTTCGTGTACTTTTGGTATCAATTTTAACCGCAAAACTCTTAAATCCTGTTTTTTTCATGAGTATGAGTGGTGCAGTTTTTGCAATGCTTGCAATGGGTTTCTTTAAGAAGACTAATTTTTTTGGAATACTTGGCGTGAGTGTTTTAGGCTCAGTTTTTCATTGTCTTGGACAAGTCACTGCAGGGATTTTTGTTATTGGTAGTACAGCGGTCCTTTTATACCTTCCGGTTATGCTGTTTTTAAGCATTCCAGCCGGAGCTTTAACAGGCGTTATCGCCCAAAGATTTTTATCAATCTGGCAAACGTACCATAGGGAGATTGCGTGATTTGATGAAATTTGATTTTAATACTTGATTAAACATTTTTCAAATGATATAATAATTGAGCGAAACTTACTATGACTTAAAGAGTCATGGCGGAAGGAGAAAATAACTATGAAACCAGGAATTCACCCAAAATACAACATATCAACCGTGAAGTGTTCAACATGTGGTCACGAGTATGAAGTTGGTACAACAGCAAATAGCATCAGAATTGACACTTGTGCAAATTGCCATCCATTTTATACAGGACAACAAACATTCATTCAAGCAGCTGGACGTGTTGAGAAGTTCAACAAGCGTTATGGCATTAATAACGAGAAAAAGTAACAACAAAGATAACGTGATTGAACATCACGTTTTTTGTTAAGGAAATCATTAAGCAAAGGGGATTTTGCGATGTATCACACATATAAAAATGGATTTATTGAAGTTGTTTGCGGACCAATGTTTGCTGGTAAAACAGAGGAATTAATTAGACGCATCAAAAGACTTGAATATGCAAAACAAAATGTACTTGTATTTAAACCTAAAATAGATACCAGATATGCTTTAGAAGAGATTGTTTCGCATAATCTTTCAAAAAAACCATCCATCATTATTGATAAAAGCATCGAGATTATCAATTACATTCAACCAGATACAGATGCTGTAGTCATTGATGAAGTCCAATTTTTCGATGAAGACATTATACAAATCACTGAAGATTTAGCAGATAAAGGTATCCGTGTAATTGTAGGTGGACTCGATAGAGATTTCAGAGGAGAACCATTTGGACCCATGCCGGAGTTATTAGCTCGTGCAGAATTTGTTACAAAATTGACCGCAATCTGTGTTAAAAGTGGCTTACCAGCGACAAGAACACAACGCATCATCGATGGTAAACCGGCACATTATACGGATAAAACGATCTTAGTAGGAGCAAACGAATCATATGAGCCAAGATCAAGACATTATCATGAAGTCCCAGGAAAACCAACAAAACTTTAAATTTATGCGTGCTGCACTAAGTGAAGCAAAAAAAGCATATGCCAAAGATGAAGTACCTGTTGGGGCTGTAGTTGTCTGTCAAGGCAACATTATTGCTCGTGCACACAATCTTCGTGAATCAAAACAACATTTTCATGCACATGCAGAATTTTTAGCAATGATGAAAGCAGCAAAAAAAATCGGAAGTTGGCGATTGGAAGATTGTGATGTTTATGTTACAATGGAGCCGTGCCCAATGTGTGCTGGTGCTATGATTCAATCACGTATCAGACATGTTTATTATGGCGCAAAAGATCCAAAATCTGGCGTCGTAGATAGTATGATGCAAATATTTCAAAACCCCTTCAACCATAAGGTGGAAGTGACATCTGAGCTCATGGCAAAGGAAAGTGAAATACTTTTGAAGTCATTTTTCAAGAAGTTAAGAGATAAATAATGCAAATTCCCTATCAAGCATCATCATTCAATAGTAAAGTGTGAACCTGGTCAGGTCTTGATTGAAGCAGCCATAAGCATTTCTACTATGTGGGTGATGATGCTTGATGGGGATTTTCAATGAAATGATGTCACATATCAAAATTTAGAGAAACTTATTATAAGATGTTATAATAAAAATAATGGAGGAATTACACATATGAAACTAAATCCCAAAGTATTTAATCAATTAAAAACAGAGCCGTTTACGTCTCAAACGATTGAAGAAAAAACAATTGAGTTTTATTACATGAATGACACGCCATTCTTATTTCAGTTTGCATCAAGAGGTAGGTTTGCAGTTTGGACATCTGACGGTCAAAATTATAAAGTTTTAGTCGAACAAAAATATTTTGATGTCATGAAAGATTTCTACAGCGAAGAAGTAAATAGAATCTGGCTGGGCTTTTTAACACGTGTAAGTGGTATAAGTAAAAAGATCAACATGTGGTTTATGATTCCTACACTTGTGTTATACATTGTAATTGCGGGTCTTGCAACATGGTTATTTCCAGATATGATGCTTCAAATATTATTATTTATGATTGTACTTGTTGTTGCGAGCAACATGATACAAAGCCGTATCGTTAATAATAAAGTTAGAGAAGAAAACAGAAAGACCCAAGATGAAATTCGGGCTTATATCGGTGAAGGTGCTTTTGAAGAACTTGTCAAAGCACAAGAAGCACATTATCAAGACTATTTTAAGTTTGAAGAAGAAACTGTTTTAGAAGAGACAGTTGTTGAAGACGTAGAAAAGGACGGAGAAGACAATGAATCAAAAGGCAATTAATGCAATCAGGTTTTTAGGTGTTGATGCTGTCAATGTTGCCAATAGTGGGCATCCTGGTATTGTACTCGGTGCAGCGCCAATGGCATATCAATTATTTACTGAACATCTTAATGTACATATCAAAGACACAAAGTGGATGAATAGGGATCGTTTTATTTTATCAGCAGGTCACGGCTCAATGCTTTTATATGCATTGAATCACCTTTCAGGGTTTAAAATTTCGATCGAAGATTTAAAAAACTTCAGACAAATTGGAAATACACCTGGACATCCTGAATATGGTCATACTGATGGCGTGGAGACAACAAGTGGACCACTTGGCCAAGGTATTTCAAATGCAGTAGGACTGGCTATTGCAGAGACACATTTAGCAGCAAGATTTAATAAAGAGGACATCAATCTTATAGATCACTTTACATACGTCATATGCGGAGATGGCGACTTACAAGAAGGTGTTGCTTTAGAATCCATGAGTCTAGCAGGTCATTTGGGGTTAGGTAAATTAATCGTTTTATTTGACTCTAACGATATTCAGCTAGACGGCAAAGTATCTATGGCATATAGCGAAAAGCATAAAGAAAAATTCGAAGCGATGGGATGGCAACACATTTTAGTTTCAGATGGTAATGACTTACAAGCAATAAACCGTGCGATTAATCGCGCTAAAAAAGAAAATTTGCGTCCTACAATCATTGAGGTAAAAACAACCATAGGATATGGCACAACAATTCAAGGTACGAGTAAGGTGCATGGTGCACCTATTGGATTTGAAGAAGCAGATAAGCTTAGAAAAACATTGGAGTGGCCATATAATCCTTTTGAAGTACCACAAGATGTCTATGATCATTTTAGAAAAAAAGTGGCTTTACGTGGGCAAAGAGCATATCGTAAATGGCAAAAAACTGTAAAAGAATATCAAGAAAAATATCCTGCTGATTATACACTGTACGATACTTTTGTAAATAAAGATATTGAGATAAATTTAGACGCATTCAAAGATGAAGTGTCTGCAAATAAGGATGCTACAAGAAATATTAGCGGCAAGGTACTTAATAAACTTTCTAATCACTATTTTAACTTGATTGGAGGGTCAGCTGATTTAACAGCTTCAACAAAGGCTAAAGGTGCTGATGGACATTTTGCTAAAGACCATAGGCTTGCTAGAAACATCAATTTTGGAGTAAGAGAACATGCAATGGGTGCTATCGTAAATGGTATGACGCTACATGGTGGTCTCAAGGTTTTTGGTGGTGCATTCTTTGTATTTAGTGATTACATGAAGGCATCTATTCGATTGGCTGCGATCATGCGTATCCCATCAATCTTTGTATTCTCACATGATTCAATTGCTGTTGGTGAAGACGGACCTACACACCAACCTGTTGAACAATTGGTAGGATTAAGAGCAATTCCACAACTCAATGTGATTCGTCCTGCAGATGCAAACGAAACGCTTGCTGCTTGGAAAATTGCTATGGAGTCTAAAGATACACCGACATGCATCATCTTGACACGTCAAAATGTGAATAACTATCAGACAACACATTATGAAGGCGTCAGTAAAGGTGCATATGTTGCATCCTTCGAGAAAGAAGGTAAATTAGATGGTATTCTATTAGCGAGCGGTTCAGAAGTTGATCTTGCTATACAAACACAATCATTACTTATAGAAAAGGGTAAGAACGTTCGTGTTGTGAGTATGCCTTCACACTATTTATTTGAAAAACAAACTCAAAAGTATAAAAAATCCGTTTTACCAGGAAACATTAAAACGTTAGCTATTGAGATGGGAAGCCCATTGTCATGGTATAAATATACACAATATATATATGGTATTGATACATTTGGTGTCAGTGCACCATTAGAACAAGCACTGATGCATTTTGGATTCAGCAAAGAACATGTTGCTGATTACTTTATGAAAAAACTTGCATAAAAAAGAAGTGATTACATGATTTATGATGGTATTGTAGTCGGTGGTGGACATGCTGGAATTGAAGCATGTTTAGCAATGGCTCGTATGAATAAAAAAACATTACTCATTACAGGCAACCTGAATAAGGTTGCTTCTTTGCCTTGCAACCCATCTATTGGAGGACCTGCCAAAGGTATTGTTGTAAGAGAAATTGATGCACTTGGCGGACAAATGGCGAAAAGTGCAGATGAAGGGCAAATCCAAATGAAGATGCTAAATGCTTCTAAAGGTCCTGCCGTTCGCGCACTAAGAGCTCAAATTGATAAACTAAAATATCCGAAAATCATGTTACGAGTGTTGAAAGAAACAAAAGGACTTGATTTATTGGAAGCACTTGTTGAATCTCTAATCATTGAAGATCAAAAAGTCAAAGGTGTTAGATTAGATAATGGACAAGAAATCTTTTCAAAAACTGTTGTCATAACAACAGGAACATACCTTAATAGCAATATATTGATTGGTAAAGAAAAATCACAAAGTGGACCATCAGGTGAACCTACAACTTTTGGTATTAGTAAACAACTTAGAGATTTAGGATTTGATGTTGTAAGGCTAAAAACTGGTACACCACCTCGTGTGCAAAAAGATAGCATTGACTATCAAAAAATGTCTATCCAACCCGGTGATGAAAAACCTCAAACATTCAGCTTTGATGGTGTCTATTATCACGAAAACCCACATGAGTATTGTTACCTTACACATACATCGACACATACACATGACATCATATTTTCTAATTTGAACTTATCAGCGATGTACAGTGGTGTCGTAGAAGGTGTTGGACCAAGATACTGTCCATCTATTGAAGATAAAGTAGTTAGATTTAGTGATAAAGAAAGACACCAGATTTTTATTGAACCAGAAAGCATGGAACTTGATGAAATGTACGTTCAAGGGTTTTCAACAAGCTTACCTCGAGACGTTCAAGAAAAAATGATTCGCACCATACCTGGTTTAGAAAATGTAAAAATTATAAGATATGCATATGCGATAGAATATGATGCAATCAACCCTATTCAGCTATATCCAACCCTAGAGACTAAAAAAATAGAAAATCTTTATTGTGCAGGTCAAATCAATGGAACTAGTGGGTATGAAGAAGCCGCTGGTCAAGGATTAATGGCTGGTATTAATGCAGCACTTAAAATTTCAGGTAAAGATCCACTTATTCTACATAGACATGAAGCGTATATTGGTGTACTGATTGATGATCTAGTCACAAAAGGAACATTAGAACCTTACCGCTTACTAACTTCAAGAGCAGAGCATCGCCTTTTACTTCGTCATGATAATGCAGATTTAAGACTTAGAGACTATGGTTACGAAATTGGCTTAGTTGATGATGAAACATATCAAAAATATAATGCAAAAAAACAAAAATACTTAGAACTTTATGAAGAAGCTAGTAAATTTAAAATCATGCCAAATGATGAAAATAATAATTACCTATCTTCTCGGGGTTCTGCTGCTATCTATGAGGCAATCTACCTAACAGATTTACTTAAGCGTCCAGAAATAAACCAAATAGATGTGATTCATTTTTTAGGTGATATATACGACAGTGACACATTAGAACAATTAGAAATTAAAGTAAAATATGAAGGATATATCCAAAAAGCTATTCGCGAAGCAGATAAGATGTTAAGACTTGAGGATAAGATCATTCCAGAAATAATCAACTATAATTCTGTTAGAAATATTTCTTCAGAAGCTAGAGAAAAACTAACTAAAATAAGACCTAAAACATTAGGTCAGGCTTCACGAATTTCAGGTGTGAATCCAGCAGATATTTCTGTACTTCTCGTTTATTTGGAATCAGGAAGTTATCATCATGATCTTTAAAGAAGATGTCAAAAAATACCTTGATATTGAACTGAGTGATACCCAAATGTTCCAATTTGATGTATACTACAACTACTTAATCACTTACAATCAAACGACGAATTTAACACGTATCACTGAGGAACAAGAAGTGTATTATAAACACTTTTTTGACTCACTATCATTGGCTAAAACCATTAACTTTAATAAGGTTGAGGCTATATGTGATATGGGTGCTGGTGCTGGATTTCCAAGCATCCCACTAAAAATTGTGTTTCCTCATTTAAAAGTTACAATTGTAGACTCGCTCAATAAACGTATTGTATTTTTGACTCAATTAATCGAACGATTAAACGTCACACATGTAGAACTTGTACACGATAGAGTTGAAAACTTTGCTTTATCACACCAAGAATTATTTGATTTTGTCACAGCAAGAGCTCTAGGACATCTCACGTTAATTACTGAAATGGGTTTACCCATGGTTAAACTTGGTGGTGTGTTTCTAGGACTTAAATCACAAAATTTTGAAGAAGAATTGAAAGAATCTAAACACGCTATTACTAAATTAGGTGGAAAAATCAAGGATATACATCAATTTGATCTACCGCATCATTATGGCCAACGCGTGCATATAAATATAGAAAAGATTAAACATGTTAAAGGGTTTCCAAGAAGTTATGCTCACATGACCAAAAAACCTTTATAAACAAGAAGGGATATTTCATGGGAAAGATTATTGCGGTATCTAATCAAAAAGGTGGGGTTGGAAAAACAACCACAAGTGTTAACTTAGCTGCGGCACTTGCCTTACACGAGAAACGTGTATTATTAATTGACTTCGATCCCCAAGCAAGCACTACTACAAGTCTAGGCATTAATCGAAGCATGTTATATTCCACAATTAACGATGTGCTTTTGGACTATAGACAGATTGAAGATGCCATCATTCATTTACCAGATATTCAAGTAGATGTCATTCCTGCAACCATTGAATTAGCACATATAGAGGTAAAAATCGATCACGAAGACCGTGAATATGTACTAAGTCAAAAAATAGCTGATATTAAAGATCGATATGACTATATTATTATTGACTGTCCGCCTTCGTTAGGACTGCTCACCATCAGCGCACTCTATGCATCAAACTCTGTATTAATACCCGTACAATGTCAGTTTTTGGCGATTGATGGTCTCACTCAACTATTAAATACAATAAGAATTGTTCAGAAAAAACAAAAGGTTAATAATAGGATGTTAGAAATTGAAGGGGTTTTACTTACAATGCTCGATAAGAGAACAAAAGCTGGGTGGGAAATTGTCCATGAAATAAAAGACTATTTCAAAGATGGTGTTTTTGACACAATTATCACTAGTAATGTTGCTGCTCAAGTTGCACCAACTTATGGTTTACCCGTACTAACATTTGCACCTAAATCACCTGCAGCAAAATTATATAAATCACTAGCAAAGGAGATAGTAGCGAAAAATGAGCAACGAAAAGAAAGCTAGAACATTTACTGATTTATTACAAGAACATCATATTGATGATGTGTTAGAGGGAGAAATCATCGAAGAGGTTTCTTTGAGAGATATTAAACCCAACCCTTTTCAACCACGTCGTATTTTTGATGAAGAAAAGATCAACGAACTTGCTCAATCAATTAAAGAGCATGGTGTTTTTCAGCCAATTATTCTAAAACGAGTAAAAAATGGCTTCATCATTGTTTCAGGAGAAAGACGTTTTCGTGCATCTCAAATAGTCGGATTGAAGACAATACCTTCGATTATTCGTCAGTATGAGGAGGCGAAAGTTGCTGAAATAGCACTGGCTGAAAATCTTCAACGCGAAAATTTAACACCAATTGAAGAAGCAGAAGCCTATAAAATTGTTATGAGCAATCTTAAACTTACTCAAAATGAGTTGGCTGAAAAAGTGGGTAAAAGTAGATCTCACGTGACCAACACTTTGGGATTACTTAATTTGCCTGAAGAAGTTCAAAATATGTTATTAACTAGTCAAATTAGCATGGGTCACGCTAGAGCATTGAGCAAACTAGAAAACAAGGCTCAAGTGATTAAATTAGCCAAACTCGTTGTCTCTAAACAACTCAGTGTCCGTCAAATAGAAGAGTTGACGAAAATTGAAGATAAAACAAATAAAATACAAAGAAAAGAAACATCTAAATATTTAGAACAAGAAACTAAGTTATCCAAAGCGATAGGGCATAAAATCAAAATTGATGATAAAAAAATCGTTATCTATTATAAAGAAAATAGCATCGATGATATCATCCAAAGGTTAATATCTCATGAAACTTAATGTTGGAGATCACATTCTAACAAAAAAGAATCATGTCTGTGGATCCAATGAATGGGAAGTTCAGAGGGTTGGGATTGATATTAAAATCAAATGTATCAAATGTGGACGTGAAGTTTTTATTTTCAAGGCAGAACTTGACAAGAAAATCAAAGAAATAAAGCAATAATATCACATCCAATAACGTAACCGAATATTAGGATAACGGTTAAACACTTAAATGTCATTGAAAAATGATAGTGGTTAACCGTTTATTATCTTTACTAAAGGATTTATGTAATAAAAAACGATTTTTGTGATAAAAGTGGTTGCTTTTTTTAAAATGATAAGATAGAATATAAAAGCAAGCCCAAAAATGGAGGGGTAGCGAAGTGGCTAAACGCGGCAGACTGTAAATCTGTTCCTAACGGTTCGGCAGTTCGAATCTGTCCCCCTCCACCACTTTATATAAATAGACCTTCGTCAATGAGATGAAAAACTCTACTAAAAATATTGACAAGGTTGTTTTATAATGATAGAATGATTAAGCACGTCCACGAGGAAGTGCGAAAAAGGTCTTTGAAAACTGAATGATGATGAGTGTATCAAGAGTATTAAAAAAAGAAG
>CAZZMZ010000004.1:0-122469 GCA_964655445.1 uncultured Mariniplasma sp. | reverse complement strand
AAGGATTAATCAAATATGTAACAAAAGCGTATGGAACAGACGCGATAGCTTGGTAAATTAATAGACACTAGTCTGTTTTACCCAAGAAGCCCCCACTTCTAATGATGTTCATTAAGTGTTGGGAGTAGTTCACATAGAGATAGATGGTTCCAAAAAATTGTACGATAACAGTTGCAAGTGCAACACCAGCAACGCCTAACTTTGGCAATCCAAACCATCCAAAGATAAATAGAGGATCCAATATTAAGTTCATAAAAAAACCGATTACAAGAAAATTTCGATAAGGTCTTGTCTCTCCTTGTGCAGATAAAAGACCACTTAGAATCGCATTAAAAATGAAAAAGATAGAACCAAAAAAAATAACATTTGTATAAGAAACTGCATAGGCCTTTGTATCACCAGTTGGCCCTAACAAAGAGACTAATGGATCTGTTAAAAAAGGAGAAATAATAGTCATGAAGATAGCTAAAATAATACCGATGAAACTTGCATTCTTGGCTAATCTATGAAATAGGTTAGTATCATTTTGACCAATCGCTATGGATGCTAATGCAGATGTCGCATTACCCAAACCCGCATTTACAGCTATAATAATGAAAAAAATCGGAAAAGCTACGGTCAATCCTGCTAAAGCTTCTGTAGATAATCTACCTGCATAAACTGTATCAACGACATTAAATAATGTGTTAAATAAAAAGCCAATGGATGCAGGCACTGCTATTTTCTTAAGGTGTGAGCTTATCGAGCCAGTTGTTAGATTGGCATGTGCTTGATTTTGATTCATAGAAACCTCTTTCTTTATTTAAATTCATCATATGATGATTAACTTTGATTGTCAATGAATTAGCAATATCAAGTCATACTTAAAATAGCCCTTTATATTAATAATATAAAACTATGAAACTATAGATTATGTTTGATTTTGCATAAAAAAACAAATTGACTGTTGAATTAAAGCGCTTTCATTGTATAATGGATATGGTGAAGCACACTATAAAATCATGATGCATATAATGATGAGAAAAATGATAATGAATCTAACTTGCTATCAAATATACATGTTCATAAACGACAATGTTTAATGGTCGTTAGTTTTTATATGTGCTAAAAGCGATGAATGATATAAAAGACATTGAAAGAGAGGAATTTCAAATTGTTTAAAAGTACTTATTTAATGAAAGTTTATGCAGATCTTTCCAAGCGTTATCAGGATCAACCAGAATTTCTACAAGCTGTAGAAGAATTTTTAACTTCTATCGATTTACTTGTAGATAAGGATCCAAGAATCGAAAAAAATGCGATTATCGAACGTATTCTAGAGCCCGAACGCATGATTAAGTTTAGAGTATCATGGGTAGATGATTCCGGTAAAGTTCAAGTCAATCGTGCTCTAAGAGTTCAATTTAACTCTGCAATCGGACCATATAAAGGTGGTATTCGTTTCCATCATTCTGTTAATGAATCTATTATGAAGTTCTTAGCGTTCGAGCAAACATTTAAAAATTCATTAACATGCTTACCTATGGGTGGAGCTAAAGGTGGTTCAGATTTTGATCCAGCTGGTAAAAGCGATAATGAAATCATGAGATTTTGTCAAAACTATATTCTAGAACTTTATAGACATATTGGACCAAGAATGGATGTGCCAGCAGGTGATTTAGGTGTTGGTGCGAGAGAGATTGGTTATTTGTATGGTATGTATAAACGAATCGAAAATGAGTTTAGCGGTACATTCACATCTAAAGGTATCGAATCTGGTGGTTCGCTTGGTAGAGCAGAAGCAACAGGTTATGGGCTATGTTATTTTGTTGAAGAGATGCTAAAGCAATTTAAAAATGAAACATTTAAAAACAAAAGAGTGATCATCAGTGGTGCTGGTAAGGTAGGTTCTATGGCTGCTGAAAAAGCGATAGAATTAGGTGCTAAAGTGATTGCTATGAGTGATATTTCAGGTGTCATACATGATGAACAAGGTATTGATATTGAACTTGTTAAAAATTTATCTAAAACAAATCAAGTTGTTATGGATAAATATCAAACATATCGTCCTGATGCAGTTTTCTCACCCAATACAGCAGATATTTGGAAAGTACCATGTGATATCGCATTACCTTGTGCGACACAAAATGAAATCTACTTAGAATCAGCAGTAGAACTCGTTAAAAATGGATGTTGGCTTGTTTCAGAAGGTGCGAACATGCCAACAACTATAGAAGCGACTAAATATTTTAGAGAGCATAATGTGTATTTTGGACCAGGGAAAGCTGCAAACGCAGGTGGGGTTGCAGTTTCTGGATTAGAGATGACACAAAATGCTACATTCCAAAATTGGAGTTTCGAAGAGGTTGACTGTAAACTCCACGAAATTATGAGAAAAATCTTTATGAAGTGTTATAACGCCTCATTAGAATATACAGGTACACCTAATGATTTAATCACTGGTGCAAATATTGCTGGTTTTATGAAGGTTTATTTAGCAATGTTACAACAAGGTGTTTAAAATTTTATTGATAATCATATATAATAAAAGGGTATTCGAAAGAATAGCCTTTTTTATCAAAAATGATTGGAGTTTTAAATTATGGCAGAAGATCCCATTTTATTAACACTTACCGGCATTGGATTATTACTCAATGTCTTAAGTATATACCCATTAAAGCAAAAAAGATTTAGATCAAAGATTAAAACATTTACATGGTTTTCTCTTATATCAGGTTTTCTAATGATTACACTTGTGATCATTGCTCAATCATCAGATAGACTCTTTGCATTCCTTTTTTATGGTGGTATGGCTTTATGGATGTTTGGCTTTTTTGAGATTTTTATGATTTTATTGGTTAGGCCAAAAAGACAAACTAAGATATAATATATGTAAGAACATTATTAAGTAATCAGGGGGGATATAAGTCTTAATTCAAATAATCACTTCATCATATGATAAAATATAAACAACAAAAATGGAACATTAAGTATGGAGGTGTTTCATATGGGTATATCAAAGCACGAACTCAAATTTTATAAAAACTTTGAAAAAATGGCAAGCGACGTGATTTCACTTGCTAAGGCATTTTTTCCAGATAAGATGATTTATATCAATTACTTGAGCGATGAGGAGCAAGTGACCTTAAAGGTATCTAGTCATCAAACTAAAATTAATCTTTATGAAGGTATGACAATCAAAGTGAATGAAGGCTTATGCAATACCATTGATTTTACACGTAACCAACCCTTAATATATGAGGACATAAAAAATGAGAAGCACTTAGATGATTTCAAAGATATTCTATTAAAAGCCAATATTAATGCATACATGGGTATACCCATTTTGTTAGATACTGGTGAAAGATTTGGAACTCTTTGCTCAGCACACGACGAAGCAACTCATTTTGATGAAAAAAGTATTGTAATGCTAGAAAAGCTTGCTCAGATGTTTTCATATTACTTGAAACTAGAGCATTTGGCATATAAAGATCATTTAACAGGAGTATATAATAGACAATATTTGCATAAGCATTTTGAAGATTTAAAAACTTATGATGGATACATCTTGTTTTTTGATTTAGATCGATTTAAGCAAGTCAATGATACCTTGGGACATGAGACGGGTGATTTAGTATTAAAAGAAATGGCTAATAAGTTAGAAGAGTTCACTTATCCATATCAGGATGCATTTGTATGTCGACTTGGTGGCGATGAATTCCTTGTTATTTTACCCGAAATTGATACACAGTATCAGATTGTCGAATTAGCAAACACACTACATAGAGAATTAAGTGATTGGAACACACCTATTGGTAACATACAGTTATCAAGTAGTATTGGAATATTGCATTACTTTAAAGATGAAAAGCAGTCATTAAGAGATTTACTCGAAAAAGCTGATAAAGCATTGTATGATGCTAAAAGTAATGGTAAGAACAGATTTACTCTATATCAATAAAAAAGAGTAGAGCTATGCAAATACATAACTCTACTCTTTTTTATTTTATGTCCGTTTTAATCAAATAGTTTCTTAGAGTGGGAATTATTACTAACTTCCAGCTGATTCATAGTGCTTGATACCTTTTTTCCATACAAATAGAGCACAAAGAATCAGTGCACTTGTTACAATCACTAAATATGACATGACAACCATATAGTGCATTTGGTTTAATAGATACAAAGCAGGATAATAAGAAACCAAAGCAAACGGAATGATGATTTCCATAAATGTACCCCTCGTAATATTTCATCGTTTTTACTCGTTTTTTATTATATCATTGATAAATATGAAATAGTCTTATCCCCTATAAAACACATAAAAATATCATCAACTTTCATGATTTAGGCAGGTTAAACCACATCTAAATAAGGTATAATGAAATAGGTGAATAAAATGAAAATGATTATAGCAGATTTAGATGGAACACTTGTATCAAAAAAAGAAGTGACCAATGAAACCAAAGAAACCATCCATGCACTTAAACAGAGTGGGCATCTTTTTACGATTGCTACAGGTAGACATATGGATGCTACAAAAGACATGGTTGATTTATTTGATGTGCATTTGCCTGTGATATGTGGTAACGGATCTATTATTTATGATTTTGATGCACAAAAAATCATCCATAAACAAACGATTTTAGATAAGACAGTCTTGGATATTATGTCACTTTGTGATCTCTATAAGGTCGATTTTTTGATGTATACGACAAAAGATATTGTGACAACCCATGAAGGCTATCATAAATTATCATCAAAAATAGGTGATTTTAAAGTAAAAGTCGTCAATAGAAAAATGCTAGGAGATTTCATTCATTTAGGTGTCATCAAAATACTTGTCATTGATGAAAGAGATGACGTTATAGAAGACATGAAGAAAAGACTTGATATCTATAAGGATTTGCACTATGTTCAAAGTCAACCAACCTTTTTAGATATTGGTCATGTTTTATCCACTAAGGGTAGAGCATTAAGTCTATTAGCAAAGCATTTAGACATAAGTCTTAAAGATGTCATAGCTATTGGTGATCAAGAAAATGATATCTCAATGATTGAAGCTGCAGGCATTGGTATTGCTATGGGTGATGGACAAGAGATGCTTAAGAAAAAAGCTGATTATATCACATCATCATTTCATGAAAATGGCTTTACTAAAGCAATAAACGATTTATTATTAGCTAAAAAATAAAGGAACACATAGAGAGTGTTCCTTTTTTAATTCACCTCGTCAATTTTAATTTGTGAACGGTAGATATTTGCATAAACGCCATTTTTAGATAAAAGGTCTTTATGTTTACCTTCTTCAACTTTTATGCCATTTTCTAAGACTACAATTTTATCAGCGTGTTTAATGGTTGATAATCTGTGAGCTATGATAATCATTGTACGATCTTTTTTAACAGTTTCTAAAGCACGCTGTAGCATACTTTCAGTTTCTGTATCAATGTTTGCAGTAGCCTCATCCATGACAAGTATTGCAGGATTATGAACAACGGCACGTGCAAATGATAAGATTTGCTTTTCTCCTACAGATAGATTGCCACCACCTCTTGTTATCATTGTATGAATACCATGTTCAAGTTTATCAAGTAATCTAGAACCGCCAATCTCTCTTAAGATAGATTCAATTTTCTCATCTTTGATGTCTTTACCAAATCTAATGTTATCTGCAATAGTTCCTTTAAACATCGCTGGATCTTGCAAAATGATACCCACATGATTTCTATAGCTTCTTTTTGGGAATGTGTTTATATTGATGCCATCCACATAAATAGTACCCATATCACTTTCCTTTAAATCATAGAAGCGAAGCAGTAAATTCATCATAGAACTTTTCCCCGAACCTGTATGACCCACTAGACCTACCATTTCGCCAGGTTTAATATCTAGGTCAATACCCTTTAAGACTGGGTTATTTTCATGATATGAAAACCATATGTTTTCAAATGTGATATGCCCTTTGAATCTTGGAATCAAATCAAATGAGCCATCTTCTTTTTCACCATCAATGATTTTAAAAATACGTTCTGTACGCACTAAAGCATGTTCAAGATTCCCTATTTCTCTAAAGAGTGTACCTACAGGTTCAATGAGTCTAGTTAAGTAATCGTTATAAGCATAAATGATACCAGCTGAAACGATGAATCCAGAGACAGTTAAGTTTTTTTGTCCGAAGTATAAAATAATGATGGAAGTGACTAATGCACCAATCAATCTAATCAAGTTCCAGCCTATAGATAGGTGCAAGATGTTTTCTTTGATGCGTTCACCCATGAACTCCTTTGAGATGTTTTCAAATTTATCTTCAGTTTGTTTTTTATAGTTAAATATTTGAAGAATGCTGATACCATTAATGATTTCATTCAGTTGAGCAGTAATTAAAGAAGTGAGTTCATTCACCTTAACTGCTATTTTGTTTAATTTCTTAATGAAGAAACGCAACCAAACATAAACGACAGGAAAAACAATAAATGTCATTAATGCAAGTGTTGGATCAAGATAGAACATACCAATATAAGCAAAAATAACAGCCAAGCTTGCATTGATTAATAAATTCATTATCGTAGAAAACAAGTTCATCATGCCGCCAACATCACTAATAATTCGATTAGCAATCTTACCAGCAGGCTCAGTTTCAAAATATGTCATTGGCATCTTTTGAAGTGCAGTTACAGCATCACGTCTAGCATCTCTAACAATGTTTACGTTAATCATAGCCGTTGATATACGTTGGATATAGGTAAAAAGAATCTGTAAGAAGAATCGTAATGCTAATAAACCAATCAGTAAGACTAATGGATTAATAAATGGTTCATAAAACGAACGCACCTCAGAAGATGTCATCTTGGTAACTTGATACATCTTAATTGTGCCATCTTGTGCAATAACAGTGAGTGTTTCACCTTCTAATGATTTATGACCACTCATGACCAAATCTTCGATGACATAGTATGCTCCACGATAGATGATGATTGATATCACATCATCTGATGCTTGTTCTTGAGAGAAGTATCTACCTTGATAAGTAACTTCTTTTTCAGATTCACTAACCTCATACCATGGTCTTTGAATACCAACAAGATAATCATCTAAAATGGTTTTAACAATGAGTGGTGCTAATAATCCTAAAAATTGGACGATAAGCATAGATACTAAAGTGATTGTAAGTAGTTTTTTATAGCGAGCGACATAACGCCACACTTTTTTCATCGTTTTCATAAGGCTACCTCATTGACATTTGTTCAATGTACTGAGCTTTATACCAACCCTCTTGGCGTAATAAAGCATCATGGGTACCTCTTTGAACAATCTTTCCATTTTCTAAAACTAAAATAATATCAGCATCTCTAACAGCTGAAAAACGATGTGCGACAATAATATTGGTACGACCTTGTCTAAAGTTCTTTAAATGACCAATGATGGTATCTTCTGTTTTAGCATCAACTGCAGATAAAGAGTCATCTAATATTAAAATTTCTGGATCCTTGATTAGTGCTCTAGCGATTGATAATCTTTGTTTTTGACCACCGGATAACGTTTGACCAGATTCACCGACCATGGTATTTAAATCATGTGATAAAAAGTGAAGATCTTTTTCAAAATCAGCAATTTTAACTGCTTTATCAAGTGCATCGATGGATGCTCTTGGATTACCTATCATAATATTTTCTTCGACTGAACGTTTAAATAGAACATGTGTTTGTGGCACATATCCAACCAATCTTCTTACATCTTCAATTTTGAATGATTCAATAGGTTGGCCATCGATTAAAATACTGCCTTGTGAGACATTAAATTCTCTTAAAAGTTGTCTAATCAAGGTAGATTTTCCCGCTCCTGTTGGTCCAACAATACCAATCGTTTGTCCATAATTTATATCAAAGCTGATATTTTTTATCACAGGTTGCTTGTCAAATGGATATTTAAATGTAACGTCTTTGAATTCAATATGTCTAAAAGACAGTATCGGTTTAGAGTTTTGATCATCACGGACAATCGGTATTTTTTTCATGATTTCATCAAAACGATCAACAGAAATCGTTGCATTATTGATTTGAGTGAAAATCGTCGAAATAGAGATGATAGGACCATAAAGCATACCGATATAAGATATAAAGATAATGAGTTCGCCTAAGGTCATCTTTTGATCGATAATAAAGAAAATACCAAATGAGAAGGCTAAGATGTAAGCTAATCCATAAATGACTTCAAATAGTGGATTAAACCAGTTTTCGTATTTGACAATGTATCGCCATGATTCAATGTCTTTATCAATCGCTTCATATTGCTTATTTAAATCTCTATCTTCTTGAACATAGGCACGTATCGCTTTTTGCCCTTCAACAGACTCTAACACTTTTTCAGTCATATCGGCATAAATTTCACGATGTCTTTTTATGTACTTTCTTTTTTTATTTCTAATGATATTTAAAAGTGTTAAACCAACTGGCATGATGGATACAGAAATCAGTGTTAATTCCCATGAGATAGAAAAAGCCATAATACTAATAGCAAATAAAATGACACCCACATTAAATATGATGCCTTCAAGCATTGATGAAGCCGCTTGTGTAATCGCATCTAAATCAGCTGTGACTCTTGAAATGAGATCACCTTTTTCATAGGTCTCATAAAACTCTGAGTCCATGTCAAAAAGATGAGATAAATATCGTTTACGCATTTCAAAGGATAGCGTTTGAGCTGTTTTTTGAGATAGATGGTTATAAATGAAGCTTAATCCATATCTTACTGTGGGTAAAAGAATGAGTAACAAAACGAGTCTCACCAAAGCATCTTTGTTTAACGCACCTGACACAATCGTATCAATGGATAAACCAAGAACATAAGCAGGTGCAAGTGATATCGAAGATATGGAAATAAGAAGTAAAAACATCAGAAGATGTAACTTCCAATGTGCTTTAACAAACCATCCAATTTTTTTAAATATATTTGACATGATATTCCCCTATAATTATAAGATGATGCACTCTCTATTATATGCTATTTCAGTCTATTATGTGCTAAGAAAACGTTTCATATTTTACCTTTAAATCGTGTATAATATAGATAAGTAATTATCATATATAAAAATGTTTTAAAGCGAGGTGTTATTGATGCAAACTCAAAAAATAAATATCAAAATGAGACCTCTTGGCCCTTTCATGATTGATGATAGACATGCGCTAAATCTTTATTTTATTGAGAAATTGGGGCATAGAATTTTAATAGAACTGCCACCTATAGATCATTTTGACCAGATGAAAGAAGAAGTAAATAAGTTCACATCTATAGATACACTTACAGATGTTATTTTGCTTAATCCGACCATTTCTTTAGTGTCTGTGCTCAATGAATTAGTAGCATCTGGTTTTAAGGGAAATATTATCACAGTAGAAGAGATTGCTAAAGATATTTTTCCTTTAAATTTAGATCTTCACATAAAAACAATTAAATCATTGAATTATGAACTCAAATCTAAAGAGACAATCATCCTTCAATTCATTGATATGCATTTTTTACCTTATCCAGAGATGTTTATGGTTTATGAACAATCCTATGGTTTATTATTTTCATCTTTGTTAATGTCATCTTATTACCAAAAAGATTATGAACCAACAATTCATGATATAGAGCGTTTTATGTTTGCGTTTCAAAAAGAAAACATGCCATCTTCTGATTATGTTAAACCCGTGATTAGACAGCTTAGTTCATTTGATTTAAAGCTATTATTACCAAGTTATGGATATATGATCGAAAACCAGCAAATGAATCAAGTGATGGAACTCATGAAGCGGATTGATTTTCATAATAACTACTTTATGAATAGTAAAGTTGGTCAAGCTAAACCTGAATTAAACTATATTGAACTCATTAATCAATTAATAACAGCCCTCATCAAGCATTTTCCAAGAATAGAAATCTTAAACACTTTTATTGGAACACCATTTAACTTAGATCATGAGACATTATTACTTAAAAAAACATCCTTAGTTGAATATAAAATATGGCATCAATTTTTTGAAGTTGTTTATGCAAAAAAGGGGATGAGTTGGTTAATTCTTATGGAACCAACAATGCATAAGTTGATCGATCGATATCAATTGGAACTTCCTTCCATCTATCGAACAGAAACCATAAAACTACAGGAAGAAACAAGAAATCTTGAAGCACAAAAAGTAGCGTTAGAATTACATCTAAAAACGTTGAATGATGAGATTGAACAAGCGAAAGATCAACTTTTAAGAGATGCTAAAACGAAGCTTTACACTCAAAATGTATTAAAACAAATGATGTATGAACATTTTGAAAAACCATTAGATCAAGGTAATACGCGAGGATTACTTTTGATTCAGTTAGATCAACTCATATCACTGAATAAAAAGTATGGCAAGGAAATTGGTAATGAAGCCATTGAACACTTAGTTTATGTGCTTGATCAAGTTAAATCTAAAGAGGTCATGCTGTTTAAGGAAAATGGACCTGGTATCTACGCGTTAATCGATGGCACAAAAGAAGCTTTCATCATGAAAGAAGCACTCAAGATGAGAAATGCTGTAGCTGAATCCACACATTTTATTGAAAAGGTTACGATTTCGATTGCACTTGTTACATGCCAAGAAATCGATGAAAAGTTACATATAGATGAAAAGATTGATTATATTTTCTCAACGATTGAAAAAAGAATGGCCTATGCAAAAATGAAAGAAAATGGCGTCATTATTGATAGCCAAACTGAATTGCCCGAGTCTTATGAAGGTGCGATTTTACTTGTTGATCAAGATGAAATTAACAGAAATATGCTTTTTAGAATCTTTAGACGTATCCATTTTAATGTGATCATGGCTGAATCAGTGGATCAAGCACTTGAGATTATGGAAGCTGAAAAGATTGATATCGTCATTTCTGAAATCAATTTATCTAAGTTAGATGGCTTTCAACTCAAGATGCGGATGAACGAATCCAAGGCATTTAAAGATATTCCTTTTATTATGGTATCGCATAATAAGAGTGTTGATAACATTAAAAGAGGAAACTTGCTTGATGTTGATTTAATTCTTGAAAAACCAATTATACCAGATGAACTCATCGGGCACGTGATTCGTTTGAAGGGCCGGTGATTAGATGCGTATTGAAGATGCATATCTTTTGTTATATATATTTATAGGTATCATTACATGCTTCATGATGCTGATTGTTCATCAAAAATATCGAGTGAATAAAACCCGCATATTACAAGGTGCAGTCAGAGACTTTGTTTTTTCAAAGTACTTTGATGGGGAAAAACAGGATAAGACATTTCAAGATAAATTGTTTTTTGATGTATTTATCGATATAGAAACACAAGTACAAATAGAAGAAGATGTCAGGAAAGTCATCGTTTCTGATTTATTAAACATGCGTTTTACTAAACGTATGTTTAAGCATCTTAAATCAAGATCTCAATACCTTAGAAAAATCGCAATTTACTACATTTCTCATCTTAGAACAGAAATTTCCATTGATCACTTAAAACAAGCATATATGAAAGAAAAAAATGCTTCTGTGAAATTTTACTTATTATATTATCTGTTGCCTTATATGGATCTAGATATATATAATCATATGATATCATCCTTGATTTTGGCATCTAAAAATTATCAGCAATGGATGCGTGTGCTTTTAAAAAATCACTACAAATATATTGAGCCTTATTTAAAGATCGATGAATCTATGATGAAAGAAGAACATATCTATCTTATTTTAGAAATAGCAAGTGAACAACTAGAAGAAAGATTTAAACATTTTACCATCCAAATTTTAAATAATGACACTCTGAATATGGACATAAGAAAAAAAGCTGCTGAGGTTTTACTTAAGCAATATCCACATATCTTGCACCATGATGATTATTTAAAGAACTCAGAAACTTGGATAAAGAAAAGGGCAGTTTTAGCATTATCAGCCCTTAAAGATATCGAAGATTTCAATTTGCTCATCGAGCTTTCTCAAGATGAAAACCTTGAATCTGAAGTTATCGAAGCATTGACTCAGTTGATTTCTGAAAATCAAGAGATATTACCACTTCTACTAAAAACATTTAAAGAATCAAAACATCCACAAGTCAAACGCACAATCATTAAAATATTATCTGAAAAGATTGACTATTTAGTGTTGAAATTAAAAGGAGAGCAGCAAAAAGACATCTTTAGAATGCTAGAGATGATGGTTGACATGCATATCATAGAAGATTTTATTGATTTTGTAAACCATAACAAGGATCAAACACTTTTAGATCTGTTATTGCCCTTTATGAAGCGTTCTTCAGCAAATGATAGTTATATACTAGAACAATTTCAAATCTATTTGAATGTTTCAATATTAAAGAAAATGGGACTTGATAAAAAGTCTCAACCAATCATAAAAAAAGAAAGAGCTCCCTTGGAAAAACACAAGATTATATGGATTTCAATTTGGATTTTGATAGGTGTTTTAGCACTACCAATCCTTGCTTTTTTCACAAACCTAAACCAGATATTTGTCGAAAGTATCCCATTTCATATTATTCTAATCACGGCCATCAATCGTTATTTAGTCATCTATTTTATGACAGTGAATGTGATCTATTTATCTTTACTTGCACTATCCTTTGTTGGTTCAAAACAAACAGTTGATATGTGGGATATCAAAAATGAAACCTTTTTATTTGAACGAGGTTTATTACCTTCCATTAGCATCATTGCACCTGCGTACAATGAAGAAAAGAGTATCGTTGAAAGTGTCACATCACTATTAAATTTAAAATACCCAACATATGAAGTCATCGTCGTAAATGATGGTTCAAAAGATCAAACGATTGATGTTTTAATTGAGCACTTCGACTTAGAGAGAAAACACCCATCATTTAAAACACACATTCAAACAAAAGCACTTCGCGGTGTTTATGTCAATAAAAATATTCCCAATCTTGTTGTGATTGATAAGCAAAATGGTGGTAAAGCAGATGCCTTAAATATGGGGATTAATGTTGCAAAATACGATTACATTTGTGGAATCGACGCTGATTCTATTTTAGAAGAAGATGCGCTCTTGAAATTAACAAGTCCAACCTTAGATGAGGCAATTGACTTTATTGCATTAGGTGGCAACATCGTACCAGTCAATGGCAGTATTGTAGATCGTGGTAAAATTGAAAAGCTCGGTTTAGGCAAAAAAGGCATCGTGCGATTTCAAACGATTGAGTATTTAAGAGCTTTTACAACAGGTCGTATCGGATGGTCAAAGCTAAACAGCTTACTTATTATCTCTGGTGCATTTGGCCTATTTCAAAGGAAATCTTTAATCCATACTGGTGGGTATCTTACGATTAGTGGTGCTTTAAAAAAAGATACTGTAGGTGAAGATATGGAATTAGTCGTCAGACTCACGTATCAAGCACTAAAGGATAAGAAGAAGTATCGTGTCAAGTATATCCATTTAGCAAACTGCTATACAGAATTACCATCTGATATGAGAAGCTTACTCAAACAAAGAAACAGATGGCAAAGAGGACTTTTAGATATTTTAAGCTATCATAGAAGCATGATCTTTAATCCAAGATTTAAAGAGCCAGGTATGATTGGATTTACTTACTTTTTCTTATTCGAAATGATAGGGCCATTTATTGAGTTCATGGGGTATGTCGCAGTCATTTTAGGGTTTATCTTTGGTTTATTAAATACATCCCTTGTTATCTTGCTATTTATAGCAACCATTCTATTTGGTATCATAATTTCCTTATGTTCTTTATGGATATCAGAAAAAAGACAAGTGTTTTATTCCTTTAAGGAAACACTCATACTTATTTTTGTTTGTATTTTAGAAAATTTTGGATATCGTCAAATAGTATCTTTACACCGCATGATTTCAACCTATTCAGCACTTAGCGAAAAAGGTTCATGGGGCACACAGAAAAGAACTGGATTTGCAAAAACATGAAAAAAAGCCTAATCTTAGGCTTTTTACTTATAGGATGATGTCTTTTTTAAAAACCCAATGTTTTTGTATATAATAACTCATAATAAATAAAAGACTATCGACCATCATTTTATTTATTGTGAGATTTTTAAGAACATATGATAAAAGGGTTACAAAAAGAATGCTTAAAGCAAGTTGTGATAGATAAAGGATGATATATCTAAACGCATCTTTTTTGACATGTGATTTACTTTGAAAACTCCAAATACGATTAAGTAAGAAATTATATCCGCCACTGATGATTCTTGCTATTATCGTTGCATAAGAAACGATTTCGAGGATTGTGCCTTGAAATATAAAGATGAGTAGTGTAAAAAGACCAATATCTATCATAGCACTTGTGATAGCAATCGTTGTAAATTTTAAAGGCTCCTTATAGACAAGCATAGAATCTCTAATAGGTCTAAAATGAGATGCTTTGTTATGATCGAGATAGATTGTATCGATATCTATACCTATGATTGGATAAGATGCCCTAGCAACACTTGTTAAAAATGTCATCTCATAATCAAAGCGATCATCTTTAATGGATAACGCTAAAGAAAATAAATCAGAAGGAATGACACGTAAACCTGTTTGAGTATCATGACATCTTTTCCCGGTATTCAAGTAAAAGAAAAACGATGAAAATTGATTACCTAACTTGCTTTTAAAAGGCATGTTCTTATCATGATAGTCTCTTGTCCCTAAAATTAGATGATTAGGATAAACGTTAATAGATTCAAGCATATGAAAAATGTCTTTAGGTGCATGTTGTCCATCAGCATCACATGTAAGAATATGTGTCACATCAGTAAATTGTTCTTTAATGTATTTGAGACCAGTTTTTATAGCATGACCCTTGCCCATGTTTGTCGTGTGCTTTAACACATGAACTTGATCATTTTTAATGCTATCAAATATGTGATCATAAGAAGCATTACTACCATCATTAATAACAATAATAGGGTAATTATGGTATTTTTGAATGTCTTTGATCAAAGATATGAGCCTTTCATGAGGTTCATAAGCCGGAATTAAGATGATATGCATGATTTGGCTCCTTTTAGGATTGTTTTAATATAAAAGTATAATGTCAAAAGTGTTAAAAAAACACCTAAATAAAGAAAGATGATGACAGTAGGTTCACTGCTTCCATAAATCTCAAAAATACCAGTCAAAATCATAAATGCGGCATAGGCACATAAAGACATATGCCAAAGACTGATGATAAATGTTTTTGATTGAACCTTTTTAAGCATAGATAAAGATATAGAGCCTCCCAAAAGCGGTATTAAGAAAGAGAGTCTCATATAAATCGAAGTAACACCAAAAGAAAACCATTCATAGATGATCGTTGATAATATTAAAAATAAAGATAATAGAAGATACCATAATATATGCTTTCTCATGTCATTAACCTCTAATATAGACCATATCACCAACACCACGTTCGTAACCTTGACTAGGTTTGTTGACTACACGTCCATTAAAATACATAGTTGCAGAACCTCCGCCATCAAAATTATAAGCTTCTTTAGCACCTAATGATTGCATAATAATGGCTAATTCTTCGATATCAACACCTATCGAGATGCTAGATCTACCGTCTACTGTCACAAAGACATAACGCATATCTTCAATCCAACCAAATGCAGACCTTGGATTATCTACTCTATTTCTTTGATACCCATCATCCACACTTGATACTGTTTCTCCGTTTTTAACAAGTACTGGGCCAAATGAAAATACCTGCCACGCCCCGTCAAAGAGAAGTCTTTGTGCGTTTGTTTGAGTTTCTTTGAAGCTTTCAACACGACCATCTAAATAAAGCGCTGTAGCATACCTATAAGAAATAGTACGTCTTAAGATCTCACCATTTTTGATGACGATTCCAGTATCATAATGACTCGCATAATCCGCGTTAATAGCAAACACAGCATTTCTATCCATAGCCATTTTAGAGACTGTTTCAACCTGATTTTGCCCACCAAATAAATTTTTAGCTAATCCAGACATAATAAGTCTCGGATCTCTTACGACTATATCTGCTACATAAATATCAGATTCAAACATTCTTAATTGATATAGTTTAATTATCACATGGTCTGACATATGCTCATCTATCAGTGTTGCATTTAAAAAAGCACCAGAAAGTGTCTCCGGATAGAAAAGTGGCTCGTTACTTGGTAATTCTGGATCACTCGGTTCAATAACGTATATACCACCATGTGGGATGACAAAGCCTAATAATAGAACCGTTACGCATAAAATAAAAAAGAAAATATAATATACTTTTTTAAACATATGAAATGTCATAGTATCACCTGCTAAAACTATTTTAATATAAATGCACTAAAAAGGCGAACTTTCTTTTTTAATTCATCAAAAATCGTGTTCAAAAATCTTGACAGATTATCTAATGATTGATAAAATATAATTGGAATGGCACTCATAGTGTTAGAGTGCCAAAAACAAAAGGAGGTTTCTATATGTTTGGGTTAACACCATTCAACAGACATGTCGTTCGTCCAAATAATGAGCGAGAAACGTTTAGAGATTTAATCGATGATTTCTTCTCTGATGATTTTTTCTCCATGCGTCAACTCAAGTATGACACATTTAAACTTGATCTTCATGAAGAAAATGGTGCGTATTTGATTGAAGCTGATTTACCAGGTATCAAAAAAGAAGATATCTCGATTAATTACCGTGATGGTCGCTTAGATATTTCTGTGAAGCATGAGACGACTAAGGACACTGAAACAAAAACATACATTCACAGAGAAAGAACACACCAATCAATGCATAGATCACTTGATTTAGGAGATCTAGATGATGAAAAGATTGAAGCTGAACTCAAAGATGGCGTGTTAAAGATTAAAGCACCAAAAGCGAATCTCGTACAAACAAGAAAACAAATCACGATTAAATAGAACGACATAAAAAGGAGCAAATTCGCTCCTTTTCTATTTATTGTTTCTATAATTAAAGATATAATAATGATGAGGTGATCATCATGTATGATATCAAAGTATATCCAAAAGATAAAACTTATCATAAGGATTTTTTTAAGCTGGTTCAATTCTTAAATCGAATCAATAACCAAGGTAGATGCCTTCATATGCATTGGAGTAGAATCGAATGGATGTTTGCAAGAGATAACATAAAAGCTGAAGAGTTATCTAAAAACGTATTATTTTACGAAAATAATGACATTAAAGGTGCCATTATCTATGAGGATGAACCCAATACTTTCTTTTTAGTCTATGAGGATGATCAAGCACTTAAAAAAGAGATGGTTCATTATATTTTAAATCATGAGGGATATAATGATTTAATCATTCCTGAAGATCTGGAGATGATAGAATGTTTGGTTAAAAATAACTTTCATCAGGAAAAATGGATTGACCCCATTTCTATATTTTCTTTAGATCATATCGATATGCCCGAAATTGAAGGATACACCTTTAAGTCACTAGCAGAAGATTATAGACTTGATCAAATCCATCATGCATTATGGCTTGGTTTTGATCATGGTGATGATATCTCTTATGATGACTCAAATTTAGAAGATAGGAGACATATGACATCTTCTCCAAATTTTCAAAAGAAATATACATATGTAGCTATTTATGATGACAAGTATGTTTCTTATGCAGGTATTTGGTATATGAAGGACTCAAAAACAGCACTTATAGAACCAGTCGCAACAGTCCCATCTCATCGCAAAAAAGGTTTAATGAAAGCATGTATTTATCATGCCATTGATGCCGTAAGAAAGGATGGAAATCCAGAAATTTACGTGGGATCAAACCAAGAAGCCTATTATAGAATAGGATTTAAGCCACATAGTCAAGGTCTCAGGTTTAAAAAGCAATCATAAAAAACCAATCCGCTAGGGATTGGTATTTTATTATAAACCACTTATGATGATTCCAAGAATCACAGGAATAATGATAGAAAGGATATCCGTTTTAGTTAACTTAACAGATCTTCTATAAATGAAAAATCCTATCATAGCAAAAGATGTAAAAATGACCATAAAGATGACACCAATACTTTGCCCTCTTCCGATATCCGTTAAGGTTGCTATTGAAAAAGTTAAAATAACCGGAATCATGACACGATAACCAAATAAGCTATGACTTAAGGTGCCAATATTTTCAATCTTATAAGTATCCATTTTCTTTAATGTGTAAATCATTGAACTTATTGTAAGTGAAATGTAAATCACTGTATGTAATATAAGTGATATAAGTCTTACTTGATCATCGTAAAATATGATCTGAATTTGATAGTTATAAGGTGCTGGATTAGATAAAATAATAAACGTATTTGCCCACGTGATTAAACCACTGAAGGGATTGATGATAAACGGTATATTTTCTCCAAACAATTGATAGTTAATAATTACACTAGCACCAGGAACAACAACCAATGCAACATGAAACAAAAGTATGAATGCAATACCATCAATGATGGAATGAGCACGCATAAAAAGAAAACTATTTAACGTATAAACAATTGAGATGTAAATCATACCAATTAGATAAAGTGGAAGAAACCAAAGGTTGATATAGACTCTAGGATATATACCTATAAATACGAGCAAACTGATAAAAAACATCACTGTCCAGACGATTATTAGCTGGATTAAACCAAAAATTAGATGCGATAGATAAAGCTTTGTTTGTGTCATAGGTAGTGCGTAATATAAATCTACATCTTTTGCACTTTTAAGTGCTGATAACCTTATGATAGGTAATAATATAACCATAATAATCATTAAGATCACAGGTGTATATAAAATATTAGGATAAGGTAAATAAGTATGTGGATTCACATTTGAATAAGATGTTGATAAACCAATGATAGTCATCGAAAGTATTGTTGGAATTGCTGCTAGAACTGTTGTTTGGAGCCATTTTGTTTTAATGAGGTAGTATATATAAGCTTTCATACTTGAACCTCCTGCTGTAATAGAAAGTATTCTTCAAATGTAATAGGTGATTCATCACACGCTAAGAAGTTATCTTTCTCAATATAAGTTTGAATATCAACCGTTTGATCACAAATTAATGTTAAAACACGTCCTTCTTGAGTCATTTGATAATAAGAAGGATGATTTTCTTTTAACACCACTTTCTCGACTGATTTTAGGATGACTTGATATTTTTTTATCTTGTGAAGTTCATCATTTAGGTCACCATATTTTTTGAACATACCATTGTCTATCATGCCAAATGAGTCACAAATATCTTCAAGTTCTCTTAATGAGTGACTTGTCAAGATAAATATTCTATTCTCTGTCTGATATTCAATCATAAGTTTCTTAAACTTTAAGCGTGCCGCTGGATCTAATCCATCAAACACCTCATCAAGTAGAAGATATTTTGCGCCAGTAGCAAATGCAATAGCAATCATACCTTGTCGTCTCATACCTTTAGATAAATTACCAAAAGGTGTAGAAACTGATACACCGAAAATGTTTGATATTTCTTGGAAAACTTGGTAATCAAATGGATAAAAAACTTGATAGAGTTTTGCAAGATCACTTAATGTCGAGGATGGTGCATAATTTGGCTGATCAGATAAATAGAAAATTTTTGTTCGCAATGATTCATCGAATAAAGGTGATGATTCATCAATGATAATTTCACCTAAGCTTGGCCGAATCATACCGGATATTAACTTAAGCAAAGTCGATTTCCCTGCACCGTTGATACCAATTAGCCCGAAAATAGTACCATCTTTAATCGTAGCATCTATCTTTCTTAATACTCGTGTCTCACCATAATATTTGGTAAGTGATTTGATTTCAATCATTTACTTCCCCCCTTTTAATATGTCTTTTACGAACTCAATGATTTCATCATCTCTATAATGATCTTTTAATAAACTAATTAAAGATGAGAGTTCTTTTTTGAGTGGGTCTTTTACTGAATCATGAGCATGACTCACAAATGCTCCTTTTTTTGGGATAATATCAATGAGCTTTTGATCTTCGAGCATCTTATATGCTTTTAAAACAGTGTTCGGATTAACACCCATATCAAAGGATACTTGTCGCACGCTTGGTAAAGCTTCACCCTGTTGATAGGCACCATGCTTGATAAGATATTCAAAATGTTGCTTTATGCGCATAAAAACATCGATTTTAGATAGTGACATAAAACCCCTCCCATCTGTATTATCTGTATTATTAATCATAGTATAAAATTTCATCAACTAAATGTCAATACAAAGTCAAAATTATATATAAGAAATGATAAAAAAAAGAAGATAGATGATTTCACTTGTTTTCTCATATGAAATCTTGATATAATAAAAAAAAGCGTTTTCATTAATCGCTTTTTGATTGGAGGCCCTCGTGTCAGACTTTTTATGGTTAGCTATCATCTTTAGTATCATGTCTTTACTTTATGCATTTGTACTTTACAGAAGAGTGAAAAAAATTGAAGTAAAAAGTAAAGAAATGATGACAATATCAGGTCACATTAAAGATGGTGCAATGGCGTTTCTCAAACGCCAATATCGAATTTTATTTGTTTTTGTGCTTGTACTATGTCTTGTGATTGCAGTATTTGTTGAATTAGCAACTGCAGTCACTTTTGTTTTTGGTGCAGCTCTTTCAGCCTTTTCAGGCTATGTAGGTATGAAAAGTGCTGTGAATGCAAATGCAAGAGTTGCTCAAAGTGCATCAGAATCAGGTATGCATAAAGCATTATCTGTGGCTTTTTCTGGCGGCTCAGTTATGGGTATGAGTGTGGTTGGAATAGGCCTTTTAGGACTCATATCTTCCTATCTTTTATCTGTTTATGTCTTTGGTTATGGCATGGATCAAGTGACCGAGGTTTTAACTGGTTTTGGACTAGGTGCATCCTCAATTGCACTTTTTGCAAGAGTCGGTGGTGGCATTTATACAAAAGCTGCTGATATTGGTGCAGATCTTGTCGGTAAGCTAGAAGCTGGTATTCCTGAAGATGATCCTAGAAATCCTGCGGTTATTGCAGATAATGTGGGAGATAATGTAGGTGACGTCGCTGGTATGGGTGCAGACTTGTTTGAATCTTATGTAGGTTCTATATTAGCTGCGATTACATTAGGACTATTTGCTTTTGGTTTAGATGGCGCACTATTTCCATTACTATTAGCATCTGTAGGCATCATAGCATCAATTATCGGTATTATGACGATTCGTTTAAACAAAAATAAGTACCCTCAAAAAATACTCAGAAGTGGTACATATGTCGCAGGTGCTGTTTTCTTCTTTTTCACCGTTTTACTAACCTATTGGTTTATCGATCGAGGGGTCTTTGTGAATTTTGGTCCATTTTATGCCATCATCGCAGGTCTAGCAGTAGGAATTCTAATTGGTCTAATCACAGAATATTACACATCATCTAGTTTTAATGGTGTATTAGGTATCGTTAGAGAATCTGAAACTGGACATGCAACCAACATCATCAGAGGGATTGCTATCGGTATGGAATCAACAGGTATTCCTGTAATTGCAATGGGTGTTGTGATTATCTTTTCATTTTTAATAAACCAAGGGTTGACCAATGTTGATCAAGGTCTTTACGGTATTGCGCTAGCAGCAGTAGGCATGCTTGCAACTACAGGTATGACAGTTGCTATAGATGCCTATGGGCCAATTGCTGACAATGCAGGTGGCATTGCTCAAATGACACATATGGATCCACATGTAAGAGAAATCACCGACCAACTAGATAGCGTGGGAAATACAACTGCAGCAATCGGTAAAGGATTTGCGATTGGCTCAGCAGCATTAACATCTTTAGCACTTTTTTCAGTCTATGTCAGAGCAGCAAACCTTACAACCATAAACATGATGGAACCTAAAGTGATTGTAGGTATCATGATTGGTGCGATGTTACCTTATTTATTTAGTTCCATAACTGTGGCATCTGTAGGACGAGCAGCCTCAAAAATGATTGATGAGGTAAGACTTCAATTTTTAGAGCATCCAGGTATTATGGATGGTACAGAACAACCTGATTATGCAAGATGTGTAGATATTTCTACCAAAGCAGCTTTAAAGGAAATGATTTTGCCAGGGATATTAGCAGTTGTTTCCCCTTTAATTGTTGGATTTATATTGGGTGCTGAAAGTTTAGGTGGTTTACTTGGTGGAGCCTTAGCGAGCGGTATTTCTATGGCGATATTTATGGCAAATGCAGGAGGTGCTTGGGATAACGCTAAAAAATACATTGAAGAAGGCAATTCATTATCCAAAAAGGGATCTTTTGCACATAAGGCATCTGTTACAGGTGATACGGTCGGCGATCCATTTAAAGATACATCAGGACCTTCTATTAATATATTAATTAAACTTATGATGATTGTATCTTTAGTATTTGCAGCTTTATTTGGTTCAGGTATTATTTAAGAGGTGGAAATCACCTTTTTTTTTTTTATATTAGGGTATAATAGAAACTAACGAAAGAAGGTTTTTATCATGCAGGATGGCAAGAAGATAAACATATTTAGAAATAAAAACTTTACATTACTCTTTGCTGGAGTGCTTGTTTCTAATATTGCACATGTACTTTTTAATTTTGCGATTAGCTTATACGTTTTACGAATTGCAAATCAAGCCTATGGTCAGCAAGAAGCAGCTTTAGTTCAAGCACTTTACTTAGCTGTTGCTGGAATTATGTTACTCATTTTAATGCCTTTTGGTGGTGTTTTAGCAGATAAATTTAACAAAGTTAGAACCATGTATATTACAGATTACATCAGAGGTATCACAATTGGTTTAGTTGCAATCATCATCTTACTCTTTGATCAACCCTTTTTTATCCTTGTTGTTTTATTTATTATGAACATCATTTTAAGTATTAATTCAGCATTATTTAATCCAGCAAGTAGTTCATTACTCAGATTTATTGTAAAAGATGAAGAACTTCAACAAGGTTCAGCATATTTACAAGGTTCACATAATCTTCAAAATATCATAGGCCTTATTTTAGGTGGCATTATTTATGCAACTTTTGGGATTTTTTGGGTGTTTGTGATTAATGGATTAGGGTATATCATTAGTGCGATATCTGAGATGTTTATCACATATGATCATTTAGAACATACCACAGATGATGAGAAGATGAATTTAAAACTTGTGTTTGATGATATGAAGTCAGGTGTTTCTTATCTTTTTCATCAAAAAGCAATTTTTGCAACGATTTTGATGGCATTAGGTATAAATTTCTTTTTTAGTCCATTATTCTCTAATGCTATTCCTTACTTTATCGAATTCGGGTTATCCAATGAACCCTCGTATTTATTTGATCATTTCTTGACACCTGAAACATGGTACTCCATCATTTCTGTATCATTTTCATTCTCATCAGTGATCATGGCACTCATTCTTTCAAGACAAAAAACCAAAGAAAAATATGGTAAACAACTAAAAACAGCTATTACACTTGCAGCAACCGTAACCACGCTCATGTCTATAGTTATGATTTTCTATTATCAAAATCAACTATCGATTAACATGACACTCATTGGTTTACTTGTAACACTCTTTTTAACAGGCTTTATGGTGATGATGTTTAACGTACCTATGAACTTAATATTTCAAAAAAACGTGGATCCTAAGCAATTAGGTAAGGTAAGTTCAGTCATGGCAGTTTTATCTCAAGCCTTAGTACCGATAGGATCTCTCGTGGCAGGTGTGATTATATCTCAGTTATCACCTACGTATTTATATCTATTTTCAATCATTGGATCGTTTACAGTCGTCATCTTCTATATTAAAAATAAAGCATCTAATAATATTTAACCTGATAATCAAAAACAGTCATATATATGAAAAATGACTGTTTTTTTTGTTATTTATAAGCATTTTAATCAAAAACATCTATTTATAAATCTATTTATAAAGTCTTATGACTTTGTTTGTATTATCTTTTTTCATGTGATATAACAAAAGCATCATCATTCAAATAAAAGGAGAACAAAATAAAGATGAAAAAGACGATTTTAATGATTGTTATGTTATTAATTGCATTGACTGCTATTGCCTGCCAAGAAAATACAGGACTAGCAGGAGAATATATAGGATATGCTTGGCAAGGTGAAGCAAGCGGTGTAACATTCGAAGAAGCCTCGCAATATATCGAAACGAAAATGACACTTGATAAAGATGGTGTGATTGTTGCTTTTGAGATGGATTTTATAGTGAAAAGTGGCGATACTTTAAAATCTAGATTGGATCAAACATCAGAAGTAACCATCGATTATACACAAATACCGACAAGCGCACAAGTAGGTGAAACATATGTTAAGGGTAATTCTATGTTTACTGCAACAACCCAAGATTTCATGAGTTTCTATGCTTACGGTGTAAGTGAAGATGGCACATTTGCATTAGCGATTGTAGAACCTGTGACTCGATTTATGTTTGAAACAAGGCTAGATGCAAGTTTTGATTATGACCAAAAGATAAGTGCACTTAATGTAGAAAACGGTTTAAGTGTACCTACAACAAGAATGTCATCATTTGGTCTTGTGAGACCTACCTCATGGGATAACTATTTAACAAAGAATGTGTTTAATGTGCATGGATATTCACATGTCATTACTGATTCAGGTATTTTTGAAGGTATCACTCAAAATGCAACTGTAAGAGATTTATTAGAAGCACTTGATATTACATTTTCAAATGGTATACCAGTAGAAAAAGAAGCAACCTATGGCTTTTTTGGACTAGGTGGATGGAAGGGTAATTACGAAGCCATTGCAGAATACTTGATTGGTAAAAACGCAAAAGATATGACATCACTCATTGATTGGACGATAGAAAGATATGCACTAGGTATTAACGAAAACAATCAATTTGGTGTAGATGTTTTAGCAGGTGGTACAAGAACCGTACAAGACTCATTTGATACAATTTCAGGTGCAACTGTCCGTGTTTCTAGAGAATCAACTTCGTTCCAACGAGCACTTGTTCAAGCAGGTATTATTACAGAAGATGAAGTCATTATTGGAAGATTTTAAACATGATGAAGACAATCAATGCGACACATTACGAACCCAAAGAAAAACACAAAAAGATTTTTGAGATGTACTTTAGTTTAGAGATTGGTGAGTCTATGTTGCTTATCAATGATCATGATCCAAAGCCTTTGTATTATCAATTTGTTTTTGAACACCAAGACCAATTTGAGTGGACATATCAAAATATGGGTCCAGATTTATTTGAAGTCATCATTAAAAAAATAGCTTAAACAAAAAAGCGATCATTTTGATCGCTTTTACATTTTAAAATCTATTTTTATCAATCCACAAGCCAAGAGCTGGATTTGGTATGAAGAAGATTTCTTCACCATCACTCATCGTGTTAAATCCAGGTGTTAAGGACTGAGTTGGGTATTTTTTAATCATATCATCATAGGAAGCTGGATTAAAATGCACGGATGCTACCTCTTCAGAAGTTATTTTTTTCACAGCATAAGTAATTTTAAAACGTCCATCAGATGAACTATGAATAAGATGTGCTGCTGCTCCCATATTCTTTTGCAAGTCTTCATGTTTCTTAAAGAGTTCAAGCACTTTAAGTCTTCCACAATAACCATATTTTCGAATGAGCTGATCAATATAAGGGTCTTCACCAAATTTTGTCACACCAGGTGCTAAAACAATGAGTTCACCACCATCAGCAATTGCCATACGTGTTCTATAAATCGATTTATTACCTAACCATGTGCTCTTAAATTCCTTTGGGTCTAAATAGACAACACACTTTTTAATACCTCTTGGTAACCAATCGATATTCTTTTCCTGTGAAAGAGAAACGGCTTTCTCAAGCACTCTACGAGTGTTTCCGATAAATAGTCCATGTGTCTTTATGACATTATTTGGTGCTGTTGTGACTGTAAGCACAAAGATGACTGGTCGGTTTTTTAAAAAGTGTTCTAGTGCGTAATCAAGAACTTTTCTGACAGGAGTAAAATCTTTACCCATCATACGTTCCATACCATAGACTGCACCAATCATATGTGATTGATTAATGGTGGTTTTACCACCACAACCGACAAATAAATTTTTTGCATGATTTGCCATACCAATTACTTCGTGTGGTACAACTTGACCAATAGAGATAATAAGATCATAGGATGGATCCATAATAAGCTTGTTAACTTCCATGCCCACTGGTTTATCCCAAAGCCCATCTGTGATAGACTTTATAAAGTCACCAGGTACTTCACCGACATGAATCACGTCTTCACGCCAATTATGAATGATAAATCTATCTAGTGGAATATCACCATACATATCAGTGATTTCTTCATCATTCATAGGTTCGTGTGTACCAAGTGCTGGAAGAATGTCTACAACTGCTATATCTTTTAAAAGATGGTAATAAGTGTTTGTGATAAAGCCTGAGTTTGAATGATATCTCGTATAATCTGGCGGCACTAAAAGCACTTTTTTTATAGATTTACCTTCTAAGGATTTTTCTAGTGCAGCTTTTATTTCTTGTTTTGTAAGTCCGTCTTTATGTTCAGACGTATAGAATAATTCCATGATTATACTCCTTGGTAAGCGGAGAATCCACCATCCACAGGTATAACAACACCTGTAACGAATGCTGATTGTTTTGGATCAATTAACCAAAGCAATGTTCCGATAAGCTCTTCAGGTTCTCCGAATCTACGCATCGGTGTACTATTTATGATTTTATGAGAACGATCTGTTAAAGAACCATCCTCCTTAAAGAGAAGTGTCTTGTTTTGTTCGGTAGCAAAAAAACCAGGAGCGAGTGCGTTGACTCTAATACCATGTGCTGCAAAATGAACACTCATCCATTTGGTAAAGTTATTGATCGCGGCTTTGGCTGCACTATAAGCTGGTATTTTTGTTAATGGATTAAAGGCACTCATGGATGAAATGTTTAAAACAGAACAGCCTTTTCTTCCAATCATATCTTTTGAAAAAACTTGTGTAGGTATTAAAGTACCAGTAAAGTTTAATCCAAAGACATCATTAAATCCATTTAAGTCTAAGGTAAAGAATGTACGTAGATTTGGGTTATTTAAGGATGATTCATCAAAATATTCCATCGAAGTGGTAGCTTTAGGATCATTTCCTCCAGCACCGTTAATCAAAATATCAACAGGTCCAAAAGTATTTTTGATGGTTTGATGTGCTTCTTCAATACTAGATATATCAAGTACGTTTGCGCTGATTGCTAGAGCATGATGACCATCTTTTCTAATAGAAGTAGCTAATGCCTCAGCCTTATCCAAATTGCGTCCGATGATGACAACTTTAGCACCAGCAGCAGCACATGCCTTTGAAAAATGACTACCTAAAACCCCAGCACCACCTGTAATAACTACAACTTTATTATCTAAATCAAAAGTTAAAGGATACATAAAATCACCTACACGTTATAGGTCGTAGAAGAAGTGTTACCACCACGGCCTGTCCAATTTGTGTGGAAGAATTCACCACGTGGTTTATCAGTTCTTTCATATGTGTGTGCACCAAAGAAATCTCTTTGTGCTTGTAATAAATTTGCAGGTAATTTTTCAGTTTTATAAGAATCAAAATAATTAAGTGCTGCTGATAAAGCTGGCGTTGGAATACCATTTAATACAGCAGTAGAAATCACTTTTCTAAAGCTTTCTTGAGAGTTTTCTAAGACATTTTTAAAGTATGGATCTAAAAGTAAATTAGATAATTCAGGATTCGTTTCATATGCTTTTTTAATGTCACCTAAGAAGACTGAACGAATGATACATCCGCCTCTCCACATGAGTGCGATACCACCATAATTTAAGTTCCAATTATACGTTTTTGCAGCCGCTCTCATGAGTGCATAACCTTGTGCATAAGAAACAACTTTCGCTGCATAGAGCGCTTTTCTGATATCTTCAATAAATGCTTTTTTATCGCCTTTGAAACTAATTGGTGTTTGCTTAAAAGTTTTTGCTGCGACAACTCTTTCATCTTTCATTGCTGAAATGAAACGTGCATAAACTGCTTCAGTAATCAGTGTAAGTGGTACGCTATCCTCTAAGGATGCTACTGCGGTCCATTTACCCGTTCCTTTTTGTCCAGCAGTATCTAAAATTTTATCAATGAGTGGTAGACCATCCTCATCCTTATAAGCTAAGATGTCACCAGTGATTTCAATTAAATAACTATCTAACTCAGTCTTATTCCATGCCTTAAAAACTTGTGATATTTCATCAGGGTTAAGTCCCAAAAGATTTCTCATTAAATGATAAGCCTCAGTGATTAATTGAATATCTCCATATTCAATACCATTATGAACCATTTTAACAAAGTGACCAGCACCGTCTTCACCTACCCAATCGCAGCATACATCTCCGTTTTCAACTTTTGCTGCAATAGCTTGAAAAATAGGTTTAACCATTGGCCATGCTTCTTTAGATCCACCTGGCATAATTGAAGGTCCTAACAATGCACCTTCTTCACCACCTGAAACACCTGTACCAATAAAGTATAAGCCTTTTGATTCAACAAATTTAGTACGTCTCATGGTATCAGGGAAGTGAGAATTACCACCGTCAATGATAATATCACCTGGTTCAAGTAAAGGAATTAATTGATCGATGACTTGATCAACAGGATCCCCTGCTTTAATCATCATCATAACTTTTCTTGGTTTTTTAAGGGATTGAACAAGCTCTTTTAAATCTGATGTACCAATGATTGGAAGATTCTTAGCACGTCCATTTAAAAATTCATCAACTCTATCTTGTTTTCTAGCATGTGCAGTCACTTGGAATCCTTTGGATGCCATGTTTAAAATCAGGTTTTCACCCATGACTGCAAGTCCGGTTAAACCAATATCTGATAATTTCATAAGTTTTCTCCTTTTTGTTTAACGTCTGACACGAGCGTTACCTTCCCAAATACTAAAGACTTGTTCTTCATCTGCAGGTCTTGCAAAATCATCTAAAACAGTTGTTGCAAGAGCACCTGACGCCCAACCAAATTGAGCACTTTTCTCTGAAGACCATCCTTTTAAGAAGCCGTATAACAAACCACCTACAAAACCATCACCACCACCAATGCGATCTAGCACCTGAATTGGTCTTGGTTCGATGACTGTCCATGATGTCCCTTCTAAAACAATGGCACCCCATAAATGTTCATTTGCATTTAATACTTGTCTTAAAGTTGTTGCATATGCTTGTGCATTTGGATAAGCCTTTTTGACGTTACTCACTAAGCCTTTAAAAGCTTCAATTTCATCTTTAATGTTGTGTCCACCTGCCTTAGGTCCTTCAACACCTAGAGCAAGCTGGAAGTCTTCCTCGTTCCCTATTAGTATATCACTAACTGTAGCGATTTCTTTAAAGATACGAGTAAGTGTTTCTTTTCTGCCTTTCCAAAAAGAAGCACGATAATTTAGATCGAAAGAAATTTTTGTCCCATATTTTTTTGCTGTTCTAGCAAGTTCTAAGCAGAAGTTACCAGTGTCTTCTGATAAAGCAGCAATTAAACCTGAGATATGAAGTAACTTCACACCTTCAACTTTAAATATTCGGTTTAAATCGAAATCCTTTAAATTTAATGTACGCCCCACTTCACCGGCACGATCATTTTGGACACGTGGTGCTCTAAGACCATAGCCAGAGTCAGCAATATTAAACTGATGACGATATCCCCAAGGTCCACCTTGTTCGACATCAACACCTTCAAATTGGATATTTCGTTTTCTTAAATCATTTTTAATGAGTGTAGCGATTGGACTATCCTTAACAAAAGTTGTTAATATTTTTGTGTTTAAGCCTAAAGCTGCAGAAACAGATAAAACATTGGATTCTGCAGAAGTCGCTTGCATCATAAATGTATCTGATAAGTGTACAGGAGCTCTGTTAACTGGTGTGATTCTAACACCCATTGAACTTGGCGAGACAAGATCAAACAAACCTTCTTTTTTAAATTCCATAATTATTCACCTTTAAATCCCTTATATAATAATGATAAGTGTTTACCAATATGTTTTTCAAGATATTCGGCATAAGTTTTTCTTTCAGCTCTCCACAACTTGAATAATTCATCTTTAAACATATATGCTCCAACTTCATTTTTAACATTTAGAATATAACCATATGTAATATGTATAAGTTGTCTAGCATCGTTATGTTCAAAAAGTGAAGGAAGTTCACTATCTTTTAATGTCTCAAGATTTGGAATGCGCTTGATGTCTGTAGACACATGATAAAACTTCTTAGCCTCATTAAACATGGATAATGCATATGCGTGGATCTTTCTATATAATGAAGGATTTTTTTGTGAGACCACACGCATAGCTTCGAGCCAGTTCGTACCTGCTGTTTTTACATGGAAATGACCTTCAGTGTGTTTGCCAATGATTTCAAATATTGAAAATTTATCAGATCCTGAATGAATCGATAATTTATAGCCAAATGTTTTAGCGATAGCAACATGAACTTTGAGTTCATCATCAAACTGCTTGATATCACCGACATAATCCACACCTTTTTGGAACTCACCACAAAAGCGTGGTGCCATCGTGTCTAATTTTACACCGCGACGTGATAATTCACTTGCTACATAATAATGTTGATATGGCTCAGTAGGTGTTGCAGTTTCATCAATGGATACTTCAAAGTTTGCGTCTGCTTTTCCATTAATAAAATAAGTTTGATAGATTTTTACTGCATAATCAATAGCCTTGCCATAAATCAAGACAGTTTTCTTAAGAGATAGTTCATCAAAATGAATAGGGATACCCTCTACATGGAATGTTTGGTTCAAATAATGTGATTGGTCATAATCTGATAATAAAGCTTCTTTTAAGACCGCTTCATCATCCATATGGCTTACATCATTACGAATATAATCACTTGCATCAAGTGTAATCATGGTAAAGCCTAAACCGAGTGCATATTCAATTTCCTCTGGTTTTTTTAAATGATCGCCATCTGCACCAAAACCATCTTTATAACCAGCTTTATACACAGCAAAAGAAGCTGCATCCATCACATCTTCATAGGTGCGATGTGTTAATGTAAGTTCTCTAATGGATTGTTGTGCTAAGATGGGATAAGCATCATATTTCTTAAAAATATTTAAATGTCCTTCTCCGGCAATGCCTAGTCTATCGCCTAAACCAAAGCTTCTTTTTTTGTTTAATACTGGAATAGCTTTAGTAAATGGAAATAAGCTTCTTAAAACAGAAGCATTTTCGTGTGTTAAGTCACAAATAGCGTATGTAAATGGACCTTCTTGAATGATATTTCCTTGAAATTGTTTTGATAAGTTACCTGTTGCTACGATGACGTCTTTTTCGATTGCGTCAACCATAAACACGCAATCTTGACCTATCGTGTTTAAAGACGCCTCATACACTCCATATTCTAAAAAAGATGTTGGATGTGGTAAAGACGACAAAAATGTTTTTAATGAATTCATATATTTTCTCCCTTTTATCATGATCATGTTGACTGTCCGTATATGTGGACGGCGTTTATGATTTTATTATAACATGTTTTTTTATGTTTTGAAACCCTTTTTATTTTATAAATAAAGCTAAAGATGTTTTTATGTAAAAATACATCAATTGTATGAAAAAAATATGAATTCCTAGTATCAAATCATCGATGCTTTGTTTTTTAGTACAATTTTTTATGCAAAATGATATAATATCAATAACTTGTTATCCAGTATAACAATAAGAGGAGGATATAGATGAAAAGAATCTTAGCATTATGTGTATTACTCATCAGTCTCTTTACACTCTTTGCCTGCGGTGGAGAAACGGTAACAGTGACTTTTGAAACAAACGGGGGAAATGTTATTGATGCAATTGATGTTAATCAAGATAGTGCAATTACATTACCAGCTAATCCGACTAAGGAAGGATATATTTTTGATGGATGGTTTTTAGATGAAGCATTAGAAGAAGCTTTAACCACTGGGTTTATACCTACAGAGTCCATCACACTTTATGCAAAGTGGAGACCCGCGATTGAATCATATACTGTAACATTTGTTACTGGTTATGATCAAACCGTTGAACCACAAACAGTAGAAGAAAACGAGTTTGCATCAACGCCAAGTGCTTTAACGCGTACAGGTCATACATTTGGTGGGTGGTATATAGATCAGTCATTTGAAACACTTTATGATTTTGAAACACCAGTGACTGCTGATGTGACCATTTATGCAAAATGGATTCCCATTCAATTATCAGTAAACTATGAATCAAATGGCGGTTCAGCTATTAGTACAGTACCAACCGATTACGGTACAGCAACAGTTAAACCAGAAGACCCAACAAGATATGGTTATATTTTTGACGGATGGTTTACAGATCGTCAACTCACACAAGCTTATGATTTTGAGGATATTGTCACAGCTAACTTAAGACTTTATGCAAAATGGAGTCCAGATTTGGATGTCATCAGTGACATGATTACTGCAGATATTGAAGCAGTAGAAATTGAAAATAATATGGTTGCTTCAAGTGCATTACTCAATTTACCAACAAAGGGTAGTGTACATAACTCGAATATTTTATGGACATCAAGCAATAATGCTGTTATTAGCCGTAATGGTGTAGTATTCCATCCAACACGTGGACAAGCTGATGTCAATGTGACACTTACAGCAAGAGTCATTAATGGACCAGTCACTGAAACATTTACATTTGACATTTTAGTGCCTGCAAAAACAGAAGTAGAAATGGCAAGTGAAGCTTTATTACCTTTTACAAACATGACAGGTGAATATGAAGTTTTAGATGGAGAATTATTAACTTTCTTCGCTGAAAATGGTGCGCTACCATATGTAGATATTCAATCATTCTTAGCATTATTAGATGGTCTCTTATATTTTGAAGAATTAGAATTCGCATATGTGGGTCATATCTTAACGATTTCATATCAAATTGTCGACGAAATTGAAGACGAGTTTGGTAATGTGATTGATACTGAAACATATGATTATCTGATAACAATCGATTTTGATTTAAACACACTAACACTTGACTCACTCTCATTTTTTGATGGATACATTCAATCAACTGCCACTGATTATAGTCAAGGACTCACATATTTAGAGACATACTATGAACCAGGTAACCAAGTGGTTTTTGAACTTGATCCATATCGCTTTGATCTAGTCGTTCATGAAACAGAAACAGAAACATATTATTTATTCCCATTCCATATAGCAAATATCTTATTTACAAGTGGATCTTATTATAATGTATATTTCAATGGAGATGGATACTTTGGTGTTTACGCATTCCCAGATAACGATGATCCAAACGGTGATACAGAAGATGGACGTGCATACAATGCTATGAAGACAAGTAGTTTTAATGGCGAAAAAGTAGCACCAGACGTGATGTTAGCAACCTATGATGCCTTAGCATTTACACTTGACTATTTATTTGGATTAAAAGATGTGCGCGGCGTAGAAACATATTATACAGTGCTTCAAAACTATCGCGATACCATGTTAGACGGTACAACAACATCCTTAGGAACTGGTATATTCAACTTTGTAAATAAAGGTCTAGACGATCTACATTCTAGCTTCCATTTCCCTGGTTATTATGAAAATCCAGCTACTCAAATTAATTTAACAAGCATTACACAAGTAGGTAGTAGAGTAGCACAATGGTATGATGTCTTATGGGCTGTTCAAGATGTTTTAGTTGATGCATACCCTACAGTTAATGTACCACCAGATTATCGATTCATTGATGATCAAAAAACAGCAATCATTTATTTAGATGGATTTTATACAGCAACCGTTGAAGATCCAGATGGTGATGATTCTGATCGATTCATGAAAGAAACCATGCAAGCTATCTTTGCAGCAAATCCAAATGTTGAAAATATTGTCATTGATTTAAGTTATAATACAGGCGGTAATTTAGGTGCGCTACTTAGAGTCTTAGGTTACATGACTGAAATGCCCATTGAAATGAGCTATATGAATCCTACAGATGGATCTAACGTGACTTATTTCGTTGAAGTTGAAACTGAAGCGTATGATGAAGTCAACTGGTTTATTATGACAAGTAAAGTCACATTCAGTGCAGCAAACCTCATGACATCCATTGCACAACATATGGGATTTGCAACCATCATTGGTACACAATCAGGTGGTGGTGCATCATCAATCACACCTATTGTTTTACCTGATGGTACAATGTTTCATATGAGTAGTTTAAATGTGTTAAGCTACCGTGTAGGTAATGATGTTGATGGATATGAGTATTTCTCTATTGAAAATGGTATTATGCCTGATTATACGTTAAGAGTTGCTGATTTACACAATGCAGCAAAAATTAAAGAAGTGATTGATCAAGCTAATGCAGCGAACTAAATATTAAGATTAAGGGGTGAATAGTCATCCCTTTTTTTGTGCATAGTTTCAAAGATATATGAAACATGATATAATTGTCTATGTTATGACAACTATGAAAAAAAGAAGGTTTTAATATGGTTTCTTTACTCACGATTTTTTTAGTTTTTTTAAAGATTGGTGCATTCACCTTTGGTGGTGGATTAGCCATGATACCCATTATTAAAAGGGACATCGTATCAAGAGGATGGATTGAAGAAGATGAACTGATGGATTATATTGCAGTCAGTCAGGTAGCCCCTGGGATGATTGCGATTAATATTGCCGTTTTGGTCGGTGATCATATCCGAGGTAAAAAAGGAAGTTTCGTGGCTGTTTTAGGTGTCGCTTTACCATCTTTAATCATTATTTCTTTGATTGCAGCTTTACTCAATCAATTTGCAGACATTCTTCTTGTTCAATATGCACTTAAAGGTATTTTGATGACAGTCGTTGTTTTATTATTTAATGCAATGTTTGATTTAGGCAAAAAGAACATCTATAATATTGGTTTATTTATTTATGCAATTTTAGGATTTGTTGCTGTTTACTTTTTCAATCTATCTACTGTATTAGTCATCTTAACAGCATTTGTGTTAGGGTCAATTCATGCATATATCCTTTTTAGAAAGAAGGTGAAGGTATGATTGAGCTCATTTTAATCTTTTTCTATGTTGGTTTATTTACGATTGGTGGTGGTATGGTTGCTATTCCACTTATTCAGCAACAAGTTGTTGAAAGAGGTTTAATTACCTTTGAAGAGTTTATAGCTATGCTTGCTATTGCAGAATCTACACCAGGACCAATCGGTATTAATATTGCGACATATGTAGGATACAGCCAGTACAGTATTTTAGGTGCTGTTTTAGCAACAACAGCTTTTATTCTACCTTCATTTTTGATTGTTTCTGTATTAGCGGGACTATTAAAAAAATATCGTTATAGCTTACTTGTCATTTACTGGTTTTATTATTTAAAAGCAGTCATTATCGGACTCATTGGTTATGCAGCAGTAAATATCTTAATGCATGCAGTAGTGATTGATGGTTTACCAAACCTTTCACTTGATTATAAGGCGATTGTTTTAATCATTGTGCTTGCTATACTTTATCGATTCTTTTATAAAAAACCATGGATTTTAATTATCATTGGTGCAATTCTAGGTATGATTACTTATAGTTTACCTATCTAAATATTAAATCATTTGACATTCAAATAATTAGTGATAAAATAAGGCCAATTCAAGGAAAGGAATGGGTCTTATGATTTTAAATGTCGTAAATCAAATATTTACATTTGGGATTGCTATACTTGTTGCATTCGGTATTTCGTTTGTTTTTGATTTAGCACTTATGAAATTAAACCGAAAATTCGTTTTTGCCTTACCAATTTTATTCTTTGTTTTAGGAGCTGCTTTATGGATTTTAGGTTTACTCGCTAGTGATGATGGAGATTGGGCAGCATTTGGTTTATTGCTTTATGGTTCATTTTCAGCCATTGCTTTTGTAGGTTCACTATTAGCAGGCTTGCTATTGTGGTTTAAAAAGAAGTCATAAAAAAGAAAATCGTATAAAATATCATTGAATAATTAAAAATAATATAGTATAATATAGGTGTATTGGTTGAGGGGAAGCAATCGATTCAACATTGATTCGATTGTGCATCAACGATATGATGGATGTATCGGGGGAAACACCATCTGCCATGATTCATGGATAAAAAAAGGCGACTGAGTCGCCTTTTTGATTATGCCATTTGAAGATTTAAATCATGCTTCTTTTTGAAAATCTTCATCTCATAAAGATATAAAAACAACGAAATGAGACCTGATAAGCCATCTGCAAGTGCAAAACTAATCCAAACGCCTGTGATACCAAAAATAGGTGTAATGATATATAGCACAGGGAGGAAAATAATTAACTGTCTTGATAAAGCAACAACAAATGCCCTCACTGGATAACCCACTGCTTGATAAACGCTAGACATGATAAACTGGAATGCTAAAATAGAAAATCCTAAGGGAATCCATCTAAATGCTTCCTTGCCTAACGCGATAAAAGTAGGGTCATTGTCTCTAGTGAATATCATAAAGAGTGGGCCTGCAAAGACGTACATTATAATTCCGCTTAGTATAAAATATATGACAAGGAATTTTGTACTAAGTTTGACTGTCTGATGTAGTCTATCATATTTATTTGCTCCAAAATTAAACCCAACGATAGGAATCATACCCTGAACTAAACCAAAACCTGGAAGCAATAAGAACATGATAATTCTGTTAATCACACCGAAAACAGAAATGTAAATCGCAGGATCACCTGGTGCATATCTGTTAATGACATGATTTACAGCAATAAACATAAAAGCTACAAGTGAATTTCTAACAAATGTTGGAATACCTATGACAATCACTTCTTTTAGCATTTTTGGATCTAATTGATAAAGTGCAGTTTGATCAATTTTTAAAGTAGATGTTTTTGATAAACACGCTCTTAAAACATAAATAAACATGAGCACTTTGGAAATTAATGTCGCAATCGCAGCACCAGCAACGCCTAATCCAAATCCCCAATCATAAATAAAGATAGGATCTAAAATGATATTGGATAATGCACCAATCAAAAGAGAAATCATCGCAACATTTGCTCTACCTTCAGCTCTTACTAAATTATTTAATACAAGCGAAGATGTAAAGGGAACAAGTGATATTAAAATATAAAACATATAATCTCTAGCATAATCGATGTTTGAAGCGGTTGCTCCAAACAAATATAAAATATCTTCAATAAAAACAAGTCCTATAATTGTAAGAACTAGAGCTAATACCCCATTAAAGAAAAGAGCTGTATTAACGACTTTTTTCATGGTTTTATCATCACCACGTCCAAAAGCTCTTGAATATACTGAAGCGCCACCGATTCCGATCATCAATCCAACAGCAAAAATAATGGTTTGTAAAGGAGACACAATCGATAAAGCACCGATAGCTATTTCTCCGACACCCCAAGCTAAAAAGAGTGTATCTACCAAATTGTAAAGTGCGTTTGCGAACATCGCTATTGTTGCTGGCAAGGATAATTTAAAAAGTAATTTGGGTATATCCATTTGGCCAAGCATCAAACTTTGTTTGGAATCCATATTTATGACCTCACGATTAAATCTATTGTATCATAAAAGTGATTTTAGGGTCGACAAAATCACATAAGCATATTTTATATATTTCGAATTCGAAATGATATAATAAAAATGAAATAGGAGTGGTCAAATGAAAAATATAGAAATCGGTATAACAACCTTTGCAGAAGTGATGGAAGACCCAGTCACTGGAAAAATAGGCACATATGATGAAAGAATTAAAGAAGTCATAGAAGAAATTGTATTAGCAGATCAAGTTGGTCTTGATTATTTTGGTGTAGGAGAGCATCATAGAAAGGATTTTGCAGCATCTAGTCCACATATGATTTTAGCTGCAGCAGCACCACTAACAAAACACATTATATTAGGTAGTGCAGTCACAGTTTTAAGTAGTGATGATCCTGTGCGTGTCTATCAAAATTTTGCAACACTCAATGCTTTATCTGATGGACGTGCTGAAATTATGGCAGGTAGAGGATCCTTTATTGAATCTTTTCCTTTGTTTGGTTATGATTTAAAAGATTATGATGTATTATTTTCAGAGAAACTTGATTTACTCGTAAAAATAAGAGATCAAGAAATTGTTACATTCAAAGGATCTACGCGTTCAAACATAGAAAAATTAGGTGTTTATCCAAGAACAAGTAAACCTCTAACCATCAGTGTTGCTGTAGGTGGCACACCTGAATCAGTGATGCGTGCAGCAAGATATGGTCTTCCTCTCTTTTTAGCAATTATTGGAGGGAACCCTATGGCTTTTAAGCCATATGTTGATTTATATAAAAAACATTATATCGCACATGGCCATGATGCATCAAAAATGTTCATTAGTGTGCATTCACATGGCTATGTAGCTCTTAATCACGATGAAGCGGTGAAAACCTATTTTCCATCTATGTCTCAAGCTATGAATAGAATTGGTAAAGAAAGAGGATGGGCACCATATACAAAGGCACAATATGATCAAGCAAGATCCATGACAGGTGCACTTTATGTAGGAGATCCAGATTATGTTTCTAAAAAAATAGCCCAAACCATTTTAGGTTTAGGCATTAACAGATTTGCATTACATGTGCCAGTCGGACATCTAGATCATGAACTTGTCAAATCATCAATTTCTTTAATGGGTACACATGTTAAACCAAAGGTCCAAGAATTACTAAAAAAATAGACTTCAATGAAGTCTTTTTTAATAGATTTCTTTATCTAAATCATGATATGTTTGAAAAAGCTTTACACAAGAATCTCTAAGGGATTGATCAACCTTTAAAATGTCCTCATCTTTCATACCTTCATTGATAAAGTTATACATCAAGTCGTCTCTAAACCCAATATTTTTTGCATCATCTAATGAGCAACCATAAACCATATGTTTAATATTAGCCCACATGATAGCACCTAAACACATCGGACATGGATATGAAGTTGTTATGAGTATATAACCTGATAAGTCGTGTGTATTTAATAAATTACAAGCCTTTCTAATCGCATTAATTTCAGCATGTGCTGTTGGATCATGATCACCTAAAACTGAATTTGATGCAACACTGATGATATCACCGTTTTCATGAATGATTGCAGCTCCAAATGGACCACCTAAATCTTCATGCATGGTCTCCTCAGCTTTTTTAATAGCCATCATCATGGCTTTTTCTATGTGTTCTCTATGCATTTTGTCATCTCCTATCGGTATGACTATTATAAACGTTAGTATAAGAAAATGAAATATAGATACCCATACATTTGTGGAAATGCTACAATAGAATCGTATGAAAGGTCGTGAAATAATGGAAGAAACGATGTTATATCAGCCTATTAAATGCTTGCTAGAATCAAAAGGATTTTTAGTTAAAGGCGAAATTAAAGATATCGATATATTAGCCATAAAAGAAGATATCACAATCGCTTGTGAACTAAAAAACACGATATCTTTAAAAGTGATTTATCAAGCGATTGATAGAGAAAAGATTGCTGATATTGTATATATAGGCTTACCAATCAAGGCACTTAGATCCCATAAAAGGGATCTTAAATCATTTTTTTATCTTTTAAGAAGATTGGAAATAGGCCTTATTGTTGTTGAAAAAAACGTAGCAAGATTTGAAGTTGAACCTAAACCATTTCACAGGGACAAAAGTATAAAGAAAAACAATCACCGTAAAAAAGCAATCATCAAAGAATTTCATGAAAGAAAAAATATGATTACAGAGGGTGGCACAAAAGGTAAGAAACTTACAAACTATAGAGAAAGAGCAATAAAGCTATTAAACGCATTAGATGGGCTTTCTTATGCGACACCTAAACTTTTAAAAGCAGTGACTCAAGTCGCTGATACCTATAACATTTTATATCATAATTACGATGGGTGGTTCGAAAAAAAAGAGCATGGTGTATATATGCTCTCTGAACAAGGAAAAAAAGCATACATAGCTTATAAAGATGTCCTACATTCAAAATAAATACATTTATTTGAATTTTTAATTTGATTGGTGTATACTATAGATGTATTCCCCATATATAGATTTTTAGTTTCAAACTAGTTTAAAGAGTTTTTGATTTAAGTTTTATATTTGGAGATTTACATTTGAAAGCTCGTTAGAGCAATGATTTTAGATAGACCTTTTAATAAACGTAACACTTAGTTTTAAGGATTTTGATTTCTTGTATGTGTATATATGGGGAATACATTTATGTTTTAATATGAAGCCAGTGATATGGCTTTTTTTATTTACATCTTTTTAAGTTAGATGTAAGATGAGGCTAGGAGGTCATATCTATGAAACAACAAAGAATAAGTTTTAAAGAAAGCGAGCATGTTTATTTTTTAATCAGCAGTATGATTTTCATATTGTCTGTTATATTTCTAATTTTAGGCTACATTTTTGTTAAGATGATTGAATCCTCTCCTGTCATACTTCTTTATATCTCAACAGCACTCCTTTACTATCTTTTACCTCATTTCATGTACGGTTTATTTAGTTTTTTCTATTTTCAAGTAAAAGTTAAGCACAAGATAGTTCATTCTAGAGCATATAAGACATTTATAGGTATATTAACAACACCAATATCTGCGATTATACTTTATACAGCAATTCTTTTACTTAGTTTTTCACAATGTGTTTCAAAATGATTTCTTTATAAAACGTTTAAAATTGATTTATTTTATGATATACTACCTTCAAAGTTTCAAATGGAGGTAACGAAAATTGGATAGCATTTTAGAGGTCAAACAGCTCAGAAAAAGTTATGGGGATATCAAAGCTGTTGATGATATCTCTTTTTCCGTTAAAAGAGGGAGTTTGTTTGCTTTTTTAGGACCTAATGGTGCAGGCAAATCAACAACCATTAATGTGATATCAACACTTTTGGATAAAGATAGTGGTGAGGTTATCTTAAATGGAAAAACGGATGAAACCTATTTTAGATTAAAAATTGGAGTTGTATTCCAAGGTAATATTTTAGATAATGATCTCACAGTCAAAGAAAACTTGCTTTATAGAGGATCTTTATATATTAACAATCAAAGAGGTGTTTTAGAAAGATATCATGAGCTCGCTAAATATCTTAATCTTTATGAGTTTGAAAATCAAAGATATAAAACATTATCAGGTGGTCAAAAAAGACGTACAGAAATCGCACGTGCGCTTTTTTCAAATCCTGAAATACTCTTTTTAGATGAACCAACGACAGGTCTCGATCCTGAAACAAGACAGCTTGTTTGGAAGGTTATTGATGATTTAAAACAAAACAAACATATGACGATATTTCTAACTACACATTATATGGAAGAAGCTGCAAATGCTGATCATGTTGTCATTATTAATAAGGGAAAGATTGTAGCCGAAGGTACACCTGCATCCTTAAAAGCTAAATATTCTTATGACAGACTCAAAGTCGTGCCATTAGATAAAAAAAAGCTGGTCTCCTTTTATGAGATGCAAAAAAGAGACTACGTGAAAATATCAGATGAATATATTATTCAAGTAGAAGATGCGAAAGATGCGATAAGAATCATTGAAGGTATTAAGGATAATATCAAACAGTTTGAAGTCATCAAAGGCACGATGGATGATGTTTTCATTGAAGTGATTGGTGGTGAAAACCATGTATGATTTAACATGCTTAATTAAACGAAATATCAAAAATTTCTTACGTGACAAAGCAGCAGTCTTTTTCTCTTTATTAAGTGTCATTATATTATTAGCCTTATACTTTTTGTTTATAGGTAGACAATACACACAAGGTGAAGCATTTGATAGTGTTTCTCCCGAACTTAAGACATTTTTATCCACTGGTGTTATCATGGGTGGTGTCCTTGTTATTAACACCGTAAGCTTATCTTTAGGTGTGATGGGGAATATTATCATGGACTTAGATACAAGAAAGCTTGATGGCTTTTTAGTGACACCTGTCAAAAGATATAAAATTATCTTAAGCTACTATATTTCTTCAATCCTTGTCACATTCACATTAACACTTTTTATGTGGGTTCTTACGATACTCTATTTAGGAGTAACTTCAGGATATTGGTATACCATAGAAACGATATTTCTTACTACAGTCCTTTTATTGCTTTACACATTTTTATCAGCAACTCTTATGATTTTTATGACAACACTTCTTAAATCCGTGAATGCATTTGGTGCATTATCAGGTGTTTTAGGTACACTCATCGGTTTTATGAGTGGTATTTACATGCCTTTATCTGTTTTAGGTAATGCCATGTCAAAGGTTGCTTCTGTTATACCTTTCACACATATGACTGTATTACTCAAGCAAGTCTTATTAAAAGAAGCTTATCAAGAATTACCTGAACCATTTGTTTCATCCATATCAGTCTTTTATGGTACCAATGATGTGGGTTTATTAGGTATGGATATCTCATCAATGACACTTGTATTTGGTTCAGTCATTATAGGATTTATACTCATGTTTATTGCATATAGAAACATGAACCAAAAAATGATTAAGTAAACATAGAAATTAAAGATTAAGAACGATGAGCAATCATCGTTTTTTTGTTTACATTTTATTTACAAAAGCCTTACTCATTCTTGGTTTCTATAAAATCATGATTTCTCTATAATGAATATGAACATAATAAAAAGGAGATTTTTAAATGAAAAAATTAGTTTTAGTTTTCGTTATGATGTCAGTACTCGTGCTTGCTGCATGTACAAACACCGATGATGAGTTTAACTTAGATGCAACAATCACAGTTTATACAAGAGATACCACTTCAGGTACAAGAGATGGATTTATGAATGGTATTGGATTTTCTGAAGCTTCAAAAAGTGATGACGTTTTAGTTGATGGATTCTTAATTAGAGATAACACAGCGATTTTAAATGCAATGTCAATTGATGAGTTCGGTATTGGTTATGTTTCATTATCGAGTGTTAATGACACAATCAAAGGTTTAAAATTTAATGGTGTTGATCCCACAGAAGCAAACGTTATTAACAACACATATCAATTAAAGAGACCTTTTATGTGGATGGTCAGAGCAGATGGCGATTTCCCATCTACTGAAGTGGAACAACTCGTTAAAGCATTCGTTGCTTTCTTAGGAACAACAGATGCTGCAGATATTATTAATAATGCTGGTGCAGTTGCTCTACCTTCAACAGTCACTTGGGACTCAATAAAAGACAATCATCCGATTACAAACCAAAACAACAGTTCAGTAACAGTACGTTTTGGTGGATCAGACTCCATTCAAAAAGTAGCTGAAGCCTTAACACAAGCATTCACTGCAAAAGCAGGTAACTTTATTGCAGAACATGATCATACTGGTTCATCAGATGGTTGGAAGAGAACTAATGGTGACACAAAAGACCAAACAGTAGCAAAAGACGTTGGTTTCTCATCAAGACCATTTACTGCTACAGAGCTTGGTAATGTGACCGAAGCTCAATATGGTCAACTTGCATGGGATGCAATTGTAGCAATCGTACACTTAAGTAATCCAGTGGATGATGTTACTGCAGACACACTTAAAAAGATTTATGATGGTACTTATGCAACTTGGAGAGACGTTCCAGAAGCATAATAAAATTAAAAGATTTGAATCAAGGGACCTAACTGGTCCCTTATTTCAGTAGAAAGGATATGACATATGCAACAAACATTAAAGAAAAAAATCCTTAAAACACGTATGATTGATATCTCAGTAGAACAGTTTTTAAAGGGACTTGCTATATTATCAGGATCTTTTATCTTCATAATATCTGGCGTTATTTTAGCTCGAGGGTTAGAGCCCTTTTTGACAGAAAATAATGGCTTAGGTCGTGTTCAAGTTATCCCTTTTTTAACAGGTAATGTATGGCTGATTGGCCCAACGTTTGCATCATCTTTATATAGTGTCGGTTTTTTGATTATTACAACCATTTATGTTGTATTTTTATCATTACTTGTTTCTTTTCCAATAGGTGTCTTAACAGCCCTTTTTATTGCTAAAATTGCACCTAAAAAAATCGCAGAAACTTTAAGAACAGTAATCGAAATACTTGCATCTATTCCATCCATTATTTATGGACTTTTCGGTGCTGGTTTTATTTTAAAACTTGTCTATGATACAAGTGCTCTTTTTGGATATCAATCCAAAGGTGGTAACAGTGTGTTATCAACAGTCATTATTTTAGCATTAATGACAATTCCAACTATTACCACCATTTCTGAGGTCTCTATTCGTTCAGTAGATAAATCACTGATTGAAGGTTCCTTAGCGCTTGGAGCAAGCCCAACTCAAACACATTTTAAAGTGGTTCTATCAGCCGCAAAATCAGGCATATTTACAGCTGCCATTTTAGGTGTAGGACGTGCTTTAGGTGAAGCAACAGCTGTATCTTTAGTTGCAGGTGGTAGAAGATCTGGTTTATCTTTTGATATTTTAGATATTACAGCAACCCTAACAACAACCATGCTTGAAGGTATGAAAGAATCTGAAGGATTAGATTATAATATTAGATTCTCTGTAGGTATCGTACTTATGGCAGTCATTCTTTTTACAAACTTCATGTTAAACTACATCAAGAAAAAGGTAGGTCATGTCCATGTCAAGTAAAAGAAAAAGAAATGATTTAATACTACAAATTATCACTTATGGTGCTTCACTGTTAAGCTTGCTTACACTTTCTTTAATTATTTATTTTGTTGCTTCAAGAGGCTTGAAGCTATTGAATTTTGATCTCATTAGGAATAATTATCAAGCAGTAACTTATATTGCTGAACCAATTGATCAAGATGATTACTGCTTATGCGATGCCACAATTGATTTACCGAATAATGCGTATTACAGCCAAAGATGGGGTGTTGCGTTTATTGACACAAGAGATTTACTAGGAAAAAACGTGATAGAAGTTTATTATGTGCATAAGGATTCACCAATGAATGAGTTTATAAACAAGGGGATTGGTACAGATAATCTTGTATTAGAACCTGGTTACTCTATAATTCGGATTGCCTACAATGATGCACCTTCGTCTTTATCAAGATTTGGTGCAGAACAAATGATCAATGACTTCGATCAAAAAGATCACTTTAGAGAATTAGAGTTTTTCACACCAGGTGGTGGGATTAGAGGATCAATCATTACAACACTCTACCTCATATTTTTTACACTCCTATTTGCATTACCCATAGGTATCGGTGCAGCACTTTATTTAAATGAATATGCTAAAGCGAACAGATTTACAAAAATGGTGCGTTCATTCATTGAAACATTAACAGGTGTTCCATCTATCATATATGGTCTTATGGGGTTAGCAATCTTTGTGCCATTCATTGTTAACATCACATCAGCAACCGGAGGGAATATCTTATCTGGTGCGATGACTTTAGCAGTCATCTTGCTACCTGTTGTTATAAGAACAACCGAAGAGGCTTTAAAGGTTGTTCCAGATGATTATAGATATGCATCACTCGCATTAGGTGCAAGTCGAACTCAAACAACCTTCAAGGTTGTATTACCAAGTGCAGTACCAGGTATTTTAACAGCAACCTTACTTGCGATAGGTAGAATTATTGGAGAAAGTGCAGCACTTGTCTTTGCTATCGGTACAGCGATCAAAGATGAGATTCGAATTACAGAACAATCAACATCTTTAGCAGTTCATATATGGTCAATGATGACAGATGAGCCTGCAAATATTGAGTTATCTTCAACGATTGCACTCATCATTCTCATGATTGTTCTTATATTAAATTTATCTATTAAATTGATAACAAAAAGATTTATGAAAAGGTATGGTGTCATAGTATGATAAAAAATCCAGTCGTTTTCCATGTCGAAAACTTAAATCTCTTTTACGGAGAAACACAGGCTTTAAGAGATATAAAATTAAACATCTATGAAAATGAAGTGACAGCTTTAATAGGTCCTTCTGGATGTGGTAAATCAACATTTTTAAGAACATTGAATCGTATGAACGATCTTATTGACTCATGTAAGATTGATGGACTTGTTTTCTTTCATGAAGAAAACGTCTATGAAAAAGAAACAGATGCCATTAACTTAAGAAAAAGAGTGGGTATGGTTTTTCAAAAGCCTAATCCATTTCCAATGAGTATTTATGATAACATCACATATGGACCTAAATGTCAGGGTATTAAGGATAAGCAGGCATTAAAAATGATCGTAGAGTCTTCACTTAAGCAAGCTGCTTTATGGGATGAAGTAAAAGATCGATTAAAAGAATCAGCTTTATCTTTATCAGGTGGTCAGCAACAAAGACTTTGTATTGCAAGAACAATTGCTATGAAGCCAGATGTTATCTTGATGGATGAACCAACATCGGCATTAGATCCAGTTGCTACTGCCAAAATTGAGGATTTAATTGTAGAATTAAAGAAAGACTATACGATTGTTATCGTTACACACAACATGCAACAGGCAGCACGTATCTCTGATAAGACGGCATTTTTCCTTTTGGGAGAGCTAATTGAGTATAATGATACAAACATTGTTTTTTCAACACCAGAGCATAAAAAAACTGAAGAATATATCACCGGTCGTTTCGGATAATATGATAGAATAGAGGTATATATATGACATTAAGACATACATTACAAGAATCCATTGAAGCATTAAAAAAAGAAGTTGCTGATATGGCAGATTTAGCGTTATCTAACCTAAAATCAGGATTAGATGCATTTAAAAACACTGATTTTGACCTTGCTAAAGCTGTGATTATCAAAGATGAAGAAGTGGATCGATTTGAAGAGGAAATTGCAAAACAAGCATTAAAGATTATTTGGAAAGAACAACCTGTAGCAAGCGATCTTAGACTAGTCACGGGAATATTAAAGCTCATCACAGATTTAGAGCGCATTGGAGATCATGCAAGTGATATCGCTGAAATGACATTGCATCTAGAGGATAATCGCAACAAACGGATCATGCCAGTGACATCAAAGATGGCAGAAATTGTTGAGCGCATGGTATTAAGAAGTATACAAGGTCTAGTCAAAGTAGATGAAAAAATAGCGAAAGAAGTCATTGATATGGATGATGAAGTGGATGACTTATTTAAACAAGTTATTCTAAAAATGACAAATGAACTAAAAAATGACACACTAGATCCCAACGAAGCTATTTACATTCTTATGGTTGCTAAATACTTCGAGCGTGTTGGTGATCATGCAGTAAATATTGCAGAGTGGATTATCTTCATGGTTAAAGGCACACACAAAAATACGTTATTATTCTAGGAGGTCTTATGGTTACAATTTATTATGTTGAAGACGATGAAGCAATCGGTTATGTGATAGAAAAAACCATTGAACATGCAGGTTTTAAAGGCATGGGTTTTAAGAAGGGTGAAGACTTTATAAATGCATATAAAGAATCAAAACCTGATATGGTTCTTTTAGATGTGATGTTGCCTGATATGTCTGGACTTGACCTATTGAAACTCATAAGAAAAAAAGATCAAGCACTTCCAATTATGATGATTTCTGCACTGCAAAGTGAAATGGACAAAGTCATTGCACTAGACCTTGGTGCTGATGATTATATGACAAAGCCTTTTGGCGTTTTAGAATTAGTCTCAAGAATTCAATCAAAGATTAGAAAACTAACTGATGATAAAACATTACATGTAGGCAACCTCATTTTAGATGAAAAAAAACATATCTGCTTGATTGAAAAAGAAGAAGTTTATTTAACCAACAAAGAATTTTCTATATTGAAGTTATTATTAAAACACAAGGGCAATGTCGTTTCAAAAGAAGTTATTTTTAAAGATGTTTGGGAAACAGACTTTATCGGTGAGACGAGAACACTTGATATGCACATCAAGGCATTAAGAGCTAAACTAAACGATAAAGGATCTACAGCAAGCATCCAAACTATTCGAGGTATAGGATATCAAATTGGATGAAAAGAGCACTTATTAAAAATAATGTCATCTTATTAATCTCAGCATTTACGATGTTTTTTATCGTCGTATTTTTCACGTTATATGACTTTGATAAGCGCAACCAACAAGCCATCATGGAAAATGTCATCAATGAAGTAGAACTTGAATATAACCTTTATCAAGGTGATGCTACAGCATTTGTTGATCTGTATCTAGTTTCATCCGGTAGAAGAATCACCATTCTTGATTCAAATGGCCTAGTGCTTGCAGACTCACATGATGATACTGTTGGACAAGATAAAAGTGAAAGACCTGAAATAAAGGAACTAGGTCGTGTATTTATTCGAAGATCAGAAACAATTGGTGTTAACTTATTATATATTGCAAGACAAATGGAAGATGGGAATTATCTACGCATTGCTTTGCCAAAAGATGATCATACTGAAGATTATAACCGTGTCATCTTCATCTTAATTTTTACATCTTTAGGTTTCATCACAATTTATTATTATGGATTAATCAAGGTGAATGAGCATTTACTTAGACCATGGGAACAAGTCAAAAAAGGTTTAGTTGCTTTAAATGAGAGAGAGTTTTCACTCATGAGTTTAAATAGTCCATACCCGGAAATTAATGATATTTTACATGATATAAATGATATTACCTATGAGACTCAAAAGCATTTACAAGAGATAGAATCGTATCAATTACAGCTAAGTGAAATATTAAATGGCTTAAAGCAAGGTGTCATGCTATTTAATGAAAGCGAGCAATTAGTCTATTATAACGAAGATGCTAAAGTGTATTTCGAACTTACGGAAGATACCTTTATGAAGCCATCTTACTACGCTATAAGATATAACGAAATTAAAGAGGCTATTAGTCAAGCAAACAATTTAAAACAGGCATCATCTTTTGATTTAAAGATGGATGGTAAAACCATTGATGTTAAAGTATTTCACATACACGCAAAGGGTTATGAACAGACAAATGCAACCGTATTGTGTCTATTTAAAGATGTGACACAAGAACGTGCCATGGAACAAATAAAACGAGATTTCTTTAGTCATGCGTCACATGAATTAAAATCTCCATTAACAGCAATTAGGGGTTATGCAGAGCTGATCGAAAATGAAATGATTGATCCAAAATCAGTGAAATCTACAGCAAAAGAAATCGTGAAGCAAACAGAGCTTATGACATTGCTTGTTGAAGATATGCTGATGCTATCAAGACTTGAAAATCTAAAGGAAAAGACTTATCAAAAAGAAAACATCACCAACGTCTTAAGTGAAGTCAAACAGGCATTATTACCTCTAGCTAAACAAAAATCTATTAAACTAGACATTAAATCAGAATCTCTTGAAATGATGTGTGATTTAATCGATATTCAAAAGCTATTTAAGAACGTGATTGAAAATGCAATCAAGTATAGTGATCCAGAAAAGACAGTTTTAATCACACTTAAAAAACAAGATGACTATGTTTTATTTCAAGTCAAGGATCAAGGTTACGGTATTAGTCCTGAGCACCAACAAAGAGTTTTTGAGAGATTCTATCGTGTGGACAAAGGTAGACTTGATGGCGGTACTGGGTTAGGTTTAGCGATTGTAAAACATATTGTATTAAAATACGATGGGAAAATTGACCTTAAGTCAAGCTTGAGTAAGGGAACAACTATAACTATTACACTTAAACCATAACAAAAAAGGTGATTCAACGAATCACCTTTAACTTATTAAGTGGCAGGAGTAGCAGGATTCGAACCCGCACCGACGGTTTTGGAGACCGCTATGCTACCGTTGACACCATACTCCTAACAGCATAAAATAGTATAACAAACAAAATATATAAATGCAATCGATAGATAAAAAAAGATGGAAATTATTTTCCATCCTTATCCGTATAATCAATATCCTTAAATATTGCCTCATTTGATTTAACTTGATTTTTTGATCCATCTGTAAGCTGTTTCTTTTCACGCACTTTAATCATCACATATTTATGGAAGAATAAAACATAAGTTAGTAGAACCACTATACCGCCATAAATAAGCATTGTACGCCAAATGAGATTATTGTAATCACTTAAATTACCACTATCTGTGACAAGACCAAATGTCTCAATCGCAGTATCATCTAGGCCATTTTCAAATTCAAGACTTAGACGATAATCTAAAGGATTAATAATTAGATCATCACTTTTTAGATGTGCTGCGTCAGTCGATAGAGTAGATCCACCTATAAAAAGGAGTGTCTCTTTAAAAACTAATCCACCTGCCTCATTTTCTTCACCATCAGAATAAGCAATTCTAACATCAGTGATATTTGCATACCTTTCCTCACCATCGACTTTTAAATAGTTTTCGCTATAAAGCAAGAAGACATTAGGAACATAAGAATAAGGAAATGTCTTTTCTGAATCAAAAATAATTGTTGCTGTATCTAAGAAAGTTTCTCCACTCTTATAAGTAGCTTCATCCAATTTTACGGTTATACGTATTTTCGGAAAAGGAATGGCTTCACCATTTTCTGTAATTGATACATCATACACATAGACCATTAAACCATCTATAAGTTCATCGTTTAAGGTTACAGCTATTGGATAAATACCCAATTTAAACTGATAATCGCCTTCATTTGATTGGAAAGTATAGACTGGTTCACTCGTGTGATATTCTAAGCCCATAATCGTATTGATACCCATCAAATATGCATCTGGATTATCGAGCTCATCTTTCATAAAATCATCATAATATGCTTCTAATCTTGAATAATTAGCACTTCCATAGACATATACGGTTGCAACTGATATAATCATCAAGTAGAAAAATCTTAAAACCCATTTTAACATGTGATAACACCTCTCCCAACTATCTTACGATAATTCATGTAAATTAACAACCAATTCGAAAAAATTACATAATTTCACTTTACAAAAAAAAATATTATTGTATAATAGTAATTGCGCTATCATATGGCGGCCGTGGCGAAGCGGTTAACGCATCGGATTGTGGCTCCGACATTGGAGGGTTCAACTCCCTTCGGCCGCCCCATTCCATACTTGATAGGCCCATAGCCAAGGGGTAAGGCAAGGGACTTTGACTCCCTCATCGTTGGTTCAAATCCAGCTGGGCCTGCCATCTAGAAAATAAGACTCAATTCGAGTCTTTTTTTATATTTAAAGTAAAAACTCATTGGATTTCCTATCATAATGCAGGAGGAATGAAAATGAAAAAAATACTTTTACTTAGTTTGATTTTATGTGCATTAGGTTTAACATTAGGTGAAAAAAGCTATGCGTCAGACCAATATTTACCTAAAGGGATTAACTATTTAGATTTAAATAATATCCATGTTAGAACCGATGGAGAGCCAATTGGGTCAACATTTAATCCGATTTATATCAAAAAGAATGTGACGTACACTTTGGTTATGAGTAGTGAATTTCTTGGTCAATACTTTGATTATTTAGACTATATCGTTGTACGTTTATATGATGATGAAGACATTATGGAAGCATACATGTCATTTACCACAGATTTTCAACATAACAGAGCCTATTTTGAGTTTTCAATGAATACTAACTATTTACGCATTGAGGATCTACCAATTAGTCAAAGTGCCAATTATGAAGCAATCATGTATGAAGGAACTTACGCATCATTTTCAGGCTTTCATCCTTATATTCATGAAGATGAAATCATGAGTTATGAAGGGTATTTGCCTATGGATTATGATGATTTAAAAACACTTGAGACTATTCAAACATATATTGATGCAAAAAATCATAAACTTGAATCTATTGCTTATGAAGTTATAGAAGATAATTACTCAATGAGTTCAAAAAAACCTGGACTCTATCATGTCTTATTTTCCACTACATCAAATCAAATCACAAAGCCACTCTTTTTGGAAATTCAAGTCTTTGATCTAACTGCTCCAATGATAACAGTGACAGAATTTCTAGAAATACCATTAGCTCAAAAATGGTCTTTAGAAAATATCAAAACACATATATCGGTATCTGACAATGTTGATGATATAACCACTGATGATTTAGTAATTATTGAAGATACATATTCAGATGCTACAACAGTTGGTTCATATCATATGGTATTTAAGGCTACAGACTTAAGCGGGAATGAAAGCACACAAAGAATAGATATCGCACTTGTTGATAAAAAAGCTCCAGTTATTACAGGTCCCGGGGTTATCTATATATACACATCAGATGAAGTGATGACTGTACAAGAGATATTATCTAGATTCACTGTATACGATGATGTGGATGGATCAAATGTGAATATTCATGTTGCTAATAATACCTATTTAAGTCATGACATGCCAGGCGTTTACCAGTTTTATATGACTTCAAGCGACAGACAAGGTAATACAACCAATTTTATGCTTTATATCCATGTGATTGAAAATAGAGGACCATCCTTTAGTATGTCTGAACATATCATGCCTACTTCAACTAAAGAAACATTGACAGAAGAAGAAATTATTGATTGGTTTAAATCCCAAGCATTAAGTCAAGGGCACCAAGTTTCTCATGTTTCAGTCAAACTAAATGAATACGAAGGTCATGAAACTTCAAAAGGTTCTTACTATGTTTATATAAACTATGACTTAGATGGAGAAACCTATATGACTCGTGTATTAGTAGAGGTTGAAGGCACAGAAAAAAACCATCAAAGCATCTATCTTATGACCAGCATGATCGTCATAGCAGTAGGTTTTCTGGCATTTGTCATCATTAAAAAGAAAAAATAGCAATATTCCTAAAAAGAATTGACACACCTATGATAAATAGGGTATAATTCTTTTTGCGCGGGTGTGGCGAAACTGGCAGACGCACTAGACTTAGGATCTAGCGCCTTAGGCGTGCAGGTTCAACTCCTGTCACCCGCACCACTATCTTAAAAAAAGAACGACTACGTCGTTTTTTTATTTGGAACTACTTGATTATAATCTTTTTAATAAACCCGAAAAATGCCAAATAGGTCTTATATTTCAACATGATTTGTTGTATAATGGAAATGTTGGTAAAACGTTAGTTTTAAGGAGATAAATCATATGCTTACAATTGGAACAAAGGTTTCTGATTTTGCCTTGCCAGATCAAAATGGTAAGATGCATCATTTAAGCCAATATCAAGGTAAAAAAGTAGTTATTTACTTCTATCCTAAGGATGATACACCAGGATGTACAACACAAGCCTGTGCATTTAGAGATGCATACGATGATTTTAAGAAGTTAGACGTGACTGTCATTGGGATCAGCAAAGATAGTCCAGAAAGTCATCAAAAATTTATTGAAAAATATGATTTGCCATTCTTGTTACTTTCAGATGAAAACATTGAAGTAGCTTCATACTTTGGAGTTTGGGTTGAAAAGAGCATGTATGGTAAAAAATATATGGGTATGAGCCGTTCAACGTTTGTACTCGATCAATTAGGTGTTATTACACATGTTTTTGAAAAAGCTTCTCCAAGTGAGAACGCAACAGAGATTTTAAATGCATTAAAATAAATAAGGTATTAGGAGGAAATTATGGTAGCAAAAAAAGTTATTAAATCGATGGATGGTAATGAAGCTGCAGCATATTGTGCTTATGCATTTACTGAAGTAGCAGGGATTTATCCAATTACACCATCGACACCTATGGCTCAATACGTTGATCTATGGGCATCTGAAGGCAAAAAGAATTTATTTGGCATGCCTGTAAAAGTTATTGAAATGCAAAGTGAAGCTGGTGCTGCTGGTACTGTCCACGGATCACTACAAATGGGCGCACTCACCACAACATTTACTGCATCACAAGGTCTTTTACTTAAGATACCTAACATGTATAAGATCGCAGGTCAATTATTACCAGGGGTTATGCATGTTGCTGCAAGAAGTATTGCTGCACAAGCATTATCAATTTTCGGTGACCATCAAGACGTGATGGCAGCTAGACAAACAGGATGGGCTATGATTGCATCGACATCTGTTCAATCTTCTATGGATTTAGCAGGTATTGCACATTTAAGTGCGATTAAGACATCGATTCCATTTGTTCACTTTTTTGACGGTTTTAGAACATCTCATGAAGTTCAATCAATTGAAGTGATTGATTATAAAGAATTCGATCGCCTTATTGATAAAGATGCTGTTCAAAGATTTAGATCAAAAGGATTAAGCCCGCTTCGCCCAGTGACAAGAGGATCAGCACAAGGTGAAGATGTTTATTTCCAAACCAAGGTGCTTCAAGCATCTCATTATGATCAAATTCCTGATGTCGTTAACGACTATATGAAAGAAATTTCAAAAATCACAGGTAGAAACTACGCACCATTTGTTTACTATGGTGATAAAGATGCGACTGATGTTGTTATCGCTATGGGTTCTGTGATTGAAACGGCACAACAAACTGTAGATTACTTAATGTCACAAGGTAAAAAAGTTGGTTTATTAAGCGTTCATCTATATCGTCCATTTAGTGCATCTTATTTCTTAGATGCAATGCCAAAAACAGTTGAAAGAATCGCTGTACTAGACCGTACATTAGAAGCTGGTGCAACAGGAGATCCACTTTATTTAGATGTTAAATCAATCTATTATGGTAGAGAACATCAACCAAAAATTATTGGTGGACGTTATGGATTGTCATCAAAAGACACAACACCTGCACTTGTTTTAGCGGTATATGAAAACTTAGCGGGTGCACAAAAAGATCATTTCACTGTTGGTATCGAAGATGATGTGACACATACATCACTTAAGGTTGACTATAATAAAGACTTAACAGACGCTGATACGACTGAATTATTATTCTTTGGTTTAGGATCTGATGGTACAGTTGGCGCAACTAAAAATATTACAAAAATTATTGGAGATCACACAAGTTTATACTCACAAGCTTATTCGTCTTATGACTCTAAAAAAGCTGGTGGGGTTACACGTATGCACGTGCGTTTCTCTAATAAACCAATACGTTCAACATATTTAGTAAACTATCCACAATTTGTTTCATGTTCTGCAGATACTTACCTAACAAAATATGACATGTTAAAAGGCTTAAAGCAAGGTGGAACGTTCCTCTTAAATACTGCAACATCTCTTGAAGATTTAGAAGCATTCTTGCCTAACAAAGTAAAAAGACAACTCGCTCAAAAGAAAGCAAAATTCTATATCATTAACGCTGTGGACTTGGCTTATCAAATTGGCTTAGGTAGAAGAATAAATACGATTATGCAATCTGCATTCTTCAAGTTAAACGAACATTTAATGCCATATGAAGATGCCAATGCTTATATGAAAGAATATGCTGAAAAGAGCTATGGTAGAAAAGGCGATGCAGTCGTTGAATTAAACTTCAATGCGATTGATGCTGGTTACAATCATTTAGTTGAAGTTCTAGTGAAGCCAGAATGGGCGATGCTTGAAGACGAAGAAAAAATTGCATCAGATAGACCTGACTTTGTTAAAAAGATTTCTGATATCGTTAACGCGATTGAAGGTGATTCACTCCCAGTGTCTGCTTTCTTAGGCTATGAGGATGCACATATGGATAATGGTTCAGCAGCATACGAAAAACGTGGTATTGCAAACTTCGTACCTGAATGGAGAAGTGAAAACTGTATCCAATGTAACCAATGTGTCTTTGCATGTCCACATGCAGTCATTCGTGCATTTTTACCAGATGAACAAGAAGCAGCAAATGCACCAGAAGGTGCTAAGATGCTTCAAGCCAAAGGTAAGGGTATGGAAAACTACAAGTTCACCATTCAAGTCTCTACTTTAGACTGTACAGAATGTGGTGTCTGTGTTCAAGTTTGTCCAACACCTAATAAGTCTTTAGTGATGGTTCCAATTGGAGATGAACTTGCAAAAGGTTCTCAACAAACAGCTGATTACTTCTTCAATGAAGTAACATATAAAGATATGGGTGTAGATAATCCTAAAAACTTATCATTTAATCAACCACTCTTTGAATTCTCTGGCGCTTGTGCAGGCTGTGGTGAAACACCATACATTAAAGCACTTACACAACTTTATGGTGATCACTTAGTGATTGCAAATGCGACGGGTTGTTCATCGATTTATGGTGGATCATTCCCAGCAACGCCTTACACAACTAATGCAGAAGGTTTTGGTCCAGCATGGGCTAACTCACTCTTCGAAGATAACGCTGAATTTGGGTTTGGTATGCGTATCGCTTATGAAACTATGAGAGACCGCGTTCAAACATTACTCTTTGATCATTTAGATGAAATGCCAGAAGACCTAAAAGCTTTAGCTACATCTTGGATTGAAAATAGAAAGAACGCTGAAATCACAAGAAACCTAAGAAAAGATATGATTCCTCTACTTGAAAAATTAGATGCACCATTTGCTAAGGAATTATTGAAACTTAAGGATTACTTTGCTAAAGTTTCACAATGGATGATTGGTGGCGACGGTTGGGCATATGATATCGGATATGGTGGTATCGACCATGTGATCGCGAATAATGAAGACGTCAACATCCTTGTATTAGATACAGAAGTTTATTCTAATACAGGTGGACAGTCATCTAAGTCTGCACCTACAGGATCCATTGCTAAGTTTACTGCAGCAGGAAAAGGCACTAAGAAGAAAGATTTAGCAGCGATTGCTATGAGCTACGGCCACGTGTATGTTGCTCAAATCTCTCATGGAGCTTCACCTGTCCAAGTATTAAGAGCATTGAAAGAAGCTGAAAGCTTTGAAGGTCCATCCATTGTTATCGCCTATTCTCCATGTATCGAACACGGTATTAAAGGTGGCTTAACAAATTCATTCGCTCAAGCAAAACTTGCAACTGAATGTGGATATTGGCCAACATTTAGATTTGACCCAAGAAGAGAATTAGAAGGCAAAAATCCTTTTGTGATTGATTCTAAGCAACCTGTTTGGGATAAATACCATGACTATTTATTATCAGAATCTCGTTACTCTCAACTTGCTCAAATCAATCCAGAACATGCTGCTGAGTTACTAGATAAGAACTTACAAGATGCGAAGAGAAGATGGCAAATGTATAAACGTTATCTTGCTATGGACTACTCTATCGAATCAAACGAATAATATAAATATTAGGTGAATCCTCAACAAGAGAGGGTTCACCTTATTTTTTCAACCTTATTTATCGCGTACGCGTGGAGTTTTCATTTTGATTACATTCTTTAGAGTTATGAAAGTAAGATGAAATAAAAAAATATGAAAATTTTCATAAAATCATTGCAAAAACTTATAAATCTCCTAAATAACAAGAAACGTATGCGTTTTCATGAAGAAATATTTGTATTTTAGCATCAAAATATTGACTGTATGACATTTTTATAGTAAACTCTTTTTAAACCATATTTGGAAAAGGAGAGAAAAAATGAAAAAGTTTTTACTGGTTTTATTCTTACTTACAAGCGCACTTGTATTAGTAGCTTGTAATGGCGATGACACTGTAGTGCCTACTACACCTGTCGTTGAAGAAGCAGATCTTGCACCAAAATTAGTTGGTGTTACTGATGCTGTCATCAACCTAGGTGATGAATTTGATGTATTAGAAGGCGTTACTGCTACAGATGCTGTTGATGGTAATTTAACATCATCTATTAAAGTTTTCCCAACGAGCGTTGACTCTAGCGAACTTGGCGAAACTGCAGTCTTCTATTCAGTTACAGACTCTCAAGGACAAACAACAACTGCATTTAGAGTTGTTACAGTTGCTCTTAGAGAAGGTTATGCACAAGGTGCTTATAACTTCAAGTTTGCATCATCAGAATTAAGAAATACATTCTTTGCTGCAGCTGAAAGATGGTTATTAGACACTGGCGCAGGTGGTGTACCACTATTCGCGAACGCTGGTTTCTCAATGTTCAGTGATAGAATGGCATTAGTTTCTGAAACTTCACTTCCAGTTTTAGGATTTGGTATTTCTTGGTCAACTATGACTGCTGATGACTCAACAGTCCTTGTTGAAGGTGTTGCTGGTCAAGCTGGCAAATACACTTATAGAGCTGCTTTAGGTTCTAACCCAACAACATTCAATCCATGGCTTGCTGATGACTCTGTAACTTCAGATGCTATTGCTCCATTCATGAGTGCACTTTATGGATTCAAGTTTAACGAAGATAAGACAGGTTATGTCTTAACTGGCGATTTAGCTGGTGGCGATCCAGTCCCAGTTGACGAAACAGTATTAGACACTGGCGTTACAATCTCTAAGATTTGGCGTGTTCCTGTACGTGAAGGTTTAACTTGGTCATTCCATTCATCAGTAGATACAACTGGATTCGATCTAGATATCACTGCTGAAGACTTTGTTGACACTTACAAGTTAGCACTTGACCTTGGTTGGTTCCGTGCGATTTCTGGTGGTGGACATTTCTGGGCTTCATCTAACCCAATCGTTGGTGCACAAGACTACCGCGATAAGGTTGTTGCTGCAGATCCAGAAGATCCAGCTGACTGGGACGAAGTAGGTATTAAGATTGTTGAAGAAGAAGGCGTAGAATATATTGAATATGAATTTGAAATTGACATGTCAAGCTGGAACGTACGTTACTGGTTGTCATCAAACTCAATTTCTCCAATTTCTATGGATCTTTACAACGCATCTGGCGTTGGTGCTACTTATGGTACTACTCCAGAAAAGACATCTTTCCATGGACCATTCGTATTAGATTATTATGAAGCTGACCAAGTATTAAGATATTCAGCTAATCCAAATTACTATGATACAGATGAATACTTCTACACTGGTTACAACTATCAAATTATTGCAACTGACGTTGCTAGATTCCAATCATTCTTAGCAGGTGACTTAGACGCTACTGGTGTTCCAACTGCTGAATATGAAAACTACAAGAATGATCCAAGACTCAAGAGAGTTCCTGGTGCAACTACATTCCGTATGGGTGTCAACGCACTTCAAACTAAAGAACGTCAAGAAGCATTATTCCCAGCTGATGAATATGGCGATTGGATGCCAAAACCAATTCTTGGTTATGCAGACATGCAAAAAGCTCTATACTTCGCAGTTGATAGAGAATATCTTGCTTACGAAGTATTAAAGACTTCAGAAGTTCAACAATTCCACTTCACACCTGCTTACTTAGTAGACCCTGAAAGTGGTGTATCATTCCGTGATTCAGCTGAAGCACAATTGTTCGTTGATGGATTATCTGTAGAAACTAATGGTTATTCTGCAGCAGCAGCTACTGCATTCTATAAAGCAGCAGTCGCTCAAGCAATCGCTGATGGTTACTACACAGCTGGTACAGCTGCAAATCCAACTGTTATTACTTTAACACTTGTTGTTCAAGCAGCTTCAGTTGGTCAAGCTAACTTAGCTAACTACATTACTGAACAATTTGAAGAATTATTCGTTGACGATGTTAACTATGTTAATATTGAAATCGATGTTATCTTCGCAACATTCCCACAAAACTACTACTCACACGCATTAATCGGTCAATTTGACTTAGTCGTTGGTGGTATCTCTGGTTCTACATTAGACGCTGCAAGCTTCCTTGAAGTTTATGCATCTGATAACCGTGGTGGATTCACATTCTCATGGGGCTTTGACACTTCTGTTGCAGAAATCCAAGTTACATATGAATGGGATGGAGAAGAAGTGACTGAATTCTGGTCATTCGACGCTATCCAAATGGCATTAAACGGAGACGTTTATGTAGTTGACGGTGCTGAAGCAGAAGCTCCAGCAGCTGAATAATTATAATCGATCTTTACAAACTTAGTTTTATAAACTAAACAAATTAAAATGAATAACCAAGCAGACTGCATGAAAATTGCAGTTTGCTTGTTATTTGTTTTTTTATCTAAAGGAAAAAAAGTTTAATGTAATTCGTTTTTGTTTGTCAATGACCTATTGTTTTTAACATAAATATGTTATAATGACAAGCAGACTCTAAGCATTAATAAACAAAAATAAATTGCAAGAAAGTAGGGAAAATATGTTAAGATACATCATCATTAGAGCAATATGGGTATTCATCATATTGTTCACAGTCTTATCTATTAACTTTGTTATTTTCAAGCTAGCCCCGAATTTTCCTCCAACTGATCAAGATCAAAGAGAAATTTTCTATGCTAGACAAGTAGCAGATGGATACATGACTGAACGTGTAGTAACAGACCCGCAAGAAAAAGCGGATATCCAAAACAATGTTATTACGCTACCAAAGGGTTCATATTATATTACTGAACAAAACAATACTCGTCTAAGAGTATGGGAACCAGTGCCTATTTCAACTCAGTATTTTCAATGGGTTGTAAATATTTCTCAAAACAACTGGGGCGTTTCAACACGACTTAGACCTAATGTACCGGTATTTACCATTTTAGGTGAACGAATTCCCGTCACATTAAGATTAAATTTAATCGCTTTATTCGTCTATATACCTGTAGGATTTTTCTTTGGTATTATAGCGGCTTTAAAGAAAAACAGTATTGCAGATAACGCGATATCTCTTGGGGTCATGGTCTTTATCTCCATTCCAAGTTTCGTATTGATGTTGTTCTTAGTGCTTGTTTTCGGCTATCAGTTAGGATGGCTGCCCTTTAGATTCCCAGCCGCCGATGTAACTGGCGCAAGATTTTACACTGCAATGGTCTTACCAGTCCTTGGTCTATCATTTGGCTCTATTGCAGGTTTAACACGTGTTACACGTGCTGAATTATCCGAAGTATTAACATCTGAGTTCGTTTTACTAGCAAGAACAAAAGGTCTATCAAGACCACAAGCAGTCATAAGACACGCGATGAGAAATTCACTTGTACCACTTGTACCAAGTATCATTGGTTCTTTTGTTGGTTTACTTAGTGGATCAGTAATCATTGAAAGAATTTATAGTATTCCTGGAACCGGTAGACTTTATCTAGATTCACTACAAAATGGTAGTTATGACTTTAATCTACTACTTGCTTTAGGTGCTTTCTACACAGGTATTGGTTTACTTGCATCCCTTTTAGTTGACCTTTCTTATGGTATTGTTGACCCAAGAATTCGTATGGGAGGTAGAAAATAATGGCTGATCAAAAGCACATCGATCAAAGTGAATTTAAGTTTGTACAAAAAGACGAAAAGCTTTTTGATACGAAATTTGAAACCAAGCCTATTGGTTATTTTAAAGATGCCATGATTCGCTTTAGCAAAAACAGAGTGAATGTTGTTGCAGCATATATCCTATTTACCATCATTTTACTTGCAATTTTCGTACCTATTGTTACAACTAAAAACTGGGAAAGACAACAACCTGAAGTTGCGTTTTTACCTGCTAGAGTACCTTTACTTGACCGTTTAGGCATTTTAGATGGGCAAAGAAAATATACTGACCAAGTTTCAGATGGTACTGAAATCGATCCAGAAACTGGGTTATATTTACCTAACAATTTTATTCCAGAATATATTGATAAGGGTTCCTTAAGAAACACCATTAGCTATGGTACTTTAAAAGACCCTAATTATGTAGGTGGAACTAATATCCTTCAACTAGAAGGTAATTCGACTGCTATTGCTATTCGTTCTGGTGATTTTGTAGAATTAGAGGAAGGCATGTACGTCGTATTAGATATCGAGCAACTTTCAGCACTTGGTGGTGAAAGTATCAGTGTCAGTTTACGAAATGCTGATCAAGTCGTCTATCCACTTGGTGATATAACCACAGCTGGTGTTCACGAGTTCCAAATCACAAATGCTGTTCCAGATGGTGAATATCGCATATTAATTACACTAAGCTCAACAGCTTTAAGAACGAATGTTGTTCTAAAAAGTGTAACAGCAACTTCTGATCTTGAAGCAGAAGAACCAGAATATTATGCTGATGGGTACTTATTATCTCAATATGTCATCATTTCAGGTTCTGGTAACTATACAAGACGTGACGCGATGGTTATTCGTGTGACATTTAAATATGACATCTATTCAGCTTTATTAGAAAGAACGATTCGTACATCTGTTGACTCAACAGTGTATTATCAAGTTTTAGAAGACAATCCTGGTATGCTCGAAGGTGCAACCTTAATTGATCCAGATAATCCAAATGGCGGACTTATTTTCCCAGAAGGATATCCATATACACGTATGATTCGTCGTGGATCTATAATTCCTGGACCTGGCGGTACTCAAATTTATTCATATGTCGTTGAATATCGTTACGGTACTTCCATCGGCTTTGATGAATTACCATATTTCTTCTTTGGTACAGATGGCGAAGGTAGAGATCTATTTGCCTTAACATGGGCAGGTATTAGAACTTCCTTATTTATTGGTTTTGTTGTATCTATGATTAATATTACCATCGGTGTCGTTTATGGCGCGATTGAAGGTTATTATGGCGGTACAGTTGACCTCCTCATGGAACGTTTTGCTGAAATCGTCGGTAGAATTCCATATCTTGTTGTTCTAACCATTTTCTATGCCATTTTAGGACCAGGTTTCTTAACCCTTGTCTTGATTCTGATTATTTCGGGTTGGATTGGTATTGCATCAGTTACAAGAACCCAATTCTATCGTTATAAAGGTAGAGAATATGTTTTAGCATCTAGAACATTAGGCGCTAAAGACGCGAGACTTATTTTTAGACACATTTTACCTAATGGTATCGGAACCATCATTACAGCATCTGTATTGATTATTCCAGGTGTCATCTTCACTGAATCAACTTTAGCTTTCTTAGGCTTTGGTCTTGGTGAAGGACAAGATATTAATTTAGGATTATTTACATTAACAGGTCGTTCATTAGGTGTTATCTTGAATAAAGGTCAAGAATCCTTGAACACCTATCCTCATCTCGTTGTGTTCCCGGCAATTATTGTATCGATATTAATGATCACATTTAATATGTTTGGTAATGCCTTAAGAGATGCATTTAATCCGTCATTGAGAGGTGCTGAATAATGGATAAAAACAGAAAAGTAGAAATTAGTGTTAAAGACTTAACTGTATCCTTTAGAACCACTCAAGGGATGGTCCGTGCGGTACGTGGTGTGAGCTTTGATTTATACAAAGGCGAAACACTTGCTATCGTTGGTGAATCTGGATCAGGTAAGTCAGTTTCAAGTCGTGCCATTATTGGTATTTTAGCTGGTAATGCTGTGATTGATAAAGGTCATATCATTTATGAAGACCAAGATTTGACTAAGATTCCTGAAGAAGAATTTCATAAAATTAGAGGTAACAAAATTGGGATGATCTTCCAAGATCCACTTTCAAGTTTGAACCCAATCATGCGTATCGGTAAGCAAATTACTGAAGGTATGATTATTAATGGTAAACGTCTCAAGAATAGATATAAAGCACTCATTCATGATGAAAAAATGAAGATTATCAATGCAAAATTGGCAATCCAAGAACTTCAAAGACAGTATGAAATGAATGAAGATCCTCAGACACAAATGTCTAAGGAAACATTCAAGCAAAAAGTTCAAGAAATCAAAGCTCAAATGCCGGCTTATCATAAAGCACTTAGAGCGAAGAGTGTCATTGCTAAAAAACAAGTAAAAGCCGAATATCAAGCACAAAAAGAAAAGACTCAAAAAGCAATCAACGAGTTGCAACCCAAATTTAAATCAGCGCAAGAATCTGCTGCTAATTCAAAATTAGGCATTCAAAAAGCTGTTCAAGAAACAAAATCGGTTTATCAAAAAGAACTTTTAGACTTAAAGACAGCTTATGCAGGTGTTACTGAAAAAGAAAAACGTGTTGAGTTTATGACAAAACAAAAATCACTTAAAGCTTCTTACAATGAAAAACTTAAAGAAGCTAGAGCACCATACACTCAAGCGAAGGCAAATTTAAAATCTGCTAGAGCTGCTATTCAACACGAAAAAGAAATGCTTAGACGCTTTGTCAAAGTAACGAAAAAAGAAGCTTATGAACGAGCAATTCAAGTTATGACAGAGGTTGGTATTCCTGAACCTAAAAAACGCTTCAAAATGTATCCATTCCAATTTTCAGGTGGTATGAGACAAAGAATCGTTATCGCGATTGCATTAACAGCGGATCCAGAAGTTTTAATTTGTGATGAGCCAACAACTGCACTTGACGTAACTATTCAAGCTCAAATTCTAGATTTAATTAAAAAGCTTAAGGATGAAAGAGGATTATCTGTTATATTCATTACCCATGACTTAGGTGTTGTTGCCAATGTATCTGACCGTGTTGCTGTAATGTATGCCGGTAAGATTGTTGAATACGGTACTTCCGATGAAATCTTCTATAATCCACGCCATCCATACACATGGGCACTGTTATCATCCATGCCTGACTTAAATTCAAGTGATCGTTTAACTGCAATCCAAGGAACACCACCTAATATGTTGTTCCCACCAAAGGGTGATGCATTTGCTGAAAGAAATCCATATGCTATGGAAATCGATTTTAAAGAAGAACCACCTATTTTCAAAATTAACGACAATCACTATGCTGCAACTTGGTTATTACATCCAGATGCTCCAAAAGTAGATATTCCTCAACTCATTCAAGATCGCATCAAGAGAATGGAAGATAAGAGTAAGGAGATGATGAAACATGCCAAATAGTAAAAACGTGATTTTAGAAGTCAAAAATCTGAGCCAGCATTTTAAGACAGGTGTTGGTAAAAACAAGATTTATAACAAAGCTGTTGATGATGTTTCATTTAAAGTTTATGAAGGTGAAGTCTTTAGTTTAGTTGGTGAGTCCGGATGTGGTAAAACAACTACTGGACGTACAATTATTCAACTTTATCAACCTACAGAAGGCGAAGTCATTTTTAAAGGTGTTAGAGTCGCTGCTGGCTTTAGAGAGTTAAAACTTAAAAGAAAAGAACTTGTCAAAGAAGGCAATCTAGAAGAAGTTAAAAAGATTGATGAAGAAATTAGAGCACGTAAAGAAGATAATAAGAAGAATAATTTTGAGTTGATGAAGAAAATGCAAATGATCTTCCAAGATCCTATTGCATCATTAAACCCTCGTATGACGGTTAAAGAAATTATTGCAGAAGGTTTACGTATTGCAGGTGAAAGAAAAGAAGACGTTATTATTAAGCACGTCAATGAAGCTTTAGAAACAGTTGGACTACTACCAGAACATGCAACACGTTATCCACATGAATTCTCAGGTGGTCAAAGACAAAGAATTGGTATTGCACGTGCATTAGTTGTAAATCCAGACTTTATCATCGCCGATGAACCAATTTCTGCGTTAGACGTATCTATTCAAGCCCAAGTTATTAACTTATTAAATGATTTACGTGAACAAAAAGGTATTACCATTATGTTTATCGCCCACGATTTATCCGTTGTTAAATACTTCTCAAATCGTATTGGCGTGATGTACTTTGGTAAACTTGTTGAGCTTGCTGATAAAGAAGAGTTATTTAAAAACCCACTACACCCATACACACTTTCTCTTCAATCATCAATTCCGCAACCAGATCCACGCTATGAAAAGATTCGTCCGCCAAAGATCAAGTACGATCCAAGACAACACGACTATTCTGTGGATAAGCCAACCTTAAAAGAAGTCACTCCAGGTCACTTTGTCTACTGTAATGATAAAGAGTTTGAAGTATACAAAAAAAAGGTAGCTCAAAACACGAAAAATGCTTAAAAAATTCATAATAACACTGATTGTTTATATTGCAATATTATTCGTATCGTATCAACTCATCTTTGGGGATTTACCTTATGAAGCACGAACAGTCTCAGATACGCTTTTCTATGTTGGATTGCCGATATTTTTCATCAGTTTGCTGTCGATAACAAACGCAGGCAATCTCTTCATATTTGTTGGATATTCACTTAAAAGTATATTCACAAAAAGCTACCGTACACCTTATCATGAGTATCATAGGCACCGTATGAGTAAAAGTATATCTGTTATACCAGTCTATTTATTTATATTAAGCATTATATGTATTATTATTTCTGTGATACTAGCAGAGCAAGTCATGTCATAAAAAATACCAGTGATAGCATCGCTATCGCTGGTTTTTATGTTATAGCCAAGATTTAATCTGAGATACTGCATAACCATAATAAGCATTAGGACTAAAGTTATTGTTGTGAAGAAAATATACAGCTTGTTGTTCTTTTTCAACATAAAGGTTTATGGCTGTGATATGTCTTTTCTTTTGTTGTTCAAATTGAACCATATTCGCTTCACTCATTTGATCTAAAGTAAGATGATCCGTTTCCTTAATGGTGTAAATATAATATTTTTGGATGACGTATTTTTTATAAATGAGGTCATCTTCAACAAGATTTATTTTTTCAATAATCGAAGGTGCATCAAATGCGAGATTTTTATTTAAGATGACTACGATCACTTCAAGGGCACCGAGCCTGTGAAATCTAGACGACTTATCGTTTTTATATCGGTAAGAAAGATAAAAGTCACCATATGATTTAGGATCAGAAAAACCTTCTCTTGTTCGCTTTTGTAAAAATGATTTACTCATAAGGTCTACCTTTGTTTTAAGAGGTTGTTCTGCACCTTCACGTAGGGTAAAATATTGATACTTTGTTTGGTAAAACTGAACATAACTATTGATAAATGCAGTAGAAAATGTCAATAAGCCTGCGATAATCACTAATGCTACAAGCTTCAAATCAGATGACCATGGTAAAAAGGCTAGGCTCGCTCCTAGTCCGATAAAAATAAACACATCAATCAGAAGTATGATAAAATAAAATCGTTGTTTATTACGATAATGCATAAATATCCCACCTAACTACATAGATTATAGCATAAATTAGTGAAAGAAACATTAAAAAAACGGGCTTCAGAGAAGTCCGCATTTGGGAGATAACCTTTTATGTGAACTTGTGGATGGCAGTCCAAGGATTCACAAGGCGAGGTTTACGCCGTATTTTTTGGGAGAAAAATACATTGTTGAGTGACTTAAAGAAAAAGTAAAATCACTACACTTTTATTATAAATGATAATTTATGAAAATGCATGTAAATTTACACAACTTTTTCATTGAAAACGTTTCCTATCATTTACCCATTATAAATTAGCATATAAATAGCAAAAAAAGGGTTCATCATGTATAATAGTTATGGAAATTAAGGAGGTCCTTTATGGCAAAATTAGAAATTAAAAACCTTCACGTTGGAATTGAGGGCAAAGAGATTTTAAAAGGTGTTAACTTACTCGTTAACTCAGGCGAAGTACACGCAATTATGGGTCCAAATGGTACTGGCAAATCAACATTAGCTAGTGCTTTGATGGGTCATCCAAAATATGAAGTAACTGAAGGTGAGGCATATCTAGATGGAGAAAACCTTCTTGACATGGAAGTAGATGAAAGAGCACGTGCTGGATTATTCTTAGCGATGCAATACCCAGCTGAAGTGCCAGGAGTCACTAACTCAGACTTTATGAGACAAGCACTCCGCGCAACATCAGGCAAAGAGGTAGGCTTATTTGAGTTTGCAGTCAAATATGAAAAAACTGTTGAAGAATTAAAGATGCGTCCAGATTTAGCACATCGTTACTTAAACGAAGGTTTCTCTGGTGGTGAAAGAAAAAGAAACGAAATCTTACAACTTAAGGTTCTTAGACCTAAATTCGCGATTTTAGATGAAATCGATTCAGGTCTTGACGTGGATGCATTAAAAATCGTTGGAGAAAATGTGTCAAGCCTAGTTAATGAATCATTTGGATGTATACTTATTACACATTACCAACGCATTTTAGATCATATCAAACCTACCAATGTACATATTATGATTGATGGAAAAATCGTTTTAAGTGGTGGACAAGAATTAATCGAAAAAATTGATCGTAATGGTTATGAATGGATCAAAGATGAACTTGGTATTGAATTTGAAGAAGGCACTGAATAATGAAGTCTATCGTCATTAAAAATCATCAAGTAGAGACAAAACTGCCAAAGGATTTTATCTTTGAGCATCAACAACTCATCATACCAAAGAACATTCAATTTGAAGACCCCATTATGATTACCATCGCAGATGATAACAATGAATCTTTAGAAATTGTTATCTCTGAAAATACAAGCATTAAAATCATTTTAGAGCTTGTAAGTAAAGAATTAATTGAAAACAACTATAACCTCAAGCTTACAGCGAAAAACAACGCACAGGTGAAATATTTACTTGTCAGTGAGCTTTCAAGTAAAAAAGCAATATTAGAACATCAGTTTACCGCACATCGTGATGCAAAACTCGATTTAATTGGTGGGTTTGTATCAGATGTACTACATGCAAAACTCAATGTCAACCTAGAAGGAGAAGGCGCAGAAGTCAAAATGCGTGCTGTTGCAGTCTCTTCAGATGATAACAATCAAACCGTAGATGTTCATATTACACACAAAGCACCTAATACATTTGGTGATATGACCAATATTGGGATAGCGAACAAACGTGGTAGAATTGTACTAAACGGTGTAGAAAAAATAGAAAAAGGAATGAAGAATGCGAATGCTTTCCAAACCCTAAAAGGCATTATTACTTCCGATTTAGCGATTGTAGACGTTAACCCCATCTTACTCATTGATGAATATGATGTTAAAGCAGGGCATGGCGCAACCATCGGTAAAATAGAAGAAGATGTACTTTATTATCTAAGAAGCCGAGGACTTACTCGCGTAGAAGCTGAAAAGCTTATTATCAACGGTTTCTTAAAGCCGGTTATTGATGAAATCGATGACGAGTCCCTAAAGGAAAGATTTACGCATATCGTTAATACAAGAATATGATTGATGTAAAAAAAATACGTGCTGATTTTCCAATTTATGATAAAGTGCCAGAGTTGAGTTATCTTGACTCTGCTGCGTCATCATTAAAATTAAAATCAGTCGTAAACGCCATAGATTCATACTATTTAACACTCGGTGTGAATGTGCATCGTGGGGCATATGATTTAGCCTATGAAGCAACTAGACTTTATGAAGAAGCAAGACTTACTTTAGCTAAGTTTATCAACGCTGACGAAGAAGAAGTCATGTTCACGCGTGGGACAACCTCAAGCTTAAATATGATTGCTTATGCTTATACAGATCGATTATCTGAAGATGATGAGATTATTACCTCTGAACTAGAACATCATTCTTCAGTATTACCTTGGATGCGAGCAGCTAAAAAAGCAAAAGCGAAGCTCATATACGTACCTTTGACAAAAGAAGGGCGTATTACTGTTGAAGCGTTTAAGTCTGTATTATCAAGTAAAACCAAAGTGGTTGCTTTAACACATGTATCTAATGCCATGGGTTATTTAACACCAATCGAAGAAATTACAAAACTAGCACATGAAAAAAAGGCTATTGTTGTACTCGATGCTGCTCAGTCTGCACCGCATATGTTACTTGATGTGAAAAAACTTGATGTTGATTATCTAGCATTCTCAGGACATAAGATGTTCGGACCCTCTGGTGTTGGTGTGCTCTATGGTAAAAAAGCATTACTCAATGAACTAGAACCATTTGAACTTGGTGGTGAGATGGCTGATGAAGTCTATCAAGATCATGCAACATGGAAAAAGGCACCCTTAAGATTTGAAGCAGGAACACCAGTGATTAGTGGCGCAATTGGTCTTGCTGAAGCGGTGAGATACATACAAAAAATCGGCTTAGAACACATACATACACATACGAAGATGCTACACAACTACACACTAGAAAAACTCTTAAAAATTGAAGGAGTCACAGTTTATAATAAAACATCAGAAAATCCAGTGATTAACTTTAATATCGAAGATGTGCACCCACATGATATAGCAACCATGTTAGACACCTTCAAGGTAAGTGTCAGAGCAGGACATCATTGTGCACAATTAGTCACTAAATTTTTAGGGGTCAATTCAACTTTGAGAGCATCATTTCATATCTACAACACCATCGAAGATTGTGATAAGTTCATTGATAGTGTGATTGAAGCGAAAAACTTTTTTACATCATTTTAGGAGTCAATTATGAATATAGAACATTTATATAGACAAGTCATTATGGATCATTATAAGCATCCCAAAAATAAGGGTTTTGTCGCAGACAACAGTTATATGACTGTACATTTGAATAATCCAAGCTGTGGTGATGAAATGACCATACAACTCAAAGTTAACGATCAAAAAATCACAGATATAAAACATCAAGGTACAGGTTGTTCTATATGTTGCTCAAGTGCAAGTGTGATGAGTATCACACTTAAAGATCACACCCTAGATGAAGCAGTTGATATCCTCCATGAGTTTTATGAACTCATCAAAGGATACCCATATAACCCAGATATACTTAAAGGTGACGCCGTGGTTTATCAAGGTGTTGCACAATTTCCGGCACGTGTTAAATGTGCCACGCTCGCTTGGAAAGCAGCGGAACAAGCCATTTTAAAAATCAAGGAGGATGAACTAAATGGATGATAATAAAAAGAAGATAGATGCCATAGTTGGTGATTACCAATTTGGATTCCATACAGAGTCAAAGCCTATTTTTGACACAGGTAAAGGGCTCAATGAAGACGTTGTTCGTACAATCAGCAAATACAAAAACGAACCAGAATGGATGCTCGATTTTCGTTTAAAGAGCTATAAAAAGTTCACTGAACTTAAAAATCCAACCTGGGGTCCAGATTTAAACTTTATCAATTTTGATGATTTTACATACTTTATCAGATCGAGCGAAAGAGCTGAAACAAGTTGGGATCAGGTCCCATCAGAGATTAAAGACACCTTTGAAAAACTAGGTATTCCTGAAGCAGAAAGAAACTTCTTAGCAGGTGTTTCTACACAGTTTGAAAGTGAAGTTGTTTATCATAACACACAAAAAGAATTAGAAGAACTTGGTGTGATTTATGTTGATACAGATACTGCTCTTAGAGAGTATCCAGATTTAGTAAAGAAATATTTTGGGACTGTTGTACCATTTAGTGATAATAAGTATGCAGCATTAAATAGTGCTGTATGGAGTGGTGGATCCTTTATCTATGTACCTAAAGGAGTAAAAGTTACAAAACCACTTCAATCTTATTTTAGAATCAACTCTGATCAAATGGGTCAATTTGAACGCACACTGATTATTGTAGATGAAGGTGCATATGTAAATTATGTAGAAGGTTGTACAGCACCTATTTACTCTAAGGACTCACTTCATGCTGCCATTGTTGAAGTGGTTGTTATGAAGGATGCAACGTGCCGTTATACAACGATTCAAAACTGGTCAACGAACGTCTTAAACCTAGTTACAAAGCGTGCGTTTGTATATGAAAATGCACATATGGAATGGATTGATGGTAACATCGGTTCAACTATAAACATGAAATATCCATCTTGTATCTTACTTGGAGAACGTGCGAAAGGTACAACCATTTCAATCGCTTTTGCAGGTAAAAACCAATGGCAAGATTCTGGCGCTAAAATGATTCACGTTGCTCCAAATACAACATCAACCATTATCTCTAAATCCATTAGCCGTGGCGGTGGTAAAGTGAATTATCGTGGTAAAGTTGATTTTGGTAAAAAAGCAAAAGGTGCTAAGGCTCATGTGGAATGCGATACCATTATTTTAGATGATTATTCATTCTCTGATACCATCCCATATAACTCAGTGCGTAATAGTGATGTGTTCCTAGAACATGAAGCAACAGTTTCAAAAATCTCTGAGGAGCAATTATATTACTTAATGAGCCGTGGTTTAACTGAAGAAGAAGCAACAGAAATGATTGTTATGGGATTCATTGAGCCATTCGCTAAGGAGTTACCTATGGAATATGCCATCGAACTTAATCAATTGATTAAGCTTGAAATGGAAGGGTCTATTGGATAATTAAAAATTGAAGCAAATAAAGATATTTGTGTGATTTTCGCAAATATCTTTTTTATTTACCCTTTTTAGCGTAAAATAGCGTTAAGAGGGTGTTAGCATGAAAAAGTTTTTTAAGCTTGCCTTATCACTCATATTCATTTTGAGTCTAGCTGCATGCTTTTCTGTTAAAACATATGATGACTTATTACTCGAATATCAAAATCACATCTTATCTCAAGAAGACATCTATCAGAGTAGAATCGATTATTTCAATTACTTGTCAACTGAAAGCGTTAAAAGTGTCGTTTCAGTCAAAAAGACATCCACCTTTTCAGGTACAACAACAGGCTCTGGTGTCATCTATAAAGAGGATGCTTTTTACTATTATGCCCTCACAAATAATCATGTTGTTTATACCTCTTCAGGAACTAGAGCAACTTATACAGTGAGTGATTATTTAGGCAATGAATACAATGCAACATTTATAGCAGCAGATGGTGCATATGATTTAGCAGTCGTACGTTTTAGAAAGACAGTCACTTTAACTGTGATTGAATTTGCAGAAGTAAATGCGATAAAGGATGAACAAATAGCAGTTATTGGTTATCCATCCTTTCAGATTAACGCGATTACGTTAGGTAGTGTGATTGACTATGCAAAAATAGATATTGAAAGTTCGACTAATTCAGTGATTGATGTCAATTTTAATGTGCTTGTATCAGATGCACCAGTAAAATCAGGGTCATCAGGAAGTGTTGTACTCAATCATGACTTTAAGCTTGTTGGTATTATCTATGCAGGCAATTTTTCTAATGATAGTAGCACATCTTCTTATGCCTTTGCTATTCCACTCGAACGTGTGATTGAATTTTTAACATCAATCGGCGAGAGTTTAGGTGGTGAAGTATGAGAAAAATAGTTATGTTAATTCTTTTCATCTTGTTTTTAACAGGATGCCAAAATAGCTTATATATTGAAGAGACAACAGAAGCATATCAAGCCTTATCTGTTGATTATGATGATTATTTAAGACATGACATTGTTTCGGATCAGCAGTTTCATGCATTTATTAATCAAGTGACATTAGAAACAGCAACAGCAGGTATGATGATTGAAGTGCGTATATATTCTTCGCTAGGTGCACTTCTTGAAGTGATTCAATTTTCAGGCATTGTTATTCATGAAGATGCAAATTATCATATTTTAACAGTAAATACACCATTTCTTTTAGAAGCAGGCCAAACACACACAATTACCTTAAATGACTACTTAGGTAATACACTCACAGGTGAACTTGCACATCAAGACGAACTTTTGAATCTAGCAATTGTTACAACGCAACGAAAAACAGTTAATTATGAACCAGTGAGCATTTTAGAACAAACACCTATGACTGGAGAACCACTAGTCCTTATTGGCTTTCAAGGACAAATCATTAACGCTATTACTATGGGTATGATGTTACCCATTGAAGATCAGAATGATGACACCTATAAATCATCGATCATTTCTGATCATTATGGCTTAGGTGGTGCGGTTATAGACACAAGCTTTTACCTTGTAGGTATCCAATTATTATCACATGATGACCATATCGTGTTTATTAAAACTGACGTTATTTATCATTTTTATCAAAGCTATTTAGAAGACTAGTTAGGAGGACTTTTATGTATCGCTACTTAATCATCGAAAGTAAACATGATATCAATCAAGATCTTCAAGTCATCCTTTCAATGTTTTCAGATTTTATCCATATCGAGTCATATAGTTCTGATCAGCATGCATTATGCATATATTATAATCACGATACTGACATACCCTTTAAGGACATTATGCTTAATATGATGAGTGATATTTTAAGCGATTTACGTATTTATGTGTCTTATAGATTTGATCAAAAAGATGCATTAGAATCCCATCAAAAAAGCATCAAAACATTATTAAAGGACATACCCTTTACAAAGTATATATATCTCGATGATAAGGTGCTGCTACTGGCTTTAGGAACAACGCATCAAAGCATTTTGAAGCCACTTATTTTAAGAAAATATAAATCTGATCAAATGATGATTGATACCATTAAAACTTATTTAGAAACGGATCAAAATATGAGTTCTGCATCTAAAATTCTTTATGTGCATCGTAATACACTTATTCAACGTATTGATAAGTTTCAACAAGTAACTGGATTTGATGTTAAGGTCTTCATAGATGCTTATCTCATCTATCACTTAATCAGATAAAAAGTGTGCAATGTGCACATTTTTTTTATAGGTGTAACTTGTTATACTATCATTAGACTAAAGAAAAAGGGAGAAATTTTATGGCAACATTAAAGCTCAAAAATATTAATAAAGTATATCCTAACGGTGTACAAGCAGTTTTTGATTTTAATCTCGATATTAGAGATAAAGAATTTATCGTTTTTGTCGGTCCATCTGGATGTGGTAAATCAACAACATTAAGAATGATCGCAGGCTTAGAAGAAATTACGTCAGGTGAACTATATATTGATGAAGAACTCGTCAATGATAAGGCACCTAAAGATAGAAATATCGCGATGGTTTTCCAATCTTATGCGTTATATCCACATATGACTGTTTATGATAACATGGCATTTGGTTTGAAACTTAGAAAAATGCCAAAAGATGTCATTAATGAAAAAGTTAATGAAGCAGCTGAAATCTTAGGTTTAACACCTTATTTAAAGAGAAAGCCTAAAGCATTATCAGGTGGTCAAAGACAACGTGTTGCATTAGGTAGAGCAATTGTTCGTAATGCAAAAGTATTCTTAATGGATGAACCATTATCAAACTTAGACGCGAAACTCCGTGTTCAAATGCGCGGTGAGTTAATTAAGCTTCATAACAAGATTGAAACAACTACCATTTATGTAACCCATGACCAAATCGAAGCGATGACTATGGCTTCTAGAATTGTTGTTATGAAAGACGGTTATATCATGCAAGTTGGTGCACCAAAAGAAATATATGATCATCCTAACAACATGTTCGTTGCTGGATTCATTGGTACACCACCTATGAACTTTATCTTTGGTAAAGTAAGTAAAGATCAAATGTTTGTTGCTGGTCAACACAAATTATTAATTCCAGATGACAAATTTGAAATTATCAAGGAACATGGTTTCATTGAAAAAGAAGTTGTTTTAGGTATTCGTCCTGAAGATATCCATGATGACCAAGTCGTTATGGAAACATATCCAAAAGCTGTATTAGATATTATTGTCGACGTTGCAGAGCTTTTAGGATCTGAAACAAACCTTTATACAAACATCAATGGTAATAATGTTTGCGCAAGCATCAATGCACGTGCAGGCGTACATATTGGAGATAAAATGAAGTTAGCGTTTGATATGAATAAGGTTCATTTCTTTGATCCATCGACTGAACAAGTTTTAAAGATTGATATCAACAAAGCAGCTAAGAAACCAGCGAAAAAAGAAGAGGAAAAAGCTTAACATTAAAAGGCCAAATGGCCTTTTTTTAATGCTTATAAACAATTATGATACTCTATCTCAAACAAACGAATCTCGGTACTGAAATTTATCAAAAAACACAAAAAATGATAACTTCTAAATCACCACTCAGTGTTATTAAGGCTTTATGCATTGCACATTTATGTACGTATGAGGGTTATATTAAATCAGTTCAATCACTTTTTCATATAAAGCAACTCATACCTGTTTATTTATCAGATGATTTGATGTTGATTCCTACTGGTCGTGTAAGAGATTATCTAACCATTTGGGTGAACGTATCTGAAGTCATTGATATAAAACCACTTGAGCATAAGACAATGCTTACATTTTCAAATCAAGAAAATTTAGTCATTTTGATGTCATTAAGGAAGTACCTACGTGCAAAGCACGTTTTAGAGAAGATTAGAAATACTAAAGTAAAACACTTTCATCTTCAATAATCTTTGAATTGTTTACAAATAGTGTTATAATAAGGACGGTTTAAAAACATCGATCACATCATTTAAGGAGGTATTAATGATGGCTAAAAAAACAGTAAGAGACATCGAAGTAAAAGGAAAAAAAGTACTCATCCGTGTTGATTTCAACGTACCTTTAAAAGACGGAAAAATCTCAGATGAAAACAGAATTGTAGAAGCATTACCAACCATTCGTTATGTATTAGAACAAGGTGGTAGAGCCATTCTTTTTTCACATCTTGGACGCGTTAAAGATGCATCAGAAAAAGCATCTTCAAGTTTAAGTGTGGTTGCAAAAAGATTATCAGAACACTTGAATCAAGAAGTCATATTTATTCCAGAAACTAGAGGAGCTCTGTTAGAAAAAGCAGTCAACGCACTCAAAGATGGCGAAATCCTTATGTTTGAAAACACACGTTTTGAAGATTTAGACGGCAAGAAAGAATCTAAAAATGATCCAGAACTAGGTAAATACTGGGCTTCACTTGGTGATGTATTTGTCAATGATGCATTCGGTACTGCTCATAGAGAAGCAGCTTCGAATGTGGGTATTGCATCAAATATTGAACACACTGTAGCAGGTTTCTTATTAGAAAAGGAAATTAATTTTATTGGTGGTACATTAGAAAGTCCTCAAAGACCTTTTGTTGCAATTTTGGGTGGCGCGAAGGTATCAGATAAAATTGAAGTGATTCAAAATTTATTAAAAATTGCTGATAAGGTTTTAATTGGTGGCGGTATGGCTTTCACCTTCTTCAAAGCAATGGGCTATGAAGTCGGTAAGAGTTTATTAGAAGCAGACAAAGTTGATTTAGCTAAAGCCTTATTAGAAGAAGCAAATGGCAAAATCGAACTAGGTAATGATGTCACCACAGGTAAATCATTTGCCAATGATACAGAAGTACATGTAAGACATATTTCCGAAATCCCTCAAGATGAAATGGGCTTAGATATTGGACCTAATACCATTAAAATCTTTGAATCATATATTAAAGAAGCAAAAACTGTTGTTTGGAATGGACCTATGGGTGTTTTTGAGTTCCCAACATTTGCAACAGGTACAAGAAGCGTTGCAGAAGCAACTGCTTCCATTAAAGACCGTGCTACAACCATTATTGGTGGTGGCGACTCAGCAGCAGCAGTCATTCAACTTGGCTTAGCTGAAGGATTTACACATATTTCTACGGGTGGTGGCGCATCACTTGAATATCTTGAAGGCAAAGTGCTTCCCGGTATTCAATGTGTTGACGATAAATAATGGACCTAGGAAAGAAAATTAGAGCTTTAAGACTTGGTAACAATTTAACACAAGAGGAACTTGCTAATCGCTTAGAACTCACTAAAGGCTATATATCACAATTAGAAAATAACCTGACTTCACCATCCATGCAAACACTTTTTGCCATCCTAGAAGTTTTAGGCACGGATGTTCACGAGTTTTTCAGTAAAGAAGAAGAACAAACTGTTGTCTATAAAAAAGAAGACTTTTATGAAAAAGAAAACGAACAACTTAAGCATATGATCAGCTGGATTGTTCCTAATGCATTAAAATATGAAATGGAACCTATTATGATCGATATCGAACCAGGTGGTCAATCTGAAATAGATGATCCTCATGCTGGTGAAGAATTCGGTTATGTCCTAGAAGGACAAATCACATTGGTTTTAAACAAAAAAAGATATATCATTCGTAAGGGCGAAACATTCTATTATTTAGCAAATAAAGAACATTACCTCATGAACACAAGTCATCAACATGCGAAAGTTTTATGGATAAGCACGCCACCGATGTTTTAAGAGGAGAAGAAAAGATGAACGAAAAAGAAATTTTAATTAAAAGTACCCAAGGACTTCATGCAAGCTTAGCAGCTAAAGTTGTCCAAACAGCATCAAAATATGCCGTAGAAATTGAATTACACTACCACAGTAAAGTTGTTGACCTAAAGTCTATCTTAGCGCTTATGTCACTTGCAGTACCTCATGGTGAAAATGTAAGAATCGTAGCCAGAGGTGCACGTGCAGAAGAAGCGATTAAGGATGTCGCTTCGATTCTAGGGTGAGTATGATGAGAAAACCATTAATTGCTGGCAACTGGAAGATGTATAAAACAAAAGATGATGCGCTTGCATTCATTTATGCAGTTAACGTTGAAGTGCCAGATAAAGACATCGTTGAATCAGTTGTATGCGCACCTGCAATCTTTTTAAGAGATTTAGTGAAGCGTGAAGGTGAAAACCTGCGTATCGGTGCACAAAACATGCATTATGCAGAAGAAGGTGCATTTACAGGTGAAATCTCTGCTCAAATGTTAAAATCCTATGGTGTAGATTATGTCGTTATAGGACATAGTGAACGTAGAGCATACTTTAATGAAACTGATGAAACTGTGAACTTAAAATTGATTGCCGCCGTGAATCAAGACATCACACCGATTGTTTGTGTTGGAGAATCTTTAGATATTAGAGAAAAAGGCACAACAAACGAAGTGGTAGAAAATCAAATTAAAAAAGCTTATGCGAATGTCACCAAAGAAGAAGCTTTAAAAACTGTCGTAGCTTATGAACCTATTTGGGCGATTGGTACTGGTGTAACCGCAACACCCGAACAAGCAAATGAAACGATTGTTCATATTCGAAAAGTGCTTAACAGTTTATATGGCAAGCAAGTAAGCGATAACATCCGTATATTATATGGTGGTTCAGTCAACACGAAAAATGTTGAATCCTTACTTTCTATGTCTGATATTGATGGTGCACTCGTTGGTGGGGCATCTTTAGATCCAAATTCATTTTTAACACTTGTGCGTGCTGCACTAAAGAAAGCACAAAATTGACCTCATTTGAGGTCTTTTTTTTCATCTTTCTTTCATTTGATATGAGTTCAAAAAACTTTTGACATTGACAGTAAATGTTGATACAATAGATATGTTCGAGGTCGATACTTGTGGGGGGAAGACACATTTTCAACTTGTCAGTCATTTATTTATAAACATCAACCATTCATATGAATGACATCATATGACTAACTTTCTTCTTTCTTTCAAATCGACAGCATGACATTGCATATTTAATGACATGTGCTCTTAAATTGCATATAATAACATTAAACAAGGGGAAACAAGCATGCTTTATAAAGAAATGATACAACTCAAAAATAAGTGTTTCTTATTTTTTGTCATTATGGAAGCAGTGATTATCATTGCTGGCTTTTTTATGTACTTTATGTTTGAACTTTCATTTGACACATCGCTACTCATCGTTATGATGTTATCAGCAGTCAATTTAGTCAGATATATTTCAAGATATAAAGTATTAAAACACCGTATTATCGGCTCTAAAGTGATTTACTCTGATCCAACACATCTCATGCCTTATCCAGATAAATTTACATCAAACACAGAAGTGATATCAGATGTTGTCAAAAGTTATTGGTACAAAAAGTTTCAAATACCAGCCCATTTTGTAGAATTTAAAGAAGGAAGACAAGTATATTTGTACAAAAAACTTTGTAAAGAAGAAGTCGGTTCAACATTTACTGTGATTGATATACATGAATTTAGTTATGCACTTATTGAAGATCAAGATCGCAAGAAAAGACTTGCACATTTAAAACAGTTATCCAAAGCATAAAAAAAAGGCGAATTTCAAATTGAAATTTGCCTTTACTTTTTTATCTGTTGTAGAATTCAACGATAAGTTGTTCATTGATCTCTTGAAGAATTTCATTTCTTTCAGGATAACGAACGAATACACCTGTACCAGTTTCCTTATCAAATGAAACAAAGTCTACGGATGCATATTGTGCTTCTAAAGCCTCAGCAACTACTTTTAAACCTTTTGATGTTTCTCTTAATTGGATTTTTTGACCTGGTAATAAACGGTATGATGGAATATCCACTTTACTGCCGTCTACTAAGAAGTGTCCATGGTTGACTAATTGGCGAGCTTGAGAACGTGTTCTTGCAAGTCCTAAACGATAGACGACATTGTCTAATCTTGATTCAAGTAAACGTAAGAAATTCTCACCATGTTTACCTTTCATCTTGTGTGCTTCATTAAATGTCTTTCTAAATTGTTTTTCAGAAACACCATAAGTGAATCTCACTTTTTGTTTTTCATGAAGTTGTAGACCGTAATCTGATTGCTTTGAACGACGTTGACCGTGCTGACCTGGTGCATATGGACGTTTCTTTAATTCTTTTCCTGATTCAGAAATAGAATAACCTAAACGACGTGAAATTTTCCAAGTTGGTCCTGTATAACGTGACATAATTTTTACCTCCTCTTTATGTATTTGGTAGGCAAAAACTGCAAAATACTTGATTTAAAGGTATCCCGATATTCTGTTCACCTTAAAGCAGTATAAGGTTACTAAGGGCGCCATATGGTAGGGATCGCACTTTAAAAAATAGTCTGCCTGCTTTTTACCGACATGTAGTATTTTACCCTAAAGGGTAGTGATTGTCAATTGTTTTATCAATAACAATACGAATTCTTCGAAAAATAAGACAATCTCTTCATCAAAGCGATCAAAGATTGGTGCATCACAGTCTAAAACACCAAAAAGCTTATCTTCAATATATATTGGAACAACCACTTCTGATTTTGAGTTTTCATCACAAGCTATATGGTTAGCATGAGACAAAACATCCTTAATCACGAGTGTTTTTCTAAGGACAGCTGCTTCACCACAAACACCTTTACCTAATTCAATCTCAGAGCAAGCTACCTTGCCTTGAAAAGGACCTACAGTTAAGATCTTACCGTCATAAAGATAAAAACCCACCCAATTGATTTGATCGAAATGATCATTTAAAAATGCTGCTGCATTTGATAACAAACTGATTCTATTAGGTTGAGATTCAAGGAGTGCAGCTGCAGTTTCAAGTAAAACGTTATTTTTCATTTTCATCACCGGAATTATTATAGCATATATGATAAAATATGTATGGTGATAATGATGACGAAAAAGATCTTAATCCGATTTGGCGATATGATGCTTAAAGGAAAAAACATCGGATTTTTTATAAAAAAAGTAAGAACACATCTCATAGAAAGATTGAAACCTTTTGATGTTTCTTATGAGTTAAGACATGACAGAATCTTTGTAGGTTACAATTTGAAGGATGAAAAAGCTTTGATTGAAGTGATTAGCTCTATTTCTGGTATTCATTCATATAGTATTGTTTATATGGCAGAACCCAACTTTGAATCCATCATCCTCGTTGGAACTCATGTCTTAAATGAAGAAGCTAAAGAAGAGATGATGCGTTTAAAGATTGAAACAAAACGTATAGATAAGTCATTTCCATTAACATCGATTGAAGTTTCAAGGCGTGTCGCTGGAGAAATCTTAAAGCATGCACAAAGAAAATATATCGTTGATGTTAAAACCCCAGAAGAAAAGCTTTTTATTGAGTTAAGAGAACAAGCAGCTTATATTTATATGAAAAGTTATCCTGGTATGGGTGGCTTTCCTTATAGCACGCAAGGTAAAGGTTTACTTATGATGAGCGGAGGCATTGATAGCCCAATCGCGGGTTATTTAGCGATGAAACAAGGTATTGAAGTGGAACTCATACATTTTGAGTCTACACCACTTACACCTTTAGAATCTGTTCAAAAAGTGATTGATTTATCAAAAAAACTTGCTAAATTTACACCACTTGGTGTGATAAAGCTTCATGTTGTACCCTTTACAACTATGCACAAAGCAATATTAAATCATGTTTTTGAACCTTACAGCATTACGGTTATGCGACGTATGATGTATAGAATTGCAGAAAGATTTTCAAAGAAAAAGAAAATACTATGTTTAATCAATGGTGAATCAGTTGGACAAGTGGCTAGTCAAACATTAAATAGTATTGCTGTTGTTGAAAGTGTAACAAGCATGCCAATCTTAAGACCTCTTATTACCTATGATAAAATAGATATTATTAAACTATCTCAAAAAATTGACACGTATGATATTTCTATTAAACCATTTAATGATTGTTGCAGTATTTATGTACCCAAGAATCCAGTAACTAAACCGATGCAGGTTTATGCAGATAAATATGAACAAAGCTTTGATTATATAGGAATCATTGATGAAACCGTCAAAGAAATCATAACCATGGATATCCATGAAAATGAAACGATTGATATCACAAGATATGGTTTTGATGTTAAATCAGCATATGATACATACTTAAAAGAAAAGAGTGACAAGGATGATTACATCTTTAAGCAATAAAACGTTTAAGCTTTATAAAAGTCTAAAACTTAAAAAATATCGTGATCAGCATCATCTTTTTCTTGTGTATGGCACTCATATGATTGATAAGGCCAAACAAAAAGATGTCATTTTAGAAATCATTACATCCAATCCAAATAAAGAAGGCACATTATATCACGAGGATTTAATCAAGGAACTTCAGCAAACAGAAACATTTATCGATCATATTGCTATATGCAAAAAAGAACAACATCCACAAAAATCACATAAAATACTCATGCTTGATGATATACAAGACCCTGATAATGTCGGTGCACTTTTTAGAAGTGCTGCAGCATTTGGGTTTACCCATGTCATTTTAAGTATGCAATCTGCTGATCTTTATAATGAGAAAGTTATTAGAGCATCAAAAGGAGCTATTTTCGATTGTTATGCTGAAAGAAAGCCACTCATTCCTTCAATTTTAGACTTAAAAAAAGAAGGTTATCAAGTTGTCTATGCAGACGCACATGACAAAGGAGAAGCGTTTTATAACGATAAAGTAATTCTTATTTTAGGCAATGAAGGTCATGGCATTCATGACGATATTAAAAAAATTTCAGATCGCGCGATTCATATACCAACAAAACATGTAGAATCATTAAATGTGAGTGTTGCTGGCGCAATTTTAATGTATGAATGGAGTAAAATATGAGACCAATAATCACAGGATATTTAGACCAAGAAGGTCTATCCTCATTTGAAGATAAAATAAAACGTGCTAAAGCATTAGGTATTGATTATGTTGCATTAAGACATTATCAAAAAACACCACTCATTGAACTCAGTGATAAAGAGATTAAGAGCATTTTACAGCTTTTAAAAGATGAAAAAGTGAAAGTATCATATATAGATACCAACATCAAACCCTTTGACTTATATGATGATAAAGCTTTTAAAAATGCACTCGATGAATTTAAGTATATGGTGAAATTTTCAGATAAGTTTAAAGCAACACATTTACTTATGAAACTACCACTCATAAATGACGTGATTGAAGAATGGGATGTTTTATCTAAAAAGCTAGAAGCTTTTATCGATATTGCCATGAGATCAAGCAAAAAAATCGTGCTAGAGCACACGGAATCCTATAAGTCTAATGTCTATGCCTATATTTTCAAAAAGATTAAATCAAAGGATTTACTCATGTTTTTAGATCCAATCGTTATCATGAAACATCATGAATCGATTACGACTTCATATAGGCTTTTTAGACATAAAATCGGTATTGTACAAGCAGTAGATGCTGATGAATTTTTAAATCCAATGCTGATTGGATATGGGAAAACCAATATTTTAAGCGCATTTAAAAAACTACTTAGAGACAGATTTGACGGATTCATATCCATTGATAATCATTTTTATTCAAATGTGTTTAAAGAACCGGAGGTTAAACCAGGTTTTTTTAAGAGAATATTTACAAATGAAAAAAAGAAAAAAGAACAATATAAACAATTTCTATCTCAAAAAATATTCCCTAATGAAGAAACAAAAAATGTCACCTATGATGACATTTTAGAAAATCAAATCAAAGTGATACAAGTTATTTTTAAATAGTATCTTCTGTTTCAGTTAATGTGTGAAACTCAAATGCAGGTTTCGCATTTGGGAGTTCAGCAAAGAGTTTTGTGGTATACATGATGCCATTTAAATGGTCATATTCATGTTGAAACACAATACCAACATAACCTTCAAGTCTTAATGTAATAGGGATAAGTTGGTCTGTTTTAACATCATATGATAAGGCATCAAATAAGACCCAGTCATATCTTGGCGTTAAGCCTTCAGTTTCACGGTCAACACTTAAACAACCCTCGCCACCGGGGACATAAATGATTTTATTTCCTTTTTCTTTTAAAACTGGATTAACAAGTGCATAAGAATAAAGCATCCCATCAAAATCTGTCACATGCACAGCAAACATGCGTTTTGAAACGTTCACTTGGGGTGCTGCAATACCTACAGCAGGACGAAAATCATATGTTTCTACCATCTTTTCATCTTGTGAATTGATGACATACTCTAATAAATCTTTTAAGAGTTTTTTATCTTGAGACGATAATGGTAATTTGACTTCTTTTGCGACTGTTTCTAAAGTTTTATGACCTTCTCGAATCACGTTTTTCATTGTTAACATATTGGATACACCTCATTATGTATTATATCACAAGGATGATACCATGCGCATCGATAAATTCTTAAGTCACATGAAAATTACATCAAGAAAAGACGCTAAAAAGTTTTTAAAAATGACCCCTTTATTGGTTGATGGAAAGCGTATTTTAGACCCATCATATGATGTGAATCTTGATCAAGAAAGCATCTTTATCAATGATGAAAAAGTCGTTTACAAAAAAGATATCCATTTGATGATCTATAAACCAGTAGATTACCTCTCGGCAAATCATGACACAAGACATCAATGTGTGGTAGAATTACTCAAGGAACCATATGTATCTTATGATTTTAAGATTGCAGGCAGACTTGATTTAGATAGCGAAGGCTTAATGATTTTAACAACTGATGGGCATTTTCAGCATGAAATCACTCATCCAAAATCACATTTACCAAAAACATATGAAGTAAGACTTGACCATCCTTTTAAACATGAAAAAGAACTGATTAAAGGTGTTATGATTAAAGATGGTAAAGATAATCCATATTTAGCTAAAGCATTGGCTTTAAAATCAGATGGATTTTATGTTAATATCATCATAGATGAAGGTAAATTTCATCAAGTTAAACGCATGTTTGAACATGTAGGTTATACAGTTTTGAATTTAAAAAGAACTAAAATTGGGAACTTATCATTAGGGAATTTAAAACCTGGTGAATATATAGAAATCGAAAAGGAGGACCTTTATGACTGAATTTATGATGCAAGCATATCATGTGCTTGATGAAATCAAAAAAGATCCTGTGTATCAAGAAATTAAAAGACTTGATCATTTCATGGTGCAAACATATGCAGAAGAAATTGACCAATTTCAAAAGGCCAAAGCGCATTATGATCAAATTATGAGTGAAGGTGGAGCATACCATCCAGATTTTAAGGAAGCAGTTAAAAGCTTTCAAACAGCAAAACTTGAGCTATATAGCAAAGAAGAAGTGAAAACATATTTTGAGCTTGAAAAACAATTTCAAGATGATTTAAACACTTTTTTAAATGAGTTATCATCCACAGTATCAGCATATATTAAAGCACCAGATAAGATGGGTATCATTAAAAAGGGAGGTAGTTGTCATGTACGCTAATCGTATGCAGTATGTTATCTTTTTTCAAGGCAAGCAAGTCGTTGAAAAATTAAAAAATCTACCTGTAGATGTTCAATATGTCTCTGAAAAACAAAACTATGCCATTGTCTATGGTGATAAGGATATTGAAGCTACATTAAAAAAACAGCTCAAAGATGTAAAAGGTTTTAAGTATGTAGGACCCTCACAAATGTATGATGAAACACTTAATTTTTAATCTGTTAAGTAAAAATACTTGACACCTCTAAAAAAGTTGTTATAATAGATATGAAATGATTAATGAAAGAGAGTGAATATAACATGGCAGTTAAAGTACGTTTACAACGTTTTGGTGCACATAAAACACCATTTTACAGAATTGTTGCAAGTGAATCTAACAGATCAAGAGACGGTAAATTCTTAGAAATTCTAGGCACATATGATCCTATTATTGGCAAGGTTTCTGTCGATAGCGAAAAAGTTTTAAAATGGTTAGGAAACGGTGCACAACCAACAGATACTGTAAAAAGTTTGTTTAAGAAGTATAGCGTATTAGATAAATAATAAGGGGGTACATATCATGGCGGTTGATTTTGAAAAACTCATCAAAAATATGATAATGCCATTAGTCGTTAACCCAGATGACGTCTTAGTCAAGATTTTATCTAATGATGAAGATACGATAACCATTCAGCTTTTAGTGAATGAAGCAGACCTTGGACGTGTCATTGGAAAAGGTGGGAAAATTGCATCAGCAATGAGAACCATCGTTTATGCAGGTGCCTCTAAAGAAGGTAAACGCGTACAAATCGACATCGATTCATTTTAAGGATGGATTTTATGTATCAAATTGGTAATATTACAAATACACACGGCATTAAGGGAGAGGTTAAAATCTACAATTTAAGTGATTTTAACCGCTTTTTCGTTGGTGCAAGTATGTTCGTCATCTTAAAGGGTGAAAAACATACGTTAACGATTGAAAGAGTAAGAGCACATAAAAATGTCCTCATTACTAAATTTAAAGAATATAACGATATTAATGATATTTTAAAGTTTAAGGGCTTAGACGTTTTTACAGATGAAGCACCAGATGAGCTTGAAGAGGATGATTATCATTATCATGATTTAATCGGTAAAGATGTTTATGAAAAAGATGGGAAAAAAGTAGGTCATGTTCTTTCTTTAATGGAAGTACCTCAAGGTCATCTATTAGAAGTCATGACATTAGAAGGAAAAAAATCGTTAATTCCATTTCGTTCTGAATTTGTTTTTGATGTTTTAGAAGATCGAATCATTATCACACCGATTGAGGGATTATTATGATTATTGATATCATCACTGTATTTCCAGAGTTTTTTGATATCTTTTTGAATACGTCCATCATTAAGCACGCCGTTGAAGATAACCAAGTGGTCATTCGAACACATCAATTAAGAGATTTTTCTACGAGAAAACACAATAAAATTGATGATACACCTTATGGTGGTGGCGCAGGGATGCTCATGCAGTTCCCCCCTTTTTATGAAGCAATCAAAAAGCTTAAAAAGGAAAATGCAATCGTGATTTTACTTAGCCCTCAGGGTACACTTTTTACACAACAAAAAGCGATTGAAATTTCAAAAACATATGATCAAATGATCTTGCTTTGTGGTCATTATGAAGGTATTGATGCACGCGTAGAATCACTTATCGACTTAGAAATATCCATCGGTGATTATGTTTTAACGGGTGGTGAAATTCCAGCAATGATTTTAACGGATGCAGTCACGAGATTATTACCCGGTGTTTTAACAGATGCCTCTAGAGATGAAGATTCACTACAAAATGGCTGGTTGAAATATCCACAGTACACAAAACCAAGTCACTATAAAGGATATGAAGTACCTGAGGTTTTATTATCTGGACATCATGAGAAAATTGATCAATGGCGTAAAGAAAAAATGATTGATAAGACCTTGCATCAACGACCTGATCTTTTAACAAACATCCAATTAACTTTAGAAGAAAAAAAGATCATTGAAAAGCTTAAAAAGACAAACAAAGATACTTAATGCAAGTATCTTTTTTTTATCATTTCGTGTGGACACGTTTTCATTATTTTAAGATTAACGTGTGCTTGACAAGGATTAAAAGAAGCGTATAATTTGAGTAGGAAAGAAGGGACTTATATGCAAGTAATGTTTTATGTATTAAACTATCCAGAAAAGCTTGATAAGTTTTTAAAAGAACTTCATAAAAACAATATTAAAGGGGCAACGATTTTTAATAGTACAGGCATGGGTAGACAATTAGCAGGTAAAGAAGATATTCCATGGATAGGATCTCTCAAAGCAATCTTAGACACACCACGAAGTGAGTCGAGAGTGATTATGCTTGCATTACCAGATGAACACGTAGAAATTGTTTATTCTATTATCGAAAATCTCTCAGGAGATTTATCTCAACCGAACTCAGGGATTGCCTTTACAATGCCAATCTCAAGTATAAAGGGCTACAAAAAATAGGTGACGCCATTGAACTTAGATATCCTATTATACACAGCAGTCGTGATTGCTGTGGGTCTTTTATTTGGTAAAATCGCGAAATATTTAAGATTGCCGAATGTCACTGGTTATTTAGTAGGAGGTTTACTGATTGGACCTAGTGTCTTTAATCTTTTAGATCACACGCACATTGAATCGCTTAAAATCGTCTCTTCCGTTGCTTTAGGTTTCATTGCTTTTTCAATAGGTAATGAAATGAAATTCATTTATTTTAGACGTGTCGGAACGACACCCATAATTATTGCAATTTTCGAAGCATTATTTGCTGTATTAGTTACCTTAATAGGTATTTTACTTTACTTAACCATCATTGGAAAAATGTCTATTGAAGGTTTAAGATTTGCATTGGTGTTATCAGCAATAGCTGCTGCAACAGCTCCAGCAGCAACCATTATGGTTGTTAGACAATATAAAGCTAAAGGTAAACTTACAGAAACACTTTTAAGTGTCGTTGCGATTGATGACTCCATCGCTATTGTATTATTTGGTATTTTTGTTGCTATAGCTAATGCTTTAGGTACAGGTGGTAGCAACTCAATAGTCATGCAAATCCTTCACCCCTTTATTGAAATTATTGTGTCTTTAGGTATAGGATTTATCATGGGCATTTTATTAACTCTAGGCGTTCGTTGGTTTACAGGTAGAGGTAATCGCATTAGTCTATCAATCGTTATTGTCTTTTTAACCATCTACTTAGCGGATCTTCTCGATGGTTCTGGCTTGCTTGCAGCAATGATGCTTGGTGCGACGTTTGCAAATACATCATCTAAACATGAGGAAGTAAATGGACTTCTATACTTTATTACACCACCTATTTTTATCATGTTTTTCGTTTTAAGTGGTGCTGAGCTTGACCTTCGTGTATTAGGTGCAGTTGGTTTAGTTGGTATAGTCTACGTTCTCTTTAGAGTTATTGGTAAAGTCTTCGGTGCTTATGTAGGAGCTAAGGTCTCCAAAGCAGATCCAATCATCTCTAAATACCTTGGATATGCCCTCATTCCACAAGCTGGGGTAGCGATTGGTTTATCCTTAGTTGCAACACAAGTATTAAATCCAGAATTAGGTACGCAAATTCGAGCGATTATTTTAGCAGCGACATTAATTTATGAATTAACGGGTCCTGTGATTACAAAAATCGCTTTAGAAAAAGCAGGAGATATTCAAAAATCAAATAAATCTGTAAAGACAATGTAAAGTCTAAAGATTGTAATTTTACATAAAATGAGATAAGATATATACGAGATACTATTGTTTATATTTCATAAACAAGCTAAAAGGAAAGAAGGGAAACTAATGAACCGCCTTAAGAAAATTGCACAAAATAGTCATATCATTGAGTTTCTTTTTGTTGCATTTATAGTATTTACATTTGATTTGATCTTTATTTTACGCTATGGGTTTGATATCACATTCACACACATGCTCATCGCGTTTTTCAACATACTCATTGTTTTATCCGTACTCTCATTTATTAACTCAAACAAAAAAAGATATATTGCCTACTTTGTTTACATACTAGTAATGTTTACATTTTTCGTCACAGATAGCACGCTTTATAAATTTAAACAAGATGTAACATCGATTGCAATGTTACTTGAATCTGGAAAAAATACAATGAAAATAGGGCTTAAATATAACCCTCTATCTGCTTATAATCTATTGATTTGGATTATCATCTTCGCATTTGTATTTGTAAGTATTAAAGCGCTTTATAAAGTCGTAAAATGGCAACCAGAAGTTAAGAAAAAAGGCAGAATGAGACAATTTATTTATTTGGGTGTCTCTATATTAGGACTTGCACTATCTCCTAAGCTTATTAATCCTAATGATGCTCTTACGTTTGATACAACTGCAGATAAGGGTTTATTTGTTCAAAAATTCGGATCCATTACCTATCACATGAGAGACATTGTTAACTTCACAACAAATGCGTTTAAACCTGTTATTTATCGTGATGACTTTATTGATCTTATTAATGATAGAGTCACTGATGAATTAGCTTTAGAATCACCATATTTTGGACTACTTGAAGGTAAGAACCTCATTATGATTATGTGTGAAACCTGCGAGGATTATGCTTTCTCTGAAAGCCACACACCTAACTACTATCGACTTAAATCACAAAGTATATCATTTAATTATTTCTATACAGCTGCTAAAACAGATTATACCTATGATTCAGAATTTAAATCGTTAACATCCATGATGTATTTTGAATCTGATAATTATATGTATTCTAGAGGTGATAATGTTTATCCAACAGCATTACCTCATATGTTAAGACGTGAAGGTTATACAGCGCATTCATTCCATAATTTTTACAAAACATTTTTTAACAGAGATCAAATGCATGCTTCCATTGGTTTTGAAAGCTTTAGAGCGGTTGAGGATTTAGATGTTGAGATTACAGATGATTGGGTTTTAGATTCCATCATGTTTGATCAATTTAAAGATGATATTGCACCTATTCAAGATACACCATTCTTTAGTTTTATTATTACCGTGACACCTCATGGTCCACATAATAAGTTAAGAGAAAATCTAGAGCCATATTACGATATCTTAAATCAAGATCCTTTATATGCTGATGAATCTCTTGAGTATAAAACGATTACAGCAGCTCAAATGGATTTTGATAAAGGTTTAGGTCTATTACTAGATGATCTTGAATTAAAAGGGTTAATGGATGATACAGTCATTGTCTTATATAGCGACCATAAAAATTATTCAAGTCTTTATTTAACACATGAAAAAACACTAAATAGCGAGACGCCATATGAGGTTGATCGATTACCATTCTTAATTTATGCACCTGGTTTTGAAGCATCTGAAAATGACATCATTACTTCACATTATGATATCGCACCAACAGTCATGGATTTACTTGGTGTGAACTACTATAAAGATTTCTATCATGGACAAAGTGTTTTCTTAGAAGAAAGATTAGATAAACCGATTATTACATCACATTCAAATTGGATTACAATGACACACATGGTTCAATTTGATCAAGTTGTTTCAGGAGAATTATCCGATGAGGAGTTCATCGAAATGAAACTAAAAATCTATGATACCATCGATTTATATGAGATGATTTTGTTTTCAGATTACTTTGCATATGAAAATCCATATTACTATGTACCAACATTGATTGAAGAAGAGTAAAAAAGTGATAAAAATGGTTGCAAGTTATTTATAACTTTGTTATAATAATAAGGCCGTATCAAAATAGCACAATGGTCCGCTGTCATGGAACAAGAACATTGGAAGAAAGAGAGTGAGTCGAATATGTCAAGATTAAAAGGGCAAGCACTTATAGCGCAAATTACGAACTCATACATCAAAGAAGTACCTGAATTTAATGCAGGCGATACCGTTAAGGTTTACGTTAAGATTAAAGAAGGTAACCGTGAACGTATTCAGATGTTCGAAGGACTTGTTATTAAAAGACAAGGCGGAGGCATTTCTGAAACATTTACAGTACGTAAGGTTTCTTACGGTATTGGTGTAGAGCGTACTTTCCCATTACACGCACCAACAATCGAAAAGATTGATGTAGCGCGTAGAGGTAAGGTCAGACGTGCGAAATTACATTACATCCGCACATTGTCAGCTAAAGCGTCCAGAATTAAAGAAAAACGATAAGTTTGGTAAAGAGGCTAACAGCCTCTTTATTTTTTTTGTAAGCGAATGAAAATATTTTCATAAAATACTTGAAAGCCTTTACATATGATGATATAATGAAAGATGTATATAAAGATAAAAAAAGAGGTGACTTTCATGAGTAATGCAACCATTTATGATGTTGCTGGAGCTGCTGGCGTATCCTTAGCTACAGTATCTCGTGTATTAAACAATCCTGAAAAAGTTAAAGAAGAAACAAGACAACGCGTCTTAAAAGTCATTAAAGAATTAGGCTATCGTCCTAATGTGATTGCACGCGGTCTTGCATCAAGAAAAACAACAACTGTAGGTGTTGTTATTTCTGATATCACAAGAGCTTCAGTGGCTGAGATGCTTGGTGGTATTAGTGATATCGCACAAAATTATAAATATTCGATTAAGCTATTTTCAATTCGTGAAGATATGGATGTCATGGATACACTCCATGATATCGTTGCAGAACAAGTCGATGGCGTCTTATATTTAAACGATGAATTAAATGAAAAACGTGTTGAAGATATCAAACGCATGTTTAATTCTAATGGCATTCCATATGTGTTTGCTAATGTGGTCTCAGATGACCCAGATGTGCCAACTGTCTCAATTGATTATGAAAAAGCTGGCTACGAAATTACGAAATTAATGATTGATGATCATCGTCAAAATATTTATCTATTATCTACTGCGAGAAGATATTCAGTCAATGACAAAAAAGAAGCTGGTTATACAAGAGCTATGGAAGAAGCAGGCTTAGAGCCTAAGATTTTTAGAACCAGTGGAGATACCAATATAAATCGTCAGCATTTTTCAACATTCTTCTCAGATAAACGAATTGATGCAGCGATCGGCGTGAGAGACTCAATAGCTGTGTCATTTATGAATATCGCAAGAGATAATGGTCGTTTAGTACCTAGAGATCTTGCCGTAGCAGGCTTCCAAAATACAAAATACGCACTTTTATCACGCCCAACCTTGACATCTATTGATGTCCCAGTGTATGATATTGGTGCTGTCTCAATGAGACTATTAACGAAGTTAATGAATCAAAAAGATGTCGATAATATTCGCATCACATTACCACATTATATTGTAAAACGTCAAACAACAACTTAATCGGTCGATGACATAAATAAAGTAAAGGCTTGAAACACTAATATAGAGACTTCATGAGGGTGTAACATGGAGAGAAAGCAAGGCTTGAAGTACACTTATCGAGATCATATCAATGAAGTGCTAGAAATATTCTAGAACTAAGGTGGTACCGCGGAAAAACACTTTTCGTCCTTAGAGTTGATCTCTAGGGACGATTTTTTATAAAAGAAAGGAAAAACACATGAATTTATATGATGAATTAGTCTGGCGTGGTTTAATTAAAGACGTCAGCAATGAAGATAAAGCAAAAAGCTTACTCAATCAAGGAAACACCAGATTCTATTGTGGATTTGATCCAACAGGCGAATCTTTAACCGTAGGACATCTTGTCCAAGTGGTTCGTATGTTATTACTTGAAAAATACGGACATACACCTATTGTTTTAATCGGTGGAGCGACAGGACTGATTGGCGATCCTAAACAAACAAGCGAAAGAAAGCTTTTAAGTTTAGAAGAGTCTTTAGAAAATGCTCAAAAAATAAAAGATCAACTTTCCTTATTTATCAATCCTGAACAAGCAATCTTTGTGAATAATTACGATTGGATTGGTAAAATAGATATGATCTCCTTCTTAAGAGATTATGGCAAGCATTTTTCAATCAATTACATGATTGCAAAAGATACCGTTCAAAAAAGATTAGATATAGGTATCTCTTATACAGAGTTTTCATATATGCTTATTCAAGCCATTGACTTTTTACATTTATACCGCACATTAGATTGTAAGATTCAATTTGGTGGCTCTGATCAATGGGGTAACATCACCACAGGACTTGAACTTATTAGAAAGTTAGAAGGAGATACGCATGAAGCTGTTGGATTAAGCTCTCCGTTACTCTTAAAAGCAGATGGTTCTAAATTTGGTAAGAGTGAATCTGGTGCTTTATGGCTTGATAAAAAACTTACATCATCTTATGAGCTTTACCAATATTTTTTAAATGCTTCTGATGATGATGTCGAAAATTATTTAAAACAGCTTACTTTACTTGATCAAGAAGTCATTATTGAATTACTCAACAATCATAAATTAGCCCCTGAACAAAGACTAGCTCAAAGAACACTTGCAGAAGAAGTGACAAGACTTGTCCATGGTAAAGAAGGTTTACAGATTGCACAAAGCGTGACTGATGCACTTTTCAAAGGTGACTTTAAGTCGCTTTCAATAAAAGGATTTAATAGTGTAAAAAATATTTTAGACCATATAGAAATTAAAGCACCTATCTTACTTGTTGATGCTTTAATAGAAACAAAACTTGCATCATCAAAAAGAGAAGCGAGAGAATTCATACAATCTGGTGCTGTCTTGATCAATGATGAAAAAGTGACAGATTTAGAACATTCAATTACCCAAAAAGCATCATTTTTTGATACATATGTGATATTACGTAGAGGTAAGAAAAAATACGCACTGATACTATTTAGTTAGGAGCTACATATGGATATTTTGCTATATAATCCACTTTCAAGAAACGGGAAAAACCCTAAATTCATCGAAAAAATTGTTAATCATCTCAAAAAAGAAGGTAGAGCTGTTGTATCATATAGTCTGCTTGAGATTGATGATGTGGAAGCATTCGCATCAGAATGTCAAAAGGATGATCGTATCATTATCGTCGGTGGTGATGGCACGATTAATCATTTAGCTAATCGTATATATAATCTTGATATCAAACAGGAAATTTTTATGTATCAAGCAGGTACAGGTAATGACTTTATTCGAAGCTTAAAAACAAAAGATAAGGTTGTCCCCATTAAGTCATATATTCAAAAGTTACCTTTATGCAAAGTGAATGGTAAATCAAGACACTTTTTAAACGGCGCTGGTGCTGGACTTGATGGCTTTGTTGGGCATTTAGTGAATACATCAAAATATAAGAAAAATAAACTCAATTATTTTCGTCATGCATTTGAGGGCTTTGCAAAGTTTAAACCAGTATCTGCAACCATTACAATCGATGGAAAGGTCATTAAAGAGAAAAAACTTTGGTTTTTAAGTGCGATGCACGGTGCATACTATGGTGGTGGGATGAAAATAGCCCCTAAGGCACATCGTAAGGATGATCATTTAGATTTAGTAATCGTAAAGAATGTTCCTAAATGGATACTCATCTTAATCTTTCCAAGTATATATTTTGGTGGGCATGTCATCTTTAAAAAATGGGTTCAGATTTATCAAGGCAAATCGATTCTTGTTAACATTGATGGGCCTACGTATTTACAGCTTGATGGGGATGTAGAATATCCAGTAGAAGCATTTGAAGTAGAAAGTATTTAAAGGGTGATTTCATGGATCAAGCATCCATCTTTACATGGTTAGAAGCACATAAAACAAAAACAGATTATGCATATTATGCTTCTTTAGAACCAGAAAAAAAATTTATTGGTGTACCTATTCGAATGATTGAAACATTAGCAACAAAAATTGGTAAAAATCATCCATTAGGTCTTGAACTTTACCAAAGCAATCTACTTGAACTAGAACTTTTAGGTGCAATGCTTTTGGAAGCTGATCAGATTTCAAGAGCTAAAGCCTATCAACTCATATGTGAGATTGATAGTTTTCTAGCTGCAGATGCACTCATTTTTCATACACTAAAAAACAGATATTTAGATTACATGATTTTAATTGATGAGGATCAACCAAAGCACAGACGTGCTGGATGGTGTTATATCATTACTAAAATCATCGATGACACATTTACTGATTATGAACCTATTATGTATTATATTGAGCATCATTTAGATGATGAACCTTATTTTGTGCAGGATATGATGTATCGCACGTTAAGTGAAATAGCAGTGCATGAACAAAGATTTGCAAAAAAAGCTATTGCCTTAAAATATAAGCTAGAGCATATAATGCAAAAGGATAACAAGTTAAGCACCTTAATCACTTTTGAACCTATTAAAATTAGTAGAAATTAAAAAGATACTTTCCGCGGAAAGTATCTCATTTTTTTATTTGATTCGACCTAAACCCATTTTCTTGTACACTTTAAGCATTTTTCTAGACGCAATTTCGCTTGCTCTTTCTTGACCTTGAGTTAAAAATTCATCTAATGCTTTATCATTAATGATTTCAAAATACTTTTGCTGAATTGGTCTTAATACATCAACAACAATCTCAGCCAAATCTTGTTTGAATGTTGCATAATTGGAGTCCTTATATTTTTCAGTGATCTCAGAGATTTTTAAATCTGTGAGTGATGCATAAATCGTTAGAAGATTTGAAATGCCTGGCTTTTTCTTTGGATCATACTTGATTTTTCCATCAGAGTCAGTCACGGCACTTTTTATTTTGTTTCTGACAAGTGCTAAATCATCTAAAAGTAAAATGTAACTCTTTGGATTTTCATCAGACTTTGACATTTTTTTAGAAGGGTCTTGAAGTGACTTAATACGTGCTCCTGTCTCTGGATAGAACCCTTCAGGAACAGTAAACGTTTCTCCATAAAGACTGTTAAAGCGTTCTGCAAGATTTCTTGTAAGTTCTAAATGCTGTTTCTGGTCATCTCCAATAGGGACTAAATTCGCATCATAAAGCAAAATATCAGCTGCCATTAATGCTGGATAGGTTAGAAGTGATGTACGTATCCCTTCAGTTTGCTTTTGTTTTTTATCCTTATATTGAGTCATGCGTTCCATCTCACCAACATAAGCTGTAGATTCCATAATATATCCTAGCATCGCATGCTCTTTCACCTCTGATTGAATAAAGAGGTTCACTCTTTTGGGATCTAGTCCGCATGCCATATAAAGGCTTGCTACTGAGCGAATGTTCTTTTTTAACTCCTGACGATCTTGTGGTGTTGTGATTGCATGCAAATCAGCAATAAAAATGAAGAATTCTGTATCCTCTAATTCATCTTGAAGCTTGACAAATTGTCTTAATGCTCCGATATAATTGCCTAATGTAAGTTTACCTGTTGGCTGAATGCCAGATACGAGTCTTTTCGTATGTTTTTTAACTTGTTCCATAAAAACCTCCATTTAAAATAAAAACGCCCTTAGATAAAAATCTAAGGACGTAAAAATACGCGGTACCACCTTAGTTCTAGCAATGCTAGCACTCTATTTATCGTTAAGGCCGACTTACCTTTGCTCATAGGTTCCATTCATTAAAGTCTATCACTGGCTTTCACCGACCCAGTTCGCTAAAAGATAGATGGTTTTAATTACTATTTCCTAATCATTGCATATTCATTATACATGAATCATTATTTTTCTTCAAGTACTTGTTCTAATTGATCAATGAGACTTTCAAAGCGTTTAATGACAGCCATGAATGTTTCTTTGTTGGTTAAGTCTGCACCAGCCTTAGCTGCTTGACTCACTGGATAATCACTACCACCTGATTTGAGTAAGCCTTTAAATTTATCCATCGCATTTGGTACATTGTTTTTAACATCTGCATAAATTTTTAATGAAGCACTATAGGATGTTGCATACTGATACACATAAAATGGTGTATGGAATAAGTGCGGAATATAAGCCCAAACAAGTTCCTTACCGTTTTCTTCAGTAATATCGATGTCATAATAATGCTTATATAAATCAATCATAATTTTAGATAAGGATTGATCAGTAATAGGTGCACCTTTTTCAACTAATTGATTTGCTTCATATTCAAATGTTGCAAAGAGTGTTTGACGGAAGAAGGTTGCCATAATACCATCAATTGCTTTTTCAAGTAAATCAATTTTTTGATTTTTAGAAGTTGCTTTTGAAAGTAAATAATCAAGTAAAGCATGCTCGTTAAACGTGGATGCAATTTCTGCGACAAAAATGGTGTAATCAGAAATAGGCATTGGCTGATTTTCATTTGAGAACAATGTATGTGCACTATGTCCTGCTTCATGTGCTAATGTAAATACAGCATCTAGTGTATCGTCATGGTTAAGTAAGATAAATGGATGAAATCCATAAAAACCTGAAGAATACGCACCAGTTCTTTTACCATCGCTTGGATAAGCATCAACAAATCCATCTTTTACTGCATCTTTTTGATGTGCTACAAATTCTTCATCAAAATGTGCAATCGATTCAAAGAATAATTGTCTAGATTCTTCAAATGGATACTTTTTATCATCTCTTGCGAGCTTCATGAAGCGATCATATGTGCGATATGTTTCTAATCCTAAATGTTTCTTTCTTAGATTAATATAACGTTTAATTGGGGCTGTGTTCTCATATGCAGCATCTTTCAAGTTGTGAAAAACTTCTACAGGAATGTTATTTTTGAATAAAGCAGCCTCTAAAGAAGAGTTATAATTTCTTGATTTATAATTTGCTGCCATATTTTGAAGTACTAGATTATATACAGATGCAAACGCTGCTTTGTTATCTTTGTAGCGTTTAAATGCAGCCTCAAAGACAAGTTGACGATCTTCTTTTGTAGGTACTTCTGGAATTAAAGAACGGTAATTAGATAAAGTTACGGTAACTTCTTTACCATTTGATAAAGTTACTTTTTCATCCTGTCTATCAACAATAGCTAAGGCTTGGTATAAAGAAGAAGGAATACTACGTGTCGGACCAAAGTTCGATAATAGCTTTTCTTGATCAGAATCTAATACGTGCTTTTGTTGCATAAAGAGTTTTTCCATTGGAAACTGATAGTTTTTTAGAAAATCATCTTTTTTAACAAAAGACATAACTTTTTCTTGACCCATTTCAATGAGTTCGGGAGAAACGAAGGATGTTTTTTGATTTAAATTTGCTAAAGCCAGCATCATTTGTTGGTTTTTTGCAGACTTAACTTGATCTTTTAAGTTTAAATCGCTATTTAAATGAATATATGCATATAAACGATATAAAAGATGTGTCGCTTCCTCTTCGGCTTGATAGAAGGCTTTAAACTGATCAAAATCAGAAAGCTTTCCTTTGAAAGATGCAAGTTTTTCAACATGCGCAGGTAATTTTTTTAAATCCTCTTCCCATGCTTCTAAGCTTGGGTAAAAAATGGACAAATCCCATTTTGACATAAGTGTTAACTTCCTTTCTGTTCATTTATTCTATTATAACGCAGTTTCTCTTAAAATCACACACGGTTCGAATTCGAAATAATTATGTGAAATCTCTGTAAAATTAGAAATTGCTGTTGAAAATTCTTCCAAATAATTATATAATTAAGCAACGGGACACCCCTAACAAGCAAGACTTACCAGTGCTGTAGGATAAAACCTATCTCTAAAGGAGGAAGACAATGATTACTATTTTTACAACACCTAGTTGTTCGTCATGTCGGAAAGCGAAGAAGTGGCTTGATGATCATAAGATCCCTTATGAAGAAAAAAACTTATTCAACCAACGCATCACAGAGCAGGATATTGACCGTATGTTAGAAAATGCGGAAAATGGTTTTGAAGACATTATCTCAACACGTTCTAAAATTTTTAAAGAACAAGAACTTGATGTTGAAGATATGCGCATTAGTGAACTTAAGACATTCATTATTGAAAACCCAAGCGTGCTCAAACGCCCAATCATGATTGATGGAGATAAAATGCAAGTTGGATATAATGATGAAGAGATACGCGTATTCATTCCTAAACGTTTAAGAGAATTGATTATGTGTGTTGATTGTCCACAAGGAGAACATTGTGACTATCAAACTGCGTTAAGACGCTATTTTGATGAAATCAAGAAAGAGCAACACGCTCATTAAAAAAAATCGGAAATCCTAGGATTTCCGTCTTTTTTTTTATGTTGTTTGATTGATAATTACTCTTGAACAATTGTTGTTGGCTTTTTAAGATAACTATAATAACCAATGCCGACTGTTCCTAATAAGACTAAGAATCCTAAGACATAAACAGTTCTTACCATCGGTGCATATTGTGAAATCACGTAAGGTGTACCACTCAATATACCTGAGTTATTCATATGTAAACCAAGAAGTACTGTAAAAATCGCTGTAGAGGTGAGTAAAAGACCCTTTTCCTCAAAATACCAAGCTAACCATAAAACGATTACTGGGATAATTGAATGATGTAAAGGTAATAATGCAACAATACCATAAAGGTTAAACCAAGGCATGAATCTGATAATGATTTGTATAATTAAAAACAGTGTTGCTGTTACCGCTGTTATAAAATAAAGTAGATTACGTTCTTTCATGTGTGCCTCCATCGATTTATACTTACATATAATATTATAGTTTTTAAGATTTAAAATGTCAATGTTAAATATTGTTTAATGGCTTTAAATAGATAATATCGGCTGTTTATGAGTGTTTTAAATGTCCTGTGTATCTTTTTTAGGAAGTATGATGGCAAAGAAGGATGATAGCACTGCAGCAACAAACCCAGCCGCAAATCCATTGTTATATAAGTCAAATCCACCTTGAAATTGTAAAGCAAGAGGAGTAATCAGTAAATGAATGAATCCTGCTAAAATTCCTGGAATAAATCCAAATTGCCCTGCAAGTGGTGCAAGCCCAGTCACAAAGAAGATTGCTAGAATAGGACCTAATGTCATTTCTAATGGAGTTAGCCACACAGCCAATATCGCACCAAATACAACTGGAATTGAATTTAAAGGATGCTTACCAAAAGCTGCAAATCCTACAATCGTTAATATGGCACCCATGACTGGACCATTAATTTTAATATTTAACCCAATGACAAGCAAAACAGAGAAAATACCCATAATTCCAATATTCAGTAGTGTTGCTTCTCTACCGGATGTTGCAACAAAATCTGTAATTAAACGACCGGGTCGTTTAAGTAATGTTTTATATTGAGCAATAACTTTAGGATCTAATAAAAAAGAAACTACAATCATGACGATTGAAAGAACGATGGTTGCAACAAGTAATGGCATGTGATAATCATTATTGACTGCTGACTGTCTGTTTATGGTAGTAAAAACAGAAAGTATACCTGTAAGTAGCATCGAAATCACACCCATTGAAAATCCAGTATTATATAAATTATAACCTTGATGGAATTTAATCGCATGTGCGTTAAATGCAGGTAAAATAAAGCCTACTAAAATTCCAGTACCAATACCTAGTGGTATTGATAAATATAATGGCAATCCCATACCAAAGATCATATAACTTACGATGGGGGAAATACCGCTTGATAATAATAAGACTAAAACATAATTTTTCATGTCAGTTTTCGTAGCTTTTGAATATAAATAAATCCCTAAGTACATGGGAAGTGCGTTCCAAAGGTTTTTTCCAAAAAACGCGAAACCCGCAATTGTTAATAAACACGCAAAGATTGGACCATTCATCTTTAGTCCCATCATTCTAACAAGATAAAGATTGAGTAAGACAGTTAAAGAAACATTAATCAGTGTTGCAGATAAACCACCTATTAGTAAATAATCAGAGACTAAGATACTTGGACTTATTAAGATATTTATGAATCCTTCCAAAATGGAATCTATAGGTTCAATAGCGAATGCAATGATAAAAATGGTACCAAAAATAAGCGGTAACAGCATGTTTTTTCTTAAATATTGAATCGTATCTGTCATATAAACTCCCTTGAAATAACGAAAATAAAAAATCAACTCTTATTATAACAAATAAATATAAAAAAAAGATAGCAAAATCTGCTATCTTCTACAAACGAATGCACGTTCACTCTTTCTCTTTGTTTGAACAAATGGAATATGATACTTATCTAAGAAAAGATGAAACTGTTTTTCACCTTCCTGATAATGACTGACCTCATATTCGACTTCATAGTCAGTAATATTACAATAAACACAACGGTCTAAAAAGAGTGTGCCACCTTCATAAGGTGTGCTCACTCGATAATTATCAAGTGATACCCTGAAAGTCACAAAATAATCAAGCTCTTCAAAAAACTTTTTAGTTTCAAAACCATGTTCAATCATATCTAAAGCTTGTTCTTTGGTGAGTAAGACATGTTGTTCAAATGCGCCTTCTTCACTTTGGCTTTTTAACGTCACTTTAAATCTCGAATCACCTTTTTGACGAATACGAAGCACAACTTTCTGATGATCTAAATCATAGTTATCTGTATCAAAATAGTGATTAATTTGTTTGAATATGTTGTTCTCAAGATTAAAATGTGCAAGTAATTCATCATATTTTTCTTTAGTTATCGCTGTTTTAAATTCAATCTCGATATTTTTAGTCACAAAGATCACCTGCTATCTCTCATCATACATTCTTATCACGCGTATTTATTATATCAAATGAAGCCTTTAAAAGAAAGGAAAAACGTTTACATTTGTGAACACGGTTTCAATATATTTGAAATTGTCATAATAAATGTTAAAATATAAGCGATGAATAAAACATTCCAAGGAGGAAATTAAATTATGGCTATTAAAGTAGCAATCAATGGTTTTGGACGTATTGGTCGTCTAGCTTATAGACTCATGGCTGATGATCCAAAGTTCAATGTAGTAGGTATTAACGATTTAACAGATGCAGAAACACTCGCATATTTATTAAAGTATGACACTGCACAAGGTAATTTTAAATTAGACGGTATTTCATTTGAAGGTTCAGATTTAATCGTAGAAGGTAAAAAAATTCCTATCTTCAGCGAAAAAGACCCTAAAAATTTACCATGGGGTAAATTAGGTGTTGATGTTGTCTTAGAATGTACAGGATTATTTACTGACGAAGTTAAGGCTGGATGGCATTTAGAAGCTGGCGCTAAGAAAGTCGTTATTTCTGCACCAGCATCAGGAAACGTTAAAACAATCGTTTATAACGTCAATGATGACACATTAGATGGCACAGAAGATATTTTATCTGGTGCATCATGTACAACAAACTGTTTAGCACCTATCGCTAAAGTATTAGATGATAACTTTGGTATTGCTGGTGGTTTCATGACTACGGTACATGCTTATACTGCTGATCAATCCTTAATGGATCAACCACATAAAAAAGGTATTTTATCAAGAAGAGGACGTGCTGCAGCTGCAAGCATTATCCCATCATCAACTGGTGCTGCAAAAGCTATCGGTTTAGTATTACCACAATTAAAAGGTAAATTAGATGGTACTGCACTTCGTGTACCAACAATTACTGGCTCAGTTGTTGACTTAACTGTTGAAGTTAAAAAGCATACAACTTTAGAAGAAGTAGATGCTGCTTTCAAAGCTGCTGCGAATGAAACTTTATGCTACATGGCAGACCCAATTGTATCATCAGATGTGATTGGTACAAGATATGGTTCAGTGTATGATGCAAATACTACTCAAATTGTAAACTATGGCGATCGTCAATTAGTGAAGGTTATGGCTTGGTATGACAATGAAATGAGTTATACATCACAACTTATTAGAACTGTCAGCAAATTAGCAAGTTTAATTAAATAACATATTCAAGCAAATAAAAGATAAAAAAGATGAGAAAATCAAAAAAAATCTCGTCTTTTTTTGATTTTGTGGAGAATTTACATAAAAATTACATATTTCTTAAGTATTTCTAAACATTTTCGTTGACAGCATGATATAAGTGTTGTATAATTTAGAAGAAAATAAGGGAAATATCCTTTATTTGTAAATGTTAAAGGCAAACTTAGGGGAACCTAAGGACGCAAAGCTATAGGGCCTATGTAGGCAGCCAGTTGTCATTATGTATGTGAAATCTACTGATTTAGTAGATAACACGTCTACGTTTGACAAAAGGCATTTTATTTTAAATGCAGATAAGTTAACGTAGAAAATACGTTAACTTTTTTTCATCAAAAGGAGGCGAAAAAGTTGAGTGGACGTAAAACCGTCCCATATATCATCATCATTGTGTTACTGATAGCATTGGGCTTTACTTCAACCGCAGCTTTCGCTTACTGGCAAGATGTAGAAAGGGTTGGCAATGTCGTCATTAGATTTGATGGTGAGGACGCAGAACTTAAGGCAGATTTGACATCTGATGAATTTACTGGAATGTTAGTGCCTGAGGGTTATATTTACTTCGATGGTGAAGTGGACTATGTTGAGTTTGAATATGATGTGTATTTAACAAGAGCACTCGTTCAAAGTATGAACCTAGTCATTGAAGCGATTGATATAAAGATTGACGATGAAGTAACATATGGACACCTTGTTGAGATCAATATTCAAAATCAAGGAGACTTATTCGTAGGTGAACTCTTCAACTCAACCGTTAAGATTACAGTGATTGTAAGGCTCTTAGAACCTATAGATCAAGAGGAAGCAATCGAAAGGGGACTTGATCCCAGTTTGGTAAACGTCGATGACTCGAGACAAGCATACGACGATATAAAAGGTAAGACGATTAGCTTTTCATTAAGCTTTAGAGTTGAACCAAGAAGTAGTGAATAAAAAACAAAATAAAAAATAAAAAGGAAAATTAAAGGAGAAGTATTTTATGAAAAAAAGAGGTTTAGTTATTGGTTTATTAATTATGTTAGCATTAGTGACATCAGGTTTCACATATGCATTTTGGTCAAATGTAGCACTTAGTGATGACGCTCCAGGTACAGTTACGATTGGTGAAGGTAGACAAGCATTAGTTACTGTGGATTTAGATTCAACATTACCTACTGGTTCAACACTTGTACCAGTTGGAGAAGCGGATAATAGCATAAGTGTGAATCCAGTTGAATCAATCGTATTCACATTTACAGTAGAATATGATGATAATATGTTTGCAGGACAATCTGCTGACATCACATTAGATGTAACTAATATTTCTAATGCTACTGCAGCTACATATTTATTGTTTACATTTACAGGTGGAGATGTTCAATCCATTACCGAAGGTACTCCATTGACAATTACTTTAACAGTTACACTTACAGAACCAGCAAATCAAGCAGACTATCTTGCGATTATTAATGCAGCTATTACATTTGATGTAACATTTGTTGTAGATGAACTAAACGTATAATCTATACAATAACATTTTAATCTAAAGGCGGCTTATTTGTCGCCTTTAGTTCTATCTAAATGCCAAGGAGTGATTTAATGAAGTTATTCAAGTTAAAAATAATACAGATAATTACTCTTTTTATAGTGTTTTTTACGCTTAATATAGTTTCATATAGTTATTGGGCTAATAATGATCTTTCAACCGGTTTGTTAGATAATTCGATTCCTATTGGAGAATGGGGAAACACGTCCCAAGCTCCTAATGGCATCCCAGAATACAACCCACAAGACATCTACGCAACCGGAGATCTAGTCTGGTTTGAAGGTAACATCTATGAAATCAGAAATGGTGGATACACATCCACCCCACCTGATGAAAATGTTGTTTATGGACCTTACAATGAAATCACTAAAGAATGGCGTTTAACCAACACATATCAAGATAACGAAGTTGTTTACTTCAACAACAATTTCTATTTCATTACAAATAGTGGACAATTTAATGGTTCAGGCTTAAACGGTACATTAGGATATGAAACCCTCAATTCGATTGAATGGGATCCTAACCAACCATCCTATACAACAAATGATGTTGTTCTATTCAATAATGAGCTCTACCGAGCAACAGCTGGATGGACAACAGGACAACCCGATCAATCAGGCAACTGGGAAAAATTCAATAGTTTCGATTGGAGTCCAACTCGAATCTATGCAAGCGCTGGTACACTTGTTTTCTACAATGGAAACTATTACACCAATAATTGGTATGTCCAAGGTACAGCACCAGGTAATGGTGGACCATGGTCACTTGCTAATATCCAGACATGGGGTGGCAAAAACTTCGCACTCAATGACTATGCACTCCACAACGGAAACCTTTACCAAGCCATTGGTAGAAATAATGGTCAAAGAAGAAACCAAACACCAGGTACACTAGGTGCATTTGGTATTTGGAAGCGTGTAGATACACAAGAATGGCAACAATTTAACCAATATGTCTTAAATGAATATGTACTATACCAAGGTGATGTGTATCAAGTAGTTAATCAAACAAATGCAACTCAAACAGCACCAGGTACAGTCTTTAATGCATGGAATAAAGTGAATACATCAGAATGGCAATGGTTTAATTTCTACCAAAATGGAGATTACGTCTTTTATAATGATGTACCATTTCAAGTTGCGAATGCAGCCAATGCCAACAATAATGTTGCACCAGGTTCTATATCCAACGCATGGAACAGAATAGATTCTTTATATTATCAAAGTTTTAATTTATATCAAGTAAATGACATCGTTATTTACGAAAATACAGCATATATTGCTATAGCATCATCATTTAGTGTGATACCTGGTTCACCAGGATCATCATCTATTTGGGCTTTATATAGCAATTAAAAACAAAGATAATCAAAAAGAAACGTTAACAAAAATAAAAAAATATGATATAATTCATACGATATACACATTTAAATAAAGGGGATATCGTCGTGGAGAAATCAAAAAATAAAGAAATGATTAAATTAATAGGCACCATTTTCTTTTTCACTTTTTCTGGGCTTTTGATACTTTTCATATTGCTTGAATCATTTTTACCAGATACTACTGTAAAAGTGTTCCAGTTTAAACCGTATACAGTTATCACTGAAAGTATGGAACCGGTCATCAATGTAGGCGATATGGCCATCGTAACAAACCCAACAGCTAACAAATTAGATCAACTTGAAGTCGGCGATATCATTACATTTAACGCAGACATTGACTATAATGGCACGAAAGAGATTGTCACCCACTACGTTTTCTCAATCACTGAAAACTCACAAGGTGATCGTGTGATTAGAACCAACAGATATGGTTCAACCACACCTGACCCATGGATTTTAAGTGATGCAGATGTATTAGGTGTATATGCATTCCGTATTCCATGGATTGGAAATTTTGTTAATTTTATCAAGAGTCCATATGGGATTGCTGCAATCGTCGTCAACGTCTTAGTCATCGGTGGTATTGTCTATATTGTTAAAACAGGAAAAAAGGAAGAACTTGTGAAGCCTGAATAGGGGCGAATGATGTTGAACAATTTTTTAACAACTGAAGAAATATTAAAGCGTATTCAATCATCGATGTCATCTCTTCAAGCTGAAAAGCCTAAAAAAGAAAAAAAACAGAAGACTGATGAAGTGATCAATCGCAATCAAAAGATTAAAAAGATTATTTATTTTAGCTTACTTGCATTGGCGATTATTCATATACTGTTTGTTACCATTCCGCTCATCTCACCTTCTGGTGCAGTGAATATCGTTGGTAGACAATATGTGATGGCAGTCCCTAATGATCAAGAATTAGATAATGAACTAAATACAAGAATTTTCCAAATTAAACCCTTTAGAATCGACGATGTATCAATAGGTGATACAGTCGTTATCTATGGTAAATTTGGTACTGAAGTGTTTTGGGTAGAAGAAATTGTTGAAATCGATTATGGTAATCAAACCATTGATACAACATTTGATGGTTTTTTAAGAAATACCTATCTATATGAAGATATAGGTGGTACGGTCTTAAGACAAACCAATCTATTTGGTTCCATATTATTCGTTGCTTCTCAAGCAAGAGGCTATATGGCACTCCTAGTAACTTATATCGTTATTTTTAGTACAGTGTATTACTTTTATATTAGAAAACCCAAACATTTAAAAGAAGACGTTAAAAAGTAAACCTTTTTCAAAGAGAAAAGGTTTATTTTATTAGAGGGTAATATGACACTTAAAAAAATTGGTAACATCCTATTTTATATCTTTTCATCACTTATGATTTTACTCATCTTAGTAGAAGCTCTTTTTCCATCTAGAAGTATTGATCTGATTGGCTTTAAGGTATATGCTGTCCCCACACCTTCGATGGAACCAGTGATCAATGTTGGAGATTTAATCATCGTTGGTAAAGCAGATTTAGATAAGCTTGATGAATCAAGTATCATTAGTTTTTATGCAGATTTAAACAATGATGGTATCGATGAAGTAGTCACTCATCAAATTAGAAGTGTCATCTATGAAGAGGATGTTAGGCTATTTAGAACCTATGGTATAAATAACGAAAGTGATGACTTGTTTAGAACAACTGATGAAGATATAGTGGGTGTTTTTAAATTTAGAATTCCTTTTTTAGGATATGCAGTTTTGTTTTTAAAAATACTCGTTGAAAATCCTATTTTCTTAGGATTAGTTCTTATCAATATTGCAATCATTGTCATCTTGATTAAGGTGATTAAAAAGAAACCAGGTGAAGCTAAATGACATGGAATGATTTAATTCATGACGCCTTAACAAAGCCGTATTTTCAACATTTAATTGCCTTTTTAAAAGAAGAAGACCAAAACCATACAATCTATCCACCAAAAGAAAAAAGAATGTCTTGTTTTAAGTTAACACCTTTTAGTGATGTTAAAGTTGTGATCATCGGTCAAGACCCTTATCATAATGAGGGACAAGCCCACGGGCTTGCATTTAGTGTTGAATCAGGAAAATACCCACCTTCTTTATTAAATATTTATAATGAGTTGGTAGATGATTTAAATATCCCTTATCCAAAGACAGGTAATCTATCAAGCTGGGCTAAAGAAGGCGTGCTACTCTTAAACACTCTACTAACAGTTAGAGCGCATGAACCTTTATCTCATAAGGATAAGGGTTGGGAGATTTTTACAGAGTCATTAATTGAAGCCTTAAATAATCATCCACATATTTGTTATATCTTATGGGGTGCTCATGCACAAAAACTATCCAAGATTATTGATACAAAAAAGCATACCATTATAAAATCTCCTCACCCATCGCCTTTATCTGCACATCGTGGCTTTTTTGGATCGAAACCATTCTCAAAAACCAATCAAGATTTAATCAATCATGGGATGAAACCCATTAACTGGATGTTGACATGAAAGAACAATGCTCGAATTTTCATGTCTTTTTCTTTTGATATTAAAGATTTATGCTTTATAATGAGTGTACAGAGTAATTAGAAAGCGTTAAGTGTCTAACCATGGGATGTCGGGTTAGAACGAACACATGATATGTGGCGGTTTTCTAATGCGTCCGCTGTAATGGCTAATTATAGTGGGCCTCTTAAGAGGTCTTTTTTCATGGATGAACATTCATGCCAAAAAGGCGTTATGCTCATCCATATTTTTTTAGAGGTGAAAAACTATGTTTACGTTAGACAATATGATTAAAATTTCATCATACTATGCTTATCCATTCAACAAGCTAAAAATGATCCATATTGGAGGAACGAATGGTAAAGGTTCAACATCAAATATCCTTTATCATGTACTTAAACAAAAATTTAAGGTAGGCATTTATACATCACCTTATGAATTGAGAAGATTTGATAATATTAAAATCAATGACCAAACAATAAATTCATTTGATATCAACAAAATCATAAAAAGATATGAAACATCTTTTAATCAATTTCAGCTCTCTGAATTTGAAATTGATACATGGATTGCACTGATGTGGTTTTTAGAAGAAAGCGTTGATTATGCCATCATCGAAGTTGGCTTAGGTGGTATCGATGATGCGACAAATGTGATTACACCTATCCTTTCAATTATTACTAATGTAGGATATGACCATGTAGATATCTTAGGACACCATATCAAAGATATTGCTTTTGTAAAAGCCGGTATCATTAAACCAGGTGTTCCAATTATCATAGGTCCACATATGGATTTTGATGCAAAAAAAGTGATTTATGATGTGGCATTATCAAAACAGTCCAAACTAATTGAATCAACTTTATTACACTATGAATCTTTAAATCCACTTGAAATCACATATAACGATGAAACCTATCTTTTAGAAGACATACCACATTATCAACTAGAAAATCTAAGCACTGCATGTGAAGCACTGTCTTATTTAAATGCACATGAAGTTCAAATTGAATCTGATATGATTAAACAAGGATTCACATCCTTTCATGTACCAAAAAGATTTCAAGTTTTAAGGAGAAACCCTCTACTTATAATGGATGGTGCACATAATTTAGAAGGCATCAATGCACTTATAACATCTATTTTAAAGCTAGAGATTAAAATGGAGCTAACAATCATCTTTGGTGTATTAAAAGATAAACCTTATGAAAAGATGATTGAAGCTTTAAGTGAGATCTCCAAAGATTTACATTTCTTTCAGTTTATACATGAGAGAGCTTTAGATATAGACCAAGTAACATCAAAAAAAATCATGATGCATAAAGATTTAAATGACATAAAACTTTTACTCAATAAACCATTTGTAGTTATTACGGGATCACTTTACTTTTTAAGAGCCATTGATCCTATCATTAAGGAGATGATTTCATGAGAGAAAATCAAAAAAGAATTCAAAAATTAACCTTGGCAAGTATGTTTACTGCACTTGCAGTGATGCTGGCATCACCCATTTTTTCATACATGATTTTATTATTTGGCATACCAGCTTTACGCATTGATTTTATTCCGATTCCCATCATATTAGCAGGTCTCATATTGGGTCCTTTCTATGGCTTAACAGTTGGGATCTTAACAGATGTTTTAGGATATTTATTATTTACGCATCTCTTTGGTGCGTATCACCCTGGATTTACCATCAATCTCGCTTTAACAGGCTTAATTGCGGGTCTCATGATTCACGCACTTAAAAAGCATCAAGTCGCTTCAAAAAAGGTTTTCACGCTTAATTTTATCTTTTTAACACTACTAGCAAGTGTTGGTATTATCTATGTCATCATAGAAGATGCTTTATCGATTCAAGGTACAGCATATCAATTAACTTTAGGCATCAAACTTTTCTTTATAGGTTCTATCCTCCTTTCTTTCTTTTTACTCATCTTTACATTGTGGTTTTCTAAAAAGAAAATGGAAAAGACTGAGATTAAGATTGATATATTACTTTTTTCGGTTATCTTAATTGAGCTATGTGTTACGCTACTCACACCGCTTTGGGTATATCAACTTTATGGTGCACCACCATATATTGCAGGATTATTTCTTCGTGTGATACGTGCCATGTGGCTCATTCCAGTTAAACTTTATTTCATCTATTATATTTACCGAGTTTCAGTCAAAGTCCTTGGTCATGACATTGTGTCTATTAAAAGTGAAAAGCTTGTTCAAAAATGAAGAAATAAATGAAACTGCAAGATAAAAACTTGCAGTTTTTTATCTTTATATTGGGCTATATTCATGTATAATAGAAATGGTGATAACATGGTAAAAATTATAGGTGCTGGGTTAGCAGGCAGCGAAGCTGCTTATTATTTAGCAAATCAAGGTATTCAAGTAACACTCTATGAAATGCGACCAAAAAAAATGACGCCAGCACATCAAACAGGACGTTTTGCTGAGTTAGTATGTTCCAATTCATTAAGATCTAATGATTTACATAATGCTGTTGGTCTTTTAAAGGAAGAAATGAGACAGTTTAATTCACTCATTATGAAAGCTGCACATCATGCATCAGTACCAGCAGGTTCTAGCCTTGCCGTTGATAGAGAGATTTTTTCAACATATATCGAAGAACGTATAAAAAATCATCCCAATATTAAAGTGGTTTATGATGAATTTAAAAAAATCAATCCTGATGAAATGACTGTGATTGCTGCTGGACCTTTAGCATCAGAATCATTAAGTGAATCGATTAAAGCACTTTTTCATCAAGAAACCTTGCACTTTTTTGATGCAATTGCACCGATTATTGATGCGAAGTCCATTAATATGGACATCGCTTATTTAAAAAGCAGATATGATAAAGGTGAAGCAGCTTATATCAATTGTCCGATGACAAAAGAAGAATATGAAACATTTTATGAAGCAGTTATCAACGCAAAACGTGTTGAATTAAAAGATTTTGAAATGAATGTCTTTGAAGGCTGCATGCCCTTTGAAGTGATGGCTGAACGTGGCCATGATACATTACTTTTTGGACCTATGAAACCCGTAGGGCTAGAACAAGAAGGCAAAAAAAGACCTTATGCTGTCGTTCAACTTAGACAAGATGATGCAGCAAAAAGCATGTATAATATTGTCGGCTTTCAAACCCACCTTACCTGGGAAGAGCAAAAGAAAATTATACGCATGATTCCAGGCTTAGAAGATGCGAACATCTTAAGATATGGTGTCATGCATCGAAACACGTATTTAGAAAGTCCTAAATTATTAAATAACGCTTTTCAATCAAAAATCTATCCAAATCTCTTTTTTGCAGGTCAAATCAGTGGTGTAGAAGGTTATGTAGAAAGTGCTGCATCTGGACTTAATGTAGCAGTTCAAATGACCTCACTGATAAAAAAAGGTGCGATAAACCCTTTACCAGAGGTCACAATGATGGGAGCAATGGCTTCATATGTATCAACTGAAAACAAGTCATTTGTTCCTATGAATGCCAATTTGGGTTTATTACCTCAATTAGACTATAAACACAAAAAACACATGAGAAAAGAACTTTATGCCCAAAGATCATTAGATGCTTTAAAGTCCTATCTGGAGGTTTTATAGTTGGATGTTGTTCATAAATTTTTAGATTATTTATCTACAGAAAAAAATTATGCGTCTCATACAATTAAAAGCTATGAAAGAGATCTTCTTGATTTTGAAAATTTCATTAAAAAAGAAGAACTAGCAGAAAATTTACTTGATGTCAGACGTGAACGACTAGGTAGACATTATCTAGCATTTTTAGATGTGAAAAAATACGCAAAAAAATCGATTGCACGAAAAATATCTAGTTTACGTACCTTTTATAACTATTTAGTTAAAGAAAACATGATTGATATCAACATTTTCGAACAATTGGAAACGCCTAAAATACCCAAAAAACTACCAAAGATTCTACATGATGAAGAAATTAATTATCTGTTTAAATCAATTGATCGTACAAAACCTCTAGGCTTTAGAAACTATGTTATTTTAGATATGCTTTTTAGTATGGGACTTAGAGCAAGTGAGCTTATTGGTCTCACCATCAAAGATATATCTTTTGAACATAAACAAATGCTTATTCATGGAAAAGGCTCTAAGGATCGTTTTGTGCCTTTTCATCAAACCCTAGAGCATGATTTAAAGCATTACCTAACATACATTAGACCGATTTTGCTTGCAAAAGGTCCAAAAACCACAGAACCTTATTTACTTATCAATTACAAAGGGACACCTTTAACAGAGCGTGGGCTTCAACTCATTTTAAAAAAGATTATTAAAGACTCTGGTGAAACATTTCAGATTCATCCACACATGCTCAGACATGCATTTGCAACAACGCTTTTAAATCACGGTGCGGATTTAAGAGTTGTCCAAGAGTTACTTGGTCATGAACACCTCAAGTCCACACAAATCTATACACATGTCTCACATGAAAACATTCAAAAATCCTATCAAAAAACACACCCAAGGATGGTGAAAAAATGAGAAGACTAGGTTCTTTGATCATCGAAGAAGGCTTGACTAAAGATAGTTTCCAACGCACAAGACAAACTGTAAGAGGTGTCATATTAAACGAGGACCAAAAGATTTGTTTATTATATTCTCGTCTTTATGATGATTACACCTTTCCTGGTGGTGGTATTAAAGCAGAAGAAGATCATGAGTGTGCATTAAAAAGAGAATTAAAAGAAGAAATTGGTGCAGAGGATCTAACAATCGATTCTTTATTATGTACAACAGAAGAAATCAGATATGGCATACGCGGAGATGAGCATGTCTATTTGCAAACATCATATTATTACATATGCAAGATTCAAAGCTTTGGTGAACCTACACAAAATAAGCTAGAGAAAAAACAAAAATTAGAGCATCAATGGATTTCATTTGATGAAGCCATTTTAAAAAACATAAGCGTCATGAATGATGCAAATCATACGAAAAAAGGACTACGCACAGTGCTCCAAAGAGAAAACGCTGTGCTTAACTATCTCAAGGAGCTAAAACATGAGAAAATTTGAAATCATAGAAAAATATAGTCATTTAAACCCAATCATTCCACATCGCCAAACTGAAGCAAGCGCAGGTTATGATTTAGCGTCTATCGAAGATATCACACTGCTTCCCAAAGAAATCCAACTCATTCCTACTGGTTTAAAAGTGACGATGCCAAAAACAGAAGCGCTCTTTGTTTTTCCTAGATCATCACTGGCTATTAAGAAAGGTCTTATGATGAGTAATAGTGTAGGAGTCATCGATGCAGATTATTATAATAATCCAGATAATGAGGGACATATTATGATTCCATTAATCAACATCAAAGATGAACCAGTCACAATTAAAAAAGGTGAACGCGTCGCTCAAGGTGTTTTTCTTGCATTTTCAAAAACAGATGATGAAATCACTAAAGAGACAAAAAGAACCTCAGGATTTGGTAGTACAGGGCATTAAAATCACTTAAAAATGAGTATATAAACTTGCAAATCATATATAAATATGTTATATTTATTAAGGCTATGAAAATAAGCATGTATCATGTTTCTCGGTTCGAGTGCCTTAGGGTGGATCGTTTTAAGTGATGCAGAAGAAAAAAATAACGAAAAGAGAGGAATTATTTTATGGCAGTCGTTTCAATGAAACAATTATTGGAATCTGGTGTACATTTCGGCCACGCAACACGTCGTTGGAATCCTAAAATGGCACCATACATCTTCACTGCAAGAAATGGTATTTATATCATTGACTTGAAGAAAACAGCTGAAGAAATCGAAAAAGCTTATCAAGCACTCTTCAACATCGTGCAAGAAGGCGGCAAGGTACTATTTATTGGTACTAAGAAGCAAGCACAAGAAGCAGTCAAAGAAGAAGCAGCAAGAACAGGTCAATTTTATGTTGATCAAAGATGGTTAGGTGGTACACTTACTAACTTTAAGACCATCAGAAAAAGAATTAAGAGACTTCACGATCTTTATAAGATGGAAGCAGATGGTATTTTCGAGAAATTACCTAAAAAAGAAGTTCAACAATTAAAGAATGAACGTGAAAAATTAGAAAAATTCCTTGGTGGTATCAAAGAAATGAAGAAAGTGCCAGAAGCAATCTTCATCGTTGATCCACGTAAAGAAAAAAATGCTATATTAGAAGCACGTAAGTTAGGTATTCCAGTATTCGGTATCGTTGATACAAACTGTGATCCAGATGATGTAGACTATATCATTCCTGCAAATGATGATGCAATTCGTGCTGTTAAATTAATCGCATGGGTCATGGGTAATGCTGTGATTGAAGCTCAAGGCGGAGTGGTTGAAAAGTTCGAAGATGAACCTATTACATCAGCGCCACCTAGAAGAGAAAGAACCAATTATAAAGCTAAAGAAAAAGCTCAACCTGAAACTGTTAAAGAAACAGTCGAAGAAGTTGTAGAAGAAGTTGTTGAAGAAGTTTCTGAAGAAACATCATCAACTGAAGCTTTAGAAGCAATGACAGTTGCTGAACTACGTCAACTCGCAAAAGAACGTGGTATCACAGGTTTTTCAACCCTTAAAAAAGCAGAACTCATTGATGTACTAAAATAATGCTACATAGGGGATTGAGAAATCCCCTTTATTTATAAAAAAACTTAAGATAAAAAACATTGGAGGATTTATATATGGCAATTACTGCACAAATGGTTAAAGAATTAAGAGAAAGAACTGGCGCAGGCATGATGGACTGCAAAGGTGCTTTAGAACATACAAACGGAGACATAGAAGCAGCTATCGATTACTTAAGAGAAAAAGGTATTGCTAAAGCTGCTAAAAAAGCAGGTAGAGTTGCTGCTGAAGGTTTATGTAATGTAGTTGTTGATGGCAACACAGCAGTCATCTTTGAATTAAACTCAGAAACAGATTTTGTTGCAAAGAATGATCGATTCTTAGCATTACTTGATACATTAGCTGATGGCTTATTAAAATCAAGTGTGACACATACAGAAGAAGCATTAGCATTAGTGATTAACGGTAAAACAGTAGAAACACTGTTAGCAGATGCAACTGCAACAATTGGTGAAAAGATTTCACTAAGACGTGTATCACGCGTTACAAAAGAAGCTAACCAAGGCTTTGGTGCTTATAAGCATATGGGCGGTAGAATTGCAGTTTTAGCAGTTTTAGCTACTGAAGATGCTGAAGTAGGTAAAGATATCGCAATGCATGTTGCGGCTCAAAAACCACTTTATTTAGATCGTTCACAAGTGAATCAAGAAACATTAGAACATGAAAAACATGTCTTAACTCAACAAGCGTTAGCTGAAGGTAAACCAGCAAACATCGTTGAAAAAATGGTGATTGGACGCTTAAATAAATACTTACAAGATATCTGCTTAGTTGATCAAGGATTCGTTAAAGATCCAGACATCAAAGTATCAGAATTCTTAAAGCAAAACAAGAATCAAGTTCTAAGCTTTATTCGTTTAGAGGTTGGCGAAGGTATTGAAAAGAAAGAAGAAGATTTCGCAGCAGAAGTTGCAGCAGCAGCTAACGTAGGAAAATAAAGTAAGTATATTAAAAGGAGTGTGGCAAACATGTACCAAAGAGTCATATTGAAACTGAGTGGAGAAGCTTTAAAAGGAAATGGCACATACGGCATTCATCCGATCACAGTTAAAGGTATTGCCACAGAAATCAAGGAAATCTACGAGTTAGGTGTTCAAGTAGGTATTGTGGTTGGTGCAGGTAACTTATGGCGTGGTAAAACAGGCGAAGAACTTGGCATGGACCGTGCACAAGCAGACTATATGGGTATGCTTGGAACCATTATGAACAGCTTAGCACTTCAAGATGCATTAGAGTCAGTCATGGTGCCTTCTCGTGTGATGACAGTCCTTCCGATTTCTGCAGTTGCAGAGCCTTACATTCGTAGACGTGCGATGCGACATTTTGAAAAAGGACGTGTCTTAATCTTTGCTGGTGGTACTGGCTCACCCTTCTTTTCAACAGATACTGCAGCCGCACTACGCGCAGCAGAACTGAATGCAGATATCATTTTGATGGCTAAAAATGGTGTTGAAGGTGTCTATGATAAGGATCCTCGCAAATTTGATGATGCAACCATGTTTACATCTTTATCACAGGAACAAGTATTACAACAAAAGCTTGCAGTCATGGATCAAACAGCTGCATCGATATGCAGAGAAAACAAAATTGATATCTTAGTTTTTAACATGAATCAACATGGCAACATGAAAAAAGCAGTCCTACAAGAACCAATTGGAACAATCGTTAAATGGGAGGAATAAAAGATGAGTGAACAAGCAGATTTAATTTTAATGGAAGTCGAAGATCATATGGGTAAAACCGTTGAAGTCTTAAGAAGAGAATTTGCAGGTGTCCGTACAGGTCGCGCTAATCCAGCTTTACTTGACAAAATTCATTTGCCATATTATGGCGTTGAAACACCACTAAAACAAATCTCTTCAATTTCAGCTGTTGAAGGTAATCAATTATATATCAAACCATTTGATAAATCGATTTTAAAACAAGTTGAGACAGCGATTTATGCATCAGATTTAGGATTAAACCCTCAAAATGATGGTGTTGGTATTCGTTTGATTTTACCTCAACTAACCGAACAAAGACGCCGTGAACTTATTAAAGATGTTGAAAAAATGGGTGAACACGCAAAAGTAGGTGTTAGAAACGTTAGAAGAGACGGTAACGACCACATCAAAAAATTAGGTTTAACTGAAGACGATGAAAAAGGATATCTTGAGGATGTTCAAGATCTGACAGATCAATTTATTAAGAAGATTGATGAAGAGATTAAATCAAAATCAGAAGAATTATTAAAAATTTAAAAACAGATAAAAAAGCGCATGAAAAATCAAAAAAATCATGCGTTTTTATTTTTTATCTAAAAATATGTAAAACAGTTCAATCTGTTTTAATTATATTAAAAATGGGGTATAATATCATAAGGTGATTATGAGTGAATGAAAAAAACATACCCAAGCATGTTGCAATCATATTAGATGGTAACGGTAGATGGGCAAAAAAGTATGGACAACCAAGATCCTTTGGACATTATCAAGGTGGTAGAAACTTATTTAAAGTGGCTAAAATAGCTCAAAACTTAGGCATAGAAAAATTAAGTGTCTATGCTTTTTCTACTGAAAATTGGAAACGACCTAAAGAAGAAGTCGATTACTTAATGTCAAAACCTGTTGAATTATTTCATGAAAATAAACACCGAATGCATGAAATTAATTATAAGATTACATTTGCAGGCAGAAGAGACCGCTTTAGTCCTGAATTATTAGATGTGATAAACACCATTGAAAAAGAAACGAAAGACTTTAATGGTTTTGAACTGACACTTTGTGTCGATTATGGCAGTTATGATGAAATTATTCGTGCCGTGAATGAACTTGAAAAACCAATTACAGAAAGTGATTTAGTCTCTAAACTCATGGTTAAAGAACCCGTCGATTTACTCATTCGAACCAGTGGTGAGATGAGATTATCTAATTTCTTATTATGGCAAGTATCCTATGCAGAGTTTTATTTTACAAAGGTTCATTGGCCAGCATTTAGTGAAAAAGAGCTTAAAAAAGCAATTAAAAGTTATCAACAAAGACACCGTCGTTTTGGAGGATTAAAATGAGAGATCGATTGATTACAGGTATCGTACTCGCTGTATTACTCATACCTGTCGTGAGTATAGAAATATTTTTAGAAATGTTTCAAATTTTTATGGCACTTTTTGTCATTATTTCTACACATGAAATGATTCGCATGTATGAAGGCAAAAAGAAATTTCAAAAGCTTCCAAAGATTGGTATTTTTTTACTAACGTTAGGCACATTCTTTAGTGTCGGTGGTGTTTTAGGAAATTCAATCCACAATCCACTTCAAGCAAATGGTGCCTTAAGTATTACAATTCCTTTATTTACAGTCATTATCTTAAGTTTCATGGTTCTATTTAAAGAGTTTGATGGTCAAGATGTTGGTAAAGCATTAACTATTATTAATTATGTTGGGCTCGGTGCAGCATCGATTTTAATCTTACGTTTTTTAGGTGTTAGATTTATTGTCTATCTATTACTCATCACATCAGCAACTGATATCTTTGCATATATCTTTGGTATGAAGTTTGGTAAACATAAAATGGCACCACATATTAGTCCTAAAAAATCATGGGAAGGTGCGATTGCAGGAACTATTTTTGCAACCATCATTGCATCGAGCTTTGCCTTATTTTATGGTTCAGTCTTTTTCCCAGGCACTTGGTTAGGAGATTTCTTAAACTCAGGTGGTGAACAAACATTACTTGATAACTTTTCAACACTAGGTGAAAACGTTCCATTATGGGTTCAAGGCTTAGTGATTGTACCAATTACATTTCTTGGCAGTATTATCGCTCAAATAGGCGATTTAGTCGCATCAAGACTAAAAAGAACTTTTAATATTAAGGATTTTGGGAATATCTTGCCAGGACACGGCGGTCTTTTAGATAGATTTGATTCAGTCATGTTTGTGGCTATGTTTTTAACAGCTGTGTTCTTAATGATTTATAGACTATTCCCAGCGATTATTGTATGAAACATATCTATATTTTAGGTGCTGCAGGTTCGATTGGGTTACAAGCAATTGATGTCTGTTTAAATCATCCTAATACGTTTCAAATTGTAGGTCTATCCTTAGGCAGTGATGATCAAAAAAATCACGATATTTTAAAGTTGGTTCAACCACATATTGTGTGTTTAAGATCTGATATAGCGATAAAAAATTATCAATCTCTTTACCCTAACATCACATTTGTACATGGAGATGAAGGTATAATCGAACTTGTTAAATACCCTGTCAAAGGATCCGTTTTAAACGCTCTTTCTGGCTCAGCAGGACTGCGTCCTACCATAGAAGCTATAATGTCGCATAAAGACATTTTGTTAGCAAATAAAGAGACATTAGTCATGGCGGGGTCTTTGATTAAAGATCTTGTTAAAACCTATAATGTCAAACTATATCCTATTGATAGTGAGCATTCTGCCATTTGGCAAACACTACGTGGAGAAAATATAGAAGATGTGAAAAAGTTAATCATTACAGCAAGCGGAGGATCTTTCAGACATCTCAAACGATCGGAGCTAAGCCATGTTACTTTAGAAGATGCATTAAAACATCCTAATTGGCATATGGGTGCTAAAATTACGATTGATAGTGCAACTATGATGAATAAAGGGTTAGAAGTCATTGAAGCACACCATTTATTTGATTTACCTTACAATCAAATCGAAACTGTATTACATGATGAGTCCATATGTCATGGTATCACAGTTTTCAAGGATGGTACGATGAAAGCAAGTCTTTCAGCATCAGATATGCGTTTACCAATTGCCTATGCACTTTTTTATCCCAAAAGACCTAACATAGAGTATCCATTCGAACTTAGTTCTTTATCATTTAAACCTATGGACTTTCATAGATTTCCACTTTTGAAACTTGCCTATGAAGTAGGTGAAAAAGGCGGGTTATTACCCACTGTTATGAATGCAGCTAATGAAGCTGCAGTAAAATTATTTTTACAAAAGAAAATTTCATTCTTAGAGATCGAAAAAATTGTTTTTGAGACTGTCAATGCATTCAAAAACCAATTAAATCCAACACTTGAAGATATATTAAATGTGGATCATCAGATTCAAACAGCGTTGTTTCAAGCGTACGAAAAGAGGTAGTTTATGTTTTTACTCAATATCATTGTATTTGTACTCGTTTTAGGTGTCATCATTTTAATCCATGAATTGGGACATTTCTATTTTGCAAAAAAAGCAGGTATATTATGCCATGAGTTTGCGATTGGTATGGGACCTGCTATTTATCAAAAAAGAAAAGGAGAAACCATCTATTCGATACGCAGTATACCTATTGGTGGTTATGTCTCCATGGCAGGAGAAAGCATTTCAGATGCACTAATTAAAAAAGAACAAGTCATCGGTGTAAAGCTCAATAGTCAAGGGCAAGTTCAATATATCATCATGAATAGTGAACTATCATCTGATTATGTAGGCATTGTCAAATCCTTTGATTTATATGGGAAAGATTTTAATCCTTTATATATTGAACTTGACATTCAAGGTGAATTAAAAAGGTTTAGTGTCGTTAGAGACGCGAGATATCAATTTAGTAAAGAAAAAGAAATGTGGATCACACCACAAGAAAAAAGCTTTGAAAGTAAAACACTCTGGCAAAGGTTTTTAGTCATCTTTGCTGGACCTTTGATGAACTTCATCTTAGCACTTTTCTTGTTTTTAATTGTTGGTTTCTTTGCGGTTAAGCCTAATTTAGCATCGAATGCATTAGGCGGTGTTGTTAGTGGCTCAACAGCAGACATTGTAGGACTAGAAGTAGGCGATGAAATCACTGCTATTAATGGTACACCTATTCATGCTTGGACAGACGTTTCAAGTGTCATGTCTAACTTAGATTCAGTTTATGTATCTTTATCATATAGAAGAGATGGACAAACCTATCAAGTAAATGATGTCACGGTTTCTGTAGTGATTCAAATGGCAGGCATCACAAATATCACAGAAGATCGGACTTTATATAATGATACACCAACCATCGGTCAAACATTTGGTAGAGCAAAAAGTGATGGTGGACTAGAGCCTGGTGATATCATCACATCTATTGAAAATGATTTTGGTACAGTAACGCCTATTCAAGACTGGGATCAACTTATTAGTTATTTTAAATTAAACACTTCAGGCACGATTATCGTAAGATATGATAGAAATGGAAATGCTGGTACAGCAACGTACGATTTGATTAGTGCAAATGCACTTCAAAAGCTTGGATATCAACCGATTGTCTTTCAATTAGGTATTCAAGCAACCGCTGATTTTGATTTAGGTTACACACTTTTATATCCTTTTAGAGCATTTTATTCAAACATGATGCAAGTGTTTAACACCATCGGATTACTTTTTAACCCATCTGAAAATTTAGGTATTGGCGATTTATCAGGTCCAGTAGGGATTTTCTCACTTGTGAGTAGTACAACAAGTCAAGGATTGGTCGCACTAATCGGATTCACGGCATTCTTAAGTATTAATATTGGATTATTAAACTTATTACCAATTCCAGCACTTGATGGTGGCAGACTCGTTTTCCTTGGTATCGAAGCGATAACACGCAAGCCTTTAAACAGAAGATTAGAGAACACAATCAATAATGTAATGTTCTTCATACTCCTTGGTTTATTTGTGTTTGTCACATATAATGACATCTTAAGACTCATTAGAGGATGAAAATCCTCTTTTTTTATATATTATTTGTTCAAAAAGATGATAAAATAGAAATAAGAATGTTTACGGGGGTACACATTTGAAACAATTTTCTATACTTATGATGCTCGTATCGTTTGTGCTAAATACATTGGCTACAATTATTCACGCAGTCAATCGTTCTTTTGTTGAGCTTTCATTATTTTATCCAACTGTTTCGCTTTTCATACGCTATGGAGAGCTTTTATTTTTATTTGGACTCATCGGTCTATTTTTAGGTGTGAGAAAGGATAAAACCATTAAGTGGTTAAGTTTGCTGAGTGCTCTATGTATTGGTTTCAATTTTTTTATGATTGAATTCTCTTTCTTCGAGCCATATGCAATTATATCTATACTCCTTGGTATTGGACATGGATTATCACTCATTGGTATCATGCTAAAGGTATGTTCAAAAGACTGTCCACTCGTTGCCATTAAAGGTTATATTTCCCTATCTATCCTTTCTATATATATGATTCACTTATTTGTATATGCTTTGATTGAGTCTTATCAGTCCTTAACGATTGCAAGCGATTTTATGATACCAGTGTTTTACATTATGTACCAGCTTACCTTATTTATGTATTTTAAAGAATGGTATCGTGAAGGCTTTCAATATCAAAATGAAGTGCTTTACAGAATGTAAAAATAAGAATCGATACGATTAAAAGATGAAGTCTAAAAGATTTCATTTTTTTTTGTATCATATCTATTGACTTTAAGTTTCGAATATATTAGAATGATAAAGGTCGCTCCCAAAAGAGCATCTATCCTAGACACTAAATTGAACAAAACTTAAAAAGTTTATTTATGTGTTGACAAAGGCTAACGCCAAGTGGTAGAATTATAAAGCACGCCCAAGAGGAAGTGCAAGAAGGTCTTTGAAAACTGAATGATGATGAGTGTATCAAGAGTATTAAAAAAAGAAG